>NZ_JANUEA010000002.1:0-843079 GCF_024810135.1 Pseudomonas sp. BIGb0164 | reverse complement strand
GATCCCATCCCGAACTCAGTAGTGAAACGATGCATCGCCGATGGTAGTGTGGGGTTTCCCCATGTGAGAGTAGGTCATCGTCAAGATTAAATTCCGAAACCCCATTTGCGAAAGCAGATGGGGTTTTGTTTTGGGCGGTCGAAAACCGGATCACTCCACATCCCCCGACAAATTTGCACAGTTATTTCTGAACCAGACCACTAGAATAGCCACCTAACCTTTTTTAGAGTCTGAGCCCTACTTATGCCCGATCCGGTTGATGCCCTCGAGGTGTCGGATTTACCACTGGACGACCTGGTGGCATGCCATGAGTGCGATCTGCTGATGCGCAAACCAGCGCTCGCCCTCGGCGAAAAGGCCCAATGCCCGCGATGCGGTTACGAGCTCTACGCCCACCGTCACAACGTCGTTGAACGCAGCCTCGCGCTGGTGATCGCCGCGTTGCTATTGTTCATTCCTGCGAACTTTTTACCCATCATGCAGCTCAACTTACTTGGGCAGACGTCCGAGGACACGGTATGGAGCGGCGTCGTCGGTCTGTTCGACACAGGCATGCAAGGTGTCTCCGTCGTGGTATTCCTGTGCAGCATGGGGATCCCCTTGCTCAAGCTATTGTGCCAATTAGCCGTGTTGCTCAGCATTCGCTGGAACATCGGCCGCAGCTATGGGCTGCTGCTGTACCGCATCTACCACCACATGAAGGATTGGGGGATGTTGGAGGTCTACTTGATGGGCGTGCTGGTGGCGATCGTAAAACTCGCCGACATGGCCGCCATCACGATTGGCCTCGGGCTGGCCTGCTTTGTCAGCCTATTGATGGTTCAGGTGTTGCTTGAGGTGGTGATGTCGCCCCACCAGATCTGGGAAGCCCTGTCAGGAGAGGACGAACATGCGGGCGATTGATGCAGGCATTCTGATTTGTACCGAATGCCACGAGTTGAACAAACAGGACCCCGACAGCGATGAGCAGATCTGCACCCGCTGCGGTGCGTTGATCCATGCCCGTCGTCCCAACAGTCTCACTCGTACCTGGGCGCTGCTGATTACCGCGGCCATCTTGTACATTCCTGCCAACCTGTTACCGATCATGACCATCAACTCGCTCGGTCAGGGTGACCCCAGTACGATCATGGCCGGGGTGATCCAGTTGATGCAGCATGGCATGTTCCCCATCGCTGCCGTGGTGTTCATCGCCAGCATCCTGGTGCCGACCTTCAAGCTGGTGGGCATCGGTCTGCTACTGTTCTCGGTGCAGCGCCATCAACCGCTGTCTGCGCAACAACGTATTGTGATGTACCGTTTTATCGAGTTCATAGGCCGCTGGTCCATGCTGGATATCTTCGTGATCGCCATCCTGGTGGCGGTTGTAAACTTTGGGCGACTTGCCAGTGTCGAGGCCAACCTCGGCGCTGCCGCGTTCGCCAGTGTGGTGATCTTGACGATGCTTGCCGCAGTAACTTTTGATCCCCGACTGATTTGGGATAACACGGAGTCGGACGACGACCATGAGTGATTTGCCAAAAGCTAAAACCCGCCCGGCCTCCAACTGGTCGGCCATTTGGGTCCTGCCCCTGATTGCGTTGATTATCGGCGGCTGGCTGGGATGGCGTGCCTATACCCAGCAGGGCATCGAAATCCAGGTTCGCTTTGAAAGCGGCGAAGGCATCCAGGTCAACAAGACCGAAGTGGTCTACAAAGGCATGCCGGTGGGCAAGGTCAAGGCCTTGGCCCTGGACGACGAGGGCAACAATCGCGGGGTGATTGCCACCATCGAGATGAACAAGGACGTCGAACAATACCTCAAGACCAACACTCGCTTCTGGCTGGTCAAACCGAGCGTCAGCCTCGCCGGTATCACCGGCTTGGAAACCCTGGTCTCAGGTAACTACATCGCCGCCAGCCCTGGCGATGGTGAGCCCACACGCAAATTCAAGGCGCTCTCCGAAGAGCCGCCGTTGTCCGATGCCAAGCCCGGCCTGCACCTGACGATCAAGGCCGACCGCCTCGGCTCCCTGAACCGCGGCAGCCCGGTGTTCTACAAGCAGATCCAGGTTGGCCAGGTCAAAAGCTACCTGCTGTCCGAAGACCAGAGCACCGTCGAGATCAAGGTCTACATCGAGCCGACCTACGCCAGCCTGGTGCGCAAACACACCCGTTTCTGGAACGCCAGCGGCATCAGCATCGACGCCAACCTCTCCGGCGTAAAAGTGCGCAGCGAATCCCTGTCCAGCATTGTCGCCGGCGGCATCGCCTTCGCCACACCGGAAAACCGCAAGGACAGCCCGCCCACCGACCCAAGCCTGCCGTTCCGCCTGTATGAAGACTTCGACGCCGCCGCAGCGGGCATCAAGGTCAAGGTCAAGCTCACCGACTTCGAAGGCCTGCAAGCCGGGCGCACACCGGTCATGTACAAAGGCATCCAGGTCGGTAGCCTGAAAACCCTGAAGATCGACCCGGACCTGTCCAGCGCCAACGCCGAGCTGACGCTCGACCCATTGGCAGAAGACTACCTGGTACAAGACACCCAGTTCTGGGTGGTCAAACCGTCGATCTCCCTGGCCGGCATCACCGGCCTGGAAGCCTTGGTCAAAGGTAACTACATCGCTATCCGCCCCGGCGACAAAGGCAGCGCGCCCCAGCGCGAATTCGTCGCCCGCGCCAAAGCGCCACCGTTGGACCTGCGCTCCCCAGGCCTGCACATGGTGCTGTTCACCGACAACCTCGGTTCCCTGGATGTGGGCAGCCCGATCCTCTACAAACAGGTCAAGGTCGGTTCGGTGCAGAGCTACCAGTTCTCGCGCAAGAACAAGCAACTGGTGATCGGCGTCCACATCGAGAAGGAATACGAAAACCTGGTCAACGGCTCGACGCGTTTCTGGAACGCCAGCGGCGTCACCCTGACCGGTGGCCTCACCGGCGGCATTCAGGTGAAAAGTGAATCCCTGGCCAGCCTGATGGCTGGTGGTATCGCCTTTGAAACCCCAGAGCCGAACGTGCCGTTGAAAAAGCGCATTCCGCGTTTCCGTCTGTTTGCCGACCGCGAAGCGGCCAATCAACATGGCACCCTGGTCACCATCAAGGTCGATCGCGCCGACGGCCTGCGCCCAGGCACACCGATCCGCTTCAAAGGGCTGGATGTGGGCAAGATCGAGAATGTCGACCTGAGTGCCGACATGCAATCGGTCCTGCTCAGCGCGCGCATTACCCAAGTGGCTGATCGCATTGCACGCACGGGCAGCCAGTTCTGGGTGGTCAAGCCTGAGTTGGGCCTGATGAAAACCTCGAACCTGGAAACGTTGGTCACCGGCCAATACATCGAAGTGCAGCCCGCCGTCAAAAACGCCGGGCCGCAAAAAAGCTTCGTGGCGCTGGCCCAACCACCGGAAGCCGTGCACCAGGAAGAAGGCCTGAGCCTGACGCTCAGCGCTGCACGTCGTGGTTCGTTGAAGGAAGGCGTTCCCGTCACCTACCGTGAAGTGACCGTCGGCAAAGTCACCGGTTACGAGTTGGGCCAGACGGCCGACCGCGTGCTGATCCACATCCTGATCGAACCCAAATACGCACCGCTGGTACGCAGTGGCAGCCGTTTCTGGAACACCAGCGGTTTCGGCCTCGACTTCGGCCTGTTCAAAGGCGCAACGGTGCGCACCGAGTCCCTCGAAACCCTGGTGGCCGGTGGCATTGCCTTTGCGACACCAGACGGCGAGCGCATGGGCAACGCTGCACGGCCGCAGCAAACTTTCCCGCTGTTCGATAAGTTCGAGGATGAGTGGCTGACCTGGGCGCCCAAGATCCCACTCGGCAAATAAACCGCGTCGCCTTCATCGCGGGCAAGCCCGGCTCCCACAGTTGGAATGCGTACCTCTGTGGGAGCGGGCTTGCCCGTGAAGAGGCCAGAACAGGCAATAAAAAAGGCCCCTGGATTCTCATCCAGGGGCCTTTCGCATTTCAGCTGAAAAAATCAGACCTCATCCAACTCCGGCTCATCCGCCTGCACATTCACCGTCGCCTTCACCACATCATGACGACGGATGTACTTCCAATCCGCCTCATCGATATAGATCCCGTTCGGCCCGCTACCGCCCTCCAAGTCGATCGCCACCTGCGCCGACACCTGCGGCTTCACACTCGCCAGGATCGGCACAAAGCCCAACTGCAGGCTGGTTTCCAGCAACGCCGCCTGGTTCTTCTCGTCGATGTCCGCCGCTTCATCGAGGTAGTACGGCAGGCGCACGCGCCCCGCCTGGTCGCGGTCCATCAAGTGCAGCAACAAGTACATGTTGGTCAGCGCCTTGATGGTCATGGTGGTGCCGTTGGACGCCGCACCGTCGATGTCGGTATGAATCACCGGCTGGCCGTGCACCTTGGTGATCTCGAACGCCAGTTCGAACAAGTCCTTGAGGCCCAACTGGTTATGGTTGGCGGCCACCAGGCGAGCCAGGTATTCCTTGGCCTCTTCGTTCTTGTTGTCCTGCTCGGCGCTCTGGCTGAGGTCGAACACCGACAGCGTTTCGCCTTCCTCATACTGGCCGGCACTGTGGATGATCTGGTCGATGTGCTTGAGGGCTTCCTTGTTCGGCGCCAGCACGATGCGGAAGCTCTGCAGGTTGGACACCTGACGCTTGTTGATCTCGCGGTTGAACAACGCCAGTTGGTGCTCAAGGCTGTCGTAGTCGCTGCGGATATTGCGCAGGGTCCGCGCGATATCGGTGACCGCCGCCCGGCGTGCCTTGCCCAGGGTCAGGGCTTCGTCGGTACGGTGCGCATAGGCGTTGATCAGCAGTTGCAGGCGACGCTCAACGTCGTCCTCACTGTCGAACTTGGCCACGCCCTTGAGGCGCACTTGCGCATACAGCGCTTCGATCTGGCCATCAGCGCGCAGCAAGCCTTGCCAGCTGTCCTGATAGTCATTGAGCAGCGGCAGCAGGTTGTCCATGGAGTCGTCGACCGGGTCCATGAACGGTGTACCAAACGGCAAGTCAGCCGGTAGCAGCTGACGACGACGCAAGGCGTCATCCAGGGTGCGCTGCTTGGCTTCCATATCGCCAATCTGGCGGCCCACCAGTTGCAGCTTGGCCGACAGTTGCTGGACGCGCTCGGTAAACGCATCACTGGAGCGTTTCAACTCATCCTGGGCCGCTTCCATCTGCGCCAGGTTTTCGAGTTTCTCGCCTTCCTCTGCGCTCAGGGTTTGTGCGCGGCGGAAGTCTTCCAACGCTTTCTGCGCATCCAGCACCTGCTGGTACAGCGCTTCGGTCTGGGTCTTGCTCGCTGCGCGGTCAGCGGCTACCGCCTGCTGGGTCTTGAGCTGCTTGAGTTCTTTTTCCAGGCGCTCCTTCTGGTCACGCAACGCTGCGCGGTCCGCCAGGGCCTGCAATGCCGGTGGCTCGATGTGCGAGATGTCGATGGACAGCCCCGGCACTTCAAAACGTTCACCCTTGAAGCCATCGAGGATCTGCTCCAAGGATTTAACCCAAAGGCCGTCCTCGTCCAGCGTGATGCCATGCTCGCCCAACGGCAGGCTGAACAACGAACTGTTGAACAGGCGCATCAGACGCTCGACATCCTGCTGTGAGAATTCTTCGCGCAGCTTGGCGTAGCTGTTGTTGTCCGCGTGATCGAGCTGCTGCTTGACCGACTTCAGGCGCTTCTCCAGATCGCGCAAGCGTTCGTCCAAGTCCTCGGCGCTGAACTGCCGCGACTGCGCCAACGCGCCCGCCAGTTCATCGTGAGCATCCTTGGCCGCCAGCAACTGCTGCTCCAGCACCTTCACGTCATCGACCAGTGCAAAGCGATGCTTGAGCACCGACAGCTCGCCCAGCCAACGCTGGATGCCACTGATCTCCCGCTCCAGGCGCATCAGCTCCTGGGTGCCGCCGCGCTGGTCATTCTGCAGCGCGTCCTGCTCGTTACGGTAGTGCTCGGCCTGGATGGTCAGCTCTTCCTTGCGCGCACTGGCGTAGTCCGACCAAGTGCCCAGCAACGAATCCAGCAACGGCGACAGGCGATGCAGTTTGCCGCGCAGGACATCGCGCTGTTTCACCCCATTGGACAGCGCTTCCACCAGCGGCCCGGCGGCCACCAGCGAGTTGTAGTCCTGCTCCATGCGTCGCACATCACGGAAGGCTTCTTCGCACGCGGCGATGTAGTCCACGCTGCCGGAACGCAGGCTGTGTTCGAACGCATCGAGGAACAACTGCTTGAGCTTGGCCGCGGTGATTTCGCGCATGTGCAGCAGGTTGATAAACAGTGCGCGGAAGGTCTTCAGGCTCTGCTCGCTGGTGGAGCGCAGCGGAATCAACGTCAGGTCCAGTGGGATCGACGTGTGGCCACCCACCAGCAACCGGCGCAGTTCATCGGGCTTGAGTTCGTAGGCTTTCAGACCTTCGCGCTCAAGGTTGGTGAACAGCTCCTTCTGGCGCAGGCAGGTGTCGTTCTTCTGGTAGTGCGCCAGATCCAACTTGCCGGCATAGGCAAAGAACTGGTGACCGAAACCGCCGCCCGGACCGCGACCGACCACACCGATCACGTGCGGGCCGTGGGGCAGGGACACTTCCACAAGGATGTAGCTGGTGTCGCTGGCAAAGTAGAACCGGCGCGATTGTTCCAGGGTGTACTTGCCGAAACTCATGTCCGACATGCGTGCCAAAATCGGGAACTGCAAGGCGTTGATCGACGCGGATTTACCTAGGTTGTTCGCGCCATACACCGACAACGGTTCTTCCAGTGGGAACAGGCCCAGGCTGTAGCCGGCGGTGTTCAATAGGGCGAAGCGGCGGATGCCGTAGCGTTCCTTACTCATGCGTCGGTCTCCTGTTCTTCAGCAATGGCACGGGCCAGGGCGTCTTCTTCGCTCTCGTCTGCAAAGTCGCTCAGGTCCAGCGGGTCATCGGTTTTCAGCAGTTTTTCATCGCTGTCTTCATCGATGATCACCGGTGCCGGCAACGGCAACACGCTGTGGACGCTGGCCGCGAGGTCGCGGTCCTGCTGCACCGACAGGCACACGTCGAGGAAGCGGTGCATCGGCGGCAGGAAGCGGTACACGCCGTTGTCTTCGCTGGCAAAGCCCAATTGGGTCATCCGGCGCATGATCTTTTCTTCGAGTTCTTCCTGGGTCTGCACTTCGGCCTGGATAAACAGGTCGCGGTACTTCTCCAGCAATGAGGGCAACTCATCGCGGCCCAGACTGCCACCGTCGAGCACGGCAATCGGGTCGCGGCCCTGGTCGGCCAGGTGCTCGACGATGATGAAGGTGAACAGCGCCAGGCGTTGCGCGGTCTTGTTCACCTGTGCGGCGGCCACGGCAGTGTCCGGCACGAAATAGTAGAAGCCGCGCGTGTCGCACACCAGCTCAAAGCCCAGGGCCTTGAACAGCGTGCGGTACTGGTCTTGGAAGTTCGACAGTTGCGCGTACAGCTCCGGGTCGCGGCGGCTGACGTGGTAACCCTTGAACAGCTCGCGAAAGATCGGCGCCAGCTGGGACAGTTCGGAAAGATCAAGATGCATGAGGTGTGCTCGCGGAATTCTCGGTCGCTTCAACAGCGGCCGGGAGCAGGGCGAAGGAGCGCAGGCTGACCTGGTGCTCGTGTGTGTGGTAATCGCGGCGTTCCAGGCGTTCGCGCTTGAAGCGTTTTTCGCGGGACAGGCGCGAGAACCAGTACAGCAATTCGTCAGTGGCGCCGTTCGGTTCCTGCTCCAGCAGCCAGGTCATCAGGTCCGGCATCGGCAGTGCCTCTTCGCAGCGCTCGAGCATTTCCTTGACCGTGCGCGGTGCGCGCTGGGCGTCGCCTTTGTAGGACTTGTGCGCTTTTGGAAACTTTGCCGGTTTCGGTTCGAAGTTCGCCAGCGCGTACACATAAGCCTCCACCTGGCTCGCGCTGCCCAGAAAGGTGCTTTGCGGGCGGGTGAACATCGGCATGGCCGCCTGAGGCACCGCGTCCAGGCCTTTGCGGCGGATGGCCGACAGGGCCAGCGCCGCGCCACGGGTCACGGCGTTGTGGCGGCGTGCCTCTTCACGCAGGGGCAGCAGCAGTTCCCGCGCATGGCGCAAGGTCAGCTGGGCGCTGGTCTGCATTTCGAGAATGCGCGCGTGGGTGCGCAGCAGCATGTCGTCGTCCACCAGATGGCCTAGGCGCTGTTGCTCAGTCAGAAGGCGCAGCAACACGTTCTCCACCTTGCGCACGCCCTGCTCGAAGGCACCGTCGGCGTTCACCAGCTGGATCATCGGTTCGACGTATTCGTCCCAGGTCGCCAGGACCTCGGCGTAACGCTGGCGCAACGGGATCTGCCGGTCGCTGGTCTTGGCCCGGTCGGCCACGGCGGCGAGGGCCTGTTCGTCGTTGGCGAGTTTTTTCAGCACGTCCCGCACGCGCATGTCGAGCAAGCGCAGCTGGCGGGCCAGGTCGTGGCCATCACGGATGTCGAAGGCGTCCTGGATATAACCGGCCAGGCGCTCAAGGTGGCGCAGGTAGGCTTCGATTTCCAGGCACAGGCCAAGCCGGTGCTCCTTGCGAAGATAGGCCAGGAAGTCGTGGATCTGCGCATTGAGCTCGAAACGGTTCGGGCTCTTGGCGACAGGCACCAGGATATCCAGGCGAATCCACACGTCCAGCAGGCTGGTTATGTCCTGTGGCGTGCTGTCCAGTTGTTGGGCGGCCAATTGTGCGCGCAGTTCGCCCAGGCTCAAGGTGCCTTGGTCGAAGTGTTCGCACAGTGGCTCAAGTAAGGCCCAGTGTTCGGCGAGGGCGCGCAGGACGCGCTTGGGTTCGATCATGGGAAAGGCCGCTGGTTGGCGATGAAAAGTCGCGATTGTACTGCATCGGGCGGGGGATTTATCCACAGCCGGTCAGTGCGCAGTGGGCGATTGTTGCCGAACAGCGGTAGAATCCCCGCTCTTTAGTTATCCACAAGTGGCCGAGCTGTGCTTATCGAGTCCCGACGTCGCGCTTACTTGACCGCCATGCAGGTGGTCAACTGGCTGCCCCGCACCGAATTGCCGTTTGCCGCGCCGTCGCGGCCCGAGCTGCTGGAAGCGCTTGAGCCCTATGAGGCGCTCGAGGCGTCGGGCGAGGAGGCGGCGGCGCCGGTCGCGGTGGCCAAGCCGCCTGCGCCCGTACGTCCGGTGGCGGAACGCGCCAAGATCGAAGTGCCACGCCCTTCGACGGCGGCCAAGGCGACCGTGGTGGCCGAGGAGGCGGCCCCGGTGGTCAAGGCCCCTGTCGTGCCGCCGCCGCGTTTTGCCCTGCAATTGCTGCGCGCCGGGCGCTGCCTGCTGCTGGTGGAACTGCCCACCGGTGAACGCTTCCAGACCCGCGACCCGGCCTACATGCTGCTCAAGGACATGCTGCGCGCCGCCGGCCTGCCCGACAGCCCGCAAATCGTCGGCGATCCGGTGCGCTGGCCGCTTCTGGTACGCGGCAACATGGACCAGGGCCCCGAGGCAGCACGGGATTTTGTGCAAGGTTTTGTGTCGGCACGCCTGGAGGACGAACCCTGCGTGTGCCTGTGGCTGATCGGCCTGCCTGCCGTGCGCTTTGCCGGCGAGGCCAACGCCGAGTCCTGGTATCGCGAGCTGCAGGTCGAAGGCCTGGGCTCGGTATGGGCCCTGCCGGGCCTGGAACTATTAATGGAAGAGCCACAGCGTAAGGCTGATGTCTGGCAAGCCATGCGCCGGCTGATGGCGCGCTGGAAAACAACCGATGAGTGAGGCTTTATCCTTTCGCCCGATGACCGAGGCTGACCTCGACGCGGTGCTGAAAATCGAATACGCGGCCTTCAGCCACCCCTGGACCCGTGGGATCTTTCTCGATGGGTTGGGCAAATACCAGATCTGGCTGATGTTCGAAGGCGAGCAGCAGGTGGGCCACGGCGTGGTGCAGATCATCCTCGATGAAGCGCATCTGCTGAACATCACCGTCAAACCGGAAAACCAGGGCCGTGGCCTTGGCCTGGCGTTGCTGGAACACCTGATGTCGCGTGCCTATGCCGCCAGTGCCCGGGAGTGCTTCCTGGAAGTGCGCGACAGCAATACTGGCGCTTTCCGCCTGTACGAGCGCTACGGTTTCAACGAAATCGGCCGCCGCCGGGATTACTACCCCGCCGTGGGCGGCCGTGAAGACGCGGTTGTCATGGCCTGCACCCTGGTCGATTAACCACACATTTCCAATGTGGACACCGGCCTCTGTGGGAGCCGGGCTTGCCCGCGATGACGGTGTTTCATTCACCGCCGCCTTCGCAGCGATGCGGCGATCCGACAAGCCAGCTCCCACAGGGTTCGCTCGACGATAAATCTATGTATCAAGGTTTACCGTCTATCGGGTCGACATCTGCCAATTCCGCCTCATCCAACCCATTCCCGCCGCCAATCTCATCTTCACCGACGATGCTCAAATCCCAGTCTGCCTGGTTACCCTCGCCAGGCTCGCGGGCATCCCGTGCACCGTCTTCATGGATCAGCGTTTCCGGGCTCAAATCATCGTCCGTCGGCTCGTGATCATCGGTGGATGCGCCGGTAAGCCCGGCCTCACGCACCCGTTCGTCGGGCAGCCGGTGTTCACGTTCACGCCGAGGGATCTCATCGCCGATTTCTGCTGTGGGTTCTTCTTCGTCAAAATCCAGCTCGCGCATCGAACCCATGCGGTCTTCATTGTCATCGATGGGTTCCGGCTGTGTGGCACCGTAGGGACGTCGTGATTCAGTCATGGCCAATCCTCATACTGTGGGGCTTATAGTGTGTGGACAGGCTGCACGGCCCAAAGATTCAAGCGGATTCACGCTTGTTATTCACCGGCAGGGCGTGACCTGGACGTGGGGTTGTCAGTCACAAAACTGCGCATCATTCCTGAGGCTTTCCCTGATGAACGAACTACAAGACCTGCTTGATAACAACGAACGCTGGGCGGACGCGATCAAACAGGAAGATCCCGAATTCTTCGCCAAGCTCGCCCGCCAGCAAACCCCGGAATACCTGTGGATCGGCTGCTCCGACGCCCGTGTACCGGCCAACGAGATCGTCGGCATGCTGCCGGGTGATCTGTTCGTGCACCGCAACGTGGCCAACGTGGTGCTGCACACCGACCTTAACTGCCTGTCGGTGATCCAGTACGCGGTGGACGTGCTCAAGGTCAAACACATTCTCGTCACCGGCCACTACGGCTGCGGCGGCGTACGCGCCTCGATGCAGGACCGCCAGTTCGGCCTGATCGACGGTTGGCTGCGCACCATTCGAGACCTCTACTACGAAAACCGCGATGTGTTGGCCCAGTTGCCGACCGAAGAAGAACGCGTCGACCGCATGTGCGAGCTGAATGTGATTCAGCAAGTGGCCAACGTCGGCCACACCAGCATTGTGCAAAACGCCTGGCACCGTGGGCAGAGCCTGTCGATCCATGGCTGCATCTATGGCATCAAGGACGGTCGCTGGAAGAGCCTGAACACTACCATCAGTGGTTTCGAGCAGTTGCCGCCGCAATATCGCCTGCGTCCGCTGGGCGAAGCTTAAGGCCGGTTACGTTCGTACCACTGCCTGCCTTCGGCGTTAGGGGCTTCCTCGCTTCCGGTGATCCAGCCCCGGCAGTTCTGCTCGCCGCACTGGCAGGCGAATTGCCGGAACAGCACGTCCTCGGTGGTGGCGTAATCCATGGTCAATTGTTCGCCGGCCTCGATGTTACGCACGGTCCAGGCTTCCAGGTAATGCAAGTCGAGGAACACGTTCGGATTGCAGGAATGCATGACCAGGCCAGTGAACCAACAGTCGTACAGGTGGATGCGAGGGGATAACCGCAACGTGTGCACGCGTCGCTCGCTCAGTGCATAACCTGAGATCTTGGCGATGCACACGCGACTGTCAACGGCGACACGTGTCCGGATGCCGGTTTGCATGCCATTGGCCATTTGCATCACTTCAAAGTGCTCAGTCGAGGGGTAGCCCTCCGCCAGTAGCAACTTGAAGGGATAAAGGTAAGTGCTTGTGGCTTTTTTAGCCTTGTCCTTGGCTTTAGTGTTCATGACTCTCCTTGTATAGGCTGCATCGACCTGCGGAGAGTGTCTGACTGCCAGTCTTGCAGCGAATGTGGGCACTTCAAGACTTGCTCAAGTTACAACCAATTTCTACTGTCAAATCTGGCAGTAGAAATTGGTTTTTTTCTGTGTGTCTTACAGCGCCGGGGCCGTGACGGAAGGGGCTGGCGCGGCGCTTTTCAACTGTTTGAGCTGTGCCTTGACGGTGGGCGTGGCGCATTGGGCATTGGCTCGCTCCGGCGACAGGTTGCGTACCGAGGTGTAGAACAGTTCGCAGGTCTGCTCTTTGCGGGTGACCTGCCAGGTGTTCATGCAGGCCTTGAGCAACACGTTCGGATCGCTCGCCGGTTTCTGTCCCATCCCGGCTTGCCAGCAAGCAGCGCTCAGGTCCTGGCCCATCACCTTCAAGCCGGCCTCATCGGCCTTTTGCTCGTTACCGTCATAGGTGTCCGGGTCGGCCGCGTACCAGATGTAACTGGGGTGGTTGGCGCCCAGCACCGACACGGTTTTACCCGCTGCCGGGCTGATCTGCGCCAGGCCGAGCACGCCCACGGTCTGGCCATATTGCTGCTTGATCCAGCTGCGCACCGGCGCGCCGAACGCCACCATCGGCAATGAGCCGCCGGGTTGCAGGCTCAACTCTTTGACCATGCGCGTCTGGTAGTCGGTGAAGTAGCTGTAGACGGTTTCCAAGTCCTTGCCGGCGTTGGACGGCGCGGCGATCGGGGCAATGTCGATGATGGTCTGGTACGCCGGCGTTTCGGTGGCCGGGATGCCGTTGTCGGTGAGCAGGGTGGCCCAGCGGTCGGTGGTCGCCGATTCCAGGTAATCCTGGGCCTGGGTCAGCGAATAATCCGGCGGGAAGTGCAGCAGTTCGATGCTTTTGCGGTTTTCCAGGGCCATGCCCAGCGGCAGGAACAGGTACCAGTTATAGGCCCATTTGCCGTCTGTGTTGAGCTTGCTGGCGCCCTGGTAGGCCAGGTCGGCCGTGTTGAGCAGCGTGGTCAGCGGTTGGCCGTAGTTGTCGGGCACGCCGCTGAAGGTGGCCGACACCTGCCCGTCATGGGTCTTCACACTGACTTTGGCCCGGCTGTAGCCGTCCCGCTGGAGGCTCTGGTTCAAATAATGCTCGGCGGTTTGCTCCAGCGTCCACGGGCGGTAGCAGATCACGTTGCAGTTGTTGGGAAAAGCGAACAGCTGGGTCACACGTTGCGTGCTGCCCAGCGGCACTTCGATGTCGGCCTGTACGACCGCACTGGCCATCAGTGCGGCCAGGGTGAAGGACAACCTGGTCGGTTTAAACATTGTCGGTTCCTTGTCAGCGAAAGCCCGTCTGCGCGGGGTGAAAGCCCACGTGCACACAGTAGCGGTTGACCAGGAAAATCGCGTGCTAAATCGCCAGGTGTGTCGCTATTGGATAAGAAAACCTACAGGGTGAACTGCAACGCGTTGGTCAGATCGCCCATCGGTTTCTGGCCACGGGCGGTCATGGCGTCGTCACGCTGCTTGAGGCCGTCCAACGTCTCCAGTTGGAACACACGGGTGATCAGGCGCAGGATCGACGCCGTGTCGTAAACCGTGTGGTCCACCGTACCCTTGCGTGCAAATGGCGACACCACCAGTGCCGGAATCCGCGTACCCGGGCCCCATCGGTCGCCTTTTGGCGGTGCCACATGGTCCCACCAGCCGCCGTTTTCATCGACGGTCACTACCACCACCATGTTTTTCCACTGCGGGCTTTCCTGCAGCACCTTCAAGGCACGGGCGATATGGCGGTCGCCCGAGGCTACGTCGGCATAGCCTGCGTGCATGTTCAGGTTGCCTTGGGGCTTGTAGAACGTGACGGCGGGCAGCTTGCCGGCCTGGGCATCGGCGAAGAACGTGTTGGTGCTCGACTCATCGCCCAAACCACCGTCGCGCAGGCGTTTGTCTCGCTCGGCGCGGTTTTCCGGCCCTTGTTTCTTGAAGTAGTTGAACGGCTGGTGGTGGTACTGGAAGTTCGGGATCTTGGGGATACCGCCCGAGTCCTTGAACTGGTCCAGCGTGGCCTGCCAGGCTCCTGCATACCACGCCCAGTCGACGTTCTTTTTCGACAGTTTGTCGCCGATGTGCTCGTGGATTTGCGGCACCAGCACGTTGGGCAGATCGGGTTTGGAATAATCCGGGTTTTCCGGGTCGCGGATCCAGGTCGGCCAGTAGGGCGGGGCCAGGGTGTTCACGCCGTAGCCGTCCGGGGTCAGCGCGCTGGGGCCGAACTGCGGCGGGCCGGTCATGGCGCTGGCCGGGGATTTGTCCAGAGGCTTGAGACGCGGATCGGTGGGGTCATCACTTTGCAGCGTGGCGATCTGGGCCTTGGCCACCGATTGCGCGGCATTCGGGTAAAACGGTGCCGTGGCGCTGATCAGGTACTGGTGGTTGAGGAACGAGCCACCAAACGCGCCCTGGAAGAAGTTATCGCAGAGCACAAACTCCTTGGCCACATCCCACAGGCGCAGGGAATAACGACTCTGGGCGTAATACCCCATCACCAGGCCACCGGAGTCGGCCCAGGCGACAAAGTTGTCGTTCTTGCCGCCGTTGATCTGCATCTGGTTCTGATAGAACACGTGCCACAGGTCGCGGGTCACCAGGCTCAAAGGCAGGTCTTCGGCGTTCGGGCCCTTGAGGGCGAAGGGCGCGTTGGGCAGGTTTTCCTGGAATTGCACTTCGCTGGGGTAGGTCACCCCGTCCACGCTTTGCGGGCCGACTTGCAACACGCCGCCCCAGGCTGGAGGCAGGGTGGTCAGCAGGCTGCCGTCGCGGTCGCGTTGTTGCACGTCGGCCGCAGAAAGGGCGGACAGAGGCTTCTCGACACCGGGGAAGTCAGCAAACAGGTTGTTGAAACTGCGGTTCTCGGCATAGATCACCACCACGGTTTTCACCTGGTCGTGCAGGGCCTTGTCCAGCTCTTGCGGGGTGAGCGGTCGCGCCACCGGCTTGCCCGGTGCTTCGCTGGTGTTGCCGCACGCACTCAAGGTGGCGCCGACCCCCAGCACTGCCGCGCCTCCCAGGAAACGCCGGCGGCTGGTGTCAACCGGCGCCTGGTCTGCGGAATCGGGGGAAGGGCGGTCTTCGTGCTCATCACTCATTGCTGGGAGTCCTTGCTGGCGAGATGTTGCAAGATATTTCGCAGGACGGTAACAACGCAATGTGACGGAAAGAAGACAACGATTCGAACGCCCGCCCTTTGTAGTGAGCGGGCTCGCCCCGCGCGGCGGTGTATCAGATAAGCACAATGCGCCTGACACGCCGCCGCGCGGGGCAAGCCCGCTCACTACAGTCGGGTTAGGGCATGACGGGCGGCAAGTACTTCAACGTCGTCCCCAACGCCCACAACAGGAACAGCACCAACGGTGTGTGCACCAGCAACTGCACAAACGAGAACCCGATCAGGTCTCGCGCCTTCAACCCCAGTACGCCCAGCAGCGGCAACATATAGAACGGGTTGATCAGGTTCGGCAGCGCCTCGGCAGCGTTGTAGATCTGCACCGCCCAGCCCAGGTGGTATTGCAGGTCATTGGCCACCTGCATCACGTAAGGCGCTTCGATGATCCACTTGCCGCCACCCGACGGGATAAAGAAGCCCAGCACTGCCGAGTACACGCCCATCAACAAGGCATAGGTGTCGTGGGAGGCGATGGAGGTGAAGAACAGCGAGATATGGTGCGCCAGGGTCTGGCCGTCGCCGCCCTTGACCACGGTCATCAGCGCCGCAATCGAGCCATACAGCGGGAACTGGATCAGCACGCCCGTGGTGGTCGGCACCGCACGCGCCACGGCATCAAGGAAGCTGCGCGGGCGCCAGTGCAGCAGCGCACCGACCATGATGAACAGGAAGTTGTAGGTGTTGAGCCCCGAGATGGCGCTGATCGCCGGCTTGGTCGAAAACTCGTGAAACAACCAACCTGCCGCCAGCAACGCCAGCAGGATGGTCAGCAACGGGCTGTGTTCCAGCCATTCGCCAGGGCGGGTAGGCGCTTGTACCTTGGGCAGATTGAACGCCGGGTCGACGCCGCAAGCCTTGGCATCACGGGCGCTGTTCGGCCCCGGTGCGGTGGCGTAGGCGATGATCAGCGAGACCACGATGAGTGCCAACAGCAGCACGCCCGATTGCCACAGGAAGATGGTGTCGGTGAACGGGATCACCCCGGTAATCGACAAAATCGACGGCGGCAGGCTTGCCGGGTTGGCCTGCAATTGCGCGGCTGACGACGACAGTCCCAAGGCCCACACGGCCCCAAGACCCAAGTAGGCCGCAGCGCCGGCAGCGCGGTAATCCATGCGCAAATCGGTGCGACGGGCCAGCGCACGCACCAGCAAACCACCAAACACCAGGGACAGGCCCCAGTTCAGCAGGGACGCAACCATGGAGATCAACGCCACCCACGCCACGGCCGAGCGGCCGTTCTTGGGGATGCGCGCCAGGCGGTCGATCAGCTTCACCGCAGGCGGGGAGCTGGCGACCACGTAACCGCCGATCACCACAAAGGCCATCTGCATGGTGAACGGGATCAGGCTCCAGAACCCGTCGCCAAAGGCCTTGGCGGCTTCGGCCGGCGCAGCGCCCATGCCCAGGGTCGCCACGGCGACAATAATCACGGCGAGGGCGGCGAACACCCAGGAATCTGGAAACCAGCGCTCGGCAAAGTTGGAGCAACGCAGGGCAAATCGGGCATAGCGGCTTTCTTCGATAGCATCGGCCACGAGTCATTCCTCTTGTATTTATTATGGGGGTTGGCAGTTTTACGGCATGTTCCGCTACGGCCATTGATATGGGAATGCAGTTATCTTCATCGATCAATGAGGAAAACAAATATATCTGTCGTGATTGCCATCACTCGGCCCAGCTCATAACCTGCACGCCATTTTGTTTGTCTGCCGAGCCTTGTCATGACTGCCACCTCTTTCCCACGGGCGCAGCGTTTTTCCCGCTCCGACTACAAAACCCTGGGCCTGGCCGCCCTGGGCGGGGCCCTGGAAATCTACGACTTCATCATCTTCGTGTTCTTCGCGCTGACCCTCAGCCAACTGTTCTTCCCGCCGGAAATGCCCGAGTGGCTACGCCTGCTGCAAAGCTTCGGCATCTTCGTCACCGGCTACCTGGCGCGGCCACTGGGCGGCATCCTGATGGCGCATTTCGCAGATCACCTGGGGCGCAAACGGGTGTTCAGCCTGAGTATCCTGATGATGGCGCTGCCCTGCCTGCTGATTGGCGTCATGCCAACCTACGCGCAAATCGGCTATTTCGCCCCATTGATCCTGCTGGCGTTGCGCGTGCTGCAAGGGGCCGCCGTGGGTGGTGAAGTGCCGAGCGCCTGGACCTTCGTCGCCGAACACGCGCCGAGAAACCATCGCGGCTACGCCCTGGGCTTCCTGCAAGCCGGCCTGACCTTTGGCTACCTGCTCGGCGCACTGACCGCCACGCTGCTGGCGCAAGTTTTCACCCCGGCCGAAATCCTCGACTACGCCTGGCGCTTCCCCTTCCTGCTCGGCGGCGTGTTTGGTGTGATCGGCGTGTGGCTGCGCCGCTGGCTCAGCGAAACCCCGGTGTTCCTCGACATGCAGGCCCGCCGCCAGGCCGCCGCCGAACTGCCGTTGCGCACGGTGCTGCGCGACCACCGCGCCGTACTGCTGCCGGCAATGATCCTCACCTGTGTGCTCACCTCCGCCGTGGTCGTGCTGGTGGTCATCACCCCGACCATGATGCAGAAAACCTTCGGCATGAGCCCCAGCCACACCTTCGCCTTGAGCGCCTTGGGCATCGTGTTCCTGAACATCGGCTGCGTGCTCGCCGGCCTGCTGGTGGACCGCATCGGCGCCTGGCGCGCGGTGCTGGTCTACAGCCTGCTGCTACCGGTGGGGATTGCCGTGTTGTACGCCAGCCTCATCGCCGGTGGCGTCTGGCTGGGCGCGGCGTATGCCGTGGCGGGCTTGAGTTGCGGGGTGGTCGGCGCGGTGCCGTCGGTGATGGTCGGCCTGTTCCCGGCGCAGGTGCGGGTGTCGGGCATTTCCTTCACCTACAACATTGCCTACGCACTGTGGGCGAGCACCACGCCGCTGCTGCTGATCGCGCTGATGCCGACCAGCCCGTGGATCTGCGTGGGCTATTGCGTGGTGATGGGGGCGGTGGGCGTGGTGAGTGTGGCGCTGTTTGGCAAGCGCCACACCTTGGCCGCCTAGGACTCAGGTCAGGAAATGCCAGAGCAACAACGTACCGATCAAGCCGACGACTGAAACGATGGTCTGCAACACCGACCACACCCAGATCGTCTGCTTTAACTGCAGGCCGAAATACTCGCGCACCATCCAGAACCCGGCGTCGTTGACGTGGCAGAAGAACACCGAGCCGGCGCCAATCGCCAGCGCCACCAGTGAGCTTTGCGTCGCCGCCAGCCCCGCCATCATCGGCGCGAGGATGCCCGCCGTG
Source organism: Pseudomonas sp. BIGb0164 (assembly GCF_024810135.1). Taxonomy (NCBI): domain Bacteria; kingdom Pseudomonadati; phylum Pseudomonadota; class Gammaproteobacteria; order Pseudomonadales; family Pseudomonadaceae; genus Pseudomonas; species Pseudomonas sp. BIGb0164. The sequence continues at coordinate 824,595 of NZ_JANUEA010000002.1, read as the reverse complement.
GTGGTGGTGGCGACGGTGGCCGAGCCGGTGGCCTGGCGCAAGGCCACGGCGATCAACCAGGCCAGCAGCAGGTACGGCATGTGCGCACCTTCGGCGACTTTACTGATGGTCTGGCTGACGCCCGCGTCCAGCAAGGTTTGCTTGAGGCCGCCACCGGCGCCGATGGTCAGCAGCAGCACGGCGATTGGCGCGAGGGCCTTGCGCAGGGTGTTGCCGACTTCGGCACGCGGCATGCCGGCAGCCCAGCCCAGGCAGATCACGGCGGCGATTACGGCCAGGCCGAGGGCGATCAGCGGTTCACCGAGGAACTTCAAGGTCAGCGCCACCGGGCTTTCCGGTGACATGGCGACCTTGGCCAGGGTGCTGCCGAGCATCAGGATCACCGGCAACAAAATAATCAGCAACGACACGCCGAAGCTCGGCTGGCGCGGCGCTTTAGGCGGTGCGCTGAACAGTGCGCCGATGTCGGCGGGTTCATCCACGTGCAGGCGCTTGGACAACCAGTTGCCGTAGATCGGGCCGGCCAGGATCACCGCCGGCACCGCCAGGCAGAAGCCCAGCAACATGGTCAGGCCCAAATCGGCATGCAGCGCACCCACCGCAATCAGCGGGCCTGGGTGCGGCGGCATCAGGGCGTGCAGGGTGGTCATGCCGGCCAGCGCCGGGATGGCGATTTTCAGCAGTGGCAGGTTCGAACGTTTGGCCATCACGAAGATGATCGGCACCATCATCACCAGGCCCACTTCGAAGAACAGCGGCAGCCCGATCACCATGGCCACCAGCGCCATGACCCAGGGCAACGACTTGCCCTTGCCCAGGCCGAGCAGGGTGGTGGCGATGCGGTCGGCGGCGCCGGACTCTGCCATCAGGGCGCCGAGCATCGAGCCCAGGGCAATGATGATGCCGGCTTCACCCAGGATCGCGCCGGCACCCTTGCTGAACGCCTTGGCGACTTCTTCCGGTGGCAGCCCGGCGCCGACACCGGCGATGAAGGTGCCAATCAGGATCGACAGGAACGGCGGCAACTTGGTCGCGCTGATCAGTACGATGATGCTGGCGATGGCCAGCAGTACACAAAACATGAGGCGGGTGTCGTGAACCATCCACGCGGCAGTCGATAACTCCAAAACGGAACTCCTTATCGAACAGGTTGGCTAATTTGTTTCTTTTTGTTTCCTGCACGAAAAGCATACCTGATAGAACCGTGGCAGAGCGCCCGTGTGCGATTTTGGTGCGGCAAAAATAACGCCGGACTGGCGGCCGGATGACAAATCCGCAAGGCATGCCACTTTTTGGCGTCAGGACTCTATCTTTGTAGGAGCCGGCTTGCCGGCGATGCCGCCCGCAAGGTCGACGCAATCCCCAAAACCGTTATCGCCGGCAAGCCGGCGCCTACATAACGAATCAGGAGTACCGCTTCATGAGCGCAGGACACAACCACGCCCAGGTACGCGCCGGCCACGAGCGCAAGTTATGGATGGCCCTGTGCCTGACGGGCAGCTTCATGATCGCTGAAGTGATCGGTGCCTTCGTCACCGGCAGCCTGGCGCTGTTGTCCGACGCGGCGCACATGATGACCGACGCCCTGGCCCTGGCGATTTCCCTGGTGGCCATCCAGGTCGCCAAGCGCCCGGCCGACCGCAAGCGCACCTTCGGCTATGCGCGCTTCGAGATCCTGGCGGCGGCGTTCAATGCGTTGCTGCTGTTCGCCGTGGCGTTCTACATCCTGTATGAGGCCTACCAGCGGCTGCAGGCGCCGGCTGAGATCCAGTCCACCGGCATGCTGGTGATTGCGGTGCTGGGGCTGATCGTCAACCTGATCTCCATGCGCCTGCTCAGCGCTGCCAGTGGCGAGAGCCTCAACGTCAAGGGCGCCTACCTGGAGGTGTGGAGCGACATGCTCGGCTCCATCGGAGTTATCATCGCGGCGGTGGTGATCATGCTCACCGGTTGGGGCTGGGTCGATTCTCTGGTGGCGGCGGCCATTGGTTTCTGGGTGCTGCCACGCACCTGGACGCTGCTCAAGGAAAGCATGAACGTGCTGCTGCAAGGTGTGCCCGATGGCGTGGATATCGATCAGGTCGAGCAGCGCATTCGCAGTGTGCCGGGGGTCAAGGACGTGCACGACTTGCACATCTGGGCCCTGACCAGCGGCAAGAATGTGCTGAGCACGCACCTGGTCGCCGATGCGTCCCAAGGCTCCGAGCAACAGATCCTCAGTCGAGTGACGGAGTTGCTGCACGAACAATTCGATATTTCCCACGCCACCATTCAGGTCGAGGGCGAAGGGTTCCAGCACGATGAGCATGACGAGGTGCATGCCTGACGGATTTGTAATCTTTCCTCCACCGCCGCGATAAGTGCCGAACGCTACAGTGCCCCCGCTGGGAAACCTCAGCAATTTCATGGGCGTGGAACTCTCGTTATGGCACTTTTGCTTAGAACACTGTTGGGGGCGGCGGCCTTGTGGGCAGCCGCCAGTGCCGTCCAAGCACAAACCCTCACCCTCGACTCGGCCCTGCAAACCGCCTTCGCCAACAACCCGGACCTGGCGGCTGCGCAATGGGAAATCGACATCGCCAGGGGCGGTCGCCAGCAAGCGGGGTTGATCCCCAACCCGGTGGTTTCGCTGGATGCCGAAGACACCCGCCGCGACACCCGCACCACCACCCTCAAGCTCAGCCAGACCCTGGAACTGGGCGGCAAGCGTGGCGCGCGTATCGACGTGGCGACCCGGGCCCAGGACGCGGCGGCGCTGACCCTGGAGCAGCGGCGCAACGGCTTGCGCGCCGAGGTGATCGACAGCTATTACAGCGCCCTGCGCGCCCAGGAGCGCCTTGATCTGGCGCAGCGCTCGCTGGCCCTGGCCGAGCGCGGCCTGGTGGTCGCCAATGGGCGTGTGACAGCGGGCAAATCGTCGCCGGTGGAAGCCACCCGCGCTCAGGTGCAACTGTCGGAAATACGCCTGGAACTGAACCGCGCCGAGGTCGGTCTCTCCGACGCCTATCGTCGCCTGGCCGCCAGCACCGGCAGCGCCGCCATCGACTTCCAGGCTGTTGCGACGCCCACCCAAGTGGCACCGCAGTTGCCCGCCTCGGCCCAGTTGCTGGCACGCCTGGAACACACCACCGAACTGCGCCTGGCCGAACTGCAGATCCTGCAAAGCGAAGCCAGCGTCGGCCTGGAAAAAGCCCAGCGCATTCCTGACCTCGACCTGTCCATCGGCAGTCAATACGACGCCAGTGCGCGCGAGCGGGTGAACCTGATCGGCGTGTCGATGCCCATTCCGTTGTTCAACCGCAACCAGGGCAGCGTACTCGCGGCGAGCCGTCGTGCCGACCAGGCCCGCGACCTGCGCAACGCCACCGAGCTTCGCCTGCGCACCGAAACCCGCCAGGCCCTGGACCTGTGGCAAACCGCGAACACTGAAGTGCGTGCGTTCAACCAGCAGATCCTGCCGGCCGCGCAACGTGCGGTGGACAGTGCCACCCGTGGCTTCGAGATGGGCAAGTTCAACTTCCTCGACGTGCTCGACGCCCAGCGCACCTTGATCGCAGCCCGCACCCAATACCTCGCGGCCACCGCCCAGGCCACCGACGCCTGGGTGCGCATCGAACGAATCTACGGCGACCTCGCCCGGTTTTGATTTTCTGGAGTCCTCTATGAACCCTAAACATGGCGTGGCGCTTGCCGTCGCCCTCGGCCTGATGCTGTCCGGTTTTGCCACGGCCGACGAAGAAGAAGGCGCACTTGAACTCACCGAACAGCAGATCCAGGCGGCCGGCATTCAGCTTGCTCAGGCGCAGCCCCGTGCGATCAGCACGATGCTCACGCTGCCCGGCGAAGTGCGTTTCGACGAAGACCGTACCTCGCACATCGTGCCCCGTGCGGCAGGCGTGGTGGAGTCGGTGAAGGTCAATCTTGGCCAGTCGGTAAAGAAGGGCGAGGTGCTGGCAGTGATCGCCAGCCAGCAGATTTCCGACCAACGCAGCGAGTTGGCGGCCAGCGAACGTCGGGTCGAACTGGCCCGCACCACCTTGCAGCGTGAGCGTCAGTTGTGGCAGGACAAAATCTCCGCCGAGCAGGATTACCTGCTGGCGCGCCAGGCCCAGCAGGAAGCCGAAATCGCCCTGAACAATGCGCGCCAGAAGATGAACGCCCTCAGCGGCAGCGCGGTGTTGGTGGGCGGCAATCGCTATGAATTGCGTGCGCCGTTCGCCGGCACCGTGGTGGAAAAACACCTGGGCGTGGGCGAGGTGGTCAGCGAAACCAGCAACGCCTTTACCCTCTCGGACCTGTCTCAGGTGTGGGTCACCTTCGGCGTGTTTCCCAAGGACTTGAACAAGGTGCGTGTCGGCAAACCGGTGACCGTCAGCTCCACGGAAATGGGCACCGAGGTGCAAGGCACCGTGGCCTATGTCGGCAACCTGCTCGGTGAGCAAACCCGCACCGCCACCGTGCGCGTGACCGTGCCCAACCCCGATGACGCCTGGCGCCCCGGCCTGTTTGTGTCGGTACAAGTGGCCACCGACACCTACCAGGCCAAAGTCACCGTGCCGCAGGCCGCGATCCAGACTGTCGAGGACAAACCCTCGGTGTTCGTGCGCACCCCGGACGGTTTTATCACCCGCCATCTGGAACTGGGCGTCAGCGAAAACGGTTACGTCGAAGTGCGCCAGGGCCTCGACGCCGGGGCACAGGTGGCCACGGTCGGCAGCTTCATCCTCAAGTCCGAACTGGGCAAAGGCTCGGCCGAACACGCCCATTGATCCTGCGAGTGATTCCCCATGTTTGAACGCCTTATCCAATTTGCCATCGAGCAGCGCATCATCGTGCTGCTGGGGGTGCTATTGATGGCCGGTGTCGGCATCGCCTGCTATCAGAAGTTGCCCATCGACGCGGTGCCCGACATCACCAACGTGCAGGTGCAGATCAACTCCGCAGCGGCCGGTTACTCGCCGCTGGAAACCGAACAGCGCATCACCTTTCCCATCGAAACCGCCATGGCCGGGCTGCCGGGCTTGCAGCAGACCCGTTCGCTGTCGCGCTCCGGGCTGTCCCAGGTTACGGTGATTTTCAAAGACGGCACCGACCTGTTCTTCGCCCGCCAGTTGGTCAACGAGCGCCTGCAAGTGGCCCACGAGCAGTTGCCCGACGGTATCGAAACCGCCATGGGGCCGGTTTCTACAGGCCTCGGTGAAATTTTCCTGTGGACGGTGGAGGCTAAGGAGGGCGCGCTCAAGGACGACGGCACGCCCTACACCCCGACTGACCTGCGGGTGATCCAGGACTGGATCATCAAGCCGCAACTGCGCAACGTGCCGGGCGTGGCCGAGATCAATACCATCGGCGGTTTCGCCAAGGAGTATCAGATCGCCCCCGACCCCAAGCGCCTGGCGGCCTACAACCTGACCTTGGGCGATCTGGTCACGGCGCTGGAGCGTAACAACGCCAACGTCGGCGCCGGGTATATCGAGCGCAGCGGCGAACAGTTGTTGATCCGCGCGCCGGGGCAAGTGGCGTCTGTCGACGACATTGCCAATATCGTGATCACCACCTCGGACGGCACGCCGATTCGTGTGCGTAATGTGGCACAGGTCGACATCGGCCGTGAGTTGCGCACAGGGGCGGCCACCGAAAACGGCCGGGAAGTGGTGCTGGGCACGGTGTTCATGCTGATCGGCGAAAACAGCCGCACGGTGTCCCAGGCGGTGGCGAAAAAACTTGAGGAGGTCAACCGTTCGCTGCCTGAAGGCGTGGTGGCGGTCACCGTGTACGACCGCACCCACCTGGTGGAAAAAGCTATCGCCACCGTGAAGAAAAACCTCTTCGAAGGCGCGTTGCTGGTGGTGGCGGTGTTGTTCCTGTTCCTGGGCAACATTCGTGCGGCACTGATCACCGCGATGGTGATTCCGCTGGCGATGCTGTTCACCTTTACCGGGATGTTCACCAACAAAGTCAGCGCCAACCTGATGAGCCTGGGCGCGCTGGACTTCGGCATCATCGTCGACGGCGCGGTGGTGATTGTCGAAAACGCCATTCGCCGCCTGGCCCATGCGCAACAACGTCACGGGCGCTTGCTGACGCGCAGCGAACGCCTGCACGAAGTGTTCGCGGCCGCCAAGGAAGCGCGGCGTGCGCTGATCTTCGGACAACTGATCATCATGGTGGTGTACCTGCCGATCTTCGCCCTCACCGGCGTGGCCGGGAAGATGTTTCATCCGATGGCGTTCACCGTGGTGATCGCCTTGTTCGGCGCGATGATCTTGTCGGTGACCTTCGTGCCGGCGGCCATTGCGCTGTTCGTCACCGGCAAGGTCAAGGAAGAAGACAACGGGGTAATGCGCACCGCACGTCGCACCTATGCGCCGGTGCTCGACTGGGTGATGGCGCGCCGTCCGCTGGTGTTCGGGTTGGCGGTGTTGACCATCGTGGGTTCGGGCTGGGTCGCCAGTCGCATGGGCAGCGAGTTTATCCCCAGCCTCAGCGAAGGCGACTTCGCCCAGCAAGCCCTGCGCGTACCCGGCACCAGCCTCACGCAATCGGTGCAGATGCAGCAGCAACTGGAAAAAACCTTGATGGCCCAGGTGCCGGAAATCGAGCGAGTGTTTGCGCGCACCGGCACGGCGGAAATTGCCTCGGACCCCATGCCGCCGAACATTTCCGACAGCTACGTGATGCTCAAGCCGAAGGACCAATGGCCGGACCCGAAAAAGTCCCGCGAAGCCCTGATCGCCGATATCCAACGGGCCAGTGCGATTGTGCCAGGCAGTGCGTATGAACTGTCGCAGCCGATCCAGTTGCGCTTCAACGAGCTGATTTCCGGGGTGCGCAGCGATGTGGCGGTGAAGGTATTTGGTGATGACATGGCGGTGCTGAACAAGACGGCTGCCGAGATCGCCGAGACCTTGCAAACCCTCAATGGCGCCTCGGAAGTGAAGGTGGAGCAGACGTCCGGCTTGCCGGTGCTGACCATCAATATCGACCGCGACAAGGCCGCGCGTTTTGGCCTGAATGTGGGCGATGTGCAGGACACCATTGCCGTCGCCGTCGGCGGGCGCCAGGCCGGCACGCTGTACGAAGGCGATCGCCGATTCGACATGGTCGTGCGTTTGTCCGACGCGTTGCGCACCGACATCGATGGTTTGTCGCGGTTGTTGATCCCGGTACCGGCGTTGGCCGGCAATGCCTCGGGGCAATTGGGGTTTATTGCGTTGTCCCAGGTGGCCAGCCTGGACCTGGTGCTTGGCCCCAATCAGATCAGCCGCGAGAACGGCAAGCGCCTGGTGATCGTCAGCGCCAACGTGCGTGGGCGTGACATCGGCTCGTTTGTCGAGGAGGCCGAGGCGGCCATTACCGCGCAAGTTAACGTGCCGGCCGGTTACTGGACCAGCTGGGGCGGCCAGTTCGAACAGTTGAAAGAAGCGTCCGAGCGTTTGCGCATTGTGGTGCCGGTCGCCTTGCTGCTGGTGTTCGGGTTGCTGTTCATGATGTTCAACAACCTCAAGGATGGGTTGCTGGTGTTCACCGGCATTCCGTTCGCGTTAACCGGTGGTGTCATGGCGCTGTGGCTGCGGGACATTCCGCTGTCGATCTCGGCGGGGGTGGGGTTTATCGCGTTGTCCGGCGTGGCGGTGCTCAACGGGCTGGTGATGATTGCGTTTATCCGCAACCTGCGCGAGGAAGGGCGTTCATTGTCGGCGGCGATCCATGAAGGGGCGTTGACACGCTTGCGCCCGGTGCTGATGACGGCACTGGTGGCGTCCCTCGGGTTCATCCCCATGGCGCTGGCCACTGGCACCGGCGCCGAAGTGCAGCGCCCGCTGGCGACGGTGGTGATCGGCGGCATCATCTCTTCCACCTTGCTGACCTTGCTGGTGCTGCCGGCCCTCTACCAATGGGCACATCGCAAAGAGGAGTCATGAAAACACTGTGGACAAAATGTGGGAGCTGGCTTGCCTGCGATGCAGGCACCTCGGTGTCTCCGTTGCAGTGCGGTGATGCTATCGCAGGCAAGCCAGCTCCCACCCGAAGCACAACAGAAGATGCTGATTTATAGGGGGAAGACCAGCCGGAACAACGTGAAGCCTCCAGGCAGGCTGCGCACATCAGCCTGGCCCTGGTGCAGGCTCATGATCGAACGCACGATGGCCAGTCCCAGACCGGTGCCGCCTTCGGTGCGTGCACGGCTGCTGTCGACACGGTAGAAGCGCTCGAACAGGTGAGGCAAATGTTGCGCTTCAATCCCCGGGCCCGGGTTGCTCACGGACACTGAAGCGTGGTTGCCATAGGCCTCCACCAGCAACGAAATGTTCGAGCCTTGTGGCGTGTGGCGGATGGCATTGGACAGCAAGTTGGAAAGCGCGCGCTGGATCATCAGGCGGTCGCCTTGCACCTGGGCATCGCCGCTCAAGGTCAGGGTCAACTGCTTGTCCTCGGCGCTCAGGGCGAACAACGCCATCACCCGGTGGGCTTCGTCGGCCAGTGACACGGCGGTGAACGAAGCCCGTGCGGCGGGGTGGCTGACCTGGGCCAGGAACAGCATGTCGGAGACGATGCGCGCCAGGCGCTCCAGCTCTTCGGTGTTGGATTCAAGCACCGCCTTGTATTCCTCAGGCGGTCGCTGGCGCGACAGCGTCACCTGGGCCTTGCCCATCAGGTTGGTCAGGGGCGCACGCAGTTCGTGGGCGAGGTCATCGGAGAATTGCGAGAGCTGCTGCACCCCGGCGTCCAGGCGCTTGAGCATCACGTTGAAACCCTGCGCCAGCTCACCCAGCTCCTGCGGCAAGTTGTCGACGGACAGGCGATGGGTCAGGTCCTGGGTGGTGACCTTGGCCGCGACCTGGCTGAATTGCTTCAACGGCGCCAACCCACGTTGTACCAACCACCAGGCGCCCATGCCGATCAGGATCAGCAGCATCGGCAAGGCGATCACCGTGGCGCGCAGGTAGGCACTGAGCAAGGCCTGGTCGTCCATGCGGTCCAGGGACAGCACCACGCGCACCCGTTCGCCACTGGCCAGGCGCATCAGGCTTGAGGCACTCAGGACTTGGTTGCCGTAGCTGTCTTCCCAATTGAGATAACCGAGAGTGTCGCGATGGGCATAGTCAGTCAGCAACGGCTGCTGAGGCTTGGCTCCGACACTCAGCAACACGCGGTCATCCGGCGCGGTAGCGACGATGGTCAGGTAGAAATTGTCATGACCGATTACCAGGTCCATCAGCGAGTGCGGTCGGCCGCGAATGGCGTCGGTGTCCAGGCCTTGGGCGAGGCTGTGCTGGATCTGCTCCATCTTGCTCTCCAGGCCCTTGCGCGCGAGTTTTTCCAGCTCGTGGCTGAGCGCCACGTAGGCCAGGGTCGCCAACAGCAACACCAGGCCTGCGCCCATCAGGCTCACGGTCAGCCCCAGGCGCATCGACAGGCTGCCGGTCCTCATGGGCGCGCCTCCAACACGTAGCCCACGCCACGGATGGTGTGGATCAGCTTGACCTCGCTCTGGTCGTCCACCTTGGCCCGCAGGCGGCTGATGGAGACCTCCACCACGTTGGTGTCGCAGTCGAAATTCATGTCCCACACCAGCGAGATGATCTGTGTACGGGTCAGCACTTCACCGGCCTGGCGCATCAACACCTGGAGCAGGGCGAATTCCTTGGTGGTCAGGTCGATGCGCCGTGTGCCGCGATAGGCGCGGTGGCGGCGCGGGTCCAGTTCCAGGTCCGACACGCAGAACACTTCGGGCTGCGGGATGTGTTCGCTGCGTCGCAATAAAGTGCGCACCCGCGCGAGCAATTCGGGAAATTCGAAGGGCTTGACCAGGTAGTCGTCGGCGCCCATGTCCAGGCCTTTGATCTTGTCGTCCAGGCGGCCACGGGCGGTGAGCATCATCACGCGCTGGGTGCCGTTGCGGCGCAATTGTTCCAGCACTTGCCAGCCATCCTTGCCGGGCAGGTTGACGTCTAGGATCACCAGTTCGTAAGCGTGCTGCCCGGCCAGGTGCAGGCCGTCGATGCCATTGGTGGCGCAGTCGACCACATAGCCGCTTTCGCTGAGGCCTTGTTGCAGGTAAGCGGCGGTTTTTTGCTCGTCCTCAACCACAAGGATACGCATGGGGATTGACCTTTTTCGCAATGAGAAGGGGGATCCATTTCCTTATGGAGGGTGTTGCCGGGGAGTCGCAGACTCTGAACCGTGAAGTAACTTCAGGGTCAACTGCGACCATCGGTCGCAACTAAAGTGAACAGCCAAAAAAAACGCCCCAGTGGGGCGCTAAAAATCCATCTCTTTCCAAAGGAGCTACACAAAAGCTTCAGAGATGAATGTGCTCGGTGTTGCCAGTTGAGGCCAGTCTACGAAGTTCAACTTAACAAGAAGGTGAGGCCAATATTACAGTTTTGATAACTGGCAATTTGTGAACAGATGTTAGTCAAGCGCGAACGAATGTAATGAGTCAGAGAAGGGTCATGGGGTATTCGGCAATCACGCGCACTTCTTCCAAGTCTGACTCGAATACACTGGAACGCACCGTGGCCTGGCGCAAACGCAGCGACAAGTCTTTCAAGTTGCCACTTTGCACCACGTACTTGGCTTCGATATCACGTTCCCAACGACGTTGATCGGTCAGCGGGTTGCCCGCCCCGTCGCGGCGCATGTACACCGCGTTGGCGTTGCTGTAGTCGGCGCCGGTGCCCTTGCCGTAGCGGGTCATGAACGACAGGCCGGGAATGCCGAACGCCTGCATGTCCAGGTCGTAGCGCACCATCCACGAACGCTCCTTGGGTGAGTTGAAGTCGCTGTACTGGATCGAGTTGTTGAGGAAGATCGAGTCTGACTGGCGCAGGTAATCAAAATCGTCGTCACCGTTGTTGCGCTGGTGCGACACGGCCACGCTGTGGGCGTCGACCTTCACCCCGACCCTGGCACTCCAGATGCTGTTGTCGAATTCACCCAGCCGCTTCTTGCCCTCATCCACGGCCTTGTAATAGTTGACGTCGCCGAACAGCGAGACGTCTTCGTTCAGCGGGTAGCTGGCGGCGCTCCCCAGGTAATACTGATCCCAGGCGTCCTTGAGGCGGCTGCTGTACAGGCTCAGGCTGAGGTGCTTGTTCACCGTGTAATCGCCGCCGAAATAGCCGATCCAGGGCGAGTCGACCTTGCCTGCATAGAACGTTGCAAAGCCGTTGTTCATGCCACTTTCATTGGGCTGGCTCATGCCGCTCAAACGGCCACCTTGCAGGCTCAGGCCTTCGACGCTGGTGTTTTGCGCGGTCACGCCACGAAAGCTTTCGGGCAATAGGCGCGAGTCGCCGTAGGCCACCACCGGCGTGACTGGGAACACGTCGCCGGCCTTGATCACGGTGTCGAGTACACGCAGTTTTGCGGCGCCGCCGACTTTGCTGTAGCCGGTTTCCGGATGGTCTTCGCTGTCCACCGGCAACACGCCGAACGAACCCTTGCCGCCGCTGCGACCGGTGCCCGAATCGAGCTTGAGGCCGTACAGGGCAAATGCGTCCAGGCCAAACCCCACCGTGCCTTGGGTAAAGCCCGATTCGAACTTGCCGATCAACCCCTGTGCCCAGGCTTCGGAATAGCCATTGCCGGTAGGGCTGGACTGGCCCTTGCGGTCATCGCGGTTGAAGTAAAAATTGCGCGCCAGCACATTCAGGCTGCTGCCTTCGATAAAGCCTTCGGGCTTGTCTTCCACAGCCACGGCGGCCAGGGGCAATGCGGCAATCAATGAAAAGGGAAGGGTGTAATACACAGTGCTCATGTTGCGCTCCTCGGTAGTGGCAGTGTTCAGCTTCTTATGGAGGTGGGCGTTCTTATTGATCTGGCCCGGGCTGATAGTTGCAAACCGCAGATAACGGCGAAGTGGCACGAACATTACAATTCTGGAAACTAACTTCCATCTAACAAATAAGTAATGTTCTGGTGAACATGGCGTCAGGGTTCGCTGTTTATTCTCGGTACTGAACTTTAAGTCGAGGAACACGTGATGAACTTTTATAAACTTGGCCTGGGTGTACTGGCTGTGGTGTTGTCATTCAGTGCAGTAGCCGAGGGCGGTGGTGATCGCACCTTTGCCTTGATGATGGAGCGCAATGAAAAAGCGATGGCCGACTATGCCAACCGGGTCGGCAAGCCGGTGCCTGAAGTGCAGGCGTACCGCTACGGCATGAAGCTGGACATTGCCAAGGTGGTCAACGTCACGCCGCCGATCCGTTCGTGCAATCCGGTGCCGTCGCGCATGACCTATGAAGACTCCAGCGGCAAGCTCAATACCCTTGAATATCAGGTGATGGGCGTATGCCGAAATAACGGTGGTTAATGGATCCAAAAAATCAGTGGGGTACTGCAAAAAAAGCGCTTCAGAAAACGCCGGCAGCGCCGATGCAGGTCAGATCCTCCTCCCTATTTGACCCATCGGTGCCCCATGTTCAACACCCGTTTGAAGCAGGAGCTGTCGGCTCTTCGCGAAGAATTGTCCAGCTTGCAGCAGGTCAAGGAGAGCCTGGAAAGCGAAATGCTGTGCCTGACGCTGGATGCTGACGGCCGTGTTGAGTGGGCCAATGCCAATTTCCTGCAGGAACTGGCTTACCAATCCGGCAGCATCGTGGGGCGCCCCATCGAAGACCTCGTGCCGGCGCATGTGCGTCAGGACGAATTTCAAAAGCGCTTCAAGAATGCCCTGGTGCGCGGTGAACACTTCGCCGGCACCGTGCGCCTGATGCGTGGCAATGGCCAGGAAGCCTGGCTGCGTTCGATCGTGCAGCCGGTGCGCAGCTCGGATGGGCGCATCAAGCATTTCTCGATCTACTCCAGTGACCTCACCCGCACCATCGAGGCATCGCGCGAGCATGAAAACCTGATCACTGCGCTGGTGCGCTCCACCGCTGTCATCGAGTTCGACCTCGGCGGCCACGTGCTCACCGCCAACGACCGTTTCCTGGGCGGCATGGGTTACAGCCTGGCGCAGATCCAGGGCAAACATCACCGCATGTTCTGCGAACCGGAGGAGTACAACAGCGCCGAGTACCAGCACTTCTGGAAGCGCCTGAATGCCGGAGAGTTCGTGGCGGCGCGCTTCAAGCGTGTGGACAGCCGTGGTAACACCGTGTGGTTGGAAGCCACCTACAACCCGGTCATGGATGCCACCGACCGGTTGTACAAAGTGGTCAAGTTCGCCACCGTGATCACCGACCAGGTCAACCGGGAACAAGCGGTTGCCGAGGCCGCCAATATCGCCTACAGCACGTCGCTGCAAACCGACAACAGCGCCCAGCGCGGCACCACCGTGGTGACCCAGGCGGTGGATGTGATGCGTGACCTGGCCAAGCACATGCAACAGGCGGGCGAAGGGATCGAGGCGCTCAACGACCAATCCCAGGTGATCGGCACCATCGTCAAGACCATCAGCGGCATTGCCGAACAAACCAACCTGCTGGCGCTCAACGCGGCCATCGAAGCGGCCCGCGCCGGCGAGCAGGGGCGCGGTTTTGCGGTGGTGGCCGATGAGGTTCGCCAGTTGGCCTCGCGTACCAGCAAGGCCACCGAGGAGATTGTCGGCGTGGTGCGCCAGAACCAGGACATGGCCCGCGATGCCGTGGCCCTGATGACCGACGGCCGCCTGCAGGCCGAGCAAGGCCTGGCCCTGGCGGCCGAGGCGGGCACCGTGATCGTGGAGATTCAGGACGGTGCGCAGAAGGTGGTCAGCGCCGTGGGGCAATTCGCCAATCAGCTGTCGAGCTGAACGTAGGGCTCAGGTATCGTAGGCTTCTTTCCTGCTTGATGAGCCGACCGTCCATGAGCCCTACCCACCGTCGCCCCGTTCCGCTGTCCAAGGCCTACCGCTTGCTCAACCACGGGCCGACCGTGCTGGTGAGCGCTGCGCACGAGGGCCGGCGCAATATCATGGCCGCTGCCTGGGCCATGCCGCTGGATTTCGAGCCGCCCAAAGTCGCGGTGGTGCTGGATAAGTCCACCTGGACCCGCCAATTGCTCGAAGGCGCCGGCACCTTTGTGCTGCAAGTCCCGTGCGTGGCCCAGGCCGACCTGGTGCAGACGGTCGGCAACACCAGCGGGGCTGATATCGATAAGTTCACCGCCTACGGCCTGCAGACCTTCCAGGGTGAACACACCGAAGCCCCGTTGTTGGAAGGCTGCGTGGCCTGGCTGGAATGCCGCCTGCTGCCCGAGCCCCACATCCAGCAGTCCTACGACCTGTTTCTGGGCGAAGTGGTCGCGGCCTATGCCGACGAGCGCGTGTTCAGCGAGGGGCATTGGCATTTCGAAGGGCAGGACCCGTTGCGTACCTTGCACCACATTGCGGGCGGAAATTTCCTGACCATCGGTGAGCCGATTACCGGCCGCCAGTTGTAGGCCTTACCCCTCGGTGTAAAGCCGGGCCAAAACCAAATGTGGGAGCGGGCTTGCTGTTGCGAGCAAGCTTGCTTGCGCTGGGGTGCGAAGCGCCCCCAAAACGCCGGCTCCAGCTGCGCTGTCGAGCGGGAGCAAGCTCCCTCGCCACAGCAAGCCCCACATGTTTTGACCGCGTTTTCAACAGCGGCCCTCAGCGTCCGAGCATTTTTACCCAGCGCGACGGCGGCATGCCGTAGGTGCTGCGAAATTGCCGGGTCATGTGGCTCTGGTCGGTAAAGCCGGCCGTCATCGCCGCATCCACCAACGATTGGCCTTGGGCCAGCAGGCTGCGCACCAGGTCCAGGCGGCGCATGGTCAGGTAGCGGTAGGGACTGGTGCCGAACAGCAGGCGAAAATCCCGCGACAACGCCCAACGGTCGCGGCCGGCGTGGTCGGCCATTTCTTCCAGGGTGATGCTGCGGCCCAGGGCGCTGTGGATAAATTCCCGGGCGCGCTCGGCGGCCACGTAATCGAAGCTCTTGCGACTGACGATCCCCCCCGAGACATTGCTCAGTGCGTGAGCCAGGTCGAACAGGGCGTCCTGTTCCTGCAGCGGGTCGATGGGGTTGTCCAGGTTCTGCAGCAGCACTTCGCTGGCGCGAAACAGCCTGGGGTCGGTGGACAGGCCATTGGGGATGAACGGCAGCGGCTTGCCGCCGAGGATCTGCTGGATCAGCGAGGGCTCGACGTAAATCATCCGGTACTTGAAGCCTTCCTCGCTGCCGGCGTGACCGTCGTGGGTTTCATCCGGGTGGAGCACCATGGTCGTGCCGGGCACGCTGTGGACCATGTCGCCGCGATAGTGAAAGCTCTGCACGCCGGACAAGGTCCGCCCGATGGCGTAGGTGTCGTGGCGGTGCGGGTCGAAGGCGAAGCCGGCAAAGTATGCCTCGATGCGGTCCAGGCCACTGGCGTGTGGCGCGCGGTGCAGCCAGTCGAGGGAGCGTGTGGGGTGGCCCATGGTGGCTTGTCACAAAAAAGAGGTGGAAACACGTTAACCCAGTCTGCATTCCTTGTCTGCCGGGGTCTTGTACGATTGTGCAGGGGTGGGGCGGGGCCTATGATCGCGGCGCATGTGTTGCGTTGATGGAGCTGCCCCATGGATTTTTTCAAGCTTGCTTACCTGGCCCCACTGGTTTCATTGGGCTTGCTCTGGATCGTTGCCGTCGTCACCCCAGGGCCGAACTTCTTCAATATCGCCCAACTGGCCGCCAACGGCTCGCGCCGCCATGGCGTGGCGGCTTCGGCCGGCGTGGCCTCGGGCACGATCCTGTGGGGGCTGGCAGGTGGGTTGGGGATCAAGTCGCTGTTCACCGCCGCGCCCATGCTGTACCTGGCCTTCAAGATTGTCGGCGGCTGCTACCTGATCTACTTGGGGCTCAAGCTGTTCAAGCGTTCGGCGCCGGCCGCCGGCTCGGACCTGTTGCCGAATGAGCCTCGGCGCTCGATGTTTTCAGCCTGGCGCCTGGGGCTGCTTGGCAACGTCTCCAACCCCAAGTCGGCGTTGTTTGTCGCGACGATCTTTGCGTCGACCATGCCGCCCTCACCGTCGCCGATGTTGTTGACCCTGGCAGTGACCGTCATGGCCACCTTGTCGTTCAGTTGGTACTGCGCCGTGGCGTTGGTGTTTTCCAGTGAGCGCATGGCCAACCTCTACAGCCGTTCGCGCAAGTGGCTCGACCGCTTTGCCGGTGGCTGCTACGTGTTGTTCGGCGCACACCTGGTAGCGAGCCGCTGACCTGCCATGGTAAGAAGCCTTACTTTCAACAGTGAGGCTGGGTCATGAGCAAGGTGCGGGTAGGTATTATTTTTGGTGGCCGTTCGGCTGAGCACGAAGTCTCGCTGCAGTCGGCGCGCAACATTGTCGACGCCCTCGACCGCACACGTTTCGAGCCGGTGCTGATCGGTATCGACAAGGCCGGCCACTGGCACCTCAACGACACCTCGAACTTCCTGATCAATCAGGAAAACCCGGCCTTGATCGCCCTCAACCAGTCCAACCGTGAATTGGCGGTGGTGCCCGGCAAGGCCAGCCAGCAGGTGGTGGAAACCACCGGTAACGGCTTGCTCGAACATATCGACGTGATCTTCCCGATCGTCCACGGCACCCTGGGCGAAGACGGTTGCCTGCAAGGCCTGCTGCGCATGGCCGACCTGCCTTTTGTCGGCTCTGATGTGCTGGGCTCGGCGGTGTGCATGGACAAGGACATCAGCAAGCGCCTGCTGCGTGATGCGGGCATTGCCGTCACGCCGTTCATCACCCTGACCCGTGGCAACGCGGCGCGCACGTCCTTTGACAGGGCGGTGGATAAGCTCGGTTTGCCAATGTTCGTCAAACCCGCCAACCAGGGTTCATCGGTAGGCGTGAGCAAAGTCGGCAACGAAACCGAATACCTGGTTGCCGTTGAACTGGCGTTGGGCTTTGATGAAAAAGTGCTGGTGGAGTCGGCCGTGCAGGGCCGTGAAATCGAATGCGCCGTGCTGGGCAACGACAACCCCATCGCCAGTGGCTGCGGCGAGATTGTGGTGAACAGTGGTTTCTATTCCTACGACAGTAAATACATCGACGCTCAGGCCGCCCAGGTGGTGGTGCCGGCGGACATCAGCCAGGAAGCCAGCGAGCGAATCCGCCGCCTGGCCATCGAGGCCTTTGAAGTGCTGGGTTGCTCCGGCCTGGCGCGGGTCGACGTGTTCCTCACCGAAGACGGTGAAGTGCTGATCAACGAAATCAACTCGCTGCCCGGCTTCACCCGCATCAGCATGTACCCCAAGCTGTGGCAGGCAGCGGGGATGAGCTACAGCGAACTGGTCAGCCGGTTGATCGAGCTGGCGCTGGAGCGACATGCGGGGCGCAAGGGCCTGAAGATCAGCCGCTGACCTGATAAAAAACAATCTGCGCAGGTGAAACCCAGGCCGCCTTCATCGCTACACGGTTTGATCGACGGTTCCCTGTTGATTAACCCGTCAGTCGCCGACCGCTTCGCCTTCGCGCCGAGGGTCGGCTCCGCCGCTCAGCATTGCCTTGCCCTGGGTATCGCGGGTGCGAACGATGGCCTGTATGCCACTGGTCATGTCGATTTCGCTCAACGCGTGTCCCTTGTCCTTGAGCGCTTGTTTCAACGCTGGGCTGAACAGGCCTTGTTCCAGCTCGGTCGCCCCATTGCGGCTGCCGAAATTGGGCAGGCTGATGGCGGCTTGCGGGTCGAGCTTCCAGTCGAGCATTGCCACCAATGATTTGCTGACGTACTCGATGATCTGCGAACCACCGGGCGAGCCCACTGTTGCCAGCAACTCACCACTCTTGCGGTCGAACACCAGCGTCGGCGCCATGGCCGAACGCGGGCGCTTGCCGGGTTCGACACGGTTGGCCACCGGTTGCCCGTTTTCTTGCGGGATGAAGGAAAAGTCGGTCATCTGGTTGTTGAGCAAAAAGCCCTGGACCATCACATGGGCGCCGAACGCCGCTTCCACCGTGGTGGTCATCGACACGGCACCGCCCTGGTCATCCACGGCCACCACTTGCGAGGTGGAGATGCGCAGCGGCGAGCGGTCCGGTGCATAGGCCACCTGGACGCCAGCAGGTGTGCCCGGCTTGGCGATGCCCATGCTGCGTTCGCCGATCAGGCTGGCGCGCTGGGCCAGGTAGCTCGGTGCGACGAGACCGGCGACCGGTACGGGCACGAAGTCAGCATCGGCCACGTACAAACCACGGTCGGCGAACGCCAGTCGACCGGCCTCTGCCAGCAGATGAACAGCCTCAGGCGTCGGTTCAAGGCCGGCAGGTGATGGGCTCTTGACTGGCGTCATCGGCGCGATGGCCAAGCGCGGGTCGCGGGCTTCCAGTGCCTGCAAGGTGCCCAGGATTTGCGCGACTGCGATCCCACCGGAGGACGGCGGCGGCATGCCGCACACCTTCCACTGTTTGTAGTCCGTACATAGTGGTGCGCGTTCCTTGGCGGTGTAGCCCTTGAGGTCCGCCTGGGACAGGCTGCCCGCGTTGCGATGGCCCTGGACCTTGCGCGCGATCTCATCGGCAATCGGCCCGTGGTACAGCGCGTCCGGCCCCTCTTTGGCAATGCGCTTGAACACGGCGGCCAGCGCCGGGTTTTTCAGCAGCGTACCGGTGGCCTTGGGGGTGCCATCGGCGTTCAGAAAATACGCCGCCATGTCGGGCGACTGGTGAATGTAGCGGTCAGCGGCGATCAGCGCGTGCAGGCGCGGGGAAATCGCAAAGCCCTGTTCCGACAAGCGAATCGCCGGCTCAAACAGTTTGGACCATTGCAGGTGCCCGGTTTTCCTGTGCGCCATTTCCAGCGCGCGCAGTACGCCAGGAGTGCCCACCGAGCGCCCGCCGATCTGTGCCTCGGGGAACGCCATGGGCGTGCCGTCGGCCTTCAGGAACAAGCGCTCTGTCGCCCCGGCTGGCGCGGTTTCGCGACCGTCGTAGGCGTGCACGTTTTTCCCGTCCCACAGCATGATGAACGCGCCACCGCCGATACCGGACGACTGCGGCTCCACCAGGGTCAACACCGCCTGCATCGCGATGGCGGCGTCAATCGCCGAGCCGCCCTGGCGCAACATCTCGCGCCCGGCTTCAGCCGCCAGCGGGTTGGCGGCGGCGGCCATGTGGCGCTCGGCATGGCGGGTGGTGAGGTCGGTGCGATAGCCCGAACCCAGTTCCGGTGCCGGTGGCTGTTCGTTGACTGGGGTATGGCAGGCCACCAGGGTGAGGGCTGCTGCAATGACCGACAACTGCCGGCGGGAAATCGATAACACGCGCTGAACTCCGTTCATTTTGAGAATGATCTGTTGTCCTTGGGGTACTGCTTTTTACAGGTAAATCGTGCCTTGCAGGTAGAGCACGGCATGGCCCGAGATGATCACGCGGTCACCCTGGAGCGCGCAACGCAGTTGACCACGGCGCAGTCCGCCTTGTTCTGCCGTGAGTTGCTGCTTGCCCAGGCGTTCGGCCCAGAAAGGGGCGAGGGAGGTGTGGGCGGAGCCCGTCACCGGGTCTTCATTGACGCCTACGTTCGGACCGAACCAGCGGGAAATGAAATCGAACCGCGCGCTTTTGGCGGTCACGGCGACCCCGCGTTTGGGCAAACCCTTGAGGCGGGCAAAATCCGGCGTCAACGCGGCGACCTGCGCTTCATCGTCAAGCAGCACGATGTAGTCATCGGTGGCGAAGACGTCGGCGTTCTCAATCCCCAGTGCGCTCAACAGGCCGGCCGGTGGTTCACACGGTTGGGGCTGCTTGGCCGGGAAATCCATTGCCAGTTCGTCGCCATTGCGCGTGACCCGAAGCTCGCCGCTGCGGGTGGCAAAGCGCAACACCTCGGGTGCATCCGCCAGTTTGTGGATCAGTACCCAGGCGGCGGCAAGCGTGGCGTGGCCGCACAGGTCCACTTCGACTTCGGGGGTGAACCAGCGCAATTCGTAGACCTCGCCACGGGGCACAAAGAAGGCGGTTTCCGAAAGATTGTTTTCGGCGGCGATGTTCTGCAGCTGTTCGCTAGGCAGCCACTCGGTGAGCGGGCAGACGGCTGCCGGGTTGCCACCAAAGGCGTGGCGGCTGAAGGCGTCGACTTGGTAGATGTCCAGTTGCATCGGGGGCACTCCGTGTGGGGGAGGTGGGACACTAACAGCGGTGGCCTGGAGCGTCGCCGTACAGATGGCGTGTTTTTTTGTGCGCATGAGGTTGCTTCAGGGCCGCTTGTCGAGGCGCGCCCAGCGTGGGCTCAGCCCAGCCGCAATACCATCGCCCCGGCGGCGATGATGCAGGCTGCAATCACGCGCACCCGGGTCAGGTGCTCCTTGAGCACCAGGGCCGAGATCACCACGCCGAACAGAATCGACGTTTCCCGCAAGGCCGAAACGGTGGCGATGGGGGCGGCCGTCATCGCCCAGAGTGCCAGGCCGTAGGACGCCACGGTGCCCAGGCCACCGATCACGCCCTGGCGCCAGTAGCGCACACAGTACTGGCCGAACACCGTGCGCTTTGCAGCCAGTGCCCAGGCCGCGAGGGGGATGCCGGTGAGCAGGAAAATCCACAGCGTGTACGCCGCAGGCGCCCCCGACTTGCGTACGCCCAGGCCGTCGACAAGGGTGTAGCCGGCGATCACGCCGGCGTTGACCAGCGCTAACACCAGCCCTTTGCGCTGGCCGCCCGAAGGCGCGACGGCCATGCTCAAGATGCCGCTGGAGATGATGGCAATGCCAGCCCATGCCGCCACCGACAAGGGCTCCGCCAGCAGCAATACACTCACCGCGGCCACCAGCAACGGCGCGGTGCCCCGCATGATCGGGTAGGTCTGGCTCATGTCGGCAATGCGATAGGTCGAGGCGACCAGGACGAAGTAGAGCACCTGCAAGATCACCGACGCCCCAATGAACGGCCAACTTTCTCGCGCTGGTAAAGGGAGAAAGGGAATCACCGCCAAGGCCATCAGCGACGCGACGGACGTGATCATGCAAGTGGTCAGCAGCTTGTCCCCGCCACCCTTGACCACGGCATTCCAGGTGGCATGCAGCACAGCGCCCAGCATGATGACGGCGAACACATCAAGGCTCATGAATCGGGTTTCCTGTCGGGCTCAAGCCAGCAGCGTGGGGATGGACCGCTGCGAGTATGCCCCAGTACTTTTCTCGAGGCATAAAAAAACGGCCTACCTTTCGGTAAGCCGTTTTTAGTACTTGGTGGCTACACAGGGACTTGAACCCCGGACCCCAGCATTATGAATGCTATGCTCTAACCAACTGAGCTATGTAGCCAAGTGGCGCGCATTATTCGCGTAGAACGACAATGCGTCAAGCGTTTATTTTGAATTTTTATCTACGCTTTCAACTGTTTAACCGAAATCATCATTTGAAGCGACGAGCGGCGGGGGCTGACGGTCTCAACCGTCGAGATGTTCGTGCGTGCCTGGACGCCAGGTGATGCGGGAGCGATCGAGGGGGAGGGCTTCCATTGAGCGGGCATCCTTGCCGCCCAATAGTGGCTGATCAGCCAGGTTTACGGAGACAGCGGGTTGTGGGTGACGCGCTTGAGCTGTTCACGCGCTCGTGACAGACGTGAGCGAACGGTACCAATAGGAATGTCCAACACATCAGCGGTGTCCTGGTAGCTGCCGTCGGTTTCCAGCGAGGCATACAGCGTTTTGCGCATCTCCAGGGGCAGGTGATCAATCGCAATCAGGGTTTTCTCCAGTCGACGATTGATTTCAAACTCCCAGTCCAGGTTTCTATTTTCCTCCTGCCCATGCCAAAGCGCTTCGTCGAACTCACAATGCACGGGTTTGGCATACAGGCGCCGGAAGTGGTTGCGGATCAAATTTTGCGCAATTCCGCACATCCAGGTGCTGAGGGTGGCGTTACCGCTGAAACGCTCGCGGTTACGCCAGGCTTCCAGGTAAGTCAGCTGCAGAAGGTCGTCTGCATCCTCAGGGTTGAGCACGCGTTTCTGGATGAAGCGCCGAAGCTTTTTTTGCTGGTCGTCTGTCAGTTGAAGCATGAATTGAGGCGAGCTACCGACGAGGTGCGCTAAAGCTTCAATCGGAATATTCATGATTTTTTCCTCAGGGTAGACACAGTCGAAAGGATGTCGACCGAACCCCTTTTGCATCGCCTGTGCCAAGCGGAAGAAATCACTAACTACTTGATTTTTATATGTAAATATCTTGAATTTAGATGGTTTTGCGCAACGGCTTGCACGAAGCGATCGAGGCTCGTGCAGGTTTTTTCAACCGGGGCGTAATGGTGAATGACGATGGAACCGTTTGGGGGGTGGCTGCCACGAAGGGGTACACTCTTTCAGTACTGGCCTGTCCATGAAAGTCGAATCCAGCAACGACGTCCGAACGATCCAGCATTTGGATCTACCTGTTGTCAGCCCTCCTGCCACGGCGCGTACGCCTGTGAAGGGGGTTGACGAGACGACCCAACTATTCAATCCGGAAGTGGAAGCCCATAGCCGAACGCTGAACCAGCGCGCGTTGGGCGTGCGTGTGCCCCCTGCCGAGAAGCTTGCGCAGTTGTACGAACAATTGGGGCACCCAGCCCAGGCGACCCTGGCGGCCACTTCACGGCGAATCAGGCTGCAATTGCTGCAGCAACCCGGTGTCGACAGGTTGCTCGAAATGACGGGGGGCGATCCGGCACGGGCATTCGTTGTACTCAAGCACGTGGCAGCCCGGGCGGACGCTGAGGTGCGTAAGTCTGAAGCCGCCTTGGCGCGTGCCGCCATTACCAAGCTGGAGGTCCGCTTCAAGGGCGAGATCCAGGCCGGCTTGAATATTGCGGCGGCCTTGCAGGCTGTCGGCGTCGACCCAAAGGAGCGCCAGGCACTTCGTACGCTCTATTACGCGAGTGTCGTTACGCGTCAATCGTTGGCCACGATGATGCAGGCACTGTTGGGCATGTATGGGGGGGCGCGTTTCGGCGTTGGGCTCAAGTTGATGCGCAAAGCCCTGGCGGACGATATCGCGGCCATGGTTTCGTCCATGCCAACGCCTATGTTGCGTACGTTGCTGCAGGGGCTACAAAGCTGCGGGCAACTGAGCGGGGTGCTGGCGGGTTGCCAGGCGTTGACTCAGCGACTTTGCATTGAGCATGACGCGGTAGCCCTGCTGCAAGGCCTGCTGGGTTATGCCGGTAGCGGCATTGAGGCGGGTGAAGTCCTGCGGTTGGGGGATGAGTTGGGGGGTGGGCCGTTGGACCGGCAACTGGTGTCCCTCAATGCTCTTTATCCGTTGTTCCAGCAACTGCCCTTGGCCTTGTGGACCGACAGCCGAACCCGTCAAGAGACCCTGCAGGGCTTTCTGGTGGTGATGGATGAGCTGGATCGCATCCACCGTGGCCCCACGCGCTTTGCCGGTGAGCCGAGGCCACTGGCGTGACCGTGTTATCGGTCATTAACACCCTGTTGCTCAAAGTGGCGCAGCGCGCCGAAGTGTTGGGCGCGGTGGTGGTCTTGGCCATCGTTTTTATCTTTATTGTGCCGCTGCCCACATGGCTGGTGGATATTCTGATCGCCCTCAATATCTGCATTTCATGCCTGTTGATTGTATTGGCGCTTTACTTGCCCGGCCCCCTGGCGTTCTCGTCGTTCCCCTCGATCCTGTTGCTGACCACGATGTTTCGACTGGCGCTCTCGATCGCGACCACGCGCCTTATCCTGTTGGAACAGGACGCCGGCGATATCGTTGAAGCCTTTGGCAATTTTGTGGTGGGGGGCAACCTGGCGGTAGGGATGGTGATCTTCCTGATCCTGACGCTGGTCAACTTTCTGGTGATCACCAAAGGCTCGGAGCGGGTCGCTGAAGTGGCGGCGCGTTTCAGCCTGGACGCGATGCCTGGCAAGCAGATGTCCATCGACAGTGACTTGCGCGCAGGCCTGATCGACGGCGCCCAAGCACGAGACAAGCGCGAGCAGCTGTCCCGCGAGAGCCAGTTGTTCGGCGCCATGGACGGCGCCATGAAGTTCGTCAAGGGTGACGCTATTGCTGGTTTGATCATTGTCGTGGTCAACCTGTTGGGCGGTTTTTCTACGGGCATGTTCCAGCACGGCTTGAGCGCTGCAGACTCGATGGCGCTGTATTCGGTACTGACCATCGGTGACGGTTTGATCGCGCAGATTCCGGCGCTGCTGATCTCCTTGACTGCCGGCATGATCATCACCCGTGTGGCGCCGGATGGGCGTAAGGGCGTCAGTAACATGGGCGCTGAAATTGCTCGGCAAATGACCAGCGAACCCAAGAGTTGGGTGATCGCTTCTGTGGGAATGCTCGTCTTCGCCGCAGTGCCCGGCATGCCAACGGGGGTCTTCATGTTCATCTCGGCGATCACCGGTAGCCTCGGTTATTACCTGGTGCGCCAGCGTCAACGGGAAGCCCAGCCTGCCGCTGAAGCGGGCGAAGCGGTGCGTCCTGAGCAGAATGGCAGCGAGGATCTACGCGGGTTCGACCCGTCGCGGCCTTACCTGTTGCAGTTCTCCCCGGCCCTGCGTGGCACGCCTGAAGTGACGGACCTTATCCACGGGATTCGCCAGGCCCGAAATGCGCTGGTGGCCAATATCGGCCTGACACTGCCGCCATTCGAGGTGGAACTCGATGACTCGCTGGCCACCGATGAAATGCGTTTTTGTGTGCATGAAGTCCCGATGGTCAAGGCCTCGGTGGTCAACTATCTGGCTGTTGAGCGCAAGGCACTGAAGGATGAGCCCGCCCACGGCATACCTGGGTTGGCTGAGCGTGACGAACAGGACTGGATCTGGCTGGCGCCTGATGACCCGCTGCTCGAAGACCCGCAAGTGGAGCGCTTCAGCGCGGCGAGCCTGATCATTGAACGCATGAAGCAGGCGATGATGCTCAGTGGGCCACATTTCCTGGGCATCCAGGAGAGCAAAGCGATCCTCAGTTGGCTGGAGCACAACCAGCCGGAATTGGTGCAGGAGCTACAGCGGATCATGCCACTGTCACGTTTTTCGGCGGTGTTGCAGCGCTTGGCCAGTGAAGGCGTGCCCTTGCGCGCGGTACGGCTGATTGTCGAATCGCTGATCGAGTACGGCCAGCATGAGCGCGAACCTGAGGCACTGGCTGATTACGCTCGTATCGCCCTCAAAGCGCAGATCATGCATCAGTACAGTGAAGCTGATGGCCTGCATGCCTGGTTGCTCTCGCCTCAAACTGAAAGCACGTTGCGGGACGCGCTGCGCCAGACCCAGACCGGTGTCTTCTTTGCGCTCGACGATGAGCACAGCGCAGCCATGATCAACCTGCTCAACCAGGCTTTTACCGTTCGGCCCAAATTCAAGAGTGTGATGCTGGTCGCCCAGGACTTGCGCAGCCCGCTGCGGACATTGCTGCTCGAAGAATTCAACTACGTGCCGGTGCTGTCGTTCGCGGAGCTGGGAAGCAGCTCCAAGGTAAAAGTGCTGGGGCGTTTTGACCTTGCTCAGGTTGATTTGGTGCGCGGGGTACAGGCATGAGCCCGTGGGTATTTACTAATCGATCGAGGCACTGGTGATGTTTGAGCTGCGTGTTTTGGACGGTCTGCATCAAGGGGCTGCACTGCCGCTGTTCGGTGAGCAGTGGAGCATCGGTGCCCATGCCGATGCCGACCTGATGCTCAATGATCCTGGTGTTGCACAGCAGCATGCTCGGCTGCTGCTGGTCGGCTCGAACTGGTCGGTACAGGCTGAAGCGGGGCTGTTGCAAGGCGCCGATGGGCAGGTTTTGGCGCAGATTGCGAGCCTGGCACCGAACGCTGTGTTTTGCGTGGGGTGTGTACGGCTCTGTGTCACCCTGGCTGATGAGCCTTGGCCGCAGGCGCCGACCCAGGCTCCGCTGGTGTCAGCTCCTGCCACGGAGCCGACGCCAACCCTCAATTTATCGTCCATTTCCCATCCACAACAAAAGCGCCTGATTACTGTGGTGCTGGTGATAACGGTCATCTTCATTCTGGTGGGCATGGCCTCTACAGGAGAGCCCGAGGCCCAGGCCTCCCTGATGCCGCAGGCCTTCCAGAAACGTGAACTGGCCTCGCCGTTTGAAGTGCGCGAGCAGTTGTTGAAGATG
Source organism: Pseudomonas sp. BIGb0164 (assembly GCF_024810135.1). Lineage (NCBI taxonomy): Bacteria > Pseudomonadati > Pseudomonadota > Gammaproteobacteria > Pseudomonadales > Pseudomonadaceae > Pseudomonas > Pseudomonas sp. BIGb0164. The sequence continues at coordinate 798,604 of NZ_JANUEA010000002.1, read as the reverse complement.
CTGGGCGAGCGTGAGCTGGGCGAGCGCGTTTCCCTCCAAGTCATCAATGGCCAGGTCACGCTCAGTGGGGATGTCTCCCAAGACGATGTGGACCTGGTGGCACGGATGCTCAGCCGTTTTGGAGAGCAGTTCGACAGCGCTGTACCGGTACTCAGTCGTGTACGTGTGCGCGACAGCGCGCTGCCCTTCAAGATCGTTCAGATCGTCGGCGGGCCGAATGGCCATGTGGTTCTGGAAGAGGGTACCCGGTTGTTTGTGGGGGATGAGGTGGAAGGACTGCGCCTGGTGTCGATCGATAACAGCAAAGTGGTATTTGACGGTGCGCAGCGGTATGAGGTGCGCTGGTGAGCCTGGAACTGCAAGCGCGTCTGGAGGCCTGGCAGCAACGCCAATCTCAGTCACTGGCGGCTTTTGCGCCGGTGACGATGCGCGGTCGTATCCAGCGCGTCAACGGCATGCTGCTGCAGTGCCGGCTGCCCCTGGCGCGTATCGGAGACTTGTGCCAGGTCGAGAAAGCCCCGGGTGATTGCATGCTCGCCGAGATCATTGGCTTCGATCAGCAGGATGCGGTGCTCAGCGCCCTGGGCAACCTGGAGGGCGTGCGGGTGGGGGCCAGCGTTGAACGCCTGGGTGTGGCGCATCGGGTACAGGTCAGCGATGCGTTGCTGGGCCAGGTGTTGGACGGTTTCGGCAGGCCCATCACGGGGGAGGGTGCCAGTGCTTTTGTGGAGGCGGACTTGCCTGATACGAGTGCAGTGCTGTGTGAAGCGCCGTTGCCCACTGAGCGTCCGAGGATCCACCGCGCACTGGCTACCGGAGTCCGTTCGATCGATGGTTTGTTGACGTTGGGTGAAGGCCAGCGTGTTGGGCTGTTTGCCGGGGCGGGTTGCGGGAAGACCACGTTACTGGCTGAAATCGCCCGTAACGTTGAGTGCGATGTGATCGTGTTCGGCTTGATCGGCGAGCGGGGCCGCGAGTTGCGTGAGTTTCTAGACCATGAGTTGGATGAGCAACTGCGTGCCAAAGCGGTATTGGTGTGCGCGACCTCCGATCGCTCAAGCATGGAGCGCGCGCGTGCTGCATTTACCGCTACGGCCCTGGCCGAAGGTTTCCGGCGCAAGGGGCAGCGGGTGTTGCTGCTGATCGACTCACTGACCCGTTTTGCCAGGGCCCAGCGTGAAATCGGCCTGGCGGCGGGTGAGCCGTTGGGTCGCGGTGGTCTTCCGCCGTCGGTCTACAGCCTGTTACCCCGTTTGGTGGAGCGTGCCGGGTTGACCCGTGAGGGGGTTATCACGGCGATCTACACGGTACTGATCGAACAGGACTCCATGAACGATCCGGTCGCCGATGAGGTTCGCTCACTGCTGGATGGTCATATCGTGTTGTCTCGCAAGTTGGCCGAGCGTGGGCACTACCCGGCAGTGGACGTGCTGGCGAGCCTGTCGCGAATCTTGAGCAACGTTGTCTCTCCGGCAGATATTCGCGCCGGCACCGCATTGCGCCGTTTGTTGTCGGCTTACCAGCAGATCGAGTTGATGCTCAAGCTGGGGGAGTACCAGCCTGGCACGGATGCCCTGACTGACCTGGCGGTGGACAGCCGCCAGGCGGTCGATGCTTTTCTGCGCCAGGACTTGCGTGAGCCCACGCCCATGGCGAGGACGCTGGAGCACATTCAGGAGCTGACCGCACATGTCCCATTCTGACGTGCTGCTTGGTGATGTGGAGACACTGCGACGCCTGCGCAGGCACCGGGCAGACAGGGCCGAACGCAGCCTGCGTGAGGCGAAGCGAGCCCAGCAAACGCTGCTTGCCCATATAGAACAGGCCAGCGACACGCTTGAAGAAAGCCGGCAGGACGAGGCGCGGGAAAGTGCTCAATTGCTCAGCCACTACCAGGGCCAGGTGATGACGTTGCAGGCCCTGAAGACCTGGGGTGCGCAGGAGCGTGTTTTATCGGCCAATACCCGTCGAGACAAAGCCCGGCTGGAAGCATTGCAAGGCCAGCAGGAAGAAAAGGCCATCCGCGTTGGCAGCGCCCAGAAGCAGGTCACCGAGTGCCTGCGACAGGTTGAAAAACTCCAGGAGCTGTCCCTTTTACTGGCGCAGGAGCCGACGTGAAACAGGTTTCCAATAAACCCACTGAGTACCCACGCCTACGTGGAATACGCGAAGACCGTGAGCCCATCGGCGCCGCTGTCGTGCCCTGGGAGCAAGGGCGATTATTCGCCCGACTGTTCGCGGATATGGACGAGGGTGCAGGGAGGGAGCCGTCGCTATCGAAGGCGAAGTCGAATGCCTCTGCCGCCTTGATTGGCGCCCTCGCAGATCAATTACTCCCTCGTATGCAGATGGGGTCGCAGTGGCCGCTTCAGGCGGTGCTGTACCTGCCCAGGCTTGGGCGGATCAACGCCAGCGTGCGTCGTGAACAAGGCGCTTGGGCCATTGAGCTGGAGCCTGAGCAAGACGCAACGGCACGCTGGCTCAGTGGTGTACGGCAACAATGTGAAAGCCGCTTGGCGGCGGCGTTGGGGCTGCCGGTCAGCCTGCATTTACCTTGCATCAGGTCGACATGATAGTGCCGTCACTGGTGTTGCCTTTGATTAGGAGCGACATCGTTGCTGCTCGCCGTCGATTGGGACGTGGCTTGTGCCTGCCCTTTCAAGTGGCGGGGCAGGACGGTGAGTTGCGTCTGGAACCCGGGCGCCCGCCCACCGGAGGCGACATCGTTTGCCTTGAAACCCGGTGTGGTGTGCTCGCGCTTGCGGAGGCCGGGCCGCTGCTCAGCTTGCTGGGCGAATGCCCGGTCACGTTGGCCCAGGCGGGTAACGATTCAAACGACTGGTTTTGGGCGTTATTCCAGCACCACCTCAGCCCGCAGGTACGAACGCTGCTGGGCACCGTGCGACTGCTGGAGGTTGATCGTCCGGTCGGGTTCGGCTGCCAGATGAGTGTGACCCTGGGAGCATCTCGCGTCGTGGGCTACCTGTGGCTTGCCGCCGAAAGCTTCCTGACGTTATACGCGTCCGGCCCGTGGCGCCCGACTGCAGAGCCGATGACGGCGTCGTTTCAGTTGGCGATTGCCGTAACGCTCGGGCGTTTGCACTTGCCGGTAGGGCAGGCACAAGCGCTGCGCATCGGGGACGTGTTGTTGCTTGAGCAGCATTTTTTTCAGGCCTGCGGGACGGGCTATGTACGCACCGGCAGACGGTGCTTGCGAGGGTGTATTGACGATGCCAAAGGCGCTTTGTGCATGACCCTTACTGCTATCGAGGAGACGTCCGTGGACGACAATTTTACTGCGCCCCACTACTCGGAGCATGAGAAGGATGAGCCGGTGGTAGATGTATTCGGCCATGAGCCTTTCGATGAGTTGAGCATGGCGCTGACGGTACGCTGCGGAGCGCTCAACCTCACCTTGGGTGAGCTGCGTAACCTTGCGCCCGGCGCGGTGCTGGGCATTGCCGGCTACGCCCCGGGCATGGCAGGCCTCTATTATGGCGACCGCCCGATTGCTCAGGGGCAGTTGGTGGAAGTTGATGGGCGCCTGGGGTTGCAGCTGTCCCGCGTGATGTTCGGTCGATGAATATCCAGGGGCTGGACCCCCTCATTCTTGCGGTGTTTCTGGGGGCGCTTACGTTGATGCCCATGCTGCTGATCATCTGCACATCGTTTTTGAAAATTGTCATTGTGCTGATGATTACCCGCAATGCCCTCGGCGTGCAGCAGGTCCCACCGAGCATGGCGATCAATGGCATCGCGCTTGCGGCCACCCTGTTCATCATGGCTCCGGTGGGGTACGAGATTGCTGAAAGCATCAAGGTCTCGCCGCTGGACCTGAGCAATGTGCAAACGTTTTTGCAGACGGGAAGCGAGGCCATCAAACCGCTGCGCGCCTTCATGTTGCGCAATGTGGACCCGGACACGCTGACGCACTTGCTGGAAAACACCGCGCGCCTTTGGCCTGCGCAAATGGCGCAGGACGTGCGGCGCGAGGACTTGATCCTGCTGGTGCCGGCGTTTGTGCTGTCACAACTGCAGGCGGGATTTGAGATCGGTTTCCTGATCTACATCCCCTTCATCGTCATTGATCTGATTGTCTCCAATCTGCTGCTGGCGCTGGGGATGCAAATGGTCTCGCCGATGACCATCTCACTGCCGCTCAAGTTGCTGTTGTTCGTGCTGGTCTCGGGGTGGTCGCGCTTGCTCGACAGCCTGTTCCTTTCCTACCTCTGAGTACCCTATGGAACCGATCGTGCTGTTCAAGCAGGGCATGCTGTTGGTGGTCGTACTGTCGGCGCCGCCGCTGATTGTGGCGGTGGTGGTGGGTGTGCTGACGTCCCTGGTACAGGCGTTGATGCAAATACAGGATCAGACGCTGCCCTTTGGCATCAAGTTGGTTGCCGTGGGTATCACGCTGATCCTGACCGGCCGCTGGATTGGGGTTGAGCTGATCCAGTTGATCAACCTGGCCTTCGACATGATTGGCCGCTCGGCCCTGAACTGAGGCGCTGCCTGTGCTGCTTTATCTTGAGTACCTGCCCAGCCTGATGATCGGTATGTCGCGCATCTACCCTTGTGCCATCTTGGTGGCTGCGTTCTGCTTTCAACATATCCGCGGCATGCTACGGCACACCATTGTGATGGTCATGGCGTTGATGCCAGCGCCGGGTATCCATGCCGTATTGGCGGTCGAGGAATACTCCGCGTTGATGCTCGGTGCGCTGGTGCTGAAAGAGGTGGCTCTGGGCCTTCTCTTGGGAGTGCTGCTGTCGATGCCGTTCTGGATGTTCGAATCGGTGGGAGCGCTGCTCGATAACCAACGTGGAGCCTTGGCGGGGGGGCAGCTCAATCCTTCACTGGGCCCGGATGCGACGCCGATCGGGCACTTGTTCAAGCAGTTGGCGATTTATCTTCTGATCGTCACGCTCGGACTGGGTACGTTGACTCAGGTGATCTGGGACAGCTACCTGATCTGGCCGCCCACCGTGTGGTTTCCGCTGCCGGCACCGAATGGCATGGGTGTATTCGTCGGGTTGCTGGGCGACACCTTCACCCACATGATGCTCTACGCCGCGCCTTTTATCGCGGTGTTGCTGTTGCTGGAATTCGGTATCGCGCTGCTGGGGGTTTACAGCCAGCAGCTACAGGTGAGCACGCTGGCGCCCCCTGTCAAATGCCTGGCGGGTATCGGCATTTTATTGGTGTACTTTGCGTTGTTGCAGGACCTTATCGTCGGGCGCATGAGCCAACTGGGTGACCTCAGGCATTCGCTGGGGTTGCTCTTCAAGGCGTCACTGCCGTGAGTGATTCAGGGGAAAAGAAGCACCCGGCGTCAGCCAAGAAGCTGCGTGATCAACGCAAGAAAGGCCAAGTCGCCCAAAGCCAGGACGTCGGTAAATTGCTGGTGCTGACGTCGATCAGTGAAATCGCGCTGTTCACGGCCGAGAGCAGCCTGCAACGGTTCCAGCAGTTGATGATCTTGCCGATCTCAGACCTGAATCAGCCCTTTGCACGGGCTCTGGAGGAGGTGCTGATTGAAAGCCTGATTGTGTTTTTCTCGTTCTCTGTACTGATGGCAGGGGTGGCGATTGCTGTGAAGCTCATCAGCAGTTGGATGCAGTTCGGACTGTTGTTTGCGCCAGAGAGCCTCAAGCCCGACTTCAATCGCCTGAACCCGGTCAGCCAGATCAAGCAGATGTTTTCTGCTCAATCGCTGATGAACCTGTTGATGAGTATCGCCAAGGCGTTCCTGATAGGGCTGATTGTGTATGTGGTGGTCTGGCCCTCTTTGGGGGCGTTGATCAACTTGGCCAACAGTGACCTGCAAAGTTACATCCTGGCGTTGATCGTGCTGTTTCGGCACTTGCTGCATGCCTGCCTCGGCTTGTTGTTGATACTGGCGCTTATCGACCTGATGATGGTGAGGTATTTTTTTGCCAAACGCATGCGCATGACCCAGGTCGAGGTCGTCAAAGAGTACAAGGACATGGAGGGCGACCCGCATGTGAAAGGCCAGCGTCGCGCATTGGCCCAGCAATTGGCCCAGGAAGAGCCGAAGGTGAAGCTGCCCAAGCTGGAGGAGGCGGACATGCTGGTGGTCAACCCGACGCACTATGCGGTCGCCCTGTATTACCGCCCTGGTAAAACACCGCTTCCGTTGCTGGTGAGCAAGGGCACGGACGCTGAGGCCCGCAGGCTGATCGATCGTGCCAAGGCCGCTGAGGTGCCGGTGATCCAGTGCATATGGCTAGCGCGCACGATCTATACAAAAGAGTTGGGTGCGAGCATTCCCCGCGAAACCTTGCAGGCGGTGGCGCTGATCTATCGCACCTTGCGTGAGCTGGACGATGAGGCCAAGCGTGAAACGCTGGAAATCCCCGAGCTTGATCAGCGCTGACCTGGGCGCCATTGACATCCTGATAGGTCAAATAGCCATTGAATAAAGGGGCGTTCGAAACGCTGCTCCAATACCCGTTGTAATTGCCCGGTTCGCAAGGCTTCGCGAGAGACGTGCAAGGCCAACCCCGGTCGTTGGCCGGCGTGAGGTGAACACACCGTGATACCGGGCGCGAGTGGCAGGTGAGCGGCCGCGCCGCTCACCCGTTTTTCCAACTTACCTGGCGTTGATGATCGGGCATTGGCGAGCACTCAGCGCTCCAGCGAGATGGTCTGGTAGTCCGCCCGCCCACCACTGGGGCCGGGTTCGACGCGCATCTGTGGCGGCCACCAGATTACCATTTGGTCATGGGTCGATTGTGGACGTGAGCAGGAGTCGCCCTTGCACGTGGGGGTACAGCCGGTGACGAACAACGCTGCGCTGATCAGTGTGATGCACAACAAGCGGCGATTCATGGCTTGGCCTTCTGAGCTGGGGTGATCAAGGAGGGGCGGGGTACGCTGAGGTGTTCGTCCTTCACCACCGGGCGCATCGCGATAAATACTTCGGCTTCCTCACCGGGCTTGAGCCAGGCACGCGGCCAGGCGCTGACTGCCAGGGTCTGCGAGTTGCTGCATTCTTTTTCGTCTATGCGCACATTGCGGTTGAACTGGTTGCGTAGCACCACGACTGCCACGTTGTACTCGGGGCCGGCATACCATTGGCTGCGATTTTCGTTCAGCGCCAGCAATTCGCGTGTGTTGCATAATGTCCGCAGCCCGAGTGGCATTGGCGCCGCTTTGAAGGTCTGGGGGACTTGCCCGCTGACCAGGTGCGCCAGGGTGCTGATGATGTCGTTGCGATTGATCACCGGCTGGTGAGGGCTGTTGCGCCTGGCGAGCGGTGTGAGCGCCGCTTGCAGATCGACTTGGTCGGCCTGGGGCAAATAGCGCGAGGGGTCGGACTGGTCGCCGATGACGCGCGGGGTGATGATAAACAGACGCTCACGTCGATTGTTCTGTCGTTCGGTCGAGGAAAACAGCGCCTTGCCCAGCAGCGGAATGTCGCCCAGCAGAGGCACCTTGTTCTGCTTGTCGGTGCTTTCGGTGACATGGAATCCACCCACCACCAGCGAGCGTTTTTCAGCCATTACTGCCTGGGTACTGACCTTGCCTCGGCGCACATCCAGTTGGCCTGGCATGGGGTTGGTCTCGTCGAAATTCCCGTCTTCAATATCCACCGCCAAGTGGACCTGGTGACCACCGCGACTGGTGATGACTCGCGGTACGACCTGGAAGCTGGTCCCCACGGTGACCGGCAGAATGGTTGCGTTTTCTCTGCCGGGCGTCAGGTACTGAGTGCGGTTGAAGTCGATGACCGCTGGCTGGTTTTCCAGGGTGAGGACCGAAGGGTTGGAGACCATGGTTGCCAGCCCCTTGGCTTCAAGTGCGCGTATATCCGCGTAGAAGCGATCACGATTTTCAATCGATAACTGCGAGGTGGTGCCAGGAGCCTGGTTGGTGCCGAGGCCACGGAAACGACTGTTCTGGAAGCCCCAGTTCACGCCGAACTCGCGTAATTGCGTGCGCTCGATGTCGAGGATAATGGCATCGATCTCTATCAGCTTGCTTGCGACATCGAGCTGAGCGATCAACTCGCGGTACAGGGCCTGGCGCTCCGGCAAATCGTAGATCAGTACCGCGTTGTTACGCACATCAGCTTCGACGCGAATCCGGCTGGAGGGTGTTGGTGCGCGTGGGGTGAGCGTGCCGCCTGTCTCGAACTGCGCAGGGTTGCTGTTTACGCCAACCATCTGCCCGATCAGTGGGTTGTTCAGCCGGGGAATGTTTGGCGCAAGGGGGGAGGGTTGTGAAGGGGGGCGTTGGCCAAGCCCCGAAAGAGAGGAGGTGGCGCGGGGCTCCAACAACCCGCGTAAAATGCTCGCAACGCCGGGAATGGCATGTTTTTCACCGCGATATTCCACTTGGCGATCCGTCGCGTTGGCGAACTTCAGCGGGTAGCTGAGCACGCTTTGTTTTTCTTCCGGTGAGCGGCGTTGGCTGCTGAAATGCTTGATCTGTTCTATATAGCGCCGCGGGCCGGAGACCAAGACGACGCCGTCTTCGGGGAGTTCGCCCCAGCCGAAGCGGCTGTCGAGCAGGCCAATATCCGTGAGTGCTTTTTTGAGGTCCGCGATGGTTTCGGAAGAGACCTCCAAACGTGCAGATTCCTGTTGATCCAGAGAGCTGATATAGAGCGTGTTGTTGTACAAATACCACTGGAAGCGATGTTCGACCCCCAGTCGATCAAGCAATGATTGCGGGGTGTTGGCGCGAATCTTTCCGTTGACGTTGCCCTCCAGTAGCCCCTCCACTTGCAGTTGCGTACCAAAGGTCTGCGCGAAGTCTTCGAGCACTTCTCGCAGCGGTTTTTGTTGGGCCTCGTAGGCGTAAGCGGTATTTTTCCATTCGGCAGGAATGGCTGCGTAGGTACTGACGACGGGCATCAGCAAGCATGGCAGTGCGACCAGGCACCGCCATCCCGCTCGTTTTGACGATGAGCGCGGTGAATCAAAGCGCAAGCCGGTGTGCTTGGAGGGGGGGTTAAACATGAGGTGTTCTCTTGTTAGTAAGACGGCGAGCGTAGCGAGGTGGGTTTGAGGTTCAGAGCCGGCCGAACAGGGCGCGCGGCAGCGGAGCGCCAGGTATCGCGTTGGTTAAACAGTGTCTGGAGGCAACCGAAGAGCGTGGCCTCATCGCACGCTCCGCGCGGTCTCTGAGCCACTCACCGACCAGCGCTTTCATAGTTACTGGAAACTCTCAAAGGCACTTTTGAGCAGCAAGTGATTCACCCGGTTGTGCTCCAGGTAGGCCATCTGCGTCGTGGCTTTTTTCATGGCCAGTTCGAAGAACTCGGCGTCTGAACCATTGGCTGAGACTTCAGCGATATTCGCTTTGTAGGCCTTGTGGGCGACGTCGCTGTTTCTTAATAGCTGGCGAGATAGATCATTAAAAAAATCCATGGTTTTTCCTTCATGTCGGTGGGTTTGAATGCGCGATAGACCTGTTTGCAAGACGTTATGAAAACGCTGGCTCGCGTACTTTCAGGTCGTAATCCAAGTACTCTTGACTGCTGTTGAAGAACGCTTCGAGCAGTGAGTTCCAACTGATTCGGAAGTCGCCCTCGTCGGTTTGCAGAACGAGTGTCTGAGGCCGGATTGCTTCGTCGGTGTGAAGCTTCCAATACGTGGCATTGCGAAGGCTGAGGCACTGTTCGATCTCTTCAACGTCATGGGGATGACACATCAGCGTCGCATTGACCTCTTGGACTTGGCTGGCCAGTAATTGCTTGAGCAAGGCTGCCAGCCTTTGGGGAGGCGCGATGTCGTCAAGCAGGCGACGCATCGCCTGCTGGGTGATGCGGGTCGCATAGTGTTCGAGGCTGTCACACATCGCCTGACGGTCGAGGTCCCACTGCTTGAGTTGGGTATCTGCGCGCTGCCAGACCTGCAGTGAGGCTTCTTGCTGCAGCACTTCACATTTCCTTTCTGCCTGGCTTATCAGCTCGTCGGCCTGGGCACTGGCGTGGCGTAAAATCTGGTTGGCCTGGTCCCAGTCCTTAAGCTCTTCACGGAGGATCAGATTACGTGGCAAACCAGAGGCACCGCTGGGCAACTCAAGGGAGTGTCGGCATAGCATCGGCGTTCTCCTTACACGTTCGAGTCGAGGGGGATGGTGTCGGTTGCCGTTGTCGTCACCCGCCAGACGACGGCTTGCCAGAGTGTGTTCAGTTGGCTGGTTGCTCCCTCGACGGAGAGTTTTTTTTTTCCACTTCTTGCACGTGTCCACGGGGAAAGCGCAATCGCAGGCGCTGCCAGGTGGAGGGCGCTACCCAGCTACAGAGCAATTGCAACGGGTCGGCATCGCGCAGTGGCCGCGCAGGAGGCAGGGCCTTGGAAAGTCGTGTGCACCACAACTGATGACTGTCGCTCAAGCCTGACGAGGCTTGCGGATTGAAGATGTCGTGAACCAGTGTCAGCGCCAAATTGAGTTGCTCCGTGGAGGCAAGGGCCAGGCGGAGCACGGTGGTATGAGGCTCCGGAGGCAGACAGGCGACAACACCCGGGAACGTGCAGGGGGCCCATCCACCGCTACGATGGAGCGCGTCCATCGCACTATGAACGTCATCTCGCCAGTCTTCGTGGGCGTACTTCCAAGGGAACGCCCACCATTGTGCCCAGGCCAATTGCTCGCTCGCCGACTGATCGATGCTAGGCGTCATGGGCAGCGCCGATTGATTCGCCTGCTACAGGCCTCCCTTGCCGCGCGCGCTGGCGTCGTGCAAACAGGAGTGATGCGGCGAGGGTGATGGCCACTAGGCTGAGCAGAAAAAGGGTTACGCTGGTTCGCCAGAACGGGAGGTCATCGTTGGGCACCAGGAAAGGGCCGAAGTAAGCCAGGCGTTGCTGTTCCTGATAGGCAGTGGCTGGCACGAAGATCACACTTAGTTTTTGCGGGTTGTCCACCGCAGCGGTCATGCCCGGGATGCTGCTCGCGACCATCCTGCGTACGCGGGCGCAGATGTTATCGGGGTCCAGGCGCGGGTCATGTTTGATGAATACCGACGCGGACGCGGGTTGGACCGGCTCACCCGGTGCGACGCGTTCCGGCAGCACCACGTGCACACGCGCAACGATCACACCGTCAATATTGGACAGGGTGGCCTCAAGCTCTTGGGACAGGGCATAGATGTAGCGCGCGCGCTCTTCCAGCGGCGTGGAAATGACCCCTTCCTTGCGAAACGTGTCACCCAGCGTAGTGCGTGCCGCTCGAGGCAACCCGGCGGCTTCCAGCGTGCGTACGGCGCGCCCGATGTCGACGGCATTGACGGCCACGGTGACGCCATCTTTGGCCGGGACTTTCTGCGCGCGAATGTGTTTGTCGGCCAACTCTGCGATGACCTCATTGGCCTCTTGCTCGGAGAGTTGGCGATGAAGTTCGACACGATCGCTGCAGCCACCCAACATCAGTGCAGCCGCCAGGAGTAACGCGACAGGCAGGAAACTGTTCATGGCCATTATTGCAAGTTGCAGATTTTGTCGAGGCACTGAGTGGCCTTGCCCAGGCTTTTTACCAGCAGTTGGGAGGTCAGTACGACGTTGGATAGCTCACGTGGGTATTGCTTGAAATCGTCCGGGTCGGAGCCTTTGTTGGTTGATTTGAGTGCATGCGCAAGACGGCTTTCCAAGGCCTTGACGTGCTGTCCGGCCTCTGCCAGCAGCGAAGGTCCCGCAGGATTGTCTACCCGGGTGGTAGTCGCTCCTGGGCGGTTCAGCGATGAGGTGAAAAAGTCTACGTCTGTATGAGAGGCAGGATGACTTCGTGTGTTAAAGGCTTCTTCGAGGGCGTTGCGTTGCACTGAAAAGTCAAGTTCTTCTATCTTCATGTAAAGCCTGCTATGTCGATACTTGAGGCAGCCTACCTGGAACGGCTGATATCAAAAGTTGCTATTTCAGCGAACAAGAAAGCCTCCCCGATGGACAACACGGGGAGGCGGTTGTGTTATCGAACTTCTTTAGCTGCCGCATATTTGTTGGTGATTTGCTTGGCTTTCAGGCTCAACTCGAAACCCTCTCGAGCAATGGCCTCTGCCTTGTCTAACAGATCATCACTGCTGTTGCCTGTGCCGGGTTTTGTTCCTGGGGCGGACAGGAAATTATTGTTGGTGCTGGGGGGCGTAATACTTGGAATAGACATAATAAACTCCAACTGCAATGTTTGAAGGGGATACACGTTCGCCGTTAGCCAAGCCCTATTTATGCCTTAGCATGTCAATAACGCCTTGAGCGTGGCCCTAGTTGTGTGGTGTTTAGCAACAAGGCGTTCCAAATGTTTCAGTGGTAGATGTTTCTTAATATTTGTAAGCGCGTTAAGCCAGGGATATATTCAACTGCTTCATTCTGTAGTAAAGCGTGCGCTTGGCCACGCTTAGCTCCACTGCGGCGCTATCCACACAGTAATCGTGGCGTAGCAGCGACTCTTCGATCAGTGCCTTTTCCAGCTGCTGCAGGCGTGCTTTCAGACCCATCACGGATTCCTGCCTGATGTTCAAGGACGTGGAGAGAAGCGGTAAGCCCAGGACGAAGCGTTTGGCTGTCGAACGCAGTTCACGAACGTTGCCCTGCCAGGGATGGCTTAGCAATTGCTGCAGCAGCCCACTAGGCGGCGGCGGGGCCGAACAGCCGAAGTGGGCAGCTTCTTGCTGGATCATTTCCAGGAACAACGGAATGATGCGCTCACGCCGGTCCCGCAAGGCCGGGAGTTGGATGTTGACGACATTCAGGCGAAAGTACAGGTCGCGCCTGAAGGTGCCTTGTTCGACCATTGTGTGCAACGAGTGTTGGGCCGACGCAATGACACGCATATCGACGGGGATGAAACGGGTCGAGCCTAGGCGCTCCACGCCGCGGGATTCCAGCACCCGCAATAGCTTGGCTTGCAGAGTCAGCGGCATGCTGTCGATTTCATCAAGGTACAGAGTCCCCAGATGAGCAGCCTCCACAAAACCGGCCCGTGATTGCATCGCACCGGTAAAGGCCCCGCTGTTGACGCCGAACAGCTGGCTTTCCGCAAGGCTTTCGGGGATGGCTGCACAGTTCACAGCAATGAAGCTACCGCGCCGCCCCGACAAATGATGAACCCGTTGTGCCAAGGTGTCCTTGCCGGTACCCGTTTCGCCCATCAAGAGGATGTCAATATTGAGGGTGGCAGTAGTATTGATGGTTTCTTCAATATCAGATCCTTCAATAAAGAGTGGATCTACTGGCGTATCTATTTGAAACGAGGCCGACATCGTGCGGGTGCTCCACTGTCGCTGTCACTTCATTGTTGGCCTGATGCTCTATCAATATCAGCCGATAACGGTAACTTACCAAGTTTCTCGTTGAGGCTGTAAGAGATGAATGAGAAAGATCCTGTAAGAAAAGTAAGAGTTGTTCCGGGAGAGGCGAGTTGTATATGTAAGGGGGTGCATAAAGGCGCGGAAGAAAACAGGATTAATCTGAAGTGTGAGTCGTAATGGCTGCGATGAAGGTTATTGTCAGGGCGAGCGCCCACAAAAAAGCCGATGCAATGCATCGGCTTTTGTTTGCGGAAAAAACCGCAGAGAGCACTTATACGTTGAAGCGGAAGTGCATGACATCGCCATCTTTAACGACGTATTCCTTGCCTTCCAAACGCCACTTACCGGCTTCCTTGGCGCCGGCTTCACCCTTGTACTGAATGAAGTCGTTGTATGCGATCACTTCGGCACGGATAAAGCCTTTTTCGAAGTCGGTGTGAATCACGCCGGCAGCTTGTGGGGCGGTGGCGCCAACCTTGACGGTCCATGCACGGACTTCTTCCACACCGGCGGTGAAGTAGGTCTGCAGGTTGAGCATTTCGTAACCAGCGCGGATCACACGGTTCAGGCCAGGCTCTTCCAAGCCCAGGGCTTCGAGGAACATGTCCTTTTCTTCGCCGTCTTCGAGCTCGGCGATTTCCGCTTCGATCTTGTTGCACACCGGCACGACGATCGCGCCTTCTTCGTCGGCGATGGCCTTGACCACATCGAGCAACGGGTTGTTCTCGAAGCCGTCTTCGGCGACGTTGGCGATGTACATCACAGGCTTGGTAGTCAGCAGGTGGAAGCCCTTGATCACGGCCTTCTCATCGGCGCCCATGTTCTTCATCAGGCTGCGTGCAGGCTTGCCTTCAGTGAAGTGCGCGATCAACTGCTCCAGCAGGCCCTTCTGGACCACTGCGTCCTTGTCGCCACCCTTGGCGTTACGCGCGACTTTCTGCAGCTGTTTTTCGCAGCTGTCGAGGTCGGCGAAGATCAGTTCCAGGTCGATGATCTCGATGTCGCGTTTCGGATCGACGCTGTTGGAAACGTGAATCACGTTCTCGTCTTCAAAGCAGCGGACCACGTGAGCGATGGCATCGGTTTCACGGATGTTGGCCAGGAACTTGTTGCCCAGGCCTTCACCTTTCGAGGCGCCGGCGACCAGGCCTGCGATGTCGACGAACTCCATGGTGGTCGGCAGGATGCGCTTTGGATTAACGATAGCCGCCAGGGCGTCCAGGCGTGGATCCGGCATCGGCACGATACCGCTGTTGGGCTCGATGGTGCAGAAGGGGAAGTTCTCCGCCGCAATACCGGATTTGGTCAGGGCGTTGAACAGGGTGGATTTGCCGACGTTGGGCAGGCCGACGATGCCGCAATTGAATCCCATGGTGTTTCCCCTCGGTAAGAGTCAGGCCTTCTGGCTGTGCAGGTTTTTCATCGCGCGGTTCCATTCACCGGCGAAGATATCCGGCAGCACGCCGAGGGCAAAGTCGATGCTGGCATCGAGTTTTTCCTGTTCGGCGCGTGGCGCACGACCCAGGACGAAATTTGAAACCATACTGGCAACGCCTGGGTGGCCAATGCCGAGCCGCAGACGGTAGAAATTATTCTGATTGCCCAACTGCGCGATGATGTCGCGCAGGCCGTTGTGCCCACCGTGCCCGCCGCCGAGCTTGAGCTTGGCAACACCGGGTGGCAGGTCCAGTTCGTCATGGGCCACCAGGATTTCTTCAGGCTTTATCCGGAAGAAGCCCGCAAGCGCCGCTACGGCTTGGCCGCTGCGGTTCATGTAGGTGGTGGGAATCAACAGACGAACATCCTGACCCTGATGCGAGAAGCGTCCGGTCAGGCCAAAATATTTGCGATCGGCTACAAGGTTCACACCTTGCGCGTGGGCAATACGCTCAACAAAAAGGGCCCCCGCGTTATGCCGGGTCTGTTCGTATTCGGCGCCTGGATTTCCCAGGCCAACGATCAGTTTAATGGCAGTCACGACAGGGGCCCTTCCTTTGGAGTTGTGGATAACATCGCCTGACCTTGGTGCGGCGAAAGTGGACAACAGTAGCTCATTTACTCAAGAGTAAACGTCGCGTTATCGCCCGCTTTCTCGCTACGTTCCGGTCCGCGATGTTTCCTCAAGCTCCGGCAATACAGAGTGAATTACTCTGCAGCGCCTTCTTCAGCTTCTGGTGCAACGCGTGGAGCGTGTACGTTGGCAACAGCTTTGTCATCACCGTGAGCCAGTGCAACGAACTCAACGCCTTTAGGTGCTTTGAGGTCGGACAGGTGGATGATGGCGCCAACTTCAGCGGCCGACAGGTCGACTTCGATGAACTCAGGCAGGTCTTTCGGCAGGCAGGTCACTTCGATTTCGTTCACAACGTGAGAAATCTCGCCGCCTTTCTTGACCGGTGCTTCTTCACCGATGAAGTGCACAGGCACGATAGCGGTCAGTTTCTGGCCGGCTACAACGCGAACGAAGTCAGCGTGCATGATGAACTGCTTGGACGGGTGACGCTGCATCGCTTTAACGATGACGTTTTGCTTGGTGCCGTCGACGTTCAGCTCGATAACGTGGCTGTAGGCAGCTTCGTTTTCGAACAGCTTGGCGATTTCCTTGGCCAGGATGGTCACGGACTCAGCAGGCTTGTTGCCACCGTAAACAACGGCTGGGATGTTGGCGGCGTGACGCAGGCGGCGGCTCGCACCTTTCCCCAGGTCAGTACGCGCTTGGGCGTTCAGAATAAAGTCAGTCATTTTGTATCTCCAAAATAGCCATCATCGAGGGGCGTTTGCGACCAGCGCCGTACTCGACATGGGCAAAAAAGCCCCGCCCCAACAGAATGTCGGGGCGGGGCGCTTTTCGTCAGTGGGATGTGCCGAAGGTTTGACCCTTAGCGGAACATCGCGCTGATCGATTCTTCATTGCTGATGCGGCGAACCGCTTCGGCAACAACCGGTGCGATATCCAGTTGACGGATACGCGCACAGGCTTGAGCGGCGGCGGACAACGGGATGGTGTTGGTCACCACCAGTTCGTCCAGCACGGAATTCTCGATGTTCTCGATCGCTCGGCCCGACAGCACAGGGTGTGTGCAGTAGGCGAAGACTTTAGCCGCACCGTGCTCTTTCAGGGCTTTCGCCGCATGGCACAGGGTGCCGGCGGTGTCGACCATGTCATCAACCAGAATACAGGTACGCCCTTCGACATCACCGATGATATGCATCACTTCAGAGTGATTGGCTTTTTCACGGCGTTTGTCGATGATCCCGAGGTCCACGCCCAAGGATTTGGCAACAGCCCGTGCACGCACGACGCCGCCAATGTCCGGGGACACGATCATCAGGTTTTCAAAGCGCTGGTCTTCAATGTCATCCACCAATACCGGGGAGCCGTAGATGTTATCTACCGGAATATCGAAGAACCCCTGGATTTGGTCAGCGTGCAGGTCAACCGTGAGCACACGGTCGATGCCTACCACGGTCAGCATGTCAGCAACGACTTTCGCGCTGATAGCCACACGTGCGGAACGCGGACGGCGATCCTGACGGGCATAACCAAAGTAAGGGATTACAGCTGTGATTCGAGTCGCTGAGGAGCGGCGGAAGGCATCAGCCATCACGACGAGTTCCATCAGGTTATCGTTGGTCGGAGCGCAGGTCGGCTGAATAATGAAGACATCTTTACCGCGGACGTTTTCATTGATCTCGGCTGTAATTTCGCCGTCGGAGAATTTACCGACAGAGATGTCACCGAGAGGGATATGCAGCTGACGTACGACACGCCGAGCCAGATCGGGGTTAGCATTCCCCGTAAAGACCATCATCTTGGACACGCGCAGTACCTAGAGGCTGAGGGTAACCTGGATGAGTATTAGAAAATGGCAGGGGCGGCTGGATTCGAACCAACGCATGGCAGGATCAAAACCTGCTGCCTTACCGCTTGGCGACGCCCCTGTATCTGTTGCAACGAGTGCCTAACACTCGGTTCCTTTTAGAGCAGACTTTGCAGCTTGCGATGCAACATCGAAACGTTGCTTCCCTTTGCTACAAACCCTGTAAGGGTCTCTGTAAGAAGGGCCGAGACTTTATCAGCTTCAGCTTTGCTTGGGAAGCCCCCAAACACACAACTTCCAGTTCCGGTTAATTTTGCTTCGGTAAATTTACCTAACAAATTCAAAGCGTTACGTACCTCTGGATAACGCCTTGCTACAACCGGTAAGCAGTCATTTCGACTGTTTCCCTTGGGAACGGGGCGCACTTTAATGGGAGGAGAGTTACGTGTCAACAGTGGATCTGAAAAAATTTCTGCTGTACTTACAGATACTTGCGGAACAAGCACGACATACCACGGCTCTTCGGGGTATTCAGGGGTGAGTTTCTCCCCGACGCCCTCGGCGAAAGCCGCGTGCCCGCGCACGAAAACCGGGACGTCCGCCCCCAGCGAAAGGCCCAGCGCCGCAAGGCGATCAGGATCCCAGCCCAGCTTCCACAAATGATTCAGGCCCAGCAAGGTGGTCGCGGCATTTGAGCTGCCGCCACCGATACCGCCGCCCATGGGCAGGATTTTATCGATCCAGATGTCGATACCGAGGGGGCAACCGGATTGCTCCTGAAGTTTTTTTGCCGCCCTCACAATCAGATTGCTGTCGTGAGGCACACCTTCGAATTCGGTGTGCAACTGGATCACGCCGTCGTCGCGTACGGCGAAGGTCAATTCATCGCCATAGTCGAGAAACTGAAACAGCGTCTGCAACTCGTGGTAGCCATCTTCACGGCGACCCAGAATGTGCAGCATCAAATTGAGTTTTGCGGGGGAGGGCAGGGTCAGGCGTTCTACTGTCACGTTATTGCCCCAGCTTGCGTGGTTGCCAATCCTTGATCACCAGCGTGACGTCAAGGTCGGTGCCGTGCAGCTTGATGCGCTCGGGCAGCCAGTAACCGCTTTGTTCGACGTAGCTCAGATACTCGACCTGCCAGCCATCCTGCTCCAGGGTGGCCAGGCGGCTGTCGCCGTTGAGGCTCAGGCGGCTCTTGCTATCCGGTGCCGGCAAGCCGCGCACCCACCAGACCAGGTGAGACACCGGCAGCTTCCAGCCAATCTGTTCTTCCAGCAGCGCTTCCGGCGAGGCCGCTTCGTAGCGCCCCTGGTTGGCCACTTCAAGGCTCACTTGCCCCGGGCGCCCGGTCAGGCGTGCGGCGCCCCGGCCCAGCGGGCCGGACAGGCGAATGTCGTAGTAGTCCTGGCGTTGCAGCCAGAACAAGGTGCCGCTGCCGGAATCCTTCGGCGCGCGAACCCCAACCTTGCCTTCGATCTGCCAGCCGTCAATGCTGCTGAGCTGGTCCTTGTGCTGTTTCCATTGCGCCGGGTTGCCCTGGCCTTCAACGGATTCACGGCTGCCTATGCCCGCGCAACCGGCGAGCAGGGCGATAAAACTGAAGACTACAACGTGGCGCAAGAACATAAGCTTAAAGGGTCTCGGATCCGGTCAGGCGCTTGATGGTGCCGCGCAGGATGGGGCTTTCGGGTTGTTCCTTGAGGAATTTTTCCCAGATTTGGCGTGCTTCGCGCTGCTTGCCGTTGGCCCACAGCACTTCGCCGAGGTGGGCGGCGACTTCCTGGTCGGGGAAGCGCTCCAGCGCCTGGCGCAGCAAACGTTCGGCTTCATCCAGGTTGCCCAGGCGGTAATTCACCCAGCCCAGGCTGTCGAGCACGGCCGGGTCTTCCGGGTTCAGCTTGTGGGCTTGTTCGATCAGCACCTTGGCTTCGTCGTAGCGCGTGGTGCGATCCGACAGCGTGTACCCCAGGGCGTTGAGCGCCATGGCGTTGTCCGGGTCGCGCTTGATGATCAGGCGCAGGTCTTTTTCCATCTGTGCCAGGTCATTGCGTTTTTCCGCCTGCATGGCGCGGGTATAAAGCAGGTTCAAATCGTCGGGGTATTGCAGCAAGGCTTGCTGCAGCAACTTCCAGGCGCGTTCGCCCTGATTGTTGGCCGATAACGTTTCGGCCTGGATCAGGTACAGCTGGATCGCGTAGTCCGGTTCGGCATCGCGCGCCGCCGCCAGGCGTTTTTCCGCCTCGTCGGTGCGGCCGTTGCTCATCAGGATGTCCGCCTGGCGCAACTGAGCTGGCAGGTAGTCGTTACCCGGGCCGACCTGGGCGTATTCGAGCAAGGCCGCCTGCGGGTCGTTGCGCTCTTCAGCGATACGACCGAGGTTCAGGTGCGCCGAATCCACATGGCTTTCGCGCTGGATCAACTCTTCCAGATACCCCTTGGCCTCGTCCCACGCCTTGGCTTCCAGGCAGACCAGCGCCAGGGAGTAGCGCAGTTCGTCGTCGTCCGGGTATTGCTGGACCAGGTTGGCGAACTGCACTTTGGCGTCCTCCATACGGTCCTGCTCGACCAGCGTGCGGGCGTACGTCAGGCGCAGACGCTTGTCATCCGGGTACTTCTTGATGCTTTTTTCCAGCAGCGGAACCGCTTCCTTGCTGCGATTGAGATTCTGCAGCAGGCGTGCACGCAGCAGGATCGGCGCGATCTCGCCGTCTTCCGGCGGATTCTGTTCCAGCAGTTTCAGTGCAGCGTCGGCCTCGTCATCCTGTTGCAGCAGCAATGCTTTACCGAAAATCAGCTGGCTGTTCTTCGGGTGCTTTTGCAGGAGGCGGTCGAAACTCTTCATCAGGCCATTGCGCGTGTCCTGGTCGGTGTCGGCGGCCGACAGCGCGAGGAAATCGAAATGGGTGTCGCCCTTGCCCTGCAGGACTTTCTCCATATAGACCATGGAGTCGTCATAGCGCCCTGCGCGTGCCAGTTGAACGGCAGCGGCGCGTTGGGCTTCCAGATCGTCCGGCGCGTTTTTCGCCCAGATCAGCGAAGTATCCAGCGCAGCCTGGTCGGCGCCCAGATATTCGGCGATGCGAAACGCGCGCTCCGAAATGCCCGGGTCCTGGGTATTGATGGCCTGGGTCACGTAGTTATCCAGGGCAATATCGAAACGATTGCGCTGGCCGGCGAGTTCCGCGGTCAGCAGGCTGTAGATCGTTTCTTCCTTGAACGAGGAATAAACCTTGGGCTTTTCAGGGGCGGGGGTGCTGTCTTCGACCGGCGGCGTACCGTCCGGCGACACGGGGGCCAAGGCCTGGCAGCCGCTGAGGAAGACAAAAGCAAGGAGCAACGCGGAAGATCTATTCATATAGGAAGAGGACGACTAACCTGCGGTCGGATCATCATGACACAAGCCTTCGGTCAAACATAACCGAGACTCAGCGGATGCCTTTTATAGACACAAGGCATTAGGACAATAGCCTACGGTGGTTGTTCTGAATCATTCGAAGTAGGACAATTGTCGGCTTCCCGACATCATCAGCGATATTGAATGGCCTTCCTCGCACTCGGTATTAACCACAAGACTGCTACCGTAGACGTGCGCGAGCGCGTTGCGTTCACGCCAGAGCAGTTGGTTGAGGCCTTGCAGCAGCTCTGCCGGCTCACCGACAGCCGCGAAGCTGCGATCCTTTCGACCTGCAATCGCAGCGAGCTTTATATAGAGCAGGAACATCTTTCGGCGGATGGGGTGCTGCGCTGGCTGGCCGATTATCACCATTTGAGCCTCGACGACCTGCGCGCCAGCGCTTATGTGCACGAAGAAGATGCGGCAGTTCGTCACATGATGCGCGTCGCCGCAGGGCTCGACTCGCTGGTGCTGGGCGAGCCGCAGATCCTGGGCCAGATGAAATCCGCCTACGCCGTGGCCCGCGAGGCCGGCACCGTGGGGCCGTTGCTGGGCCGCCTGTTCCAGGCCACATTCAATTCCGCCAAGCAGGTGCGCACCGACACCGCCATCGGTGAGAACCCGGTGTCCGTGGCGTTTGCCGCCGTCAGCCTGGCCAAACAGATTTTCAGCGACCTGCAGCGCAGCCAAGCCCTGCTGATCGGCGCCGGTGAAACCATCACCCTGGTCGCCCGTCACCTGCATGACCTGGGCGTAAAGCGCATTGTGGTCGCCAACCGTACACTGGAGCGCGCGAGCATCCTCGCCGAGCAGTTCGGTGCCCATGCGGTGTTGTTGTCGGACATCCCGGCCGAACTGGTGCGCAGCGATATCGTGATCAGCTCCACCGCCAGCCAGTTGCCGATCCTGGGCAAAGGCGCGGTGGAAAGTGCACTGAAGCTGCGCAAGCACAAGCCGATTTTCATGGTGGACATCGCCGTTCCCCGGGATATCGAGCCCGAAGTCGGCGAATTGGACGACGTTTACCTCTACAGTGTCGACGACCTGCACGAAGTGGTCGCCGAAAACCTCAAGAGCCGCCAGGGCGCTGCCCAGGCCGCTGAGGAAATGGTCAGCACCGGCGCCGAAGACTTCATGGTGCGCCTGCGTGAACTGGCGGCGGTGGACGTGCTCAAGGCGTATCGTCAACAGGGCGAACGCCTGCGCGACGAGGAGTTGAGCAAGGCCCAGCGCTTGCTGGCCAACGGCAGCAGCGCCGAAGAGGTGTTGATGCAACTGGCCCGTGGCTTGACCAACAAGTTGCTCCACGCCCCCAGCGTACAGTTGAAAAAGCTTACCGCCGAAGGCCGCCTCGATGCGCTGGCCATGGCCCAGGAACTCTTTGCCCTCGGTGAGGGCGCGTCAGATAGCTCTTCGGATAAAAAACCGCAATGAAAGCGTCACTGCTCAATAAACTGGACGTGCTCCAGGACCGTTTCGAAGAACTGACCGCCTTGCTCGGCGATGGCGAAGTCATTGCCGATCAGACCAAGTTCCGTGCTTATTCCAAGGAATACGCCGAAGTCGAACCGGTTGTCGCCACCTACAAAAACCTGCTCAAAGTGCAGGCCGACCTCGAAGGCGCCCAGGCGCTGCTCAAGGACAGCGACCCGGACATGCGCGAAATGGCCGTGGAAGAAGTCCGCGAGGCCAAGGAAAAACTCGCCGAACTGGAAGGTGACCTGCAACGCATGCTGTTGCCCAAGGACCCCAACGACGGGCGCAACGTGTTCCTCGAAATTCGCGCCGGCACCGGTGGCGACGAGGCGGCGATTTTCTCCGGCGACCTGTTCCGCATGTATTCGCGTTACGCCGAGCGTCGTGGCTGGCGCGTGGAAATCCTCTCGGAGAACGAGGGTGAGCACGGCGGCTATAAAGAAGTCATCGCGCGGGTCGAGGGCGACAACGTCTACGGCAAGCTGAAGTTCGAATCCGGTGCACACCGCGTACAGCGTGTGCCGGCGACTGAATCCCAGGGCCGTATCCACACCTCCGCGTGCACCGTGGCCGTATTGCCCGAGCCGGATGAACAGGAGGCCATCGAGATCAACCCGGCCGACCTGCGCATCGACACTTACCGCTCGTCGGGCGCCGGTGGTCAGCACGTGAACAAGACCGACTCCGCCATCCGCATCACCCACTTGCCGTCGGGCATCGTGGTGGAATGCCAGGAAGAACGTTCCCAGCACAAGAACCGTGCGCGGGCGATGTCGTGGCTGTCGGCCAAACTCAACGACCAGCAGACCAGCGCTGCCGCTAATGCGATTGCCAGCGAGCGCAAGTTGCTGGTCGGTTCGGGGGACCGCTCCGAACGCATCCGCACCTACAACTTTGCCCAAGGCCGGGTCACCGACCACCGGGTCAACCTCACCCTTTATTCCCTGGACGAGATCCTCGCCGGTGGCGTCGAAGCGGTGATCGAACCATTGCTCGCCGAATACCAGGCCGACCAACTCGCAGCGATCGGTGAATAAATGACCATCATCGCCAGCCTGTTGCGCGCCGCCGACCTGCCAGATTCGCCTAGCGCGCGCCTGGACGCCGAGTTGTTGCTGGCCGCCGCCCTGGGCAAACCTCGCAGCTACCTGCACACCTGGCCGGAAAAAATCGTCAGCAGCGAAGATGCGTTGACCTTCGCCGGTTACCTGCAGCGCCGCCGTGGCGGTGAGCCGGTGGCCTACATTCTCGGCCAGCAAGGTTTCTGGAAGCTTGACCTGGAAGTCGCGCCCCACACCCTGATCCCTCGCCCGGACACTGAATTGCTGGTGGAAGCGGCACTGGAATTGTTGCCGGCCACGCCCACCCACGTTCTTGACCTGGGCACCGGCAGTGGCGCCATCGCCCTGGCCTTGGCCAGCGAGCGTCCGGCCTGGCAGGTGACGGCGGTCGACCGCGTGCTCGAAGCCGTGGCCTTGGCCGAGCGCAACCGCCAGCGCCTGCACCTGAATAACGCGACGGTGCTGAACAGCCATTGGTTCAGTGCCCTGCAAGGCCGCACGTACGACTTGATCATCAGCAACCCGCCGTACATTGCCGCCAACGACCCGCACCTGGTGGCGGGCGATGTGCGCTTTGAGCCGGCCAGCGCACTGGTCGCGGGCCATGACGGCCTGGACGACCTGCGGTTGATCATCGCGCAGTCTCCAGCGCACCTGAATGCCGGTGGCT
Organism: Pseudomonas sp. BIGb0164; assembly: GCF_024810135.1. NCBI lineage: Bacteria > Pseudomonadati > Pseudomonadota > Gammaproteobacteria > Pseudomonadales > Pseudomonadaceae > Pseudomonas > Pseudomonas sp. BIGb0164. The sequence continues at coordinate 774,903 of NZ_JANUEA010000002.1, read as the reverse complement.
GGTTGTTGCTCGAACACGGTTATGACCAGGCTGCGGCCGTGCGTGACTTGTTGTCGGGCGAAGGCTTTGAAGAGGTCCACAGCCGTATCGACCTCGGCAACCACGAACGCATTACCTTGGGGCGCCGCCCGTGCTGACCGATCAGGAGCTGTTGCGCTATAGCCGGCAGATCCTGTTGCAGCAGGTCGACATCGACGGCCAGTTGCGCTTGAAAAACGGCCGTGCGCTGATCATCGGCCTCGGCGGCCTGGGCGCACCGGTGGCGTTGTACCTGGCGGCAGCCGGCGTGGGTGAGTTGCACCTGGCGGACTTCGACACCGTCGACCTGACCAACCTGCAGCGCCAGATCATCCATGACACCCACAGCGTGGGGCAGACCAAGGTCGATTCGGCGCTACAGCGCCTGGCGGGCATCAACCCCGAGATCACGCTGGTCGCCCATCGCGCAGCGCTCGACGCTGATTCCCTGGCGGCCGCCGTAACGGCGGTAGACGTGGTGCTTGATTGCAGTGACAACTTCTCCACCCGCGAAGCCGTAAATGCCGCATGTGTGGCGGCCGGTAAACCGTTGGTCAGCGGTGCCGCGATTCGCCTTGAAGGCCAGTTGTCGGTATTTGACCCGCGCCGCGCCGAGAGCCCGTGCTACCACTGTTTATATGGTCACGGCAGCGACACCGAACTGACCTGCAGCGAGGCTGGCGTGGTCGGCCCGCTAGTGGGCGTGGTCGGCAGCCTGCAGGCCCTGGAAGCGTTGAAACTGTTGGCCGGGTTTGGCGAGCCGCTGGTAGGCCGCCTGCTGTTGATTGATGCATTGACCACGCGTTTTCGCGAACTGCGGGTCAAGCGCGATCCCGGCTGCAGCGTGTGTGGAGTGCAGCATGGTTAAGGACGCGCCGATCGGTGTGTTCGATTCCGGCATCGGCGGGCTGACGGTGCTCGACGAAATCCAGCAGCTGTTGCCCCATGAATCGCTGTTGTATGTGGCCGACTGCGGGCACATTCCTTATGGCGAGAAAACCCCAGGCTATATTCTTGAGCGCTCGCGATTGGTGGCGGAGTTTTTCCGTGGCCAAGGTGCCAAGGCGTTTGTTATCGCCTGCAACACCGCGACCGTCGCCGCCGTTGCGGATTTGCGCCTGGACTATCCCGACTGGCCGTTGGTGGGCATGGAGCCGGCGGTCAAGCCGGCCGCTGCCGCTACCCGCAGTGGTGTGGTCGGTGTACTGGCTACCACCGGCACCCTGCAAAGCGCCAAGTTCGCCGCGTTGCTCGACCGCTTCGCCACCGACGTGCGGGTGATCACCCAGCCCTGCCCGGGCCTGGTGGAGCTGATTGAAACCGGCGATTTGTGCAGCCCCGCGTTGCGCCAGATGTTGCAGGGTTATGTCGAACCGCTGCTCAGCGCCGGTTGCGACACCATTATCCTTGGCTGCACCCATTACCCCTTCCTCAAGCCGCTGCTGGCCCAGATGCTGCTCCCCAGCGTCATCCTGATCGACACCGGCGCCGCCGTGGCGCGTCAGCTCAAGCGCCTGCTGAGTGAGCGCGACCTGTTGGCCAGCGCAAACCCGCAGCCTGCGCAGTTCTGGACCAGCGGCGACGCCGACCACCTCAGAAATATCCTACCAACACTATGGAAATCTCCCGGCGTTGTGCGTAGTTTTGGCTCGTGAAAAATTCGTGAAATATCGGGGTTAGAAGCTGAACTTCTGTCTACACGCCAGCTTCTATAGCGAGTTAGCCTGCACAAAACCAAATAACGTCGTTCTCAAAGGATTGTTTCTTATGAAGCGCTTGTTCTGTTTGGCCGCGATTGCGGCCGCAGTGGTGGGACACTCGGTTTCGGCACAGGCCGCCGGCCTTGAATTCGGGGTGGGGAGTACCAGCGATTCAACCATGACCTATCGGTTGGGCTTGACGTCGGATTGGGATAAAAGTTGGTGGCAAAGCGATACAGGACGGCTGACCGGTTACTGGAGCGGCGCCTACACCTACTGGGATGGCGACAAGCGCGCCAGTGTCAGCAGCCTGTCATTCTCGCCGGTGTTTGTGTATGAGTTTGCCGGGGAGAAGGTCAAGCCGTACATCGAGGCGGGGATTGGTGTGGCAGTGTTCTCCCGCACGCGGGTCGAGGACAACAACATCGGCCAGGCCTTCCAGTTCGAAGACCGCTTGGGCTTTGGCCTGCGCTTTGCCGGTGGGCATGAGGTGGGCATTCGCGCCACGCACTATTCCAACGCGGGCATCAGCAGCAACAACGACGGGGTAGAAAGCTACTCGCTGCACTACACCTTGCCGCTGTAAACCCCCGAGCACCACAAACCTATGTGGGAGCTGGCTTGCCGGCGATGCAGGCACCTCGGTGTATCAGTCATACCGAGGTGATGCCATCGCAGGCAAGCCAGCTCCCACATTTGAATATCGCCATATTCGCGATCAGCGGTAAGCGGTCGCAATGCCCTGTCGCTCTTCCAGGCACTCCGGTGCGCCCATTTCGAACTCCCGGCAAATCAGTGGCCGTCGCTCATAGATCGTGCACATCATCGTGTCCCGGTCCAGCGCCGCGCACCAGCCGTCGTCCAGGCGCAGCATCACCTCGCCGCCCCAATCGTCGGTATCGATATAGCGCTCCGGCACGCCGGTGTCGGTGATCAGCATCACTTCCAACTGGCAGCAGCAGGCCGCGCACGTCGAGCAAGTGACGGCGGGTTCGGGGATCTGGAAGTGGGGGATGTCGGTCATAGGCGCGCAGTGTAAGGCAAGCGCGTCATGCGCGTATGAATGCTCTGACGGACGTCAGTGCCCCAACTGCCGCGCAACCCAGTGCAGCACCGGGAACACCACGGCCCACAGCAGCGCGAGGCCGATCAAGGTAGGCGCTGTGCCGTAGCCGAAACTCACACCGGCCAACTGGCTGCCCGCGTAATACGACAAGGGCCCGGCCGCCGCGCCCAACACGCTGGCACGCCACCAGGGGCGTGCGGTCCACGCCAGGCAATGGCGCAAAGTGGTCGCGAGCAATGCCCACAGCAGCACCAGCCAGAATGGAATCAGCGGCCCGGGCAGGCTGAAATGAAACACACCAAAGGTGCGCAACGAGGTGTCGATCACCGTACCGAGCAAGGTCACGGCGAGGATCACTTGGCCTTCCTCGGCCCAGGAACTTGTCCACAGCAAATGAATGGCCAGCGCGGCGAGCCCTACCAGCAGCCAGCGGCTGTCGCCACCGAGTACACAGGCAAACCAGCCGCCTTGGAACAGCGCGGCATTGACCAGCGGTTTAAGCACTGAAGCGCCCGAGCAAGGGCGGGTTGATCGCCGCAGGCTTGGCCAGCAGCAACTGCGCGGTCCCAATCGTTCGTTCCATGAATCCCCCTTCGCAGTAGCACAGGTAGAACTCCCACAAGCGCAGGAAGTACTCATCGTAGCCCAACTCGGCGAGGCGACCATGGGCGCGGCGAAAGTTCTCGTGCCACAGGCGCAGGGTTCGCGCGTAGTGCAGGCCGAAATCCTCCATGTGCAGCAGGTTCATGTCGGTGTCGCGGCTGACAATGTGCAGCATGTTCTGCACACAGGGCAGCGCGCCACCGGGGAAGATGTAACGCTGAATGAAGTCGACACTGTTCTTGGCCTGCTCGAAGCGCTGTTCGCGAATGGTGATGGCTTGCAGCAACATCAGGCCGTCAGCCTTGAGCAGGTGGGCGCATTGCTTGAAGTAGGTCGGCAGGAAGCGGTGGCCCACGGCCTCGATCATCTCGATGGAGACCAGCTTGTCGTATTGGCCGGTGAGGTCGCGATAGTCCTGCAGCAACAGGGTCACCTGGTCGTTCAGGCCCAGGGTGTCGATGCGTTTTTCGGTGTAGGCAAACTGCTCCTTGGACAAGGTCGTGGTGGTGACCTTGCAGCCATAGTGCTGGGCCGCATACAGCGCCATGCTGCCCCAGCCGGTGCCGATTTCCAGCAAGTGGTCAGTCGGCTTGAGCGCGAGCTTCTGGCAGATGCGTTCCAGTTTGTTCAACTGGGCCTGTTCCAAGGTGTCGTCGGGAGTAAGAAATTGCGCCGCCGAATACATCATCGTCGGGTCGAGGAATTCTTCGAACAGGTCATTGCCCAGGTCGTAGTGGGCGGCAATATTTTTCTGCGAGCCTTTGCGCGTGTTGCGGTTGAGCCAGTGCAGGCCCTGGGTGAACGGGCGAGCCAGTCGTGCCAGGCCGCCCTCCATCGCGTCCAGAACATCCAGGTTGCTGACCATCACGCGCACCACGGCGGTGAGGTCCGGGCTGCTCCAGTAGCCGTGGATAAACGCCTCGCCCGCACCGATGGAGCCGTTGGCCGCCACCAGGCCCCATACGGCCGAATCGAGGATCTGGATTTCCCCCAGCAGGTGCGCTTCCCGGGCGCCGAACACTTGGCGTTCGCCGTCTTCGATCACCACCAACTGGCCATGGCGCAGCTGGCTGAGTTGGCGCAGCACCGCCTTACGCAGCAGCGCGGTGGTCATGCCGTTGACGTTCAGGCGGTTGGCCTTGACCGATAAGCTAGGGGTTTTCATGGCGGCGATCCTTGGTATACCCGACTGCGGTGCGAGAGGCGCCATCGGCGGCCCGGTGGGAAAAAATCGGTGTGCGTTTGAGCAACAGGCGCAGGGCCTGCCAGTAAATCGCCAGGCACGTCTTGGCGGTCATCCACGGAAAGCGCCACAGGTAGCGGTGCAGGCTGGCGCGGCTCAGGGCTTCTTTTTGCAGGTTCAGGGTGGCGTCGAAGACTTTAAAGTCGCCTTGCCAGTCGGCCATGTGCACACCGAGCTTGGCGGCGGGCGGGCTGAAACTCATGCGGTATTCCAGCTCGCGCGGCAAAAACGGCGACACATGAAAGGCCTTGGCCACGGAAAAATGCTGGTGCTCATCGGCACCCAGCGCCTGGGCGGGCAGCACGTAGTGATAGCGCTCGCGCCAGGGGGTGTTGGTCACTTCACACAAGATCGCAGCCAGTTGTCCGTCGGCCTCGAAACAGTAGAAGAAACTCACAGGGTTAAAAGCCAGGCCCCAACTGCGGGCCTGGGTCAGTAGGCAGATTACGCCCTGGGGTGTACGCCCCAGTGCCTTGCCGACTTCGTGGCGCACGGCATCGGTCAAGCTCATGCCGTGGCGCGTCAATTCACGCAGGTAATCCTGCTGGCGAAAGCCGAAGGGCGCCAGACGGCTCGCGCCGGCCAGGGGCGAGAGCCCGAGCACTTCGTCTTGTTCGCTCAAATCCAGGTACAGCAGGCCAATGCGGTAACGAAACGCGTGGGCCTTGGGCGCGAACCGCCGATGGGCGATCCAGCCGCTGTACAGGGCGCTGTTCACAGGCGCTCTCCAAAGGCTTCGGCCACACGCAAGGCGCTGGTCACGCCGTCTTCGTGGAAACCGTTGGCCCAGTAGGCGCCGCAATAAAAGGTATTGCGCGTGCCGTGCAACTCTTGCCAGCGCGATTGGGCAGCCACGGCCGCCAGGCTGTATTGCGGGTGTGCGTAGGTGTAGCGGGCAAGGATCTTGAGCGGGTTGATCATCGGCGTCTGGTTGAGGCTGACGCAAAAGGTGGTGGCGCTGTCGATGCCTTGCAGGATGTTCATGTCGTAGGTCACGGCCGCCTGGGTCTGCACGCTGCCGGTCAGCCGGTAATTCCAACTGGCCCAGGCCAGTTTGCGGTCCGGCAGCAGGCGGGTGTCGGTGTGCAGCACCACATCGTTGTCGGCATAAGGCAGGGCACCGAGAATCTCTTGTTCGGCCTGGCTCGGGTCGGCGAGCAGGGCCAGGGCCTGATCGCTGTGGCAGGCAAACACCACCCGATCAAAGGTTTCGCGGCCGGCCGGGCTGTGGATAACCACGCCATCGTCTGTGCGCTCGACGTTATGCACAGGGCAATTGAGGCGCACCTGCTCGCGAAAACTGCGGGTGAGCGGTTCGATATAGCTGCTGGAACCGCCCTCGATCACGCACCACTGTGGCCGGTTGTTCACCGAGAGCAAACCGTGGTTCTTGAAGAAGCGCACGAAGAACTGCAAGGGAAACCCCAGCATGTCGGCCAGGGACATCGACCAGATCGCCGCGCCCATCGGCACGATGTAGTGCCGGATAAATCGCGGGCCGTAGCCCCCGGCCTGGAGGTAGTCGCCCAGGGTCATCTCGGCACTGATGCGTTGCTCTTGCAGGTCCAGCGGCGCCTGGCGATTGAAGCGCAAGATGTCGCGCAACATGCCCCAGAACCCCGGAGACAAAATATTGCTGCGCTGGGCGAACAGGCTGTTGAGGTTATTGCCGTTGTACTCGAAGCCTTCGTTCTGGTCACACACCGAAAAGCTCATCTCGGTGGGTTTGAAGGTCACCCCGATCTGTCCCAACAAGCGAATGAAGTTGGGGTAGGTCCAGTCGTTGAACACGATGAAGCCGGTGTCCACCGCGTAGCTTTTATCCTCCACGGTCACGTTGACCGTGTGGGTATGCCCGCCGATGCGCTCGCCCGCTTCGAACAGCGTGATGTCGTGGTTACGGTTGAGCAGGTAAGCACTGGTCAACCCGGCAATCCCGCTGCCTACAATCGCGATCTTCACAGGTCATCCTTCTGCGGCGGCGGGCTGCGCAGCATGCGTTTGCCGATGATCAACTGCGCGCGGTTGGGCAGTTTCGACAAGGGCCACAAGGTGGCAATGAACAGCGCCGGGAAGGCGATTTCCAACGGGCGTTTTTCCAGCTTGGCAAAGATGTGCCGGGCGGCCTTGCCGGCAGGCCAGCTCAGAGGCATGGGGAAATCATTGCGCTCGGTCAGTGGTGTTTCGACGAAGCCTGGGCTGATCACCGTGACGTCGATGTTTTCCGGCGACAGGCTGATACGCAGCGATTCAAACAGGTAACGCAGCCCGGCCTTGGACGCGCCATAGGCTTCGGCGCGTGGCATCGGCAGGTAGGTCACGGCGCTGGCAACGCCCACCAGGTGCGGCGTTTGCCCGGCGCGCAACAGGGGCAGCGCGGCTTCGATGCAGTAACTGCTGGCCAGCAGGTTGGTGCGCACCACGTGCTCGATGATCGATGAGTCGAACTGCCGAGCGTCCACGTATTCACAGGTGCCGGCGTTGAGTATCACGGTGTCGAGCGCGCCCCAGGCCGCGCCGATGCGTTCGCCGATCTCGCGCACGGTCTGGCTGTTGGTCAGGTCGCCGGCCACCACCAGCACCTGCCCCGGGTAGCGCTGGGCGAGGGCTTCCAGCGGGCCTATGGTGCGTGAGCCGAGGGCGACATGGGCGCCGCTGTTGAGCAGCTCCACGGCCAGCGCGGCACCGATGCCACTGCTGGCGCCGGTCAGCCAATAACGACGTGGCGGTACACGGCTCATCCCATTCTCCTTTTCAGCCAGCTGACCACACTGCCCAGCACGGGCAAGTGTTCGTAGAGCATTGCGCCGGCGTCGAAATAATCGCGATGGCGGTAGACCTTGTCGCGCCACATCAGGTGCGAGCAACCTTCCACTCGGATCACCTTGCCATTGGCCAGGCGCGGGTGACAAAAACTCATTTTCCAGCGCAGGTAGCCTTCGCCTTCGGCCACCTGGTCGAAGCCGTGGAAGTCGAAGCGCAACTGGCTGACGTTGCTGTACAGGTCGGCAAAGTAGCGGTGCATCGCAGGCAGGCCGTGAACCTCGTGCAGCGGGTCGGCGAAGGCGATGTCCTTGCTGTACAGGCTGTCGAGCAGGTGCAGGTTGTGCTTGTCCAGCGTGGCAAACGCCTGGGCGAACCGGCGCAGGAAGTCACTCATGTGCACCTCCGACGGCTTCACGTGAAGGCAGGCTGCGGAAGGCCGCCAATGCCCGCTCCCGTGATTTCTTCAGGTCGACGATCGCACGCGGGTAGTCCGCCACGCCGAACAGGCCGCCGACCGCCTCGGGGTTGTGCACTTCCTTTTTATTCAGCGCGGCCAGTTCGGGCAGCCAGCGCTTGATGAACACGCCTTCGCTGTCGAATTTCTCCGACTGGCTCAGCGGGCTGAAGATGCGGAAATAAGGTGCCGAGTCAGTGCCGGTGGACGAACTCCATTGCCAGCCGCCGTTATTCGCCGCCAGGTCGCCGTCGATCAGGTGGCGCATGAAGAAACGCTCACCTTCGCGCCAGTCGATCAGCAGGTTCTTGGTCAGGAACATCGCCACCACCATGCGCAGGCGGTTGTGCATCCAGCCGGTTTCGAGCAACTGGCGCATGGCGGCGTCGATGATCGGCAAGCCGGTACGCGCCTCCTGCCAGGCGGCGAGGTCCTTGGGCGCATTGCGCCAGGCCACGGCTTCGGTCTCGGGGCGGAACGCACGGTGGCGCGACACTCGTGGGTAACCGACAAGGATGTGTTTGTAGAACTCACGCCACAGCAGCTCGTTGATCCAGGTGATGGCGCCCATGTCGCCGCTTTCGAACTCCCCCTGATTGGTTTGCAAGGCGGCATGCAGGCACTGGCGTGGCGACACCACGCCAGCAGCCAGGTACGCCGAAAGCTGGCTGGTGCCGGGCTTGGCCGGGAAGTCGCGTTCGTCCTTGTAGTAGCTGATCTGCTGGTCGGCGAAGGCGTCGAGGCGGCGGCGCGCTTCGTCTTCACCGGCCGGCCAGAGGGCGCGCAAGCTGTCGCTGGGCGGCTCGAAGCCGTCGACGGTTTCAGGGATCGGGTCGCTGTGGATGGCGGTTTTTGCCTGGGCCTTTGGCGTGGCCACCAAGCGTGGCAAAGCGCTGTGCAGGCGGGTGTAGCAGACCTTGCGGAACTGGCTGAACACCTGGAAATAGGTGCCGGTTTTGGTCAAGACGCTGCCGGGTTGGAAAAACAGTTGGTCCAGATAGCTGTGGAACGTCACACCGTCGGCTTCCAGGGTCTTGGCCACGGCGGCATCGCGGCGGCTTTCGTGAATGCCGTATTCCTCGTTGACGTGCACCGATTCCGCCGACAACTCGCGGCACAGTGTGCTCAGCACGCCGGGCGCCTGGTCCCAGGTGGCGCAAGTGCGGATCAACAGCGGAATATTCAGTGCGCCGAGTGCCTGGCTCAGGTGCGTCAGGTTGCGCAGCCAGAAGTCCACTTTGCACGGGGCATCATCGTGGGCCAGCCATTGTCCGGGCGTGATCAGGTACACGGCCGCGATCAGGCCCCGCTGGCTCGCGGCGGCCAGGGCGGTGTTGTCGTGTAGGCGCAGGTCGGTGCGCAGCCAGATCAAATGCATTTAAACGATTCCACGCTGGATCAGTATCTGGTGAGCCGACAACGGATCTTCGGCCACGAACAATTCAGGGATGTCACGGGTTAATACGGCCAGCTCGGCTTTGTGGATGCATACCGTTGGTCCGGTTATCAGTTTTGGGCAACTCACGCCGCCGAACAGTTTGGCCAGGGCCGACAGGTGCAGGGCTTTGCTCGAATACAGCAGAACCGCACGGGGTTGCAGGTGTTCCACCGCCAGGGCCAACTCGCCCGCCGGTAATGGCCAATCGAAGACTTCCACCGGGCAGTCGGCACTGCTCGCCAGCCAGGCGCTGAGCCACAGGTGTGGCTCCAGGGGCAGGTCCGAATGATTGACCAGCAACAGCGGCGCGCCTTGGAGCTGACGGTTGTTGTGGTAGATGCGTGCGCCGAACTTGCTGCGCAGCCAGGACAAGAAAAACACCCGCTCCATCTGGGCGCCAAACTGGCCCTGCCAGCGTTGTTCCAGTTCCTGGAGCAGCGGCAGCATCAATTGCTCACATAAGGTGCGCGGCGGGTACAGCGCCATGGCCTGGTTGAACGCGTCGTCGACCCGGCGCTCGGCCAGTTCGCTGATGGCGGTCACCAGGTTCTGGCGCAAGGCATGCCATTCGTTTTCGACGGCGTCGGGGTTGGCTTGCGCGGAGTCGATCAGGCCTTTCACCTGGCTGACCGGTACGCCGCGATTGAGCCACGTCAGAATGGTGTGAATACGTTGAACATGCTCGGCGCTGAACAGTCGGTGCCCCTTGGGCGTGCGTTGGGGCACGATCAGCCCGTAGCGGCGCTCCCAGGCGCGCAGGGTCACGGCGTTGACGCCGGTCTGGCGCGCCACTTCGCGGATCGGCAACCAGCCGTCTTCAAGGGCTTTGGCAATGTCTTCGCCGGGTTCGTCTTGCAGGGCAGGTTTCATAGGTTAGATCGCGTTTCGCAGGCTGAGATTTTCCGGATGCGGTTGCAGGTAGGCCTGCTGCGCGATGTAGCGGTCCGGGTGTTGGCGAAAATAGTGTTTGAGCAGGGTCAGCGGCACCACCAGCGGCACGATGCCATGGCGGTACTGGCCGATGACGGTTTGCATTTCCTGCTTGTCGTCGGCGCTGATGGCCTGCTTGAGGTAGCCGCTGATGTGTTGCAGCACGTTGGTGTGGGTGCCGCGGGTGGCGCATTTTTTCAGGCCGGTCATCAGGTCGCTGAAATAGCCGTCGGCCAACGCTTCGAGGTGGGTGTCCTTGCTCATGCTGCCCAGCAGGTGGCCGAGGCTTTTGTAGTGCACCGGGCTGTGGGCCATAAGCAAGTATTTGTAGCGAGAGTGGAAAGCCAGCAAGCCATGACGGGTCAGGCCGCTGGCGCGCAATTGCTGCCAGCTGGCATATACGAAGACGCGGGTCAGGAAGTTTTCCCGCAGCACCGGGTCATTCAGGCGGCCGTCTTCTTCCACGGGCAGGTTGGGGTGACGGGCGCAAAAGGCCTGGGCATAGATACCGCGCCCGCCGCCGTCCACCGGGGTGCCGTTGTCGCGATACACCTTGACCCGCTCCAGGCCACAGGACGGTGACTTCTGCATGAAGATGTAGCCGCACAGGTCGGTGTGTTCCGCCGCCATCTGCTGGCCGTAGGCATCCAGTGGCTGGGTGACGTTGAGGTCACGGTGCACGGTGCCGACGGCTTGGGGTTGGGCAGGATCGCCGACCAGGCGGATTGGCTCGCGGGGGATGCCCAGGCCGATGGCGACTTCGGGGCACAGTGGCACGAAGTCGAAGTAGTCAGCGAGGGTCTGGCTGCACAGCAGGGATTGTTTGTGGCCGCCGTTGAAGCGTACGTTCTCGCCTAGCAGGCAGGCGCTGATGGCGATCTTCGGCTTTCCGATGGTGGACATGGTCAAACCCCTGCTGGATTCCTGTACAAGACAAAAAAATTGTACAACTAAATCTCATCATAGATTTGATGCTGTACAAGTCAAATATTTTGTACAAGTATTTGCGGAGTGTTACTTCCAGCCCATCCGCCAGGCTTCGGCATTTTGCAGGGTTTGCCAGGCCAGGCGTTCAGCGCGTCGGGTCATTACGGCTTGCAGCTCGATTTCCAGCACGGTGCCTTCTTCGTCACGAAACAGCTCGGTGACCAGGAAGTGTTTTTCCTTGTTGCGAGGATGGGCTGCCGTCCACTTCGACAGCAGCAATTTGGCCGGGTTGACGCGGTTCATTGCAGGTGTTCGATCAGGCGCCGCGCGGCTTCCTGGCCGCTGAGCCATGCCCCTTCGACCCGGCCCGAGAGGCACCAGTCGCCGCACACATACAAGCCCAAGTCTGCGTCAGCCAACACGCCAAATTCGTGGCTGCTGGACGGCCGCGCATACAGCCAGCGGTGCGCGAGGCTGAAGGACGGCGCCGGCATGGCGCTGTGCAGCAGTTCGGCGAAGGCACCGTGCAGGTGTTCAATCACCGCTTCTTTGGGTAAGTCCAGGTGCGCCTTGCTCCAGGCGCTGGTGGCGTGCAGCACCCAAGTGTCCAGGGTGGTGTCACGTCCGGGCTTGCTGCGGTTGCGGGCCAGCCAATCGAGAGGGCTGTCCTGGACGAAGCAGCCTTCCATGGGGGTATCCAGTGGTTTGTCGAACGCCAGGGCAATGGCCCAGGTCGGATCCATCTTCACGCCAGCGGCGGCGCTCGCCAGTTTGGGCGCAGCGGCCAGCAAGGCTGTGGCTTGGGGGGCTGGCGTGGCGATGACCACATGGCTGAAGGGGCCGTGGTTGCCGCCGTCGGCATCCAGCAGGTTCCAGTGGTGGGTGCCCTGGAACACTTCGGTGATACGGCAGCCGAACGCCACCGGCAGGTCATCAAGCAGGGCGCGGGTGATGGCGCTCATGCGGGGCGTGCCGACCCAGCGGATTTGTTCATCGGGGGAGGGGGTGAGTTGGCCGGACTTGAAGTTGTACAGCTGGGGTTTCCATTGCTCGGCCCAACCGTTGCTTTGCCAGCGTTGCACTTCGTTGACGAAGCGCCGGTCGCGGGCGGTGAAGTACTGTGCGCCCATGTCCAAGGCGCCGGCATCGCTGCGCTTGCTGGACATGCGGCCACCACTGCCGCGGCTTTTATCGAAGAGTTGTACAACATGCCCCGCGTCTCGTAACGCTCGGGCGGCTGAGAGACCGGCGATGCCGGTGCCGATGATCGCGATGGGAACAGTCATGGGAGGCCTCGTTTTACCGTTGGGTACAGACTACGCCGACACCAATAGCTGTACAATATTGTTTTTTGGTATAAGTTTTGGCATGCCTGTTCTAACGGTGTGACCTATGGTTAAAGCTGAGGCTTAGCCAACGTTACGCCCGTTTACAAATGATCCCTTTCTATAAAATAGACCAGTGATCGACGGCGAACGTTACATCAGGAGTGTCCCATGCATATTTTGCTGACCGGCGGTACGGGTCTGATCGGCCGCCAACTGTGCCAACGCTGGCTGGCGCAGGGGCATCAACTCACGGTATGGAGCCGTGAGCCGGAGACGGTCGCCAAATGGTGTGGTGCTCAAGTGCTGGGCGTCGGCCGTCTGCAAGAGGTGATCGGCCCGGTGGATGCGGTCATCAACCTGGCGGGTGCGCCGATCGCGGATCGCCCCTGGACCCGCAAGCGCAAGGCGTTGCTGTGGAGCAGCCGCATTAGCCTCACCGAAACCCTGCTGGCGTGGATCGAGGGTTTGGAGCACAAACCCGCCGTGCTGATATCGGGTTCTGCGGTGGGCTGGTACGGCGACGGCGGTGAACGCGAACTGACCGAGGCAAGCGGCCCGGTGCAGGATGACTTCCCCAGCCAGCTGTGTATCGCCTGGGAGGAAACCGCCCTGCGCGCCGAGGCCTTGGGTGTGCGTGTGGTGCTGGTGCGCACCGGCCTGGTGCTGGCGGCGCAGGGCGGCTTTTTGTCGCGGCTGCTGCTGCCGTTCAAGCTGGCGCTGGGCGGGCCGATCGGCGATGGTCGGCAGTGGATGCCGTGGGTGCATATCAAGGATCAAATCGCCCTGATTGATTTTCTTCTGCACAAGAACGACGCCAGCGGTCCTTATAATGCGTGCGCGCCACACCCGGTGCGCAACCGCGAGTTTGCCAAGACCTTGGGCCAGGTGCTGCACCGCCCTGCGTTCATGCCGATGCCGGCGTTTGCGCTGAAGGTCGGGTTGGGCGAGTTGTCCGGGTTGTTGCTGGGCGGGCAGAAAGCGCTCCCCGAACGCTTGCTGGCGGCCGGTTTCACTTTTCAGTTCACAGAGTTGCACGCGGCCCTGGAAGACCTGTCCAGCCGCCTCTAGCCATAGGATGTTGCATGACGGATCACGCGTTGTTACTGGTCAACCTGGGTTCACCGGCGTCCACCTCGGTGGCCGATGTGCGCAGCTACCTCAATCAATTCCTGATGGACCCCTACGTGATCGACCTGCCGTGGCCGGTGCGGCGTTTGCTGGTGTCGCTGATCCTGATCAAGCGCCCCGAGCAATCGGCCCACGCCTACGCGTCCATCTGGTGGGACGAGGGCTCGCCGCTGGTGGTGCTCAGCCGCCGCCTGCAACAGCAGATGACTTCGCAGTGGAGCCACGGCCCGGTGGAGTTGGCGATGCGTTATGGCGAGCCTTCCATTGAAAGCGTGCTGACCCGCCTCGCCGCCCAGGGCATTCGCAAGGTGACGCTGGCGCCGCTGTACCCACAGTTTGCCGACAGCACCGTGACCACGGTGATTGAAGAAGCCAAGCGGGTGGTGCGCGACAAGAAGCTCGACCTGCAATTTGCCACCTTGCAACCGTTTTACGATCAACCCGAATACCTCGACGCCCTGGTGGCGAGCGCCAGGCCGCATTTGCAGCAAGACTACGACCACCTGCTGTTCAGCTTCCACGGGCTGCCCGAACGGCACCTGCAAAAACTCAACCCGGGGCATTCCTTCGACGGCGCCACCGATTGCTGTGTGGATGCATCGCCCCAAGTGCGTGCCACCTGCTATCGCGGGCAGTGCTTCAGTGTGGCGCGTGACTTTGCGGCGCGCATGGGCTTGCCCGAAGACAAATGGTCGGTGGCTTTCCAGTCACGCCTGGGTCGGGCCAAGTGGATCGAGCCTTACACCGAGGCCCGCCTGGAAACCCTGGCCCAGCAAGGTGTGAAAAAGCTGCTGGTGATGTGCCCGGCGTTTGTCGCCGATTGCATCGAGACGCTTGAAGAGATCGGCGATCGCGGGCTGGAACAATTCCGCGAGGCGGGAGGCGAGGAGTTGGTGCTGGTGCCGTGCCTCAATGACGACCCGCAGTGGGCGAAAGCGTTGAATGCCTTGTGCGAAAAAGCACCAGTGTCGCTATAGCTGAAGCCAGTGAAGATCAAAATGTGGGAGCGGGCTTGCCCGCGATGGGGGCGTGTCAGTCGATAGATTTGTTGGCTGATGCACCGCTATCGCGGGCAAGCCCGCTCCCACATTAGCCCTCCCACATTTTTTTACCGTGTTTACAGGTTAAGGGTGAGGCTGACGGTCAGGTTGCGCGGTTCGCCCGGGTTGACCCAGTAGCTGCTGTAGGACCGCTCGTAGTACTTCTCATCAAACAGGTTGTTGAGGTTCAGGCCCAGGGTGACGTTCTGCGTCGCCTTATAATGGGCGAGCAAGTCGACGGTGTGGTAAGCCGGTAGCTCAAAGCTTCCGCCTGCTTCGCCGGAGCGATCGCCCACATAGGTAAACGCCGCACCCAAGTCAGAACCGCGCAATGCGCCGTCCTGAAATTCATACACCCCCAGCAGGCTGCCGCTGCGCTTGGCCACGCCCAGTATCCGGCTGCCGGCTGGAATCGTCTTGTCGCCTTCTGTCACTTCGGCATCGATATAGGCGAACGCGCCGATCACTCGAACAGCGTCTGTCACCTGCCCGGTCATTTGCAGGTCAAACCCTTGGCTGCGTGCTTTGCCCATGGCGCGGTTGAGGTTGGTGGCTGGGTCCAGGGCCAGCACGTTTTCCTTCTCGATATGGAAGGCGGCGAGGGTGGTGCTGAGGCGGTCGTCGAACAGTTCGCTCTTGATCCCCACTTCATAGCCCACGCCTTCTTCGGGTTTGAAGGGTTTTTTGTCGGCGCCCAGTCCGCTGTTGGGTTTGAACGAGGTGGAGGCGTTGGCGAATACGCCGACGTGCGGCGTGAGTTGATACAGCAGGCCCGCGCGCTGGGTGACGGCGTCGTGGGTCTGGTGGCTTTTGGGCGCGCCGGTGAAGTCTTCGATGTGTTGGTCGAAGTGCTCGAAGCGCGCCCCGAGCATGCCGCGCAGGCGGTCGGTGAAGATGATTTGGTCCTGCAGGTTCAGCGCGTGGCTTTTGGTCTGCTCGAAGAAATCGGTGCCCGAGCGCAGGCCGTTGGGTTTGGCCTGGCCGTAGACCGGGTTGTAGAGGTCGATGGCGTAGGGGCTGCCGGCGATGGCGGTCACGCGTTCTTTCTTGCGGTAGTCCTCGTATTCGGTGCCGATCAGCAGCTCGTGTTGCCAGCTGCCAACGTCAAACAGCCCGCGCAGTTCAAGCTGGGTGATGCTGTCGTGCCAACCGGTGGAGCGCTCGCGGTAGCGACGGTTGACGGTATGCCCATCGGCGTTGAGTGCGCGGCTTTCCGATGCGTCACCCCACAGGCTGCCTTGTTTGTAGTGGCTGGCCAGGCGCAGTTTCCAGGCGTCGTTGAGGTGGTGTTCGAGGGCCGCCTGGAGGCGGTTGTTGTGGTTGCGGATGTCGCCATCGTTGGGCTCGCCGAGGAAGGTTCTGCGCGATACCCCGGGGGCGTCGACGATGCCGCGGTCGAAGGTGGCGCGATGGCGCACGAATTCGCTTTCGACGAGCAGGCTGGTGTCCGGGTCCAATTGCCAGCTCAAGGACGGTGCGATGAAGATGCGCTTGGCGCCCACGTGGTCGCGAAAGCCGTGGTTGTCTTCGACCGCCAGGTTCACGCGTGATAGCACTCGGCCCTCGGGGTCCAGGGGCGTGTTCACATCCAGGGCGGTGCGATAGCGGTCCCAGCTGCCGGCGCTGGTTTGCAGGGTGGTGAAGGCGTCGGGCTGGGGTTTTTTGGTGACGATGTTCACGGTGCCGCCTGGGTCGCCACGCCCGTACAGGCTGGCGGCCGGGCCTTTGAGTACTTCAATGCGCTCGATATTGGCGGTGTCCGGTGTGCTCGGGTAGCCGCGGTTGGCGCTGAAACCGTCCACGTAGAACTCCGAGGTGGTGAAGCCGCGCACGCTGTATTCGTAAAGTGTCAGGCCGCCGAAGTTGTTTTGCTTGGACACGCCGCCAGCAAATTCCAGCGCGCGTTCCACACTGGTGCTGCCCAAGTCCTTGAGTACGCTGGCAGGAATAACGCTGATGGATTGTGGGATGTCGCGCAGGGCCGTGTCGGTTTTGGTCGCACTGGCGGAGCGGGTGGCGCGATAGCCGTTGACCGGGCCAGTGGCGGACTCGTAAGCGTCAGAGGTGACGCTGATGGTGTCCAGTTCAACGGTGTTGTCTTCGGCGTAGGCGGGGTCGAGCAGCAAACCCAAGGCCAGGCCAGCCAAGGGGGCAAACTTTCGAGACGGCATGATAGAGCGTTCCAATAGCGATATTGAAATAATATAACATGCCTAATGAGAATGAATCGCTTCGAAACATTGCCTTACAGGTGCCCGCAAACGAGCACCTGTTCGCGGGCGTTATTCCTCTTCTTTCACCGGCGCAGGTGGTGGGCGCAGGCCGATTTCGGCCATCAGCTTGATCTCTTTGCCGTTGCGCATGACCTGGATCGCCACCTTGTCGGTCGGTTTGATCCGTGCCACCTGGTTCATCGACTTGCGGCCGTCACCGGCCGGCTCGCCATCGATGTTCAGGATCACATCACCCAATTGCAGGCCGGCTTTCTGCGCCGGGCCGTCGCGGAAAATCCCCGCGACCACAATGCCCGGGCGCCCGGTCAGGCCAAACGATTCGGCCAGTTCCTTGGTCAGCGGTTGCACTTCAATCCCCAGCCAGCCGCGAATCACCTGGCCGTGTTCGATGATCGACTTCATCACCTCCATGGCCAGCTTCACCGGGATCGCAAACCCGATGCCTTGTGAACCACCGGACTTGGAGAAAATGGCGGTGTTGATACCGGTCAGGTTGCCATTGGCATCCACCAGTGCACCCCCGGAGTTGCCCGGGTTGATCGCCGCGTCGGTCTGGATGAAGTCTTCGTAGCTGTTGAGCCCCAGCTGGTTACGCCCGGTGGCGCTGATGATGCCCATGGTGACGGTCTGGCCCACACCGAACGGGTTGCCGATCGCCAGCGCCACGTCGCCTACGCGCAACGCTTCGGAGCGGCCGATGGTGATCGACGGCAGGCTCTTGAGATCGATCTTGAGCACGGCGAGATCGGTTTCCGGGTCGCTGCCGACCACGCGGGCCAGGGTTTCGCGGCCATCGCGCAGGGCTACCACGATCTGGTCGGCACCGGTGGTCACGTGGTTGTTGGTGAGGATGTAACCCTCGGGGCTCATGATCACCCCGGAACCCAGGCTGGACTCCATGCGGCGCTGCTTGGGCCCGTTGTCACCGAAATAGCGGCGGAATTGTGGGTCTTCAAACAACGGGTGAGCCGGCTTGTTGATGACCTTGGTGGTGTACAGGTTGACCACGGCGGGGGCAGCGATCACGACGGCGTCCGCGTAGGTCACCGGGCCTTGCACCACGGCGCTGGTCTGCGGGGCCTGTTGCAGGTTCACATCAAGGCTGGGCAAGCCTACAAACTCGGGGAAGCGCTGAATGATCAGCATCGCGATCAGCACGCCAGCCAACAATGGCCATCCAAAAAAACGCAGTGCCTTGAGCATCAAGTAAGTCCTGACAGGTTGCAGGGGGCGGGAGAGCGCCCATAATGTCGCGCATTATACGAGGCTGCGAGCGCCTCGGAACGGGATATTTAGGAGTCTTTTATGGCCGTCCCCCTTAGCACCCTCGTCGAGGAAGCGGACCGCTACCTCGGCAGCGCAAAAATTGCCGATTATTGCCCCAATGGCCTGCAGGTCGAAGGCCGCCCGCAGGTGATGCGCATCGTCAGTGGCGTGACCGCCAGCCAAGCCCTGCTGGACGCGGCCGTCGAAGCCCAGGCTGATCTGATCCTGGTGCACCACGGTTATTTCTGGAAAGGCGAGAACCCCTGCATCACCGGCATGAAGCAGCGCCGCCTGAAGACGCTGCTCAAGCACGACATCAGCCTGCTGGCCTATCACCTGCCGCTGGACCTGCACCCCGACGTCGGCAACAACGTGCAACTGGCCCGCCA
Organism: Pseudomonas sp. BIGb0164; assembly: GCF_024810135.1. Taxonomy (NCBI): domain Bacteria; kingdom Pseudomonadati; phylum Pseudomonadota; class Gammaproteobacteria; order Pseudomonadales; family Pseudomonadaceae; genus Pseudomonas; species Pseudomonas sp. BIGb0164. The sequence continues at coordinate 756,373 of NZ_JANUEA010000002.1, read as the reverse complement.
GTTGGACATCACCGTCGAAGGCCCGCTGGACCCGAGCAACCCCAAGGTCGTCGGCCTGGTTGGTTCCCTCGCCGAGCCACTGTCACCCCGCGACTTCGCGCGGCGTGTGCAGGACGTCATGGGGCGCGAGCCGCTGCTGATCGAAGGCAGTGAAATGATCCGCCGCGTCGGCTGGTGCACGGGCGGTGGCCAGGGCTATATCGACCAGGCGATTGCAGCAGGCGTCGACCTCTTCATCAGTGGTGAGGCCTCAGAGCAAACCTTTCACAGCGCGCGCGAAAACGACGTCAGTTTCATCGCGGCTGGCCACCACGCCACCGAGCGTTATGGCGTGCAGGCGCTGGGCGATTACCTGGCACGGCGCTTTGCCTTGGAGCATCTGTTCATCGATTGCCCCAACCCCATTTGATCACCCCGTAGGCGCCGGCTTGCCGGTGATGAGGCCCTTGGAGAATGCATCGATGTATCGGCCGCCATCGCCGGCAAGCCGGCTCCTACAAGGGCTGTGCCCACCGAACGAGGCGGTATATCCATATACCGTTTCGATCTAGTTGGCTCCCTGAATAGAAGCAGGTGCTGTGCTAGCATGCCCCGCTCGAACACGGCCCGCTGGCCGTCCATAAGATCGTTTTCGTGAGTAGCCATGGTCGACAAACTGACGCATCTGAAACAGCTGGAGGCGGAAAGCATCCACATCATCCGCGAGGTCGCCGCCGAGTTCGACAACCCGGTGATGCTCTACTCGATCGGTAAAGACTCCGCCGTGATGCTGCACCTGGCACGCAAGGCCTTTTTCCCGGGCAAGCTGCCGTTCCCGGTGATGCACGTCGACACCCGCTGGAAATTCCAGGAGATGTACAAGTTCCGCGACAAGATGGTCGAAGAGCTGGGCCTGGACCTGATCACCCACGTCAACCCGGACGGCGTGGCGCAGGGCATCAACCCGTTCACCCACGGCAGCGCCAAGCACACCGACATCATGAAGACCGAAGGCCTCAAGCAGGCCTTGGACAAGCATGGTTTCGACGCCGCGTTCGGCGGTGCCCGTCGTGATGAAGAGAAATCCCGTGCCAAAGAGCGCGTGTACTCGTTCCGCGACAGCAAGCACCGCTGGGACCCGAAGAACCAGCGCCCGGAGCTGTGGAACGTCTATAACGGCAACGTCAACAAGGGCGAGTCGATCCGCGTGTTCCCGCTGTCCAACTGGACCGAGCTGGACATCTGGCAGTACATCTACCTGGAAGGCATCCCGATCGTTCCGCTGTACTTCGCCGCCGAACGTGAAGTGATCGAGAAGAACGGCACGTTGATCATGATCGATGACGACCGCATCCTCGAGCACCTGTCCGACGAAGACAAAGCCCGGATCGTCAAAAAGAAAGTCCGTTTCCGTACCCTTGGCTGCTACCCGTTGACGGGCGCGGTGGAGTCCGAAGCCGAGACGCTGACGGACATCATTCAGGAAATGCTCCTGACGCGAACTTCCGAGCGCCAGGGCCGTGTCATCGACCACGATGGTGCAGGCTCGATGGAAGATAAAAAACGTCAGGGTTATTTCTAAGGGGTTGTCATGTCGCACGTATCTGATTTGATCAGCGAGGACATCCTCGCCTACCTGGGCCAGCACGAGCGCAAAGAGATGTTGCGTTTCCTGACCTGCGGCAACGTCGACGACGGCAAGAGCACCCTGATCGGGCGCCTGCTGCACGACTCCAAGATGATCTACGAAGATCACCTGGAAGCCATCACCCGCGATTCGAAGAAAGTCGGCACCACCGGTGACGACATCGACCTGGCGTTGCTGGTCGACGGCCTGCAAGCCGAGCGCGAGCAGGGCATCACCATCGATGTGGCGTACCGCTACTTCTCTACCGCCAAGCGTAAATTCATCATCGCCGACACCCCCGGCCATGAGCAGTACACCCGCAACATGGCCACCGGTGCGTCCACCTGTGACCTGGCAATCATCCTGATCGACGCCCGCTACGGCGTGCAGACCCAGACCCGTCGCCACAGCTTCATCGCCTCGTTGCTGGGCATCAAGCACATCGTGGTGGCCGTCAACAAGATGGACATCAATGGCTTTGACCAGAACGTGTTCGAGTCGATCAAGGCCGATTACCTGAAGTTCGCCGATGGCATCGCCTTCAAGCCAAGCACCCTGGCCTTCGTGCCGATGTCGGCGCTCAAGGGCGATAACGTGGTGAACAAGAGCGAGCGTTCGCCCTGGTACACCGGCCAGTCGTTGATGGAGATCCTCGAAACCGTCGAGATCGCCAACGACCGCAACTACACCGACCTGCGTTTCCCGGTGCAGTACGTCAACCGTCCGAACCTGAACTTCCGCGGTTTCGCCGGCACCCTGGCCAGCGGCATCGTGCACAAGGGCGACGAAGTGGTGGTGCTGCCGTCGGGCAAGAGCAGCCGCGTCAAATCCATCGTCACCTTTGAAGGTGAGCTGGAACACGCAGGGCCAGGCCAGGCCGTGACCCTGACCATGGAAGACGAGATCGACATCTCCCGTGGCGACCTGTTGGTACACGCCGACAACGTGCCGCAAGTGACCGACGCCTTCGACGCCATGCTGGTGTGGATGGCCGAAGAACCGATGCTGCCGGGCAAGAAATACGACATCAAGCGCGCCACCAGCTACGTGCCGGGCTCCATCACCAGCATCGTGCACCGCGTGGACGTGAACACCCTGGCCGAAGGCCCGGCGAGTTCGCTGCAGCTGAACGAGATTGGCCGGGTCAAGGTCAGCCTCGACGCCGCTATCGCCTTGGACGGTTACGACAGCAACCGCACCACCGGTGCGTTTATCGTCATCGACCGCTTGACCAACGGCACCGTGGCAGCGGGCATGATCATCGCGCCACCGGTCAGCCATGGCGGCGCGGCGCAGCACGGCAAGTTGGCCCATGTAGCCACCGAAGAGCGTGCACTGCGCTTCGGCCAGCAACCGGCCACCGTGTTGTTCAGCGGCCTGTCAGGCGCTGGCAAGAGCACCCTGGCCTATGCCGTTGAGCGCAAGCTGTTCGACATGGGCCGTGCGGTGTTCGTGCTCGATGGCCAGAACCTGCGTCACGACCTGAACAAGGGCTTGCCGCAGGACCGTGCCGGCCGCACCGAGAACTGGCGTCGTGCCGCTCACGTGGCGCGTCAGTTCAACGAAGCGGGCTTGCTCACCCTGGCTGCGTTCGTCGCACCGGATGCCGAAGGCCGCGAACAGGCCAAGGCGCTGATCGGCGGCGACCGTCTGCTCACCGTTTACGTACAAGCGTCGCCGCTGGTGTGCGCCGAGCGTGATCCGCAAGGCCTGTACGCTGCGGGTGGGGATAACATCCCGGGCGAGTCCTTCCCGTATGACGTGCCGTTGAACGCCGATCTGGTGATCGACACCCAGGCCCTGTCGCTGGAAGAGAGCGTCAAGCAGGTGCTGGAGCTGTTGCGCAAGCGCGGCGCGATCTAAGCGTCACGCGCACAAAAAAAGCCCGCCACCGATCACTCGGTGGCGGGCTTTTTACATTCTTAAGATTGGGCACGGTCAATGTGGGAGCTGGCTTGCCTGCGATAGCGGTGGGTCAGCTGCACATGTATCAACTGGAAGGCCGCTATCGCAGGCAAGCCAGCTCCCACATTTTGATCACTGTTTGCCTGGGAATTCAGTGTGCAGTCGATCCAACAGCGCATCCTTGTCTTCCCACAGCTTATTGATCCACCCCTGAAACGCCGTCCGATACTCCCCATCCTGCTCATAATTCTTTCCAATAAACGCGGCCGGGATCTGCACCTCTTCAAACTGCACCACCACGTCCTGCACATTCCCGCACAGCAAATCCCAATACCCAGGGCGGCCGGCCGGGTAGTGAATGGTCACGTTGACCAGTGACTTCAACTGCTCACCCATGGCATCCAGCACAAACGCGATACCGCCTGCCTTGGGCTTGAGCAGGTAACGGAACGGCGACTTCTGCTGTGCATGCTTGCCCGTCGTGAACCGCGTACCTTCGGCAAAGTTGAAGATGCCCACCGGGTTGTCGCGAAACTTCGCACAGGTCTTACGGGTGGTTTCCAGGTCCTTGCCTTTCTTCTCCGGGTGCTTTTCCAGGTACGCCTTGGTGTAGCGCTTCATGAATGGAAAGCCCAGTGCCCACCACGCCAGGCCAATCACCGGCACCCAGATCAGTTCCTGCTTGAGGAAGAACTTGAGTGGACGAACCCGCCGATTGAGCACGTATTGCAACACCATGATGTCCACCCAGCTCTGGTGGTTGCTGGTCACCAGGTACGAGTGCTGGTAATCCAGCCCCTCCAGGCCGGTCACGTGCCAGCGCGTGCGCCGCACCAGGTTCATCCAACCCTTGTTGTTGGTGACCCAGGCCTCGTGAGTGTGGTTCATCAGCCATTCACTGAAGCGCTTGGCAAACGGCAAGGCCTTGAACAGCGCGACGATGAACAGGAACGAACACAGCAGGATCGTGTTCAGCGCCAACAATAGCGATGCGATTACCCCGCGCACGGCAGTAGGTAGAAAATCCAGCATTTAGATATCCATAGGTCGGTTGGCGGCTTGGATCGCAGTCAGCGCGATGGTGTACACAATGTCGTCTACCTGGGCGCCGCGTGGCAGGTCGTTGACCGGTTTGCGCAGGCCCTGGAGCATTGGCCCCAGGCTCACGCAATCGGCGCTGCGCTGCACGGCCTTGTGCGTGGTGTTGCCGGTGTTGAGGTCGGGGAACACGAACACCGTGGCCTTGCCGGCGACCTGGCTGTTGGGCGCCAGTTGCCGGGCTACGGTTTCGTTGGCGGCGGCGTCGTATTGCAGCGGGCCGTCGATCAGCAGTGAGCTTTGTTGCTCGTGTGCGAGCAGCGTGGCTTCGCGGACTTTCTCAACTTCTTCGCCACTGGCCGAATCGCCGCTGGAATAGCTGATCATCGCCACGCGCGGGGTGATGCCGAACGCCGCCGCCGAGTCGGCGCTTTGCAAGGCAATCTCTGCCAGCTCGGCGGCGCTTGGGTGCGGGTTCATCACGCAGTCGCCGTACACCAGCACCTGCTCGGGGAACAGCATGAAGAACACCGACGACACCAGCGTGCAGCCCGGCGCCGTCTTGATCAACTGCAGGGCAGGGCGGATGGTGTTGGCAGTGGAATGAATGACGCCGGAGACCAGGCCGTCCACTTCATCCAGGGCGAGCATCATGGTGGCGATCACCACGGTGTCTTCCAGTTGCTGCTCGGCCATCGGCGCGTTGAGACTCTTGCTCTTGCGCAGGGCCACCATCGGTTCGACGTAGCGCTGGCGGATCAGGTCCGGGTCGAGAATCTCCAGGCCTTCGGGCAATTCGATGCCTTGGGCGCGGGCGACCGCTTCCACATCAGCCGGCTTGGCCAGCAACACGCAGCGGGCGATGCCACGCGCCTGGCAGATCGCGGCGGCTTGCACGGTGAGCGGCTCGCTGCCTTCGGGCAGCACGATACGCTTGTTGGCAGCCTGGGCGCGCTGGATCAACTGGTAGCGGAACACGGCGGGCGACAGGCGCATTTCCCGTGGCGTGCCGCAGCGTTGGTGCAGCCAGCGTGCATCGAGGTGGCTGGCGACGAAGTCGGTGATGATCTCGGCGCGTTCGCGGTCGTCGATGGGGATTTCTTTGTTCAGGCTATTGAGCTGGTTGGCGGTGTCGTAGGAGCCGGTGCTCACCGACAGCACCGGCAGCCCGGCCTGGAACGCGCCACGGCACAGGTCCATGATGCGCGGGTCGGGCAGGGTGTCGCTGGTCAGCAACAGGCCGGCCAGGGGCACGCCGTTGATCGCGGCCAGGCTGACGGCGAGGATGATGTCGTCGCGATCGCCGGGGGTTACCACCAAGACGCCGGGTTTGAGCAGCTCCACGGTGTTACGCATGGTGCGCGCGCAGATGATGATCTTGGTCATGCGCCGGCTTTCGTAGTCGCCGGCGTTGAGGATCTGCGCACCCATCAGGTCAGCCACGTCGCGGGTGCGCGGGGCGTTGAGTTCCGGCTGGTAGGGGATGCAGCCGAGCAGGCGGAAATCGCCGCTGCGCAGCAATGGCGAGTGTTCTTTCAGGCGGGCCGAGAACACCTCCATGCTTTCGTCGGTGCGCACCTTGTTGAGGATCACACCCAGCACTTTCGGGTCTTTCGGGCCACCAAACAGCTGGGCCTGTAATTCCACGCGCCCGGAGAGTTCGGTGAGCACTTCGTTTTCCGGTGCGGAGACCAGGATCACTTCCGCATCGAGGCTCTTGGCCAGGTGCAGGTTGACCCGCGCCGCATAGCTGGCGCTGCGGGTGGGCACCATGCCTTCGACGATCAGCACGTCCTTGCCCACGGCGGCTTGCTGGTACAGGGTGATGATTTCTTCGAGCAGTTCGTCGAGCTGGCCGTCGCCGAGCATGCGCTCTACGTGCGCCAGGCCCAGCGGCTGCGGCGGTTTGAGGCCGTGGGTGCGCGCCACTAGCTCGGTGGAGCGTTCGGGGCCGGTGTCGCCCGGATGCGGTTGGGCAATCGGCTTGAAGAAGCCGACTTTCAGCCCGGCTCGTTCAAGGGTACGCACCAGCCCAAGGCTGATGGAGGTCAGACCCACACCAAAATCGGTGGGCGCGATAAAAAAAGTCTGCATGCGAATTCTCTGGAGGTGCATGGCTTCGGTGGCGCCCTATGACTGAGTGCCTACCGGTGATCAGGCGCCAAGGTTATCGTTATTCGCGTGCTTGCGCACACCAGCCGCACGCAAAGGGCTGACCTATTTTCTCAAGGCGTTGCGCCGGGTCGAGCACCCAGGCGCGGGACTGCCAGGGCGGCTGGTGGCGCAGGTGTTGGGTATGGCCGCAGGACAGCTCGGCCACCCAGTGCTGGTCGTCGTCCAAGTGGAACCCGATGATGAAGGATGCCGTCGATCGGCCCCGTCTGTCCGGGTTCTGTTCGCTTTCGGGCAAATCCTTGTTTAGACTTGTCCGTTCTTCATTCTTATGCAAAAGGTCTCGCCCCATGACGATCGCCGCTAACAAGGCTGTCTCCATCGACTATACCCTGACCAACGACGCTGGTGAGGTCATCGACAGCTCCGCCGGCGGCGCGCCGCTGGTCTACCTGCAAGGCGCAGGTAACATCATCCCAGGCCTGGAAAAGGCACTGGAAGGCAAGAACGTCGGTGATGAGCTGACCGTTGCCGTAGAACCTGAAGATGCCTATGGCGAGTACTCGGCCGAACTGGTCAGCACCCTGAGCCGCAGCATGTTCGAAGGCGTCGACGAACTGGAAGTGGGCATGCAGTTCCACGCTTCCGCGCCGGACGGCCAAATGCAGATCGTCACCATCCGTGACCTGGACGGCGACGACGTGACCGTCGACGGCAACCACCCTCTGGCTGGCCAGCGCCTGAACTTCCAAGTGAAGATCGTTGCCATCCGCGACGCTTCCCAGGAAGAAGTGGCTCACGGCCACGTCCACGGTGAAGGCGGTCACCACCATTGATTGTGGTTTGATCAATAGGTAGCCAAAAGCCCCGACCTGTTCGGGGCTTTTTTTGTGCCTGAGAATGTATGCGGTCAAAAAATGTGGGAGCGGGCTTGCCCGCGATGGCGGTGGGCCAGAAACCCATATCAAGCTGATCCACCGCTATCGCAGGCAAGCCAGCTCCCACACAAGCCTGCTCCCGCGTTTTGATCTGTGTTTCCGAATATGAGGCACAAACAAAAATGCCCCGGACCTTTCGGTACGGGGCATTTCTTAACTGTTACGCAACCTGGATTGCGTGGCAGTTGTTACCACTTAGGCTGCTGCAGCGACGTTCAGAGCCTTGATGTGGCCATTCAGGCGGCTCTTATGACGAGCGGCCTTGTTCTTGTGGATGATGCCTTTATCGGCCATACGGTCGATAACAGGCACAGCCAGAACGTAAGCAGCTTGAGCTTTTTCAGCGTCTTTGGTGTCGATGGCTTTAACTACATTCTTGATGTAGGTACGAACCATGGAACGCAGGCTGGCGTTGTGGCTGCGACGCTTCTCAGCCTGTTTTGCACGTTTTTTGGCGGAAGGTGTGTTGGCCACCGTCGAGCTCCTCGAAAGACTTTTTAGGAAATAGCAAACAAAATAGGCCGCGAATCATGCCGATGACTTGATGGGTTGTCAAGGGCGGCTGATGCGAACTGCTGAGTGGTCGATCTGAAGAGGCGGGTGATTTATTTCCGGCGCTTGACCTGTAAACTCGCGAGCTTTGGCTCTGTGCTGTTGCAGGCGCGCAGTATCGCATAAGTGGGCGCGTTGTTCGCCTGCTGTTTATCTAATAGGCGCAAACTCTTTCAATGAACCTCCTCAAATCGTTGGCCGCCGTCAGCTCTATCACGATGATCTCCCGGGTATTGGGGTTTGTGCGTGACACTCTGCTGGCGCGTATTTTTGGCGCCAGCATGGCCACGGATGCCTTCTTCATCGCCTTCAAACTGCCCAACCTGTTGCGAAGGATCTTCGCCGAAGGCGCATTTTCCCAGGCCTTCGTGCCGATCCTGGCCGAATACAAGACCCAGCAAGGCGAGGAAGCCACTCGCACCTTTATTGCCTACGTATCGGGCTTGCTGACCCTGGTGTTGATGCTGGTGACTGTCGTCGGCATGCTCGCCGCCCCCTGGGTGATCTGGGCCACGGCCCCCGGATTTGCCAATACCCCGGAAAAATTCGCGCTGACCGCCGACCTGCTGCGGGTAACCTTTCCTTATATATTGCTGATCTCACTGTCATCCCTGGCCGGTGCGATCCTCAACACCTGGAACCGCTTCTCGGTGCCCGCATTCGTGCCGACCCTGTTGAACGTCAGCATGATCATCTTCGCGCTGTTCCTCACGCCGTACTTCGACCCGCCAGTGATGGCCCTGGGCTGGGCCGTACTGGCGGGTGGTCTGGCGCAACTGCTCTACCAACTGCCGCACCTGAAGAAGATCGGCATGCTCGTGCTGCCACGCCTGAACCTCAAGGACTCCGGCGTGTGGCGCGTGATGCGCAACATGCTGCCGGCGATCCTCGGGGTGTCGGTGAGCCAGATTTCGCTGATCATCAACACGGCGTTCGCCTCGCTGCTGGTCTCGGGCTCGGTGTCGTGGATGTACTACGCCGATCGCCTGATGGAGCTGCCGTCCGGCGTATTGGGTGTGGCCCTGGGTACGATTCTGCTGCCGACCCTGTCACGCACCTATGCCAGCAAGGACCGTCAGGAATACTCGCGCATCCTCGATTGGGGCCTGCGCCTGTGCTTTGTGCTGGTGCTGCCATGCTCTCTGGCCCTGGGGATCCTGGCCGAGCCGTTGACCGTCTCGCTGTTCCAATACGGCCAATTCAGCGCGTTTGACGCGTCCATGACCCAGCGTGCACTGATCGCCTATTCTGTTGGTCTGCTCGGCATCATCGTGATCAAGGTGCTGGCGCCGGGCTTCTATGCCCAGCAAAACATCCGTACGCCGGTGAAAATCGCGGTATTCACGTTAATCGTCACCCAACTGCTCAACCTGGTGTTTATCGGTCCGCTGGCCCATGCCGGTCTGGCGTTGGCCATCAGTGCCGGGGCGTGCATCAATGCTGGCCTGCTGTTCTACCAACTGCGCAAGCAGCAGATGTTCCTGCCGCAGCCGGGCTGGGGCATGTTTGCCCTCAAGCTGTTGGTGGCGGTGGCGGCGATGTCGGCGGTATTGCTGGGGTTGATGCACTTCATGCCCGCCTGGGACACAGGCCCTATGCTGGAACGCTTCCTGCGCCTTGGCGTGCTGGTGGTCGCTGGCGTAGTGGTGTACTTCGGGATGTTGCTGCTGCAGGGCTTCCGTCTGCGGGATTTCAATCGCAAGTCCTTGGGGTAGAGACTTTGCCGCGATAAAACGGGTGTTTTATCGATTCAATCCATTTGGCCTGTTCTGTTGCCTGTCGTCCGGGGCCGGGTGTGGTTATAATCGACCACTTTATGAGCAAGAAGCGCGTTATGCAGCTGGTTCGAGGTCTCCACAACCTGCGCCCCCAGCATCGGGGCTGCGTCGCCACTATTGGCAACTTTGACGGTGTTCACCGTGGTCACCAGGCTATCCTGGCGCGGCTGCGTGAGCGGGCGGTCGAGTTGGGCGTGCCCAGCTGCGTGGTGATTTTTGAGCCACAGCCGCGGGAATATTTCAGCCCTGAGACGGCGCCGGCACGCCTGGCTCGTTTGCGGGACAAGCTGCAACTGCTGGCCGAAGAAGGCGTGGACCGCGTCCTCTGCCTGGCTTTCAACCAGCGCCTGCAAAGCCTCAGCGCCGCCGAGTTCGTCGACCGTATCCTGGTGGATGGCCTGGGCGTACAGCACTTGGAGGTCGGCGACGACTTCCGTTTTGGTTGCGACCGCGTCGGTGATTTCGATTTCCTGCAGCACGCTGGCGTCAGCCAGGGTTTTACCGTCGAAGCCGCGCAAACCGTCGAACTGGACGGCCTGCGCGTGAGCAGCACCCAGGTACGTAACGCCCTGGCCGCTGCCGACTTCGCCTTGGCCGAGCGCTTGCTCGGTCGCCCGTTCCGCATTGCCGGACGGGTACTGCACGGCCAGAAGCTGGCGCGCCAACTGGGCACGCCAACCGCCAACGTGCAACTCAAGCGCCGTCGCGTGCCGCTGACCGGGGTTTACCTGGTGAGCGTCGACATCGACGGTCAATCGTGGCCGGGAGTCGCCAACATAGGCGTCAGGCCCACGGTTGCAGGTGATGGCAAGGCCCACCTGGAGGTTCACCTTTTGGATTTTGCCGGTGATCTGTATGACCGGCGTTTGACGGTGGTTTTCCACCAGAAGCTGCGTGAAGAGCAGCGTTTCGCCTCCCTTGAGGCGTTGAAAGCGGCGATCAATGCGGATGTCGCCGCCGCCCGTGCACTAGCCGCACCTAGCGCCCATCGCTAACCGAAGAGCCTTAAATGACCGACTATAAAGCCACGCTAAACCTTCCGGACACCGCCTTCCCAATGAAGGCCGGCCTGCCACAGCGCGAACCGCAGATCCTGCAGCGCTGGGACAGTATTGGCCTGTACGGAAAGTTGCGCGAAATTGGCAAGGATCGTCCGAAATTCGTCCTGCACGACGGCCCTCCTTATGCCAACGGCACGATTCACATCGGTCATGCGCTGAACAAAATCCTCAAGGACATGATCCTGCGCTCGAAAACCCTGTCGGGCTTCGATGCGCCGTACGTGCCGGGCTGGGACTGCCACGGCCTGCCGATCGAGCACAAAGTCGAAGTGACCTACGGCAAGAACCTGGGCGCGGATAAAACCCGCGAACTGTGCCGTGCCTACGCCACCGAGCAGATCGAAGGCCAGAAGTCCGAATTCATCCGTCTGGGCGTGCTGGGCGAGTGGGACAACCCGTACAAGACCATGAACTTCAAGAACGAGGCCGGTGAAATCCGTGCCTTGGCCGAAATCGTCAAGGGCGGTTTCGTGTTCAAGGGCCTTAAGCCCGTGAACTGGTGCTTCGACTGCGGTTCGGCCCTGGCCGAAGCGGAAGTCGAGTACGAAGACAAGAAGTCCTCGACCATCGATGTGGCCTTCCCGATCGCCGACGACGCCAAGCTGGCCGAGGCCTTTGGCCTGGCTAGCCTGAGCAAGCCTGCGGCCATCGTGATCTGGACCACCACCCCATGGACCATCCCTGCCAACCAGGCGCTGAACGTGCACCCGGAGTTCACCTACGCCCTGGTGGACGTCGGTGATCGCCTGCTGGTCCTGGCCGAGGAAATGGTTGAAGCCTGCCTGGCCCGTTACGAGCTGCAAGGTTCGGTGATCGCCACCACCACCGGCTCTGCGCTGGAACTGATCAACTTCCGTCACCCGTTCTACGACCGTCTGTCGCCGGTGTACCTGGCTGACTACGTCGAACTGGGTTCGGGTACTGGCATCGTTCACTGCTCGCCCGCCTATGGCGTGGACGACTTCGTGATCTGCAAGAAGTACGGCCTGGTCAACGATGACATCATCAACCCGGTGCAAAGCAACGGCGTGTATGTGCCGTCGCTGGAGTTCTTCGGCGGCCAGTTCATCTTCAAGGCCGACCAGCCGATCATCGAAAAACTGCGTGAAGTCGGTGCGCTGATGCAAACCGCCACCATCCAGCACAGCTATATGCATTGCTGGCGTCACAAGACTCCGCTGATCTACCGCGCGACTGCGCAGTGGTTCATCGGGATGGACAAAGCGCCCACCAGCGGCGACACCCTGCGTGTGCGCTCGCTCAAAGCCATCGAAGACACCAAGTTTGTTCCGGCCTGGGGCCAGGCGCGCCTGCACTCGATGATCGCCAATCGTCCCGACTGGTGCATCTCCCGCCAGCGTAACTGGGGCGTGCCGATCCCGTTCTTCCTGAACAAGGAAAGCGGCGAGCTGCATCCACGTACCGTCGAACTGATGGAAGAAGTGGCCCAGCGCGTTGAGCAGGAAGGCATCGAAGCCTGGTTCAAGCTGGACGCTGCCGAACTGCTGGGCGACGAAGCGCCGCAGTACGACAAGATCAGCGACACCCTCGACGTCTGGTTCGACTCGGGCACCACCCACTGGCACGTCCTGCGCGGCTCGCACCCGATGGGCCACGAGACCGGCCCGCGTGCCGACCTGTACCTGGAAGGCTCGGACCAACACCGTGGCTGGTTCCACTCGTCGTTGCTCACCGGTTGCGCCATCGACAACCACGCACCGTACCGCGAACTGCTGACCCACGGCTTCACCGTCGATGAGACGGGTCGCAAGATGTCCAAGTCGCTGAAGAACGTGATCGAGCCGAAAAAGATCAACGACACCCTGGGCGCCGACATCATGCGTCTGTGGGTAGCGTCGACCGACTACTCGGGCGAGATCGCCGTGTCGGACCAGATCCTGGCCCGCAGCGCCGATGCCTACCGCCGTATCCGCAATACCGCACGCTTCCTGCTGTCGAACCTGACCGGTTTCAACCCGGCCACCGACATCCTGCCGGCCGAGGACATGCTTGCCCTCGACCGTTGGGCCGTCGACCGTACCCTGTTGCTGCAACGCGAACTGCAGGAAAACTACGGCGAATACCGCTTCTGGAACGTGTACTCGAAGATCCACAACTTCTGCGTCCAGGAGCTGGGTGGTTTCTACCTCGACATCATCAAGGACCGCCAGTACACCACCGGCGCCAACAGCAAGGCGCGCCGTTCGGCGCAGACCGCGCTGTTCCACATCTCTGAAGCGCTGGTGCGCTGGATCGCACCGATCCTGGCCTTCACCGCCGACGAACTGTGGGAATACCTGCCGGGCGAGCGCAACGAGTCCGTGATGCTCAACACCTGGTACGAAGGCCTGACCGAACTGCCGGCCGACTTCGAACTGGGCCGCGAGTACTGGGAAGGCGTAATGGCCGTCAAGGTCGCGGTAAACAAGGAGCTGGAAGTGCAGCGTGCGGCCAAGGCCGTCGGTGGCAACCTGCAAGCCGAAGTCACCCTGTTTGCCGAGGAAGGCCTGACCGCCGACCTGGCCAAGCTGAGCAACGAACTGCGCTTCGTACTGATCACTTCGACCGCCAGCCTGGCGCCGTTTGCCCAGGCACCGGCAGACGCCGTGGCCACCGAAGTGCCGGGCCTCAAGCTCAAAGTGGTCAAGTCGGCTTTCGCCAAGTGCGCCCGTTGCTGGCACTGCCGTGAAGACGTCGGCGTGAATCCTGAGCATCCGGAAATCTGCGGCCGTTGCGTCGACAACATCTCGGGTACTGGCGAGGTTCGCCACTATGCCTAAAGCCAGTCGTTTTGGACGTCTGGGTTGGCTCGTACTGAGCGTGCTGGTCCTGGTCATCGACCAGGTCAGCAAGGCTCACTTCGAAGGCGCCTTGCAGATGTACCAGCAGATCGTGGTCATTCCCGACTACTTCAGCTGGACCCTGGCCTACAACACCGGCGCTGCCTTCAGCTTCCTGGCTGACAGCTCCGGCTGGCAGCGCTGGCTGTTCGCCGTGATCGCCGTGGTGGTCAGTGCGGTGCTGGTGGTGTGGCTCAAGCGCCTGGGCCGTGATGACACCTGGCTCGCCATCGCCCTGGCCTTGGTGCTGGGCGGCGCGCTGGGCAACCTGTACGACCGCATTGCCCTGGGCCATGTGATCGACTTCATTCTGGTGCATTGGCAGAACCGCTGGTACTTCCCGGCGTTCAACTTTGCCGACAGCGCCATCACCGTCGGTGCAATCATGCTGGCGTTGGATATGTTCAAAAGCAAGAAAACCGGAGAGACCGTCAATGACTGATCAGGTATTGGCTGAACAACGCATCGGCCAGAACACGGAAGTCACTTTGCATTTCGCACTGCGCCTGGAAAACGGCGACACGGTCGACAGCACGTTCGACAAGACCCCGGCGACCTTCAAGGTCGGCGACGGCAACCTGCTACCGGGTTTCGAAGCGGCCCTCTTCGGTTTCAAGGCCGGCGACAAGCGTACCCTGCAGATCCTGCCGGAAAACGCCTTTGGCCAGCCGAACCCGCAAAACGTGCAGATCATCCCGCGTTCGCAGTTCCAGGACATGGACCTGTCGGAAGGCCTGCTGGTGATCTTCAACGATGCAGCGAACACCGAACTGCCGGGCGTGGTGAAAACCTTCGATGACGCGCAAGTGACCGTCGATTTCAACCACCCGTTGGCCGGTAAAACCTTGACCTTTGACGTTGAAATCATCGACGTTAAAGCGATCTGACTGACGAAACCAGCTCCTGTGGGGGCTGGCCTGTGTAGGAGCCGGCTTGCCGGCGATGCAGACGCCCCGGTGTATAGGTTTCACCGCGGTGATGGTATCGCCGGCAAGCCGGCTCCTACAGGATTCGGCGCTCGCAGGGGCCCGAATTGATCCAACTTCTTGCCCAGCAAGACACGAGGCACAGCATGCAAATCAAACTCGCCAACCCCCGTGGCTTCTGCGCCGGCGTGGACCGGGCGATCGAAATCGTCAACCGCGCCCTGGAAGTCTTCGGGCCGCCGATCTATGTGCGCCATGAAGTCGTCCACAACAAATTCGTGGTCGAAGACCTGCGCGCACGCGGCGCCATCTTTGTCGAAGAGTTGGACCAGGTGCCGGACGACGTGATCGTCATTTTCAGCGCCCACGGCGTTTCCCAGGCGGTGCGTACCGAAGCGGCAGGCCGTGGCCTGAAAGTCTTCGATGCCACCTGCCCATTGGTCACCAAGGTGCACATCGAAGTCGCGCGCTACAGCCGTGATGGCCGCGAGTGCATTCTGATCGGTCACGCCGGCCACCCGGAAGTCGAAGGCACCATGGGCCAGTACGATGCCAGCAATGGCGGCGCTATCTATCTGGTGGAAGACGAAAAAGACGTCGCCAACCTCCAGGTGCATAACCCCGAGCGCCTGGCGTTCGTGACCCAGACCACCTTGTCCATGGACGACACCAGTCGCGTGATCGATGCGCTGCGCAGTCGTTTCCCGGCTATCGGTGGGCCGCGCAAGGACGACATCTGCTACGCCACGCAAAACCGCCAGGACGCGGTCAAGCAACTGGCCAATGAGTGCGACGTGGTCCTGGTGGTGGGTAGCCCCAACAGCTCCAACTCCAACCGCCTACGTGAGCTGGCTGAACGCATGGCAACACCGGCGTATCTGATCGACGGTGCCGAAGACCTGCAACGCAGCTGGTTCGAGGGTGTCGAGCGTATCGGCATCACCGCCGGCGCCTCGGCGCCGGAAGTGCTGGTGCGTGGTGTCATCCAGCAGTTGCACGCATGGGGCGCCACTGGTGCCGATGAACTGGCCGGGCGCGAAGAGAACATCACCTTCTCCATGCCCAAGGAGCTGCGGGTTCGCTCGCTGCTCTGAGTGCCAGGATGTCGGAGCTGCTCCGGCACAGCGCCTGCTCGGCGGCTTCGCTGCGCAGGCTGATGCGCCCACTGGGTGCCAGCACTACCTGATACAGGCTCTGCGCCTGGTCGGCGGCGCATACGTGCACAGTACCGGCTCGAAACCCGCCGCCTGAAAATACCGGTTCGCCCAGCCCGTTGAAGCGGACCTCGTGCTTGACTGGCCCATTTCCCACGATGGGCACTCGACCATCGTCCTGCTGTTCCAGCAGTACCGGGTTGTCATCGTCCAGTTGCCCGCGCCCGCTGACATCCAGAATGACCCGCCAACCCCGGCTCCAGTCCTCTTCCCGTGCGTGAATGATCACCGCGTGATTGCGTGAAATGGCCTCGGTGCGCGCGTAGCGCAGCCCGGCAGTCAAGGAGTGCGCGGCGCTTTGTCGTTGTTGCGACTCAAGCAAACCTTTGAAACCAGGCACGGCAAGGTGCGCCAGAAGGCCGCTCAGGACCAGACTGAGCAGCAGTTCGATCAGGGAAAAACCTCGTTGGGTCATGTGCCGTCCCTCCATGGACGCGACGAACGTTAACGTTGCAGAGGTAGGTATAGCCCCGGGTATTGGGGGGTAAGTGATGGCCTTTATGTCCAAAGTATTTCCCTTTGTTCCGGGAGCAGCGCCAGGCAAAAACCGGCGCTAGTCTTGGCCCGCACAGCAGGAATGCCCTGCTTTTTTTGGCCTTCGACATGGACGACGACGGTAATGCTTACCTGCCCGAACCTATTGTTTCCAAGCATTTTGCCCCGGCGCCAAGCCGGCATGACGTTGATCGAGGTGCTCGTGGCGGTGCTGATACTCGCTATCGGCCTGCTGGGGGCTGCGGTCATGCAACTCAATGCGCTCAAGTACACCGACAGCTCAAGGATGACCAGCCAAGCCAGTTTCATCGCCTATGACATGCTGGATCGTATTCGTGCAAATGCGGGGGCCGATTACGCCTGGGGCCAGGACGAGCGTGCTCCGGCGAGCATCGCTGGGGCCAACGTACGTGATGTGGACCTGCACGATTTCGAAGCCAATATCCTCGGCTTTGCCGGCAAAAGTGCGAAAGGTTCGGTAACGATCAACGCCAATGAAGTGACCGTCAGTATCACTTGGGAGGATAGTCGCGGTACTCACCGCCCTGGAGCACGGGAGACCTTCACCTTGACCAGTCGCATTGGCAGCGAACCGCGGGTGGCGCCATGAGCGGTTCGGCCAGGGGATTCAGCCTGGTGGAGTTGCTGATCGCCCTGGCCGTCGGGCTGGTGATGGTGCTGGGGATAAGCCAGGTGATGATCAGCGCCCGGGCTACCCAGGCCAGCCAGCAGGCGGCCATGGTGCTTCAGGATGATGCGCGGTTTGTCCTGGGCAAGATGGTTCAGGATATTCGACTTGCCGGCATGTTCGGCTGCCTCGCGCCAGCCTTTATCGATAACGTCCCGCCGGCGTTCGATCACCCTGTCAGTTGGAGTGCAGCGGGCAATGCAAGGTCATTGACGGTGGTCACCGCCGATGTCGGGGAGGGCGGTGGCAAGCCCGATTGGACGGTGCTCTCCGATTGTACCGGGACTGCCCAGGCCTATGTCGGGGCGGCGCCAACCCCGGCGCCCGGGCAGATCCGGTTTGCCATGCGCCAGCTGACTTACACCTTTGAGGGCGGACAGTTGAAGGTCAGCACACCTGCGGCGCCGGCCAAGGCGGTGCTGGTGGATAACGTGCTGGCCTTCGACATGAGTTTTGGTCTGGCAGCCAGCCAGGATTCTTTGCCCGTGGTGCGCTATGACGCCAGCCCGGCCGACGAATCGCTGATACGCAGTGTTCGGCTGCTCCTCACGCTGCGAGATCCGACGGGGCGTGTAAAGGATCAAACCTACAGCGTCGTGGCGGCGCTGCGTAACCGGTTGGGGTAGGGCGATCATGAGGGGGAGTGGCGGCTTTTATTCGCGGCAGGCGGGCCTGGTGTTGCTGATCAGCCTGGTGTTTTTACTGTTGTTGTCCCTGGTCGGTTTGTCATCGATGCGGGGGGCGATGTCCCAGCAGAAAATGGCGGGCAGTGCCTGGCACCGCAATCAATCGTTTCAAAGTGCGGAAAGCGGCCTGTGGGTGGGTGAGTCGATTGTCCAGCGGGCAGGGGGCACGTTGCCGCTCTGCCACTCGATCATCACCTGCGCGCCGCCGAGCGAGTCCGTCTCGGTGGTGGGGGCGGGGACGAATCCGGTTTCAGCGGTCTCCTGGGTGGCGGTGAGCGGAGGGCTTTACGGCGTTCAATCGATAGGGGTGGGCGTGGGGCTGGCGCGTTTGCCGCCACTGACGCCTGCTGCGCTGTTCCGCGTGACAGCAGTGGGATTCAGTGGTCAGTCGCGCACGGTGCTGGAGTCGGTGTTTGCCCGTTTCGACGAGGGCGCGAGCCCGCGCTTCAGGCGGGTTTTGTGGCGGCAACTTCAATAAGGAGTGTTTAAATGGGCAAGGATTGCCAAGGGTTTACCCTGTTCGAGTTATTGGTGGCGGTGACGATTATCGCGTTGTTGGCCGCTATCGCTTACCCCGGGTATACCCGCCATGTAAAAAAGGTCTATCGCGCAGAAATCGTTGCGTTGCTCATCGAGCAGGCCCATCACCTTGAGCGGTTTTATACGAGAAACGGCACTTTTATTGATGCAAACGGCATCAGTGCAGGTAATGATCGCTATAGAATCGACGCTGTATTGAACCCTCAGGATTTCAACCTGGTAGCCATACCTGTCGCCGATGCTGTCATGGCGGGTGATTCCTGCGCAGCGTTCCAGCTGACCAGTACGGGGGAGCGAAGCAACCCTGGCGCAGCATCCGGGCAATCGCGTAAGGCGTGCTGGGGGCAATGATGAGCGTACGGCATGCGTGGGCGCCTGGGGCGCTTTTCCCTTTTTTTCGGCTGGATCAAATGATGGCTAAGCAACAACAAGTGGTGATTGTCGGCGGTGGCGTGATCGGGTTGTTGACGGCGTTCAACCTGGCCAGCCAGGGGCAGGCGGTGGTATTGCTGGAGCGCTGTGGCCTTGGGCAGGAATCGTCATGGGCAGGGGGCGGCATTGTTTCTCCGCTGTATCCGTGGCGCTACAGCCCGGCAGTCACCGCGTTGGCCCATTGGTCCCAGGACTTTTATCCACAGTTGGCGCAACGGCTGTTTGCCGCCACGGGCATTGACCCCGAGGTTCACACCACGGGCCTTTACTGGCTCGACCTGGATGATGAAGCGGATGCCCTGGCGTGGGCAGCCCGTGAAGGCCGGCCATTGAGCAAGGTGGATGTGTCGGAGGCCCATGACGCGGTTCCGGTGCTGGGTGGCGGTTACTCGCAGGCGATCTACATGGCTGACGTCGCTAACGTACGCAACCCGCGCCTGGTCAAATCCCTGAAGGCGGCGCTGTTGGCGCTGCCCGGTGTTACGGTGCATGAGCAGTGCGAAGTGGCGGGTTTTGTCCTGGAAGGCGGCAGGGTAGTGGGGGTGGAAACGGCGACGGGGCCGGTTCTTGGCGATCAGGTCGTGCTGGCGGCAGGGGCCTGGAGTGGCGAGTTGCTGGGCAAGCTGGGCCTGTCGCTGCCCGTTGAGCCGGTCAAGGGCCAGATGATCCTGTACAAGTGCGCTTCGGACTTCCTGTCGAGCATGGTCCTGGCCAAGGGGCGCTACGCGATCCCTCGGCGCGACGGGCATATTCTGATCGGCAGTACGCTGGAGCATGAAGGGTTCGACAAGACCCCGACCGACGTGGCGCTTGAGAGCCTCAAGGCTTCAGCGGTTGAGTTGATTCCCGCGCTGGCGAATGCCGAAGTGGTGGGGCATTGGGCCGGATTGCGTCCTGGCTCGCCCGAAGGCATCCCCTACATCGGCAAAGTGCCCGGTTTCGAAGGGTTATGGCTCAACTGCGGGCATTACCGCAATGGCCTGGTGCTTGCCCCCGCGTCCTGCCAGCTGTTTGCTGATTTGTTGCTGGAGCGTGCGCCAATCATTGATCCGGCGCCTTATGCACCAGAAGGCCGGCTCAGCGCTGGATAGACTTCGGGCCTTGCTCAAGATGCGCCTGGGTGCAGTACCACTCCTGGCGTGAGCTCAGGGCGCGGTCCTGCGGCAGGTGCACGCCGCAGTGGGCGCAGCGCACCATCAGGGCTGCGTCGGGTTCGCTGGCTCTTTGCTGCTTGGCGGCCGGGCTTTTGAATTTGCGCCAGAACCATACCGCGGCAGCAATAACGGCAATCCAGAACAGTAGACGAACCATGATGGGCAGTTTCTCGACAGGGAATGCGCCAGTTTAGCCAAGGACGTGGCAGGCGCACAGCGCAATAATGCTTGCCCATTAAAAAGGGAGCCCCTAAGGGCTCCCTTTTGCGTTGCGCCGACGTATCAGTCGAACACACCGAAGGTCATGTAGCTGAACCACGAACGGTCCTCGTTGTTGCCCAGGGCCTGCGGCGTCTCTTCTTCAATCACGTCGCCATTTTCATCATGCGGCTTGAGGTCCGAAGGGATTGCATCCTTGGCGTCCTGGAACTGCTTCATCACGTCCTGGTTGGCGCGGGTTTCGCCCGGCGGCAGCGGTGGACGGGACTCGATCAGGCCCAGGGTGTATTTGCTCAGCCACGAACGGTTGTCCGCTTCGGCAACCTGAGGCACGAATTGGCCGTCTTTCAGGCTTGGGTGATCCGGGTAGTTGAGTTTGAGGGTTTCCAGGCTGGTGGCCGCCAGGGCGTCCAGGTGCAGGCGCTGGTAAGCCTCGGTCATCACGGCCAGGCCATCACCCACGGAAGGGGTTTCCTGGAAGTTTTCCACGACATAACGGCCACGGTTGGCGGCAGCGACATAGGCCTGGCGGGTCAGGTAGTAGTGGGCTACGTGGATTTCGTAGGAAGCCAGCAGGTTGCGCAGGTAGATCATGCGCTGCTTGGCGTCTGGCGCGTAGCGGCTGTTCGGGTAGCGGCTGGTCAGCTGGGCGAACTCGTTGTAGGAGTCGCGGGCGGCACCCGGGTCACGCTTGGTCATGTCCAGCGGCAGGAAGCGCGCCAGCAGGCCAACGTCCTGGTCGAACGAGGTCAGGCCCTTCATGTAGTAGGCGTAGTCCACGTTCGGGTGCTGAGGGTGCAGGCGGATGAAACGCTCGGCGGCGGACTTGGCAGCTTCCGGCTCGGCGTTCTTGTAGTTGGCGTAGATCAGCTCGAGCTGGGCCTGGTCGGCGTAGCGCCCGAACGGATAGCGCGACTCCAGGGCCTTCAGCTTGGCTGTGGCGCTGGTGTAGCTATTATTGTCCAAGTCTTTTTGAGCCAGTTGGTACAGCTCGACTTCGCTCAGGTTTTCGTCGACGACTTCCTTTGTTGACGAGCAAGCAGCAGTCATGGCGAGGATGGCGATCAGCAGCAGGTGTTTCACTTGCATGGCGGCTTGCGTCCCTATGACGGCCGCTGTCTTGGGCGGGGCCGTCCTGTTATGATGAGCGCCCCGTTGAAAGCCTCGGGGCAAAAGACGCCGTATTTAACCACAAGCGCGCAGCCGAAACCAAAGGCTGTGCCACGCCTAGTCTGAGCATGTCCGATAAAATTGAACTTCGCGCAGAGGTGCCGTCCGAATTGGGCGGCCAACGCCTCGATCAAGTCGCCGCACAATTATTCGCTGAGCACTCGCGCTCGCGCCTTTCCGCCTGGATCAAAGACGGCCGCCTGACTGTGGATGGAGCGGTTATCCGCCCGCGAGACATAGTCCATGGGGGTGCGATTCTTGAGCTGACTGCCGAGCAGGAAGCCCAGGGAGAATGGGTTGCCCAGGACATCGAGCTGGATATCGTCTATGAAGACGACGACATCCTGGTCATCAACAAACCCGCAGGCCTGGTGGTTCACCCGGCAGCCGGGCACGCTGATGGCACCTTGCTCAATGCCCTGTTGCACCACGTGCCGGACATCATCAACGTACCGCGTTGCGGCATCGTGCACCGCCTGGACAAGGACACCACCGGTTTGATGGTGGTGGCCAAGACCATCCAGGCGCAGACGCAGTTGGTCACACAATTGCAGAGCCGCAGCGTCAGCCGGATCTACGAGTGCATCGTGATCGGCGTAGTGGTGGCGGGTGGCAAGATCAACGCCCCGATCGGTCGCCACGGCCAGCAGCGCCAGCGTATGGCGGTGATGGAAGGCGGCAAGCAGGCCGTGAGCCACTACCGCGTGCTCGAACGCTTCCGCTCCCACACTCACGTGAGGGTCAAGCTGGAAACCGGCCGTACCCACCAGATTCGCGTGCACATGGCCCACATCAACTTCCCGCTGGTGGGGGACCCGGCCTACGGTGGCCGCTTCCGTATTCCGCCAGCGGCCAGTGCGACCATGGTTGAATCGCTGAAAAACTTCCCGCGCCAGGCACTGCATGCACGCTTCCTGGAACTGGACCATCCGACGAGCGGTAAGCGCATGAGCTGGGAATCGCCTTTGCCAGACGATCTGGTCTGGTTGCTGTCGTTGCTCAAGCAGGATCGCGAGGCGTTTATCGGATGAGTGACTGGCTGATTCCTGACTGGCCCGCGCCGGCTCGGGTGAAAGCCTGCGTCACTACCCGTGCGGGCGGCGTCAGCCTGGCGCCGTTCGACAGCCTTAACCTGGGTGATCATGTCGAGGATGACCTTGAGGCTGTCCTTGAGAACCGCCGTCGTCTCAGTGATGCCTTCGATATCCAGCCGGCCTGGCTGCGCCAGGTTCACGGCGTGAACGTGGTTGAGGCAGACCCGGCTCGCACCGTCGAAGCCGATGCCAGTTGGACCAGCACCCCAGGCGTTGCCTGCGCATCGATGACTGCCGATTGCCTGCCCGCGTTGTTCTGCAACCGCGCGGGCACCCGCGTAGCGGCGGCTCACGCCGGTTGGCGTGGCCTGGCGGCAGGCGTGCTGGAAGCCGCTTTCGACAGCCTGGTGGCTGAACCCGGCGAAGTGCTGGTCTGGCTCGGCCCGGCCATTGGCCCGCAAGCCTTTGAAGTGGGTCCGGAAGTGCGTGAGGCCTTCATGCAGCAACTGCCAATTACCGCTGAGGCCTTCGTGCCCAGCCGCAACCCCGGCAAGTTCATGGCCGACATCTATCAACTGGCTCGCCTGCGCCTTGCCGCACACGGCGTCACGGCGGTGTA
The DNA here is from genome assembly GCF_024810135.1 of Pseudomonas sp. BIGb0164. NCBI lineage: Bacteria > Pseudomonadati > Pseudomonadota > Gammaproteobacteria > Pseudomonadales > Pseudomonadaceae > Pseudomonas > Pseudomonas sp. BIGb0164. Next base: position 733,366 of record NZ_JANUEA010000002.1, on the reverse strand, counting down.
TGGCGGCGGCTTCTGCACCGTGACCGACCCGCGCTTCTTTTCTTACCGCCGCAGCCCTCGCACCGGTCGGTTTGCCTCCCTTGTCTGGCTGGAACGCTAGACTCATCTGATCTGCGTCAACTGTCTGTCGCTTGAAACTCCCAGAATCCACCCCATCTATAAGGGTATCTGGCAGGTTTCTTCATTCAGGATGTTTTATAGCTCCGGCCTGCTCAAAAGGAAGGTGACTAATGCGTATTGATCGTTTAACCAGCAAATTGCAGTTGGCACTGTCTGACTCTCAATCCTTGGCGGTGGGCCTCGACCACCCGGCCATCGAGCCTGCGCACTTGATGCAGGCGCTCCTGGAGCAGCAAGGTGGTTCTATCAAGCCCTTGTTGATGCAGGTGGGCTTCGACGTCAACAGCCTGCGCAAGGAGTTGAGCAAAGAGCTCGACCAACTGCCGAAAATCCAAAATCCGACCGGCGACGTGAATATGTCGCAGGAATTGGCGCGCCTGCTCAACCAGGCCGATCGCCTGGCGCAGCAGAAAGGTGACCAGTTCATTTCCAGCGAACTGGTGCTGCTCGCCGCCATGGACGAGAACAGCAAGCTCGGCAAATTGTTGCTGGGCCAGGGCGTGAGCAAGAAAGCCCTGGAAAATGCCATCAACAACCTGCGTGGCGGCGACGCGGTAAACGACCCTAACCATGAGGAGTCGCGCCAGGCCCTCGACAAATACACCGTCGACCTGACCAAGCGTGCCGAAGAGGGCAAGCTCGACCCGGTGATCGGCCGTGACGATGAAATTCGTCGCACCATCCAGGTACTGCAACGGCGCACCAAGAACAACCCGGTGCTGATCGGTGAGCCAGGCGTGGGTAAAACCGCAATTGCCGAAGGCCTGGCCCAGCGCATCATCAATGGTGAAGTGCCGGACGGCCTTAAAGGCAAGCGCCTGCTGTCCCTGGACATGGGGGCGTTGATCGCGGGTGCCAAGTTCCGTGGTGAGTTCGAAGAGCGGCTCAAATCCCTGCTTAATGAGCTGTCAAAGCAAGAAGGGCAGATCATTCTGTTTATCGACGAGCTGCACACCATGGTCGGCGCCGGTAAAGGCGAAGGCTCCATGGATGCGGGCAACATGCTCAAGCCGGCGCTGGCGCGGGGCGAGTTGCACTGCGTGGGTGCTACGACGCTCAACGAGTACCGTCAGTACATTGAAAAGGATGCGGCCCTTGAGCGTCGCTTCCAGAAAGTGCTGGTGGAAGAGCCGAGCGAAGAAGACACCATCGCGATCCTGCGTGGCCTGAAAGAGCGGTATGAGGTCCACCACAAGGTGGCGATCACCGACGGTGCGATCATTGCGGCGGCCAAATTGAGCCACCGCTACATCACTGACCGTCAGTTGCCCGACAAGGCCATCGACCTGATCGACGAAGCGGCCAGCCGTATCCGCATGGAGATCGACTCCAAGCCGGAAGTGCTCGACCGTCTGGATCGGCGCCTGATTCAACTGAAAGTTGAGTCCCAGGCCCTGAAGAAAGAAGAGGACGAGGCGGCGAAGAAACGCCTGGAAAAACTCCAGGAAGAAATCGTGCGCCTGGAACGTGAGTATTCGGACCTGGAAGAAATCTGGACCTCGGAAAAAGCCGAAGTGCAGGGCTCTGCGCAGATCCAGCAGAAAATCGAGCAGTCCCGCCAGGAGCTGGAAGCCGCACGCCGTAAAGGCGACCTGAACCGCATGGCCGAGTTGCAGTACGGGGTGATCCCGGACCTGGAGCGCAGCCTGCAGATGGTCGACCAGCACGGTCAAAGCGAGAACCAACTGCTGCGCAGCAAGGTGACCGAAGAAGAAATCGCCGAAGTTGTCTCGAAGTGGACCGGCATTCCTGTGTCGAAAATGCTTGAAGGCGAGCGCGACAAGCTGCTGAAGATGGAAAGCCTGTTGCACCAACGCGTGATCGGCCAGGAAGAGGCCGTGGTGGCGGTGGCCAACGCGGTGCGGCGTTCCCGGGCCGGCTTGTCCGACCCGAACCGGCCAAGCGGCTCGTTCATGTTCCTCGGCCCGACCGGCGTGGGCAAGACCGAGCTGTGCAAGGCCCTCGCCGAGTTCCTCTTTGATACAGAAGAGGCCATGGTACGGATCGACATGTCCGAATTCATGGAGAAACACTCGGTGGCTCGCCTGATCGGCGCACCACCAGGCTATGTGGGCTATGAAGAGGGCGGTTACCTGACCGAAGCCGTGCGGCGCAAGCCTTACTCGGTGATCTTGCTGGATGAGGTCGAGAAGGCGCATCCTGATGTGTTCAACATCCTGCTGCAAGTGCTGGAAGATGGTCGCCTGACGGACAGCCACGGGCGTACTGTGGACTTTCGCAATACGGTGATCGTGATGACCTCCAACCTGGGCTCCGCGCAGATCCAGGAGCTGGTGGGTGATCGTGAAGGCCAGCGTGCGGCCGTGATGGACGCGCTGACCAGTCACTTCCGTCCGGAATTCATCAACCGGGTCGATGAAGTGGTGATCTTCGAACCGTTGGCGCGGGATCAGATCGCGGGCATCACCGAGATCCAGCTGGGTCGCCTGCGTGGCCGGCTGGCGGAGCGCGAGCTGGACCTGGTGCTCAGCAGCGAGGCGTTGGACAAGCTGATCGCGGTGGGCTACGACCCGGTGTATGGCGCACGGCCTTTGAAACGTGCGATTCAACGTTGGATCGAAAACCCGCTGGCCCAGTTGATCCTGTCGGGCAGCTTCATGCCGGGCACCAGCGTCGAGGCAACCGTGGAAAACGACGAGATCGTCTTCCACTGAGCCCGGTTTGCAGGCAAATAAGAGAAGGCCCCGCATTGCGGGGCCTTTTTTTTCGATAGGGCGTTGAACTGTAAGGCAAAGGCTTGTAAAGTGCGCCCCGCAGCAACGTCAGCCCACGGGTTTCTTCTCCCCAAGAAGAAATCAGAAACAAGCGCAAATCATTGTCTTAAAAGCAATTTAAAGGGTTGACAGGGGTTTTTAAGATTGTAGAATAGCGCGCCTCAGAGACATGAACGTAGCGATACGGGCAAGTCGAAGAGAAGGTAGTAAGCAGTAACGCAGTAATTTGAAATATGTAGTTCCGTGATAGCTCAGTCGGTAGAGCAAATGACTGTTAATCATTGGGTCCCAGGTTCGAGTCCTGGTCACGGAGCCAATTTCAAAATCGGGGTATAGCGCAGTCCGGTAGCGCGCCTGCTTTGGGAGCAGGATGTCGGGAGTTCGAATCCCCCTACCCCGACCATATTTGGGTCGTTAGCTCAGTTGGTAGAGCAGTTGGCTTTTAACCAATTGGTCGTAGGTTCGAATCCCACACGACCCACCATTTTTGAAACCAGTTAACGCTGGAATCGAATCTTAAGATCAGAGGCCAAAAGCGCTGATCGAAGAAGGCGACTGAAAGGTCGCCTTTTTTTTACCGGGGTATAGCGCAGTCCGGTAGCGCGCCTGCTTTGGGAGCAGGATGTCAGGAGTTCGAATCCCCTTACCCCGACCATATTAAAAATCCTCGTATCGAAAGATACGGGGATTTTTTTTGCTCACGATTTCTGAACTGACTGCTGGGCAAATGTGGGAGCGGGCTTGCTCGCGAATGCGGCGGATCAGTGACAGATGTACTGCCTGACACACTGCTTTCGCGAGCAAGCCCGCTCCCACACTGGTTTGCGCTGTTAGTGGAGTTTCAGGCGTGGCTCGGTCCCGCGCCCAATCTTGCTGCCCAGCATCAGCATGGCCGTGCGGAAGAATCCGTACAGTGCCATTTGGTGCATGCGGTACAACGACACGTAGAACATCCGCGCCAGCCAGCCCTCCAGCATCACGCTGCCGGTGAGGTTGCCCATCAGGTTACCCACCGCCGAGAACCGCGACAGCGAGATCAGCGAGCCGTAGTCGGTGTACTTGTAAGTCGGCAGGTCCTTGCCCTCGATGCGCAGTTTCAGGGACTTGGCCAGCAACGATGCCTGCTGGTGAGCCGCCTGGGCGCGTGGTGGAACATTGCGGTCGGTGCCCGGTTGCGGGCAGGCGGCGCAGTCCCCAAAGGCAAAGATGTTTTCGTCGCGAGTGGTCTGCAGGGTCGGCAACACTTGCAGTTGGTTGATGCGGTTGGTTTCCAGGCCGTCGATGTCCTTGAGGAACCCCGGTGCACGAATGCCGGCCGCCCATACCTTGAGGCTGGCGGGAATGACCTGGCCGCTGCTGGTGATCAGGGCGTCAGCCGTCACTTCACTGACCGCCGAGTTGGTCAGCACGGTCACGCCAAGCTTTTCCAGGGTTTTATGCACAGGCCCGCCGATACGTTCCGGCAGGGCAGGCAGCACCCGTGGGCCGGCTTCGATCAGGGTGATGTGCATGTTTTCCGGCTTGATGCGGTCCAGGCCATAGGCGGCCAGTTCGTGCGCGGCGTTGTGCAGCTCGGCGGCCAGTTCAACACCGGTTGCACCGGCGCCGACGATGGCGACACTGATTTTCTCTTCCACGTCGGTTTGCCCGGCATGGGCGCGCAGGTAGTGGTTGAGCAGTTGTTGGTGGAAGCGCTCGGCCTGTTTGCGCGTGTCGAGGAACAGGCAGTGCTGCGCCGCGCCTTCGGTGCCGAAGTCGTTGGTGGTGCTGCCGACCGCGATCACCAGGCTGTCGTAGCTCAGCACGCGTGCAGGTACCAGTTCACGGCCTTCTTCATCGAGGGTGGCGGCCAGCTGGATTTTCTTCTGCTCACGGTCAAGCCCGCTCATGCGCCCCAGCTGGAACTCGAAGTGGTTCCATTTCGCCTGGGCGACATAATTGAGTTCGTCTTCCGATGAGTTCAGGGAGCCGGCAGCCACCTCGTGCAACAGAGGCTTCCAGATGTGGGTGAGGTTGGCGTCCACCAGCGTGATGCTGGCCGTGCCGCGCTTGCCCAGAGTCTTACCCAGGCGGGTAGCCAACTCCAGGCCGCCGGCGCCGCCGCCGACGATAATAATACGATGGGTCATGGGGATATCTCGCAAGGCTAAAAGAAATCGGAGCAGTTACCCCCGCGAGCGCCAGGCAGCTCATAGCGTCAGGTAACTCAGAAGGCGACTCAGCAGGCCCAGCCCGATCACGGCCGCCAGCACCACAACGAGGAGCAGCCACGGCCTGAAAGGCTTGCGCTCGACTCTGTTCTGGGAGAGTTGCAGGTACTCTTCGACATGCTGTTGGTCATCGGGGTTCAGGCGGCTGGTCATAAAGGCCTCGTCAGGTAGACGTTGCAAAAGGGCGCCACGTTACAGTCTGTGAATGGGCGGCATTGCCACAAGCGTAGCCGGTGCCCGCCTCACAGGCTGATGCCCACGTCGAATACTATGCTGCGCCCCAGGTTGTTGCGCAAGAAATCCGGTGCGTCGGGGTGGGCGAACAGTACCCGTGCAAAGGTCGGCCCCACCAGCGACAGTGAACGCCAACCCTGGCGCAGGTACTCGGTGGGCGGCGGAAAGTGACTGTTGAGGTCCAGCACCTCACGCTTGAGACTGGTGAAGGCGATCAGGTCCAGCTCGCCCAGGTCCATCCCGCGTTCTTTATAGTTATGGGCTTTTTTGCGCAGCGTCGGTGCCAGGCGCAGCAGAAACTCATGGGCGGGGATGCGTCGCGGCTTGGCTTCGCGCCGCACCAGTTGGCTCAGGGAGAAAGCGCTGCGCCGCCTGAGTAGCTCATCGCGCCATTCGTCGTTCAGGCGCCGGCCTTCATCCAAGACGAAAAACACTTCGAAACTGGCGTCGCGAAACAGCACGTCCGGCGGCTCTTGCCCGGCGGCATGAAATTCTTCAGCGCGGTAGGGCACATTCAAGCCTTGCAGCAGGCGCTGGCAGACCCAACGCTCACGCTCCCATTTGCGGGCATTGGACAAGAACGCATTGGCTTGTTCGGCCGCTACGGTGAGCAGGCGCAAGTAATCTGAGTCATCCATGCTTGCAGCTTAGCGCCCAAATGATGACCGCAGGAAGTCCTGCTGCAAAAGCTCGGTGTAGACTGGGCGTGCAGAGGTTTTCCAGGTATGGGGAGTGCGTCGTGAAGTGTTTTGTTGTGCTGTTTTTGAGTCTTCTGCCCCTTTGGGCCCAAGCCGTTGAAGTGGGTGAGCGGCTTGCGCCCTGGACCTTGCTGGACCAATTCGACCAGGCCTACAGCCTGAATGATCAGGCGAAAATTCTGTTGGTCGCCCGCAGCATGGATGCCGCAAAGCGGGTGGACGCGGCGTTGCAAGGCCAACCCAAGGGGTATCTGGAAGCGCGACAGGCCGTGTTTGTCGCTGACATCCAGCGCATGCCCCGGCTGATCGCCAAGTTGTTCGCGGTGCCGGCCATGCAGGCCTACAGCTATCGGGTGATGCTGGATCGCGACGCGCGTGTCGCGCCGCGCTACACGGGGCGTGTGGATAAAGTGCTGTGGTTGCAACTGGATAAGGGCAAGCTGGTTGCGCAGCGTGAATACGGTTCTGCCGCTGAGCTGCGTCAGGCGTTGGAGCAGGTGGCACCGTGATCAGTGCCGCGGTGCTGGCGCCAGAGACCCTCACGGTCGGGTGGCTGTTGTTCGCACCCGTGGTGATGTGGGCGGTCCTGCGCTCGTCGTGGCTTGAGTTGTTCGCTGACCGGCGGCGTCAGCACCTGTTGTTCGGCACGGTGTTCGCGTTGTTCATGCTATGGCTGGTGCGGCGGGATTTCGACACCGGCGTTTCCTACCACTTTATTGGCATGACCGCCGTCACGTTGCTGCTCGACTGGCCGCTGGCAATCGTTGGCGGTGTTGCGGCCCAGATGGGCCTGGTGCTGTTGGGGCGTCAGGATCTGGCGGCGGTTGGGGTCAACGGTCTGCTGTTGATTGGCTTGCCCGTGCTGGTGACCGAGACCTGTGCGCTGCTGGTCGAGCGGGCGCAACCCAGGAACCCCTTCGTGTACATCTTCTGCTCCGGCTTTTTTGCTGCTGCTTTGTCGGCGTTGCTCTGCCTGTTGATAGGGCTGGGCCTGTTGTGGTTCGACGGCCGTTTCGCGATGCCGGAATGGCTGGAAGATTTCGTCGGCTACCTCTGGCTGATCATCTTCCCCGAAGCCTTCATCAACGGCATGGTGATCAGCGCCCTGGTGGTGTTCTGCCCTGAATGGCTGGAGACCTTCAACCGCACGCGTTATCTCTCGGCGCCCTGGAAGGATGACGATTCGCAGCGTTGACCTGGATCAAATCCCGCGCAGCCGAGCAGGCCCATGCTCTGCGAAATTTTCCTGGGCAAGGTGGGAGCACGAATCATGAGTGTGTACGAATGGGCACGGCAAGAGCTGCGTAGAAGCCAGGATGCTGCGCAGGAAATCGGCTTTGACCCGGGCCTGACGCTGCGCGCCATGCTCAGTGCGGTGGTGCAGCAGAGCAAAGGCGTGCGCAGTTTCGAAGACCTGGCCGACGAGCTGCAATACCTTGCAGAAAATCTCGACGACCAGCAGGAATACGCCTTTATGCGCCCTTAATGGCGAGGCGGCAGGTCTTCGGAAAACAGCTCGTCTTCGGCATCCGGCGCTACGGGAATCTTGTGTTCCTCGGCGGCCCAGGCGCCCAGGTCGATGAGTTTGCAACGGTCCGAGCAGAACGGCCGGTTGAGGTTGGTCGCTTTCCATTCCACGGGTGCGCCGCAGGTTGGGCAGTCGACGGTCAGGGGTTGGCTCATGATCGGCCTCCACGCAAAGTAAGGTAAAAGTGATGCAGTCGCTCGACCTCGCTGTGCAGCCAGGCGAGGTCTCGGTCATTGACCAGCACGTCATCGGCATGGTTCAGGCGGTCTTCGCGGCTGGACTGGGCCTTGAGGATCGCCTGCACCTGTTGCTCGCTGATGCCGTCGCGCTGCAGGGTACGCTGAATCTGCAACGATTGCGGCACGTCGATCACCAGGATGCGCTGGGTCATGCTGTACTGGCCCGACTCGATCAGCAGCGGCGACACGAGGATCGCGTAGGGTGAGCGGGCGCGGGCCAGGTGGCTGCGAATCTCTTCGCCAATCAGTGGGTGCAGCAGGGCTTCGAGCCAGCGGCGTTCTTCGGGCACTTCAAAGATCAGTGTGCGCAACGCGGCGCGGTCCAGCTGGCCGTCAGGTTGCAGCACACCCGCACCAAAGTGTTCGGCGATGCTGGCCAACGCCGGTCGGCCGGGTTCGACGACCCAGCGGGCAGCGTGGTCGGCGTCGACGAGGTCAATGCCCAGGTCAATGAAGTGCTGGGCGGCGGCGCTTTTGCCACTGCCTATGCCGCCTGTGAGGCCAAGAATCCAGGGTGTTGCGACAGAAGTGGTCATCTGAAACCGACAGACTGCAAATAGAAGTCGGTTATTTGACCACCCCAGAGCAATGCAATCCAGCCGGCAATGGCCAGATACGGACCAAACGGCATCGGTGTCGATGCCTGGGCCTTGCGCAGGCGCAGCAACATCAGCCCGACAAACACCCCGACCAGCGATGACATCAGCAGGGTCATGGGCAGCACCTGCCAGCCGCCCCAGGCGCCGAGCAGCGCGAGCAGCTTGAAATCGCCGTGGCCCATGCCGTCCTTGCCCGTGACCAGCTTGAACAACCAGAACACCGACCACAGGCTCATGTAGCCGATCACCGCGCCCCACACGGCATCGGGTAATGCCACCAACAGGCCAAAGCTGTTGACGACCAACCCCAGCCACAACAGGGGCAGCACCAGCACATCCGGCAACAGTTGGTGGTCCACGTCGATCAGGCTCATTGCCAGTAGGCCCCAGCTCAGCAGCAGCACCCCACAGGCTTGCCAGCCAAAGCCGAAATGCCAGGCAACCATGGCCGAGAGCAGCCCGCACGCCAGCTCGGTGAAGGGGTAGCGGGCACTGATGGGCGTTTGGCAATGGGCGCAGCGCCCCTTGAGCATCAGGTAGCTGAGCAGTGGGATGTTTTCCCAGGGGCGAATCGGTTGGTTGCAGTGCGGGCAGCAGGAGTTGGGGCGCATCAGGTTGTAGGTGGGGCCGATAGGGTCAACGGGTAACCCGAGCACTTCCTGGGCCTGGATGCGCCATTCCCGTTCGAGCATTTTCGGCAGGCGCCACACCACCACATTGAGGAAGCTGCCGACGATCAGGCCAAGCACCAGCGCCATCGCGGTAAACGCCCACGGATGTTCACTCAACAGCAGGTTCAAAATGCCGCACCGAGCTGGAAGACGGGCAGGTACATGGCGACGACCAGCGCGCCGACAATGCCGCCCAGCAGCACCATGATCAACGGCTCCATCAGGCTGGTCAGGTTATCGACCAGGTGTTCCACGTCGGCCTCGTAGTGGCTGGCGACCTTTTCCAGCATGTGGTCCAGGGTGCCGGACTCTTCACCTATTGCGGTCATCTGGATCGCCATGCCAGGGAACAGGTTGCTGGCGGCCATGGATTGATTCAACGGCATGCCGGTGGAGACGTCGTGACGCATATGTTCGATTGCCTGTTTGAATGGGCCGTTGCCCACGGCGCCCGCCACGGAGCCCAGTGCTTGCACCAGGGGTACGCCGGCTGCAAAAGTCGTGGAGAGTGTGCGGGCGTAACGGGCGACGGCGGATTTTTTCAGCAGTGTGCCTGCCAGGGGCGTGTTCAACAAACCGGCATCCACCCTGTAGCGAAACCCCGGGGATACCTGATAGGCCTGGCGCAGCCCGACAATCGCCACGCCCAGGCCGAGCGCCACGCCCCACCAGGCCTGTTGCAGGAACTCGGACAAGCCAATGACCTGCAGGGTAAAACCGGGCAACTGGCTGTCGACACCCGCGAACAGGCTCTGGAATTGCGGCACCACATGGATCAGCAGCACTGTACTGACCACGCTGGCGACCACCAGCACTGCGATGGGGTAGGTCATGGCTTTCTTGATGCGGGCCTTGAGCTGTTGGCTTTTCTCCAGATGGAGGGCTATGCGTTCCAGCAGCGTTTCCAAAGCACCCGCCAGCTCCCCGGCGGCCACCAGGTTGCAATACAGTTCATCGAAATGGCGCGGGTGCTTGCGCAGTGCTGTCGCCAGGCTGTTGCCGGTCGCGATCGCGTGTTTCAGGCCCTTTACCAGTTCGCGCACCTGCCGGTTCTCGAAGCCCTCGCCGATGATGTCGAAGGCTTGCAAAAGAGGAATGCCGGCCTTCAGCAACGTCGCCAGTTGGCGGGTGAACAGGGCGATGTCTGCGGGCTTGATCGGTGTAACCAGGTTGGGCATGCCGGGAGATCGCTTGCGCACGCGTTCGGGGCAGATGCCCTGGCGGCGCAGTTGTGCCTTGACCAGCGCCACATCGTGGCCAGCGGTTTGCCCGGAAACCCTGCGCCCCTTGCGGTTGATGCCTTCCCACGCGTAGATCGTCGAAGTGTCGTTCATGTCTTGTTTGCGCACAGAGGAAGTGGAAGATTTATAGCTTAGTCAGATGACGGATTCGGGCCGGCGGGTGTTGCACGATAAAATGTCAGAATGTGCGTCTTGTGCGCGATTGACCCCCTGCGGATGAGTACACTGGCGCGGCTGTACAACACGAGGCGCAGGACGCGCCTTGTCATGAGTTCTATCCTGGAGAGTGAATGTGATGCGTCAGAAAGGCTTTACCTTGATCGAGTTATTGATCGTCGTGGCAATCATCGGCATCTTGGCCACCATCGGCTTGCCCATGTATACCAAGCACCAAGCCAAGGCCAAGTTCACGGCGGGGCTGGCAGAAATCTCCGCGTTGAAGGCCGGCTATGAAGACACCCTCAATCAAGGCACCGTACCGACCCTGGCCTTGATTGGCGGCACCAGCCCTACAGCCAACTGCAAGATCGATGTGACCGGGGATGTCGCCACGGGGGCAGGCTCCATCCGTTGCGAGATACTTGACGCCCCAGCGCCTGTGCTGGGCAAGACCATCACCCTGACGCGCAGCGCCACCACGGGCTGGACGTGCGCAACCACGGCGGATGCGCAGTACGTCACCAAGGGTTGCGGTGCCTGATCGCCCAGCCTCTCAACACGGAAGTAAAGGTGGCCCATGTCGTTGTCCATGCAGCAGCGAGGCAATGTATTCCTGGTAGCGGTGGCGTGCCTGTTGGCGGTGGGCATTTGCCTGCCGTTCAGTGGGCATGACCTGCAACGTACCACGCAGATTGTCCTGAGCTTAGGCGCGGTGCTGTATGGGGTGTCGGCCGGTTCGAGCGAGCGGTTGCTGGATCGGCCCAGTGCCTATGGGCTGGTGGCGATTGTCGGGTTGGGGCTGGTTTCTTCGGCGCTGGCCCACCAGCCGTTGTGGGCGTTCACCGAAGTGGCGCTGTTTATCGGTGGTGGGGCGATCGCCGTCGCGTTTGCCTTGCTCCGTCGTCATGGTGGCGAGCGGATGGATCGCGCCTTGGTCCTGATCGCCATGCTGCTATGCCTGGTCAAGTCGTTCCAGTACCTGTACGCAGCGGCATTGGCCTTTACCAGCGGCAACGATGTACTGAACCTTGATCATCTGCTGTCGGGGTTTTCCAACAAACGTTTCTATGGTCAGTTCCAGACCTTCACCTTGCCGCTGTTGGCGCTCCCATTGCTTCTACCGGGTGTTGCCCGCGCCTTGCGAGCAGGGGTGTTTGCGTTGCTGTGTGTCTGGTGGTTAATCGCCATCAGCGGCGGTACGCGCGGTACCTGGCTTGGCCTGGCATTGGCGGCTGTGGTGTTGACGGTGCTGGGGGCTTGGGGTCGACGTTGGGTGGCCTGGCAACTGACGGCACTCTGTGGCGGCCTGGCGCTGTATTGGCTGTTGTTCGTGTGCTTGGCGGGCTATCTGGGGATTGAAGTCGGCAGTGGTGCGGGCGATCGCCTGACCACGACGTTGTCGGGGCGTGGCCCGATCTGGTCGCAGGCCTGGCAGATGATTGTCGAGCGGCCCTGGCTGGGCTTCGGGCCCATGCACTTTGCCGATATCGCCAACGAAACAGCGGCGCACCCGCACCAGGCGGTTCTGCAATGGGCCAGTGAATGGGGGGTGCCATCAGCCCTGTGTGTTGCCGCCCTGGCGTGGCGGGCGGGCTGGGCCACGTGCAGGGTCGTGCGCTTGCGGGCATCGTCCTCGGCCCCTGGGGATTTGCTGCGGTTGTGCCTGTTTGCGGCGTTGATCGGTGCCTTGGTGCAGTCAATGGTCGATGGCGTCATCGTGATGCCCAACTCACAGGTATGGCTGGCGCTGGTGGTGGGTTGGCTGATGGCGCTGCATGCATGGCGAACCCCGCTGGGTACCGCGCTGCCGTGGGTGGGTGACGCGTGGAAAATGGCCACTCTGCTGGCCGTTGGTCTGCTGCTGTTTATCGCTGCGCGTGATCTGCCCCACACCATTGAAGACCAGGCCGATTACCTGCGTGCCGGCCACGATCACCTGCAGCCGCGCTTCTGGGCCCAGGGTGTGATCGCCTTCCCGCGCCAGTAAGTTGCCGGACGCCCAATGCGGTGCTAGCTTTAGCCCACCGCCCGTGTAGCTCAGCCGGTAGAGCAGCGCACTCGTAACGCGAAGGTCGCAGGTTCGATTCCTGTCTCGGGCAAAAAGGCAACACTGCTTCAAAGGCAACGTTTTCAGATGATCCCAGAATGGTTCTGAAGGCCAGACGAGCCGGCATTCGTGCCTGTTCTTTTGTATCTGCGCAACCTTGATGACCCAGATGCATCCCCATTCCTCGATCTAAGAGAACAACATGACCACGACTGAAATGACCCAGGAAGTTCGGCACGAAGAAGCCCTCAAGAAATACCTTGAGGACACGCCGCAGCTTAAAGAAGAGATCAAAGACCTGAGCGCCGATGATCAGCGCGACCAGATCCAATGGGCATTCGAGGACGAGGCAGAGAGCCAGGGCTACCAGCCTTGGGAGTTGACCCTCAAGTACACCTCCACACCGGAAGAGTTCGACGCTGCACGGCTGGCCTTGCACAAGGAGGCTGCCGAGGTGCTGGGTGTCGAGTGGGAAGAATATTGCGAGATGAACGACCTGGTCGTCTGAGACCCTGTAGGAGCCGGCTTGCCGGCGATAGGGCCCGTAAAGATCACCTTTAACCCTACAGGCCTCATCGCCGGCAAGCCGGCGCCTACAATGCGTCAGATACTGAGGCGCATCGACAGGTCCACTGCCTTCACATCCTTGGTCATCGCCCCGATGGAAATGTAGTCCACCCCGGTTTGCGCGATGGGCAGCAGGGTGGTTTCGTTGATCCCGCCGCTGGCTTCCAGCTTGGCCTTGCCGGCGTTCAGTCGCACGGCCTCACGCATGTCGTCCAGGCTCAGTTCGTCGAGCATGATGATATCGGCGCCCGCCGCCAGTGCTTCGCGCAGTTCCTCAAGGCTTTCCACTTCGATTTCCACCGGCTTGCCCGGGGCGATCTTGTGCGCGGCCGTGATGGCCTGGGCAATGCCACCGCATGCGGCGATATGGTTTTCCTTGATCAGAAACGCGTCATACAACCCGATGCGATGGTTATGACAGCCGCCGCAGGTCACGGCGTACTTCTGCGCCAGGCGCAGGCCAGGCAGGGTCTTGCGGGTGTCGAGCAGCTTGACCCGGGTGCTGGCGACAAAATCTGCCAGGTACTGCGCACGGGTAGCCACGCCCGACAACAACTGCAGGAAATTCAGCGCGCAACGTTCACCGCTGAGCAGCGAGCGCGCCGGGCCTTCGAGGTGGAACAGCACCTGGTTGGGGCTGACACGCTCACCGTCGGCTACCTGCCAATGCACCGCCACACGCGGGTCCAGTTGGCGGAATACCGCATCCACCCAGGCTGTACCGGCGATCACGGCCGCATCACGGGTGATGATCGTGGCCTTGGCCAGCCGTTCGGCCGGGATCAACTGCGCAGTGATGTCGCCGCTGCCGATGTCTTCCAGCAGTGCACGGCGCACGTTGGCTTCGATTTCGGCGGTGAGGTCGGCAAGACGGAGATTCGGCATAACAGGCTCCACAAACAAAGTGCCTCGATTATAGGGGCAGTGTGCGTTTGAACCCAGCGACCTGCTCATTTACGACCAAATGACAGAGTTCGCTGGCGCAACGGGCCTCGTTTGCAAGATAATCTCGCGCCTTGCAATTGGCGTCATAGCTTTGACGTCTTGGTGATTCCCGGGTATTCGCAGCGCTCATCCCGGCCTGCACCCGAACATTTGCCCATCAATACCGCCGTTTCAGGAGGCCAGGATGCACAATGACGGAAAGGTGGTGCCTATCAATAAGGCACACGCCACGCCATCGCCGCTCGCGCGCCTGCCGGTGGTGTTGCTGCAGGTGCGTGACAAAGCGGCGCAGCAACTGCAGCAGGGCCTGCAAGAACTGTTCGATAACGCCGACGACACCCTGTTCGAAATGGCCGACAAGGCCCGCAGTAATGCCGACCATCACATTTTTTTTGAAGCCATGCGCGACTTGCGCCTCAAGCGCAAGAATTTCGAGCGCGTGTTCATGGAGCACCTGTTTGCTGCCTTCGCTCATCTAGGGCACTCGGGGCGCGGCGAGTTGCACCTGGTGCCGGTGGTCTCGTATGACGCAGTGCCTGGTACGTCCCGCGATGAACTGGAAAAGGCCGTGGCGCTGGAGGCGATGCTCGGTCGCGTGCGACATCGCGATGGCTTGGCGTTGGGGCAACTGACCGCACGCTTGAGTGCGGTGCTGGGCAAGCACCTGGACGACCGCGAAAACCCCTTGGGCCCGGCGCTGCTCTGCGAGTTCTTCCTGCGGGCGGGGCGCAGCCTGGGGGTGGAGATCCGCGTCAAGCTGATCATGCTCAAACTGTTTGAGAAATACGTGCTCAGCGACGCCGACCAATTGTATGGCGAGGCCAATCAGTTGTTGGTCGCCACCGGTGTGCTGCCGCAGCTCAAAGCGGTGCCGTCTCGTCGCCCAGGCGGGCGTGCCGAGCGTGAGAGGCAGCACGAAGATCGGCAGCCGATGGCCGACCCGCCGCTCGATGAAAATGGCCAGCAAGCCTTCGCGGCCTTGCAGGCCTTGCTGGTGGTGGTGCGTGGCCGTGTGGCGCCTACCCTCGAGGCCAGCGCCGAACCGCAACCCATCGCCTCGCGGGACCTGTTGCGCCTGCTCTCTCACCTGCAGCAATACGTGCCAGAGCCCGAGGTCGAAGACGATTTCGACCTGCGCAACCACCTAGAACAACTGCTGACCCGGGTCAGCGTCAAGAGTGGCAAGTCCCGGGTGGTGGAGGACGCTGATGAAGACGTGATCAACCTGGTCGCGCTGTTGTTTGAGTTCATCCTCAAAGACACTGCCGTGCCGGACGCCTTCAAGGCCTTGATCGCGCGTTTGCAGGTGCCGCTGCTCAAAGTCGCGGTGCAGGACAAGAGCCTGTTCAGCCGTGCCAGCCATCCGGCGCGGCGCCTGCTCAACGAGATTGCCAGCGCCGCCATGGGCTGGAGCCCGAGCGATGACTACCTGCGCGACAGCCTGTACCTGCGCATCGAGCAGGTGGTGCAGCGTTTGTTGAATGAGTTCGTCGAGGACCCGGCGATTTTCTCCCAGTTGCTCGCCGAGTTCAGCGCGTTCACTGCCGAGGAGCGTCGACGCTGCGAGCTGCTGGAACAGCACACCCGTGATGCCGAAGAGGGGCGCATGCGCACGGATGCCGCCCGCCAGCGCGTGGCCGACGTGCTTAATCGGCGCCTGCTGGGCAAGACCCTGCCCCAGGCCGTGGTGCAATTTCTGCAGCAGGCCTGGAGCCAGGTGCTGTTGTTGGCCAGCCTCAAGCACGGCGAACAGTCGGTGCAGTGGCAAGCGGGGCTGCGCACCATGGACGAACTGATCTGGAGCGTGGGCCTGCAGAAAGACACCGAAGCCGGTCGACATCTGCTGGAGCAACTGCCCGGGTTGCTCAAGGCGTTGCGGGACGGGTTGACCAGCGCCGCGTTCGACCCGTTCAGCACCCGTGAATTCTTCGTGCGCCTGCAGGCCATGCATGTGCAGGCGCCTGACGGTGAGGGGCTCGAGGTGTTGATCGAGGTGCGCGAGCCGTTCGTGCTCGACAGCGGCTTGCCCGATGCCGTCGACAGCCTGCCCGGTGATGATCCCGACCTGCTCAAGGCCCGGCAATTGCAGGTTGGCCGCTGGTTCGAGTTCCAGGAAAGCGAGGCACTGACGGTGCGCTGCAAGCTGATGGCGATTGTTGCGCCGGCCAATACGTATGTTTTTGTCAGCCGCATGGGGCTCAAGGTGCTGGAGAAAAGTGCGGGCCAACTGGCCATGGCGCTCAAGGCTGGCACTTTGCGTAGCCTGGACGAAGGGTTGTTGTTCGAACGTGCGCTGGCGTGTGTGATCGATAACCTGCGTCAACTCAATCGCGGCAAGTGATCGCAACCGCAGGGCTGAACGCGGCATACTGGTAACACCTCGTCTCAATCAAGGAACCCGTATGCAGTTGGACCCCGCCAGCGGTTGGTGCCAGGGCATTCGTCATTGCCCCTCGCCCAACTTCAATGAGCGCCCCGCAGGCGAAATCTCTCTGTTGGTGGTGCATAACATCAGCTTGCCACCGGCGCAGTTCGCCACGGGCAAGGTCCAGGCGTTCTTCCAGAATCGCCTGGATGTCACGGAGCATCCCTACTATGAGGGGATCGCTCACTTACGTGTCTCTGCGCATTTTCTGATTGAACGCGACGGCGCCGTCACGCAGTTTGTGGCGTGCCAGGACCGCGCATGGCATGCGGGGGTTTCCAGCTTCGAAGGGCGGGACACCTGTAATGACTATTCCCTGGGGATCGAGTTGGAAGGCACCGATGACCTGCCGTTCACCGATGCCCAGTATGCGTCGCTGATCGACCTGACGCGCCAGTTGCTGGCGGCCTATCCAGGCATCACCCGCCAGCGTATATGCGGCCACAGTGACATTGCTCCGGGGCGCAAGACAGACCCCGGCCCCGCTTTTGATTGGACGCGCTTTCGCAGCGCCCTGCAGGATGGAGGACACGCACAATGAGTTTCCTGGTGTTGGTGCTGGCGGTGTGGATCGAGAAATTCTCGGCCTTGCGCCAGCGGTTGCAGCGTGACGGCGGATGGTTGCGTGAGCTGGCCAGGCTGGAGGCGAGCCCGCGCCTGGGCAAACAACCCTGGTTGATCCTGGCATTGCTGGTGTTGCTGCCGGTGGCCTTGCTGGCCTTGTTGCTGGTGGTGCTGGAGCCGGTGGCCTATGGCCTGTTGGCATTGCCGGTGCACCTGCTGGTGGTGATCTACAGCCTGGGGCGTGGTGACCTGTTGGCCGGGCTCGGGCCTTTTCGTGATGCCTGGCGCCGGGGTGACTTGCAGGCGGCCGAACACGTGGTCGAGCGTGACCTGCAACTTGCCGCCGACAGCGGCGAGCAACTGCTCGAACGGGTCCAGGGCCATCTGCTGTGGCAGGCGTACCAGAGCTTCTTCGCGGTGATTTTCTGGTACTTCCTGCTCGGGCCGGTGGCGGCCCTGGCTTATCGGCTGCTGGCGCTGGCCAGCGAACACAGCCAGAACCCTTTGGTGGCCGAGCGCGCCGGGCAACTGCGCCACGCGTTCGACTGGTTGCCGGTACGCCTGCTGGCGGCGAGCTTTGCCCTGGTGGGCAACTTCGTCGCGGTCAGCCGGGTGATGCTCCATGAGCTGTTGAGCTGGGACATCAGCGCCGCTCAACTGGTGGAGAAGGTCGGCCTGGTGGCGGCAGAAATTCCGCCACCGGTGGTCGGTGCCGATGGCATCAACAGCCTGGATCGGCTGTGGGAACTACTGCTGCGCGCCGCCGTGCTGTGGTATGCCGGGTTCGCCATCTGGACCGTATTGCCCTGACACCCTCCGGCAGGGAGGCGCCCGTCTTCCCTGCCGTTAACCTTACGTTACAAAACTCCCTTTCGAATTGAGCTATACAGACAGAGCGCCAAAAATGGTGGCTATCTGCCGCCGCCCTGCGCCTCAATAAAAATAAAAGAAAGGGAGTTCACCTGTGAAGAGCTTGCTCTATCCCGCCGTCGCGCTGATGAACCGCCTGAGCTTCGGCATGAAGTTCACTCTGATCAGCGTACTGTTCTTGCTGCCGATGCTGGCGACCAACTATTTCCTGGTGCGTGATTCCTGGCGGGAATTCCAGGGCACCCGTGTCGAGCTGCAAAGCCTGGATTTGCTCGGCAGCAGCCTGACCCTGCGGCGTGACCTGGAAACCCTCAACAACCAAGTGCAAATCAACGCCACCCTCGGCCAGTCCGGCAAGGCGGGTGATCTTGAAGGCCAGATCAGTACCCTGGAAAGCAGCGTGCTCGCGCGCCTGCAAGGCCTCAGCGCCATGGCCACCGACGCCGAGCAAATCGCGGCCTTTGATAGCAAGCGCGACGAGCTGATCGCCGCGTTCAAGGCCCAGCAACAGGAAACTTCACTGCTCAACAAAACCGCGCTGATCGGCAAACTGCTCAACAAAGCCCAGATGTTCAGCCAGATCATCGCCAGCCAATCCGGCTTGAGCCGTGACTCGCAAAGCGACCTGCGCCAGCTCAGCGACCTGGTGACCGGCGTGACCCCGCAAGTGACCCAGGTCCTTGGCGAAGGGCGAGCAATGGGCGCTTATTCCCTGGGCCAGGGGTTTATCAACTCGTCTTCCAGCACGCGGTTTGACGAACTGCTGCAGCAACTGGAAAAGCTGCAAGGCGAATATGCGTTGAAGCTCCAGGATGCACTGGGCGCCAGCAAAGCCGCCCATGGCGCGCTCGATTCACTGGCGCAGGCCAGCCAGGCCAGCCTCAAGCAAGGCAGCGAACTGTTTGAAGAGCAGGTGGTGATGGCCGAAACCCTCGATGCCCCGTGGCCAGGGTTTTATGACAGCGTCAGCCAACTGATGGCCAAGACCTACCAGCTAGATGACGCCACCCTGGCATTCCTCCGGCAGCAACTGGAACAGCGCCTGGCGCAGAACCGCACGCACATGGTGGTGCTGGTGTGTGCCCTGGCAGCGGTGTTTTCCCTTATTTTCTATCTGTATGCCGGCTTTTACGCGTCCACCCGCACCACCCTGCGACGCCTGGGGGTGATGATGGACAATGTGGCGGCGGGGGATATGACCGTAAGCTTTGTGGCGCACAGTCGCGATGAGTTGGGGGAGTTGGGCAAGGTGTTCAACGGTACGGTCGCCAAGATCCATGACCTGATCGAGCGCGTCGGGCAAACCGTCAGCCAGGTCGAACTGCAAGCCGGTCAGGTGGAGACGGTTTCGGCCCGGAGCAACCAGGCGGTTTCCGGCCAGCGTACCCAGATCGAACACGTGGCCACGGCCATGAACCAGATGTCGTCCACCGCCCAGGAAGTGGCGCGCAGTGCGGCGGCGGCGGTCAGCAGCGCCCATAGCGTGAACGATGAGACCGTCAGCGGTCGTGGCTTGGTGCAGTCCCAACAGGGCAGCATCGCGCGCCTGGCGTCGGAGATTGATGCGTCAGTGCAGGTGATCAACCAGTTGGCCACTGACAGCCAGGCCATCAGCAGTGTGCTGGAAGTGATCAAGAGCATTGCCGAGCAAACCAACCTGCTGGCGCTCAATGCCGCCATCGAGGCAGCACGTGCCGGCGAGCAGGGGCGCGGGTTTGCAGTGGTGGCCGATGAAGTGCGTACCCTCGCGCGGCGCACCCAGCGCTCCACCGAAGAAATCGAACAGATGATCGGCCGCCTGCACAGCGGTGTGGAGGCCGCGGTCAAGGCCATGGGCACCAGCCATACGATGGCCAGCGGTACGGTAGGGCAATCGGAAAAGGTCCAGCAGGCCCTGGAAAACATCCTTGGCGCGGTAGGCATGATCGTCGACCAGAACCAGCAGATTGCCGCCGCCGTGGAGCAGCAGACTGCAGTCGCCCATGACATTGACCAGAACATCGTTGAAATCAATCGCGCGGGTGAGCACGCAGCCCAAGGTGCGCATCAGACCGAAGCGGCCAGCCGTCAGCTATCGATGCAGGTCGTCGAGTTGAAGCAATTGATCGGGGCATTTCGCGTGTAAGGCTTTTGGGTAGGAATAATCGGTGCGGAGCGTGGTGTATGTCTTGATTTCCCCGGCATCCATTTTTTGATCGAGTGAATGGGTGAGAATTTGTTTCAGCTAGTCACGGATCAGGGGAGGGCACCACGGTGACCATTGCCATCGGCATCAAAGGGCACTGTGCCCATTGCGACATCACATTTGAACTCAAGTCTTGGCAATTGAACGCCATTGCCATCCATGAACCTTTTGATTGCCCGTACTGCCAGCGAACCCTGCAACTGAATTGTCCCAAGCAATTGCGTCAGTTCAGGACACTGGACCATTGGGCCCTGGTGCACCCGAGCATGGTGATACTGACCTGCATGGTGCTGATCGTGGCGCTGGTCGCCGAGTGGGTGGGCCTGCTCAGTGTGGTCGGGCAACTGAATATTTCGCTGGCGGTGGTGCTGGTTCACTTCCTGGCACTGCGTTATGCCCATCAACGGCAACGGATCACGCTGAACCTGCAGGCTGCCAACCCTGTTGGCGGGTTACCAATTGAACAGCTCGCACGCATTGCGTGTGCTCGCCTCAGCCAGCCATGAAGGGCTGATACCCATACGCTCGGCCAGGGCGGTGCAGATGTCTGGCAGGTGTTGCGGGCTGTTGCGCTGGCCGGGGTACATGGCGGGTGCCATATCCGGCGAGTCGGTTTCCAGCACCACGGCTTCCAAAGGCAATTGCGTGAGCACCTTGTGCATGCGCAGGGCCTGGGGCCAGGTGGCGGCACCGCCCAGGCCCAGCTTGAAACCGAGCTTGATGTACTCACGGGCTTCTTCGTAGCTGCCGGCAAACGCGTGGATGATGCCGCCTCGTGGCACGCGCATACGCTTGAGTGTGGCGATCACGGCGGCGTGGCTGCGGCGCACATGCAACAGCGCCGGCAGTTGCAAGTCCACTGCAAGTTTCAGCTGGGTTTCAAACAGGCTTTGTTGACGCTCGCGGTCCAGGTGTTCGAGAAAGTAATCCAGGCCGATCTCGCCCACCGCGCACACTTGCCGATGACCCTGGAGGCGGGTGAGCCAGTCGCCCAGCTCCGTCAGGTCGGCTGGGCGATGTTCATCGAGGTAAACCGGATGCAGGCCGAAGGCAGCGAACAGGTTGTCATCGCCCTGCACCAGGTCCCACACGCGTTGCCAATTCTGCTGATACACCCCCAGGACCACCATGCGCCGCACCCCGAGTTGGCGGCTATGGGCGAGGACTTCCCGGCGATCGTTGTCGAAGTCCGGGAAGTCCAGGTGTGTGTGGGTGTCGATCAGCTCCACGTTCACGCCTCGTGAATACGCTGCTTGAAGGTACGGCTGATGGCGTGCACGCCCGGTTGATACTGTTCTTCTTCAATCGCGGCCAGGGCCAGGCGCAGGGCGGTGTCGGCGATCAGTTGATGCTGCTGGGCCATGGCGTTGACCGGCAGTGGCAGGAAATCCAATAACTGCGTATCACCAAAGGTACCCAGGCGCAGCGGGCGCGATTTGAGCGGGAAGTCGTGCAGTGCGTCGAACACACCTTGCAGCAGCACGTAGGAAGTGGTCACCAGAGCATCCGGCAAATGCCCCAGGCGCTGCAGGAGTTGTTCCATCAACTGGCGGCCGCAGTCGCGGCTGAAGGCTTCGCCCTGTTCGATCAGCACCTCGCCCTTGAAGTCGCGCAGTGCCTCGCGAAAACCGGCGGCGCGTTCCTGGCTGATGCTCAGCTCGGGGTGCGCACCGATCAGCACGATCTGCTTGGGCAGCGGTTGCAGCAGGCTGCTGGTCAGTTGCTGGCAGGCTTGGCGGTCGTCGCTGACCACTGAGCAGAACTGGCCCGTGTCCATCACCCGGTCGATGGCGATTACCGGCAGGCCCTTGGCTTGCAGCTCGCGGTAGCTGTCATCGCTGGCGGGCAGGCAACTGGCCACGAACAGTGCGTCGCAGCGCCGTGCGCGGAACAGTTGCAGCAATTGGCGTTCGCTGTCGGCCTCGTCGTCGGAGCTGGCGATCAGCAGTTGATAACCCCGGGCCCGGGCGCCTTGCTCCAGCAGCTTGGCGATCCGTGCGTAACTGGGGTTTTCCAGGTCCGGCAGGATAAAGCCCAAAGTGCGGGTGTGCCGGCTGCGCAGCCCGGCCGCCTGGGGGTTGGGCGTAAAGCCATGGGCTTCGACCACCGCTCGCACGCGCTCGACGGTCGCGTTGCTGATGCGTTGCTGTTCGGCCTTGCCATTGATGACATAGCTGGCGGTGGTTACGGACACACCGGCCAGACGTGCGATATCACTGAGTTTCAAACCGGGATTTCCTTGTTTTTTAGAGCTTGCCCCGACATTTTGTCCAATCGTAACCGATTCCTGCACACGACTAACGTCTGGGCTCAAGCGCCGAGTGGTGCTTCAAGGATGCTCAATTAGCGCGTAATCTGCCATAAATTCTAGATTAAACGTTTCAGCTGGCGTATTTTTACGACGTTCGTAACTAAGTGGCTACTGCCAATTGACCACTCAGTCAGTTATTTTTGAACACCTGTAGGCTGATTTATTCAAAACAATACCTAGTGCGCCCCTCGCACTAACTAGGAGAACGGCATGCTTGAGCTCACTGTAGAGCAGATTTCCATGGGCCAGCTGGCTGTGGATAAATCTGCTGCCTTGCACCTGCTCGCTGACAAACTGGTGGCCGACGGCCTGGTCGCCGAGGGTTACCTCAGCGGGTTGCAGGCCCGTGAAGCCCAAGGCTCGACCTTTCTCGGCCAAGGCATCGCCATTCCCCACGGTACCCCCGAAACCCGCGACCAGGTGTTCTCCACCGGCGTGCGCCTGCTTCAGTTCCCCGAAGGGGTGGACTGGGGTGACGGCCAGATCGTCTACCTGGCCATCGGCATTGCCGCCAAATCCGACGAACACCTGCGCCTGCTGCAACTGCTTACCCGCGCCCTCGGTGAAACCGACCTGGGCCAGGCGCTGCGTCGCGCCGGTTCCGCCGAAGCCTTGCTGAAACTGCTGCAAGGCGCGCCACAGGAACTGGCGCTGGATGCACAGATGATCAGCCTGGGCGTGTCCGCCGATGATTTCGAAGAACTGGTGTGGCGCGGCGCACGCCTGCTGCGCCAGGCCGATTGTGTGAGCAATGGTTTTGCCGCCGTCTTGCAGCAAGTCGACGCCCTGCCCCTGGGGGACGGCCTCTGGTGGCTGCACAGCGAACAGACGGTGAAGCGCCCTGGCCTTGCCTTCGTCACCCCCGACAAACCCATGCGTTACCTCGGCCAGCCCCTTAATGGGTTGTTCTGCCTGGCCAGCCTCGGCGAGGCACACCAAGCGTTGCTTGAACGCCTGTGCGCCTTGCTGATTGAAGGTCGCGGCCAGGAACTGGGCCGCGCCACCAGCAGCCGTGCCGTGCTCGAAGTACTCGGGGGCGAGCTGCCTGCCGATTGGCCCAGCGCGCGCATTACCCTGGCCAACGCCCACGGCCTGCATGCTCGGCCGGCGAAGGTGCTGGCGCAGTTGGCGAAGCATTTTGACGGTGATTTGCGGGTGCGCGTCATCGATGGCCCGGTGGGCGCCGTGTCGGTGAAAAGCCTGAGCAAGTTGCTCAGCCTCGGCGCACGTCGCGGCCAGGTGCTGGAATTTGTTGCCGAACCCTCGATTGCCGGTGATGCGTTGCCCGCCCTGTTGGCAGCGGTTGAAGCGGGGTTGGGTGAAGAGGTCGAGCCGTTGCCGACGGCCAGCGCGCAGCCTGCAACCGTTGATAGCGAGCCCGTTATCAGCGCCCCAGTGTCCGGCAGCCAGATTCAGGCGATCGCCGCCGCGCCGGGCATTGCCATCGGCCCGGCGCACGTCCAGGTCCAGCAGGTGTTCGATTACCCGTTGCGCGGCGAGTCTTCCTCCATTGAGCGTCAGCGCCTGCAAGACGCGCTGGCCGACGTGCGCCGTGACATTCAGGGGCTGATCGAACGCAGCCCAGCCAAAGCCATCCGCGAAATTTTCATCACGCACCAAGAGATGCTCGACGACCCGGAACTCACCGACGAAGTCGACACTCGTCTCAAGCAGGGTGAAAGCGCCGAAGCCGCCTGGATGAGCGTGATCGAGGCCGCCGCCAAACAGCAGGAGTCGCTGCAGGATGCCTTGCTCGCCGAGCGTGCCGCCGATCTGCGTGACATCGGTCGGCGTGTGTTGGCGCAATTGTGCGGTGTCGAAAGCGTCCGGGAGCCCAGCCAGCCCTACATCCTGGTGATGGATGAAGTCGGCCCGTCCGATGTTGCGCGCCTGGACCCGGCCCGTGTGGCCGGCATTCTCACGGCCCGTGGCGGTGCCACGGCCCACAGCGCCATCGTTGCGCGTGCCTTGGGCATTCCTGCTTTGGTGGGCGCAGGTTCCGCGGTATTGCTGCTGGCTCCTGGAACTCCCTTATTACTTGATGGCCAACGCGGTCGCCTGCACGTGGACGCCGACGCCGCGACCCTGCAACGCGCCGCCGTCGAGCGCGATACCCGCGAACAACGCTTGCAAGCCGCTTCGGCCCAACGCCATGAGCCGGCCATGACCCGCGACGGCCACGCCGTGGAAGTATTCGCCAACATCGGCGAAAGCGCCGGCGTCGCCAGTGCCGTGGAGCAGGGCGCCGAAGGGATCGGCCTGCTGCGCACCGAGCTGATTTTCATGGCCCACCCGCAAGCACCGGATGAAGCCACCCAGGAAGCCGAGTACCGCCGCGTACTCGACGGCCTTGAAGGTCGCCCGTTGGTGGTGCGCACCCTCGACGTCGGCGGTGACAAGCCGCTGCCTTACTGGCCCATCGCCCAGGAGGAAAACCCATTCCTCGGCGTGCGTGGCATTCGCCTGACCTTGCAGCGCCCCCTGATCATGGAAGCGCAATTGCGTGCGCTGTTGCGCTCGGCCGACAACCGCCCACTGCGTATCATGTTCCCCATGGTTGGCAGCGTGGACGAGTGGCGCGCAGCCCGTGACATGACCGAGCGCCTGCGCCTGGAAATCCCGGTGGCCGACCTGCAACTGGGCATCATGATCGAAGTGCCGTCCGCCGCCTTGCTTGCGCCGGTGCTGGCCAAGGAAGTCGACTTTTTCAGCGTCGGCACCAACGACCTGACCCAATACACCCTGGCCATCGACCGTGGCCACCCGACCTTGTCCGCCCAGGCCGATGGCCTGCACCCGGCGGTGTTGCAACTGATCGACATCACCGTGCGGGCCGCCCACGCCCATGGCAAATGGGTGGGGGTGTGTGGCGAGCTGGCGGCAGACCCGTTGGCGGTGCCGGTGCTGGTGGGCCTGGGGGTGGATGAGTTGAGTGTGTCGGCCCGCAGCATTCCTGAAGTGAAGGCGCGGGTACGTGAATTCAGTCTGAGCGAGGCCCAGGGCCTGGCACAAAAGGCACTGGCTGCGGGTTCGCCCGCCGACGTGCGTGCCCTTGTGGAGGCCGTGTAAATGGCAAGGATTTTGACCCTGACGCTGAACCCGGCGTTGGACCTTACTGTCCGCTTGGCACACCTGGAACCGGGTGAAGTCAATCGCAGCGAAACCCTGCTGACCCATGCCGCCGGCAAGGGCGTGAACGTGGCGCAGGTGCTGGCCGATCTAGGCCATCAGGTGAGCGTGGGCGGCTTTCTCGGTGAGGAAAACCCCCAGGCTTTCGACGCGTTGATTGCCCGTCGTGGGTTTGGCGATGCGTTTATTCGTGTGCCGGGTGAGACACGCAGCAATATCAAGATTGCCGAGCGGGAGGGTCGCGTTACCGACATCAATGCGCCGGGGCCGCTGGTGAGTGAGCGGGCGCAAAAGGAATTGCTCAAGATGATCGCGATCATCGGCCCGGAATTCGATGCCGTGGTGGTTGCCGGCAGCTTGCCGCGCGGCGTCAGTCCGCAATGGTTTCAAGAAATGCTCGAACACCTGAAAGGCCTGGGGTTGAAAGTTGCCCTGGACACCAGTGGCGAAGCCTTGCGCGCCGGCTTGCAAGCGGGCCCGTGGCTGGTCAAGCCCAACACCGAAGAACTGGCCGAGGTTCTTGGCAATGCCACAGGCGCTATCCATCGTCTGCATCAGCAGGGCGTGGAGCATGTGGTGGTCTCCGATGGTGCGGCGGGCGTGACCTGGTACAGCCCGCAGACCGCGCTGCATGCCACGCCACCAAAGGTCACGGTCGCGAGTACCGTGGGCGCGGGCGATTCGTTGTTGGCCGGGATGCTTCACGGCTTGCTCGCTGGCGAAGCGCCCGAGCAGACCTTGCGCCGCGCCACGGCCATTGCCGCAATGGCGGTGACGCAGATCGGTTTCGGCATCAACGATGACGCGCAGTTGGCGCGTCTCGAAAGCGGCGTCCACGTGCGTGCGCTCACAGAACAATAAGAGGGTTTGTGATGAAGTTAGCCATTGTTACCGCCTGCCCGAACGGCATGGTCACCAGTGTGCTGTGCGCCCGCTTGTTGGACGCTGCCGCGCAACGCCAAGGCTGGAGCACCAGCGTCGAAGTGGTGGATGGGCAGCGCCCCGAGCGCCAGTTGTCCCAGGCCACCCTCGACGCCGCCGAGTGGGTGCTGCTGGTCAGCAGCACCCCGGTGGACATGCAGCGGTTTGTCGGCAAGCGCGTGTTCCAGAGCACGCCGGCCCAGGCACTGGCGGACGTCGAGGCGATCTTGCGGCGGGGCGCCGAAGAGGCGCAGGTGTACGTCGCCACTGAAGCAACTGCCAGGATCGCACCGCGCATCGTCGCGATCACTGCCTGCCCGACCGGGGTGGCGCACACCTTCATGGCCGCCGAAGCCCTGCAGCAAGCCGCCAAGCGCCTGGGCTATGACCTGCAGGTCGAGACCCAGGGTTCGGTGGGTGCGCGCACACCGTTGAGCGCG
The DNA here is from genome assembly GCF_024810135.1 of Pseudomonas sp. BIGb0164. NCBI lineage: Bacteria > Pseudomonadati > Pseudomonadota > Gammaproteobacteria > Pseudomonadales > Pseudomonadaceae > Pseudomonas > Pseudomonas sp. BIGb0164. The sequence goes on along the minus strand of NZ_JANUEA010000002.1, from coordinate 706,528 downwards.
CAAGCGATTACCGACGCCGACGTGGTGCTGTTGGCGGCGGACATCGAGGTGGCCACCGAGCGGTTTGCCGGCAAGAAAATTTACCGTTGCGGCACGGGCATCGCCCTCAAGCAATCCGAAGCGACGCTGAAAAAAGCGTTGGCCGAAGGCGCGGTGGAAAGCACCGGCAGTGCAGCGGTGGCCAAGTCGGAAAAAACCGGTGTGTACAAACACCTGCTCACCGGCGTGTCGTTCATGTTGCCGATGGTGGTGGCGGGCGGTTTGTTGATCGCGTTGTCGTTCGTGTTCGGTATTCACGCCTTCGAACAGGAAGGCACGCTCGCGGCGGCGCTGAAAACCGTGGGTGATCGCGCGTTCATGCTGATGGTGCCGTTGCTGGCAGGCTACATCGCCTACTCGATTGCCGACCGCCCAGGCATTGCCCCCGGCATGATCGGCGGGCTGTTGGCGGGGACGTTGGGGGCCGGGTTTATCGGTGGCATCCTCGCCGGTTTCCTGGCCGGTTACTGCGTCAAGTTGATCACCCGTGCGGTGCAATTGCCCCAGAGCCTGGAGGCGCTCAAGCCGATCCTGATTATTCCGTTGCTGGCGAGCCTGTTCACTGGCCTCGCGATGATCTACCTGGTGGGCCCACCGGTGGCGCGCATGCTCACCGGGCTGACGGATTTCCTCAGCACCATGGGCACCACCAACGCAGTGCTTCTGGGCATCCTGTTGGGCGGCATGATGTGCGTCGACCTGGGCGGCCCGATCAACAAGGCGGCCTATGCGTTTTCCGTCGGCCTGCTGGCGGCACAGAGCGGTGCACCGATGGCCGCGACAATGGCCGCAGGCATGGTGCCGCCGATCGGCATGGGCATCGCCACGTTCCTGGCGCGACGCAAGTTTGCCCAGACTGAGCGCGAAGCGGGCAAGGCGGCGATGATTCTCGGGCTGTGTTTTATCTCCGAGGGTGCGATCCCGTTTGCGGCCAAGGACCCGTTGCGGGTGATCCCGGCCAGCATCGCCGGTGGCGCGTTGACCGGCGCCTTGTCGATGTATTTTGGCTGCAAGCTGGCGGCGCCCCACGGTGGGTTATTCGTGCTGGTCATCCCTAATGCGATGAACCATGCGCTGCTGTACCTGATGGCGATTGTCGCCGGTAGCCTGCTGACCGGTTTGGTGTATGCGCTGATCAAGCGCCCGGACGCAGAACCACTGTTGGTCACGGTCTAAAAATGTGGGAGCTGGCTTGCCTGCGATGACTGACTGACATTCAACATCAGTGTTGTTTGATTAACCGCCATCGCCGGCAAGCGGGCTCCTACAAGTGTCATCTGGTTTTCATCCCCGCGTGGTTTAGTTTCCTTTTGACGCTCAAGAGGGAACCTGCATGAGCCACTTCGACCTCGGTCGCCGCCGCGTGATGCAAGCCGTCGGCGCTGGCCTGTTGCTGCCGGGCCTGGCGCCGGCGGTGATCGCTTCGGTGAAAGACCGGCCGCAACTCACCGACGGTGTGCAGTCCGGCGACCTGCTGGGCGACCGCGCCATGATCTGGAGCCGCAGCGACCGCCCGGCGCGGATGGTGGTGGAGTGGGACACCCGCAGCGTGTTCAGCAACCCGCGCAGGTTCATCTCGCCCCTGGCCGACACCCGCACCGACTTTACCGCCCGTGTCGAACTCACCGGCTTGCCCGCCGACCAGGCGATTTTCTATCGCGTGCACTTCGAAGACGCCCAGACCGGTGTCGCCAGCGAACCCTGGTTCGGCCACCTGCGCAGCGTGCCGCAGCAGCGTCGCGACATCCGCTTTGTGTGGAGCGGCGACACCGTCGGCCAAGGCTTTGGCATCAACCCGGATATCGGTGGCATGCGCATCTACGAAGCCATGCGCCTGCGTCTGCCGGACTTCTTTATCCACAGCGGCGACACCATCTACGCCGACGGCCCGGTGCCCGCGCAGCTCACCACGGAAGGCGGGCGCATCTGGCGCAATATCACTACCGAAGCCAAGAGCAAGGTCGCTGAGACCCTCGATGAGTATCGCGGCAATTATCGCTACAACCTGATGGACGAAAACGTGCGCCGCTTCAACGCCGAGGTGCCGCAGATCTGGCAGTGGGACGACCATGAGGTGGTCAACAACTGGTCGCCGAGCAAGCAACTGGACGAGCGCTACCAGACCAAGGACATCAACACCCTGGTCGGCCGTGCGCGCCAGGCCTGGCTGGAATATTCCCCCATGCGCCGGCAGGCCGCCGACGGTGGCGGGCGCATTTACCGCAAGCTCAGCTATGGCCCGCTGCTGGATGTGTTCGTGCTGGACATGCGCAGCTATCGCGGGCCCAACGATGACAACCTGGGCGGCGAAAAACCCTTCATGGGGCGTGAGCAATTGGAGTGGCTCAAGCGCGAACTCAAGGGCTCCCAGGCGCAGTGGAAAGTCATCGCCGCCGACATGCCCATCGGCCTCGGCGTGCCCGACGGCGAGGTCAGCCCGGGCGTGCCGCGCTGGGAAGCCATCGCCAATAACGACCCGGGCGCACCCCAAGGTCGTGAGTTGGAAATGGCCGACCTGCTGGGCTTTTTAAGGGCACAAAACGTGCGTAACCACGTGTGGCTGACGGCGGATGTGCATTACTGCGCGGCCCACCATTACCACCCGGATCGCGCGGCCTTCCAGGATTTTGAACCGTTCTGGGAGTTTGTCGCCGGGCCGTTGAACGCCGGGAGTTTCGGGCCGAATGTGCTGGATAAAACCTTCGGGCCCGAGGTGGTGTTCCAGAAAGCGCCTGCGGTGCAGAACAGTTCACCGTTTGCCGGGTTCCAGTTTTTCGGCGAGGTACAGATTGATGGGCAGACGGCGGAGATGACCGTGATATTGCGGGATCTGGATGGGGTCTCGGTGTTCGAACAAAAACTGCAACCCATCTGACTTGGAATACGATCAAAACGGTGGGAGCTGGCTTGCCTGCGATGACGATAGTGAATTCACCATCGCTATCGCAGGCAAGCCAGCTCCCACATTTGAACGTCTTCGTCCGGGAGTCATTAGTAGACGTCGCGCCGATAACGGCCTTGCTCGATCAACCGCTCCACCGCCTCGCTCCCCAGGATGTCCACCAGCGCCCGGTCAACGCCGGTTGCCATCCCCTCCAGACTGCCACACACATAAATCGCGGCGCCGTCGGCAATCCATTTGCGCAACACATCAGCCGACTCGCGCAGGCGGTCCTGCACGTAGATTTTTTCTTCCTGGTCGCGAGAAAACGCCAGGTCCAGCAGCGCCAGGTCACCGCTGGCCAGCCAGCCTTGCAGTTCGTCCTGGCACAGGAAGTCGTGCTTGATATTGCGTTCGCCAAACAGCAGCCAGTTGCGTGTATGGCCCTCGGCGATGCGCGCCTTGAGCAAGCTGCGCAGGCCCGCCAGGCCAGTGCCGTTACCCAGCAGAATCAGCGGCACCGGTGCTTCTGGCAGGTGGAAGCCACTGTTGCGGCGCAGGCGCAGGCTGATGCCCGAACCGATCGCGGCGTGTTCCGTCAGCCAGCCCGAACCTACGCCCAGGCTACCGTCGGGGTGACGTTCCTGGCGCACGATCAGCTCCAGCACGCCGTCGCTGGCAATCGAGGCGATGGAGTATTCGCGCATGCCCAACGGCACCAGCGCGTTTACCAGCGCCTGGGCATGCAGGCCGACCAGATGGGTGCGGTTCTCTGGCAGTTGCCGGGTCGCCAATGCCTGGTTGAGGGACTGCGCCAGCCCGTCGATCACCACGCCGTCACTGCCCGCCAGGCCGAGGCCTTCGAGGAAGTGTTCGATGGCCCACGGACAGTTGCGTGGCAGGACTTCCACCAGGTCACCCGCCAACCAGTTTTGCGGCGACGGCGGTGTGAGGCCCAGCAAGTAGATGTCCGAACCCACACTGTCGCGGTTGAGCAGCGTGCGCTGGCTCAGTGACCAGTTCTCGAACGGCGCCGCTTGCCAGGTCGCGGCGGGCGCCTGGCCGGTGAGTTGGCCCAGTTGCTGTTGCCAGGTGAGCAGGGCGTCGGCGTCACCGCTGTCGACTTCCACCGGCGCAAACAACGCGTTGCCGCCTTGGTGGGTCAGCCAGAAATGCAGGCGTCGGGCGAAGCCGCAGAAGTGTTCGTACTGGCGATCACCCAGGGCCAGTACCGAGTAGTTCAGGCCCTTGAGGGACAGGTCCTGGCCGAGCACGCTGCGTTCGAAACCACGGGCGCTGTCGGGGGCTTCGCCGTCGCCGAAGGTGCTGACCACGAACAGCGCATGGTGCGACTGGCTCAGGTCGTCGCGGCTGACGCTGCCCAACGGCTGCACCTTCACCGGTAGCCCGGCGGCCTGCAATTGCCCGGCGGTCTGCCAGGCCAGTTGCTCGGCAAAGCCGCTCTGGCTGGCGAAGCCGATCAACCAGGCTGGCGCATCGCTGCTGTTGGCGACGAGGCCTTGGCGGGCATCGCGGACCTGGCGCTTTTTGCGGCGGCGGTCGAGGTAGAGCAGCCAGCCGGTAATGAAGAACAGCGGCATGCACAGCGCGCTGATGGTGAGGATGATGCGCCCAATCAAACCGAAGTAGCTGCCGGTGTGCAGCGCATAGACGCTGGTCAGCAGTCGGGAGCCCAGGGACTTGCTGGCGTAGCGGTCGTGGGATTTGACCTCGCCGCTGGCCGGGTCGAGGTTGATCTGGTTCAGCGCCCGGTCATGGGGCGAGTCTTTGAGCAGGTAGTAGACGGTGGCCGGCTGGCCGGCGACCGCTGGCATGCGGATGTTGTAGGCGCTCAAGCCAGGGCCGGCATTGCTGTAGATGCTGCTCCAGATGGCGTCGTAGTTGGCCACCGGCGCCGGGCCTGCGGGCGGAGGACCGCGTTTGCGCATGCGTTCATTTTGTGGCGCGTCCGACAAGAGCTTCGTCACGCCTTGGTTGTACCAATCGTAGGACCAATACAGGCCGGTCAGTGCGGCCAACAGATAGGCCAGCAGGCACCAGGTGCCGAATACCGAGTGCAGGTCCCAATTGAAACTGCGGCCTTTTTTGCGCCAGTCCAGGGTCAGCCAGGCGCGCCAGCTTGTCACTTGGCGCGGCCAGCGCAGGTACAGGCCCGACAGGCAGAAGAACACCAGGATCAGTGTGCAGGCACCGGTGATCTGGCGGCCGGTATCCCCCATGACGAGGAAGCGGTGCAACTGCAAGATAAAGCCGAACACGTCCTGGCCGACGGCGTCGCCCATGTAGTCGCCGGTGTAGGGGTCGAAGTAGCGCATCTGGCCGCGACGCTCACCGGCTGGCGGGGTGAAGAACACGCGCGCGGCGTGGCCGCTTTCGCTTTCGACCCACAGCATCGACACGGTCTTGCCTTCGGTGGCTTCGAGCTTGCGCACCAACTCCGCAGGCGGCAGTACGCCGGCTTCGCGCTTTTGCACACTCAACACGGTCGGGTTGAGCGCCAGCAGTATTTCATCCTGAAACGAGACCGCAGCCCCGGTGATCCCCATCAACGCCAGCACCAGCCCGGCAGTGATGCCGAAGAACCAGTGCAACTGGAACAGGGTTTTCTTCAACACGTCGGACCGCCTCGCTCATCTGGATATTGTTGTCACGGCGCGCATTATGCCGTGGGTTATCGAGAAATATTCTGTTTAACACGCAAAAGCCCCACGCATCCGATGCGTGGGGCTTTTGCGCGTTTGTTGCCCGCGTTTAGAAGTGGAAGCTGGTGGACAACAGGGCGGTGCGACCGGCTGCCTGGTTGGCGAAGTGGGCCGCGTAGGCTTTGTCGTAATAGGTCTTGTCGGTCAAGTTCTGTACGTTCAATTGCAGGTCGACGTTCTTGGTCAACTTGTAGCTGGCCATGGCGTCGTAGCGGGTGTAGGACGGCACGTACACTGTGTTGGCCGGGTCGCCATAGACCTGATCGACGTAGAACGCGCCACCACCGATGGTCAGTTTTGGTGTCACGTCATACGTGGTCCACAGGCTGAATGAGTTTTCTGGCGTGTTAGGCATCTGGTTGCCTTTGTTGGAGCCCGCGACGACGGCACCCGTGCGGTTGCCGTTCTTGCCTGGGTCAACCAGTTCGGCTTTCAGGTAGCTGTAGCCGGCGAACACTTGCCATTGATCGGTGATCTTGCCGCTGGCCGACAGTTCCAGGCCGTCCACTCGCGATTCGCCTGCGGTCTCGTAGGTGTTGGAGTCCACCAGGATGCGCGTGTTTTTCTTCTCGGTGCGGAACACCGCAGCCGACAGGGACAGGCGGTTGTGGAACAGGTCCCACTTGGTGCCCAGCTCGTAGTTGACGGTTTCTTCCGGCTTCAGGTCGCTGGTGTTGATGCCGGTCGGGATCGCGTTGCTGTCCACGCCTTCGCCCACCAGGCCACCGGCCGGCGAAGCCGACGTCGCGTAGGAGGTGTAGATGCTGCCGTTATCCAGCGGCTTCCAGACCAGGCCCGCCTGCCAGTTGAAGAACTGGCTGTCGTCCTTGACCTTGCTGCGCGCCTTGACGGTGGAGGTCGGTACGGCGTTGGTGTTGGCTTCGGTGTCGAAGGTGTCGTAGCGCAGGCCGACGTTCAGCAACCATTTCGGGTCCAGTTCGATGGTGTCGAACACGTAGGCGGCACGGCTGGTGGCCTTGGTGTTGGTGCCCATATAGTTGCGTGCGATGGAGCCGGTCCAGGCGTCGTCGGGGGTCGGGTTGCTCAAGGAGGTGCACTGGCCGTTTGCAGAGCCCTTGATGACGGTGCACGACGGGTTGGTGTTGGGGCTGACGGTGTAGCCGCTGACACGGGTCTCTTCACCGGTGAATTCCAGGCCGGTGGAATAGCTGTGCTTGAAGCCCAGGGCCTGGAAGCTGCCAAACAGGTCGGTCTGATTGGTGGTGGTCGTGGTGGTGGAAACGCGGGTATTGGCACGACGCCACACGGTGCCGAACTGGTTGACGTTGTGCTGGCTGTCGTCCGGCTGGGTGAGCACGTAGTCCTGGCCTGTACTGCCATGGCGCAGGGTGTTTTTCAGCGTCATGTTGTCGTTCAGGTCGTGCTCGATGGAGAACGTGCTGATGTCGGCGCGGGTCTTGCGGAAGTCACGGCTTTTCAAACCGTAGAAGTTGTTGCTGTCGCCACCGTCGGTGGGTTTGTCGTGGACGTGGGCGGCGTTTGAGGCGCTGCTGCTGTAGCCATACGGGATCCCGGAGTCGGGCAGGTCATTGCTTTCCATGTGGTAGTAGCTGAGGTTGACGCGGGTCGGGGTGCCCAGGCCAAAGGTCAGCGACGGGGCCACGCCCCAACGGTCGTAGTCGATTGCGTCGCGGCCGGCGACGTTTTGCTCGTGGCTCATCAGGTTCAGGCGGAACGCGGCGCTGTCGTCGAGGAACTGGCGGTTCACGTCGAGCACGTAGCGGCGGGTCTGGTCGGAACCGTAGGTGAAGCCGCCGTTGGTGAAGTCCCGCGCTTGTGGCGTCTTGCTCACCAGGTTGATGCTGCCGCCGGCCGAGCCACGCCCGCCGAACGAGGAGTTGGGGCCTTTGCTGACTTCGATCGATTCGATGTCGAAGATCTCACGGCTCTGGCCACCGGTGTCTCGCACGCCGTCCAGGTAGGTGTCGCCCTGCGCGTCGAAACCACGGATGAACGGGCGATCGCCTTGAGGGTTGCCGCCTTCACCGGCGCCGAACGTGATGCCCGGCACCGTGCGCAAGGCATCCTGCAATGAGGTGGCGGCGGTGTCTTTGAGCACTTGTTGTGGCACCACGGTGACGGAGCGCGGGGTGTCCACCAGCGGGGCGGTGTACTTCTGCGATGAGGCTTTTTCCACTTGGTAGGAGGTGTTGTCCTGCTCCTGGCCGGTAATGCTGGTGGCGCCGAGGGAGATGCTGTTGCGCTCGCCTTTTTGTTCGGTGTCTTCAGCCGCTTGCGCCAATTGGGCGGCAGAGCTGGCGCTGAGGGCAACGCCGATGGCCGAGGCCAGCATGCGTGGTGAACTGGCAGGTGTTTTTAGAGTAGTGCGCGGCATGACGTGTCCTTTCCCCAAGGATGTGAGGCCGCGGAATATAGGGTGAACAAGTATTTCTATCAATTGCGATACATTGCTAATTGCACTGAATTTACATTCTTTACACTTTTTGCTTACGGTTTTTACGAACTCGTTCGTCTGCTGTGTTTTACAGAGCGGATAAGAATCAATACCATTAGCGCCTCTCTGATTTCAGGTACTGTCCCATGCTGCTGCACATACCCGGCCTGTTCTCTCGTGAGGAAGTGCAGCGCATTCGCCAGGCCCTGGAAACCACCGAATGGGCCGACGGTAAAATCACCGCCGGGCACCAATCCGCCAAAGCCAAACACAACCTGCAACTACCCGAAGGCCACCCGCTGGCCAAGGAAATCGGCGCGGCGATGCTTGAGCGGCTGTGGAAAAACCCGCTGTTTATGTCAGCGGCGTTACCGCACAAGGTCTTCCCGCCCTTGCTCAACTGTTACACCGCCGGTGGCAGCTTCGACTTCCATATCGACAACGCTGTACGCCAGGCCCGGGGCAGCCACGAGCGGGTGCGCACCGACCTGTCCTCCACGTTGTTCTTCAGCGACCCCGACGAATACGACGGCGGCGAACTGGAGATCCAGGACACCTTCGGCCTGCAGCGCGTCAAGCTGCCAGCCGGCGACATGGTGCTGTACCCGGGCTCCAGCCTGCACAAAGTCAATGCCGTGACCCGTGGTGCGCGCTACGCCTCGTTCTTCTGGACCCAAAGCCTGGTGCGCGAAGACAGCCAGCGCACCTTGCTGTTCGAGATGGACGGCGCGATCCAGCAACTGTCCCGCGATGTGCCCGACCACCCGGCCCTGATCCAGCTCACCGGCACCTACCACAACCTGCTGCGCCGCTGGGTCGAGGTCTGACATGGGCTTTTTATTACGCCGTGAAGAAGTGCTCAACGTCGAGCAACTGCAATCGATGCTCGACGACTCCCCGGTCCGTGCGGCCCAGGCGATCCTGGTGGCGGCAAAGGAGGGCGTGGTGGACGCCCAGGCGCTGCTCGGGCAAATCCTGCTGGAAGGCCGTGGCATTGCGCGGGACGAAGCCTTGGCACTGCGCTGGTTCCAGATCGCGGCACAGGGCGGCCACCTGATGGCGCGCAACATGGCCGGTCGTTGCCTGGAACATGGCTGGGGCTGCGCCGCCGACGAAGCGGCGGCCGCTCGGGCGTATCAGCAAGCGGCCGAGGCGGGCCTGGATTGGGCGCAATACAACCTTGCCAATTTGCTCGCGACCGGGCGCGGTGTCGCCGAGGATCAGCAACAGGCGTTGGCGCTTTATCGCCAGGCCGCAGAGCAGGGGCACGCCAAGTCGATGAACCTGTTGGGGCGTTATCTGGAAGACGGGCAAAGTTGCCCAAGGGATCTGGACGCTGCCGAGGCGTGGTATCGACGTTCAGCCGAAGGCGGCGATTTTCGCGGGCAGTTCAGTTATGCGGCGGTGCTGGCGGACAGAGGCCAGATCGATGCGGCGTTGGAGTGGCTGCGAGAGGCGTTGGCGGGCGGGAATCTGAAGTTTTTGCGTACGGCGCAAAAGGCGTTGGAAGCGGCGAATGATCCGCTGATTAGGGCGATGGCCGAGGCCTACAAAGAACGCGCTGTACACCTAAACCTGTAGGCGCCGGCTGTGGCGAGGGAGCTTGCTCCCGTCGGGATGCGTAGCGGCCCGAAGATTTCTGGGAGTGCTGCGCACTCCAGCGGGAGCAAGCTCCCTCGCCACAGGGAGCCGGCTTTTACACGATCAGACGTAGAAGGATTTCAGCGGCGGGAAGCCGTTGAATTCAACTGCGCTGTAGCTGGTGGTGTACGCACCGGTCGACAACCAGTACAGACGGTCACCAATGGCCAGGTTCAGCGGCAGGCCGTACTTGTAGTTCTCGTACATGATGTCGGCGCTGTCGCAGGTTGGGCCGGCGATGACCACTTCTTCCATCTCGCCTTTCTTCTCGGTCCAGATCGGGAACTTGATGGCTTCGTCCATGGTTTCGATCAGGCCGGAGAACTTGCCCACATCCGTGTACACCCAACGTTCTACTGCTGTGCGGGATTTACGCGCGACCAGCACCACTTCGCTCACCAGGATACCGGCGTTGGCGATCAACGAACGGCCTGGCTCCAGGATGATTTCCGGCAGGTCGTCGCCGAAGTCTTCCTTGAGGAAGCGGATGATTTCTTCAGCGTAGGTTTCCAGGCTGTTGGTGCGGGTGATGTAGTTGGCCGGGAAGCCACCGCCCATGTTGATCAGCTTCAGGTGGATGCCGTCTTCTTCTTTCAGGCGCTCGAAGATCACTTTGACCTTGGCGATCGCCGCGTCCCACACGCTGATGTCGCGCTGCTGCGAACCCACGTGGAAGGAGATGCCGTAAGGCACCAGGCCCAGGTCACGGGCCAGGATCAGCAGGTCCATGGCCATGTCGGTCTGGCAGCCGAATTTGCGCGACAGAGGCCAGTCAGCGGTGGTCGAGCCTTCGGTGAGGATACGCACATACACTTTCGAGCCCGGCGCGGCCTTGGCGATGTTGCGCAGGTCGGCTTCGGAGTCGGTGGAGAACAGGCGCACGCCCTTCTCGAAGAAGTAGCGGATGTCCTTGGATTTCTTGATGGTGTTGCCGTAGCTGATACGGTCCGGGCTGACGCCACGGCCCAGTACTTTGTCCAGCTCGTAGATCGAGGCGATGTCGAAGCTCGAACCTTTGTCTTTCAACAGGTCGATGATCTCGACGGCCGGGTTGGCCTTGACCGCGTAATAGACCTTGGCGAATTCGAAACCGGCGCGCAGGTCATCGTAGGCCTGGCTGATCATCGCGGTGTCGATCACCACGAACGGGGTTTCTTGCGTGTCGGCGAACGCCTTCATTTTGTCAAAAGTGGCGCGCGCGAAATAATCTTCGACGTTAATCGACATGCTGGGAACTCCTAAGGGCAAACTAGATTGATCAATGGGTGCAAATGAACGTCCTCCGTATCCCCACTTTGGTTCGCCTACTTCCCAAGGCATGTCGCCGAAAGCAAAAAGGCCATGGGATCAACCGCTTCCCTTGGCCTTGCTGTCTCGTCGTCAGTACTTGAGCCGGATGGATCGTTTCCAGCATGGACGTTCGGCGCGAACTTTAGGACGTGAGGGGCCATAGATCAACTAAAAATGTCGCGTTTTTGCACGCGTTCGTCGCGGGAACCCGTGCAGCTACTTATGTAACCGACCGGTGTGACGGATTGATGTTCCCCGAATGGGGTAAATCGATGGAATTTCCCTGATACACCACAGACCCAATGTGGGAGCGGGCTTGCTCGCGAAAGCGGTGTATCAGTCAACATATTCAGTGACTGACACTCCGCTTTCGCGAGCAAGCCCGCTCCCACATTTTTGACCGCGTGGTTTCAGGTCAGGCGAGGGCAGTCTCAGCAGGCGACACAATACTGGTCTTGCCCCCACGGGACTTACCAGAACTCAAATACTCGGCAATCGACTCCTGCGTCACCTCACCGAGGAACACCCGCTCAGCATCCATCACCGGCAACCACGAGCGATTGAACTCGTACATGCGCGACAGCAGGATGCGCAAATGCTCGTCATACGCCGCCGTGGCGTTGAACTCACGCAGGTACTGGCCGCAGGTGCCGGTCTGACGGTGCAGGTCGCGACGTCTTACGTACCCCAGCGCCTTGTTCTCTGCGCACGTGACCACCACATAGCGGCGGTCATGCTCATCCATCAGTTCCAGGGCATCGGCCACCGGCGTCTCAGGGCTCACCGACGGTGCGTTATCCGCCGCGTCTTCGGCCTTCACCAGCAGCAGGCGCTTGAGGGTACTGTCCTGGCCCACGAAGTTGCTGACGAACTCGTCGGCCGGGTGCGCCAGCAGCGTGTCCGGGTGGTCGATCTGCAGCAGCTTGCCGGCGCGGAAGATCGCAATCTTGTCGCCCAGCTTGATGGCTTCGTCGATGTCGTGGCTGACCATGATCACGGTCTTGTTCAGCGCGCGCTGCATCTCGAAGAATTCGTTCTGGATCATCTCGCGGTTGATCGGGTCGACTGCGCCGAACGGCTCATCCATCAGCAACAACGGCGCATCGGCCGCCAGCGCGCGGATTACGCCGATACGCTGTTGCTGGCCGCCCGACAGTTCACGCGGGTAGCGGTGCAGGTACTGCTTGGGCTCCAGCTTGATCATGCTCATCAGCTCGCGGGCGCGGTCGTGGCATTTCTGTTTGTCCCAGCCCAGCAGCTTGGGCACCACCACGATGTTTTCCTCGATGGTCATGTTCGGGAACAGGCCGATCTGCTGGATCACGTAGCCGATGTTGCGACGCAGGGTCACCTCGTCCAGGTCGGTAGTGTCTTCGCCGTTGATCAAGATCTTGCCCGAGGTCGGCTTGATCAGGCGGTTGATCATTTTCAGCGTGGTGCTCTTGCCGCAGCCCGAAGGCCCCAGGAACACGCAAATCTCGCCTTCGTTGACGGTCAGGCTGACATCGTTGACGGCGGTGATGGTCTTGCCGTTGCTTTGAAAGGTCTTGGACAGGTTTTGAAGTTCGATCATTTGAGCAATCCTTTTGGAGTCAGCGAGCGTTGCAGCCATTGCAGGAGCAGGTCGGCGAAGATGGCCAGGAGACTGACCAGCACGGCGCCGACGATCAGCATCGACATGTCGCTGCGGCTGATGGAAGCCAGAATCAGTACACCCAGGCCACCGGCGCCGATGGTGGCGGCGATGGTCATCACGCCGATGTTCATCACCACGGCGGTGCGCACACCGGCGAGGATCACCGGCACGGCAATCGGCAGCTCGACCATGCGCAGGCGCTGGCCGAAGGTCATGCCGATGCCGCGTGCGGCTTCGCGAATGCCCGGTTCCACGCCGGTGAGGGCCAGGTAGGTGTTACGCATGATGGGCAACAAGGAGTAGAGGAACACGGCGGTGATCGCCGGCATCGGCCCCAGGCCCTGGCCGAACTTGGAGTAGAACGGCAGCAGCAGGCCGAACAGGGCGATGGACGGCACGGTCAGCAGCACCGTCGCGCTGGCTTGCAGTGGCCCGGCCAAGGTCGGGAAGCGCGTCATCAGGATGCCCAGGGGCACGCCGATGAGGATCGCGAGGATCACGGCAATGCCGACCAGGGTGATGTGCTGCCCGGTCAGGTGCAGGACTTGGGCCCAATCAAGATGGGAAAAGGCGTTCAGGAATTCCATGTCTTCTCCTCGTTAGTTGATCGGATGCTGGCGCAGGAAATCGGCGGCCACGGCGGAGGGGCTTTCGTGGTCGACGTCGACCCGGGCGTTCAACTGACGCATGGTTTCGTCATCGAACAGCGCGGCCAGCGGCTTGAGGTCGGCGGCCAATTCCGGGTGGGCGTCGAGATACACCTGACGCACCACGGGCGCGGCGGTGTAGTCCGGGAAGTAGTGCTTATCGTCTTCCAGCAACTTCAATTTGAACGCGTTCAGGCGACCGTCGGTGGTGTAGACCAAGCCAGCAAACACTTGGCCATTACGCAGCGCGGTGTAGACCAGGCCAGCGTCCATCTGCCGGGTGTTCTTGCGGGTCAGGTTCATGTCGTACAGCTTGACCATGCCCGCCAGGCCGTCGGAACGGTTGGCGAACTCGGTGTCCAGCGCCACCAGGCGGTTTTCTTTGGTGTTTTCCGCCATGGCCTTCGTCAGGTCGCTGATGCTGCTGATTTCAGGATGCTCTTCGGCAACCTTCTCCGGCAGCGCCAGGGCGTAGGTGTTGCTGAAGCGCGACGGAGAGAGCCAGACCAGGCCTTTTTTCGCGTCGAGTTCTTTCACTCGGGCGTAAGACTGTTCACTGTCGAGTTTCTCGTCGACATGGTTGTAGGCCACCAGCGACACGCCGGTGTATTCCCAGATCAAATCCAGCTGCCCGCTTTCCTGGGCACTGCGCGCCAGGTTGCTGCCCAGGCCGCCGGTCACGCGGGTGTCGTAGCCTTTGGTACGCAGGTACTGGGAGGTGATTTCGGCCAGCAGGGTCTGTTCGGTGAACACCCGGGCGCCGATGCGGATCAGCGGTTTTTCAGCGGCTTGCGCAAAGCCTGCACACAGCAGGACGCAGCTCAGTATCAAGGTCAGTTTTTTCATGTCGATTCCTTAAGACGCCCGCAGCCCGCGTTCCAGCCAGAGGCGGCTGGCCAGGGTCACCAGACCGTCGAGCAGCAAGGCCAGCAACGCGGTACACGCGGCGCCGAGCAGCAATTGCGGCTGATTGTTCAGGGCGATGCCGGGGAAGATCAGGCTGCCCAGGCTGTTGGCGCCAATCAGGAACGCCAGGGGGGCGGTACCCACGTTGATCGCCAGGGCCACGCGCACACCGCCGATGATGATCGGCACGGCGTTGGGCAGTTCCACGCGAAACAGCACCTGGCGCGGCGTCATGCCGATGCCGGTGGCGGCTTCTTTGAGGGAGCCCTGGACGTTTTTCAGGCCTTCGTAGGTGTTGCGCACGATGGGCAGGAGGGAGGCGAGGAACAGCGCGAAGATGGCCGGGCCACTGCCGATGCCGAGGACGCCGAGGGCGATGGCCAGTACGGCCAGGGGAGGGACGGTGTTGCCGATGTTGAAGATCTGCATGAAGCGTTCTGCGCGCCCGACCATGTTCGGTCGGCTGAGCAGGATACCGGCGGGGATCCCTACAACGAGGGCAGCCAGCATGGAGACAAGAACGAGGATCAGGTGAGCTTGCAGGTAAAACAACAAATCGTCGCGGTACAGTTCGATCGTGTTGATGCCGATCCAGTGGACCAGCAGGGCCAGGAGCGCGACGACAACCACGCCTCCTATCAGCCCTTTGCCATAGCGAATAGCCACAGGCGGACTCCTTTTTTCTTTTGTCGGCGAACACATTCCCGAGCTAGGTGGCGCGTGTGGCGAGTTTTGCGCGCCCATCTTCGGCGCCAGAAGCTCATATCCTGCGTTGCTGTTCCTCGCCATAGCGGGCTATGACTCGTCACAGCGCCTTGGCTATGAACTTCTGACGCTCGAATCTGGGCACGCAAAACTCGCCACACGCGCCACATGCCATTCCTGGCTGTCGGCGAATAGGTTCGCGAAAAGCAGCTCGCCGATACCGGCAACGCGGTATGCGATCGAGCCATGAGCGCAGCCTCGTCAGGCTAACTTGCTGATTTATCAGCCCCTGTTCCGAGTGCGGTAGCAGGGGAGTGGACGTCTCGACCTTTTAAAAGGTTCCATACTTGGCAGCATTTAGCCACCCCCAATCGGGTGAGCGGTGGTCCGGCGCCCGGGGTTTGCGCTATACTCGCCGCCCTTTTTTGACTCACCTGCCAGGCGATTTCCCATGACCCACCAGGCCGCCGAAGTCGCGAAACGCCGCACTTTCGCCATTATTTCCCACCCCGATGCCGGTAAAACCACCATCACCGAGAAGCTGTTGCTGATGGGCAAGGCAATCGCGGTGGCCGGCACGGTGAAATCCCGCAAGTCCGACCGCCATGCCACCTCCGACTGGATGGAAATGGAAAAGCAACGGGGTATTTCCATTACCACGTCGGTCATGCAGTTCCCGTATCGCGACCACATGGTCAACCTGCTCGACACCCCGGGCCACGAAGACTTCTCCGAAGACACCTACCGCACCCTGACTGCGGTTGACTCGGCATTGATGGTCCTCGACGGCGGTAAAGGTGTCGAGCCACGGACCATCGCGCTGATGGACGTGTGCCGTCTGCGTGACACGCCGATCGTCAGCTTCATCAACAAACTCGACCGCGACATCCGCGACCCGATCGAGCTGCTCGATGAAATCGAAGCCGTCCTGAAGATCAAGGCCGCGCCGATCACCTGGCCGATTGGTTGCTACCGCGACTTCAAAGGCGTGTACCACCTGGCCGACGACTACATCATTGTCTACACCGCCGGCCACGGTCACGAGCGCACCGAAACCAAGATCATCGAGAAACTTGACTCGGACGAAGCCCGCGCCCACCTGGGTGACGAGTACGATCGTTTCGTCGACCAGCTGGAACTGGTGCAGGGCGCCTGCCATGAGTTCAACCAGCAGGAATTCCTCGACGGCCAGTTGACTCCAGTGTTCTTCGGCACCGCCCTGGGCAACTTCGGCGTCGACCACGTGCTCGACGCCGTGGTGGACTGGGCGCCGCGTCCATTGGCCCGTGTCGCCAACGAGCGCACCGTGGAACCGGTGGAAGAGAAGTTCTCGGGTTTCGTGTTCAAGATCCAGGCGAACATGGACCCCAAGCACCGCGACCGTATCGCCTTCATGCGTATCTGCTCCGGCAAATACGAAAAAGGCATGAAGATGCGCCACGTGCGCACCGGCAAGGACGTGCGCATCGGCGACGCCCTGACGTTCTTCTCTTCCGAGCGTGAACAGCTCGAAGAGGCCTACGCCGGCGACATCATCGGCCTGCACAACCACGGCACCATCCAGATCGGCGACACCTTCACCGAAGGCGAAGCGCTGGGCTTCACCGGTATCCCGCACTTCGCCCCGGAACTGTTCCGCCGCGTACGCCTGCGTGATCCGCTCAAATCCAAGCAGTTGCGCCAAGGTTTGCAGCAGCTCGCGGAAGAGGGCGCTACCCAGGTGTTCTTCCCTGAGCGCAGCAACGACATCATCCTCGGTGCCGTCGGTGTGCTGCAGTTCGATGTGGTGGCCAGCCGCCTGAAAGAGGAATACAAGGTCGAATGCTCCTACGAGCCGATCACCGTGTACTCCGCGCGCTGGATCGAGTGCAGCGATAAGAAGAAGCTGGAAGAGTTCTCCAACAAGGCCGTGGAAAACCTCGCGCTCGACGGCGGTGGTCACCTGACCTACCTGGCGCCAACCCGGGTCAACCTGGCGCTGATGGAAGAGCGCTGGCCGGATGTGAAATTCCGCGCGACCCGCGAGCACCACTAAGGTCCGGGCGGTACAGAAAAGGGCGAAGCTGTGATGGCTTCGCCCTTTTTCATGCCCACCACAAACCCAAAACTGTGGGAGCGGGCTTGCTCGCGAATGCGGTGTATCAGGCGCAAATTCAGTGACTGACACGGCCTATTCGCGAGCAAGCCCGCTCCCACATGTTGATCTTCATTCAGTCCGCAGCATTGGCGCTAAGCGCGCATCCGGTCTAGCGTTCACATATTTCACCGATTCACCGACGGAATAGGAGTTCCTGATGCGTTTAACTCGACGCGCCATTCAACTGGTGCTGCTGGGCGTCTTGGGGTTGTCCGCCTCCTGGGCGCTGGCGGGTGCAGGCACCCCTCAGTGGAAGGACACCGGCCCGGTCACCAAACGTAAACAAAACGAGGTCAACTCCGGCAGCTGGCAGCCCCAGGCTCAACCGGCGCCGAAGGAGGATGCAGAAAACCCTTACAACGAGGGGGAAGACAGCGAAACCTACGATGATGGCGATACCTGAGGCGTGATTGGCGCAAACCCGGGATCGGAACTAGCTTAATCCACAGCGACGGCGGAATGCCGGCGTACGTGATTCACTGACTGGACGGAAATCGACCATGACTATCTTTCAACGTGTAGTGCTGTTGCTGAAAGTGTTGGTGATGTTATCGCTGGGCGTTTCGTCTGCATGGGCCAATGCGGCCGTGCAGAGCCAGGCGCCGGGTTTTGTGGCGGCGAAGACGGCGCAGGCCGGTGGTTTGCAACTGGCCAAGAGCGAGTCGGAGCCCGGTGACGAAGACCAGGGCGGCTCAAAGGATGATGACGACCAGCAAGCGCCGCCAGATGACGATGACACCGAAGGTGACAGCGATACATAAGGCGCTATAAAAAAGCCCCACCTACCGGACTGATGCGCAATCCGACGGGAGGGGCGGTAGAACTCATACAATGCCCCGGGCTCAACACCCGGGGCATTTTTGTGGCGGTTCAGGCCACGAACTGCTCCGCGTAGTGGCAAGCCACTTGGCGGTTATCCAAAGCGCGCAACTGCGGCTCTTCGCTGCTGCAACGCGCGGTCGCGTACGGGCAACGCTTGTGGAAGGCGCAGCCAGGCGGCGGGTTCAGCGGGTTGGGCAGCTCGCCGACGATCTTGATCTTCGGCTTGTTCGGGTCCGGGTGGATGGTCGGGGTGGCCGACAGCAACGCCTGGGTGTACGGGTGCAGCGGGCGCGCGTAGATGTCTTCCTTTGGACCGACTTCCACCGGGCGGCCGAGGTACATCACCATCACGTCGTCGGCAACGTGCTGCACCACTGCCAGGTTGTGGGAGATGAACACGTAGGCCGTGTTGAATTCCTGCTGCAGGTCCATGAACAGGTTGAGCACCTGGGCCTGGATCGACACATCGAGTGCCGAGGTCGGCTCATCCGCCACCAACACCTTCGGTTGCAGCATCATGGCGCGGGCCAGGGCGATGCGCTGGCGCTGACCGCCGGAGAACATGTGCGGGTAGCGCTGATAATGCTCGGGGCGCAGGCCCACTTGCTTCATCATTGCCTGCACTTTTTCGCGGCGTTCGGCAGCGGACAGGTTGGTGTTGATCAGCAGCGGCTCGCCGAGTTGATCACCGACTTTCTGCCGTGGGTTCAGCGAGGCGTACGGGCTCTGGAACACCATCTGCACGTCTTTGCGCAATTGCTTGCGCTGGGCCTTGTCGGCGCCGGCCACTTCCTGGCCGGCGATTTTCAAGGAGCCCGACGACGGCTCTTCAATCAGCGTGAGCGCGCGGGCCAGGGTGGATTTGCCGCAACCCGACTCGCCTACCACGGCGAGGGTCTTGCCGGCTTCCAGTTCGAACGACACCCCATTGAGAGCACGCACGGTGGCATGGCCCTTGAACAGGCCACGGGACACTTCGTAGTGACGGGTGAGGTCGCGGGCGGTAAGAACGACGGCCATTACGCCACCTCCTGGTTCAAGGGGTAGAAGCAGCGCGCAAGGCTGTTGGTTTTTGGATCAAGGCCCGGGCGCTGGGCGCGGCAGGACTCCTGCACATACGGGCAGCGCGGCGACAACAGACAACCCTGCGGGCGGTCATAACGACCCGGAACAATACCCGGCAGCGTGGCCAGGCGCGTGGCGCCCAGGCTGTGCTCGGGGATCGCCTTGAGCAGGGCTTCGCTGTACGGGTGTGCCGGAATGTCGAACAACTGTGGCACCTGGCCGACTTCCACGGCTTGGCCGGCGTACATCACACACACGCGCTGGGCGGTTTCCGCCACGACGGCGAGGTCGTGGGTGATCAGCACCAAGCCCATGTTCTGTTCTTTCTGCAAGGCCAGCAGCAGTTCCATGATCTGCGCCTGGATCGTGACGTCCAACGCGGTGGTCGGTTCGTCCGCGATCAGCAGTTTTGGCTCGCCGGCAATTGCCATGGCGATGGCCACACGCTGGCTCATACCGCCGGACAGTTGGTGCGGGTAGGCATCCATACGGCTGGCAGCGCCCGGGATCTCCACTTTTTCCAACAGCTCGATGGCCCGCTTGCGGGCTTGCTTGCCAGACATTTTCAGGTGCAGGCGCAGCACTTCTTCAATCTGGAAACCCACGGTGTAGCTCGGGTTCAGCGCGGTCATCGGGTCCTGGAAGACCATGGCCAGGTCCTTGCCGACGATCTGGCGACGCTGGCGGCTGCTCAGCTTGAGCATGTCCTTGCCGTCGAAGGTCAGCGAGTCGGCGGTGACAATGCCGGGGTGCTCGATCAGGCCCATCAGCGCCATCATGGTCACGGATTTACCCGAGCCCGACTCGCCAACGATTGCCAGTACTTCGCCTTTGTCGACCGACAGGTCCAGGCCATCGACCACCGGCACGGCGGTCTTGTCGCCAAAGCGCACGTTGAGATTCTTGATTTCTAACAGTGACATGGGAATCTCCTCAGGCGGCGTTCTTGAGTTTCGGGTCCAGCGCGTCGCGCAGGCCGTCACCCATCAAGTTGATTGCCAGCACGCTGAGCAAAATGGTCAAGCCAGGCAGGCTCACGACCCACCAGGCGCGTTCGATGTAGTCGCGGGCCGAAGCCAGCATGGTGCCCCACTCAGGGGTTGGCGGTTGTACGCCAAGGCCCAGGAAGCCCAGTGCGGCGGCATCGAGAATCGCCGAAGAGAAGCTCAAGGTGGCCTGCACGATCAGCGGTGCCATGCAGTTGGGCAGCACGGTGATGAACATCAGGCGTGGCAGGCCGGCGCCGGCGAGGCGGGCGGCCGTCACGTAGTCGCGGTTCAGTTCGCCCATCACCGCAGCGCGGGTCAGGCGGACATAGGACGGCAGGGACACGATCGCAATCGCAATCACAGTGTTGATCAGGCCAGGGCCGAGGATCGCGACAATCGCGACAGCCAGCAGCAGCGACGGCAGGGCCAGCATGATGTCCATCAACCGCATGATGGTCGGGCCGAGCAAACGCGGGAAGAACCCGGCGAACAAGCCCAGCAGGATGCCCGGGATCAGCGACATCACCACCGACGACAAGCCGATCAGCAACGACAGGCGCGAGCCCTGGATCAGGCGCGAGAGCAAGTCACGGCCCAGTTCGTCGGTGCCCAGCAAGAATTGCATCTGCCCGCCTTCCAGCCAGGCCGGTGGGGTCAGCAGGAAGTCGCGGTACTGCTCGCTCGGGTTATGCGGGGTGACCCACGGGGCGAAAATTGCACAGAACACGATCAGCAGCATGAACAGCAGGCCGGCAACCGCGCCTTTGTTCTTGGAAAAGGCTTGCCAGAATTCTTTGTATGGGGACGGGTACAGCAGGCTTTGATCGACTGCCGACGCTTGGGTAGGTGTGGTCATGGTCATGATCTCAGCGCTGGTGACGGATGCGTGGGTTGGCGAAGCCGTAGAGGATATCCACCACGAAGTTCACCAGGATCACCAGGCAGGCGATCAGCAAAATGCCGTTTTGCACCACCGGGTAGTCCCGCGCGCCAATGGCTTCGATCAGCCATTTGCCGATGCCGGGCCACGAGAAGATGGTTTCGGTCAGGACCGCACCGGCCAGCAGGGTACCGACTTGCAGGCCGACCACGGTCAGTACCGGGATCAGCGCGTTACGCAGGCCGTGCACGAACACCACGCGCGCCGGCGACAGGCCTTTGGCCTTGGCGGTGCGGATGTAGTCTTCGCGCAGCACTTCGAGCATCGACGAACGGGTCATCCGCGCGATCACGGCCAGCGGGATGG
This sequence comes from Pseudomonas sp. BIGb0164, assembly GCF_024810135.1. Classification (NCBI taxonomy): domain Bacteria; kingdom Pseudomonadati; phylum Pseudomonadota; class Gammaproteobacteria; order Pseudomonadales; family Pseudomonadaceae; genus Pseudomonas; species Pseudomonas sp. BIGb0164. Next base: position 685,385 of record NZ_JANUEA010000002.1, on the reverse strand, counting down.
TGCCGAGCACGATGGCCGGCAGGATCAGGTGGTGCAGGGCGTCGAAGAACGCGTCCGGCTCGTCAGCCAGCAGGGTGTCGATCAGCATGAAGCCGGTGCGCGGCTCGATGTCGTAGAGCAGGTCGATCCGCCCGGACACCGGGGTCCAGCCCAGGCTCACCGAGAAGAACATGATCAGGATCAGGCCCCACCAGAAGATCGGCATCGAATACCCCGCCAGGGAGATGCCCATCACCCCATGGTCGAACAGGGATCCTCGCTTGAGTGCCGCGATCACCCCGGCCAACAGGCCCAGGACGCCGGCGAACAACAGGGCGGCCATGGACAGTTCCAGGGTCGCGGGGAACAGTGCGGTGAACTCGGTCCACACGCTGGTACGGGTACGCAGGGACTCGCCAAGGTCGCCCTGGGCCAGCTTGCCGACGTAATCCAGGTATTGCGCATACAGCGGCTTGTTAAGGCCAAGGCGTTCCATTGCCTGTGCGTGCATCTCGGGGTCGACGCGCCGCTCGCCCATCATGACTTCAACGGGGTCGCCAGGGATCATGCGTATCAACGCAAACGTGAGCAACGTGATGCCGAAGAACGTGGGGATCAATAACCCCAATCGGCGGGCAATAAAACTAAACATCTTGTTGTGTACCTCAATCAGCCGGTTAGGCAGGTCCGGCACCATCAGTGTCGACGGTGCCGAGCGTCTCTTATTTACTTCACCTGGGTGGTGGCGAAGTTATTTGTGGTCAGAGGGCTTTGGGTATAACCCTCGACGTTTTTGCGCATGGCGGTGAACATTTTCGGATACGCCATTGGAATCCAGGGTTGGTCTTTCTCGAAAACCTCCTGGGCTTGTTGATAGAGTTCAGCGCGCTGGCCAGGTTCAGCGATGGCACGCGCCTTGTCGATCAAGTCTTGAAACTCTTTGTTACACCAGCGGGCGTAGTTTTCGCCGTTTTTGGCAGCATCGCAACTCAGGTTCGGGGTAAGGAAGTTATCCGGGTCCCCGTTATCCCCGGCCCAGCCGGCTGAAACCATGTCGTGCTCACCGTTTTTAGCACGCTTGAGCATTTCGCCCCATTCCATGACTTTGATATTCACTTTCAGGCCGATCTGCGCCAGGTCCGCCTGCATGCGCTGGGCGCCGAGCATCGGGTTGGGGTTGGTCGGGCCGCCACCGTTGCGGGTGAACAGGGTGAACTCAGTGCCTTCCGGTACGCCGGCTTCCTTGAGCAGGGCGCGGGCCTTGTCCAGGTCGCGTGGCGGGTTCTTCAACTGGTCGTTGAAGCCCAGCAGCGTCGGCGGGTAAGGGCCGGTGCCGACCACGGCATTGCCTTTGCCGTACAGGGCTTCGGTGTAGCCGGCCTTGTCGAAGGCGATGTTGATCGCGTGGCGCACCCGCGCGTCGCTCATGTACTTGTGGGTGGTGTTCAGTGCGGTGTAGCTGGTGGTCATCGCCGCCAGTTCATCGACCTTCAGGTTCGGGTCGGCCTTGACGCTCGGCACGTCATCGGGCTTGGGGTACAGCGCGATCTGGCACTCGTTGGCCTTGAGCTTCTGCAGGCGCACGTTGTTGTCGGTGGTAATCGCCAGGATCAGTGGGTCAGCCGGCGGCTTGCCACGGAAGTAATCCGGGTTGGCCTTGAAGCGCACCTGGGCGTCCTTGGCGTAGCGGGTGAAGATGAACGGGCCGGTGCCGATCGGCTTGGCATTCAGGTCGTCGGTCTTGCCGGACTTGAGCAACTGGTCGGCGTATTCGGCGGAGTGGATCGAGGAAAACGCCATGGCCAGGTCGGCCAAGAACGGTGCTTCAGGACGGGTCAGGGTGAAGACCACGGTGTGATCGTCGGTCTTTTCTACGCTCTTGAGCAGTTCCTTGAAGCCCATGCTTTCAAAGTACGGGAAGCCCACGCTGGACTTTTTGTGCCACGGGTGATTCGGGTCCAGCTGGCGCTGGAAGCTCCAGAGCACGTCGTCGGCGTTCAGGTTGCGCGTGGGTTTGAAGTAGTCGGTGGTGTGGAACTTGATGTCGTCACGCAGGTGAAAGGTGTAGGTCAGGCCATCGGCGCTGATCTCCGGCAGGGCCTTGGCCAGTGCGGGGATCACTTCGGTGGTGCCGGGCTTGAAGTCCACCAGGCGGTTGAACATGGTTTCAGCGGCGGCGTCAGCGGTGACGGCCGTGGTGTACAGGACCGGGTCGAAGCCTTCCGGGCTGGCTTCGGTGCAGACCACCAGTGGTTTGGCCGAAACGCCGATCGCAACGCTCAGCAGCGCAGCGGCCATGGCGGCTTGGAGTGGGAGCATTTTCATTCAGAGCCCTCTGCAATCGATTGAACCAGACAAGCGTAGACGGCAGGCTCGTCCTGAGCCCGCCGTCTACCTGGCGCTAATTAAAGAATGTTGAACGGGATGGTGGTCACCAGACGGAACTCACGGATGTTGCCGTCAGCCTGTTGGGCGCTGGCACGGTGAGTGACGTAAGTGCCACGGATGGTGGTGGCCTTGAGCGGGCCGCTTTGCAGGGCGTACGACGCGCCAACACCGTATTCCTGGTGGGTTTCGCCGTCCATCAGGCGCAGGTCGCTACGCGATTTGCCAGCTTCGCCGTAGGCGGTGCCGGTGTAGTGAGTACCGTCGATGCCCCAGCCGCGAGCCGAGTACACGTTGAACTTCAAGCCTGGCACGCCGTACTCAGCCATGTTCAGGCCGTAGGCAACCTGGAAGGACTTCTCGTTCGGTCCGTTAAAGTCGGACGTCAGGGAGTTGGCCAGGTAGATGCCGTTGGTTTCGTGCAGGTAATCGAAGTACTCGTTACCGTTGATCGCCTGGTAGGAGAAGGTCAGGCTGTGGGCTTGGTGAGTCAGGCCCAGGGACAGGGAGTAGGTATCGTTATCGATATTCCCCATCAGCTTTTTGCCGGTATCGGTGGTTTTGTAGTAGTTCAGGCCGGTGGTCAGTGCCAGGGTCTGAGCATCACCCAATTCGTGGGTTGCGCCGAAGTAGTACTGGTTCCAGAAGTCTTCGACGTTGGCGGCGAAGAGGCTGGTTTTCAGACTCTTGAACGGCTGATAGTTAACGCCGAAGGTGTTGACCTTGTCAGTTTCCTGGCCGTTGCCGTACTCGGAACGGAATTTCGACAGGCTCTGCTCGGTACGTGGGGACACGCGATCGAACACGCCGCCCTGGAAGGACAGGTTGCTGAACTCTTCGCTGTTGAAGCTCACACCTTCAAAGCTCGAAGGCAGGGCACGGTTACCGATGGTGTCGACGATGCCGCTGCTGAAGTTCTGGCGACCGGCGGTCAAGGTGGTGTTAGACACACGGAACTTGACGTTAGCCAGGCCCAGTTTGCTCCACTGGCCTACTGCGTCACCGTCGGAGTCAGCCAGGGTACGGTTGGAGCCGCCCTTGATGTCGCGCTTGCTGCGGTCCAGCACCACGGCGTTGTAGGCCGCCACTTCAGTTGCCACGCCTACGGTGCCTTGGGTGAAGCCCGAGGAGTAGTTGAGGATGGTGCCTTGTACCCAGTTGGTACGGTTCGCGTCGGTGCGCGTTTGACCGTGCTTCTCGTAGGAGAAACGCTGACCACGGAATTTATTCTCGCTGGAGAACCAGTTACGCGTTGTACCGCCCAGGCTTTGACCGTCGATAAAGCCTTTGGCCTCGCTTTGGGCGCTGGTGCCGGCCAGGGTGGTAGGAACGAAGTCCTGGCTCTGGGTTTCAGCGAAGGCGGTTGCCGTGATGCTGCTGATGGCCAGGGCCAGAAGCGCTTTGCTGCTCAGTTTCATTTGATGAAGCTCCTTTGGTTCTCTTTTTTAATGCCAGTCTTTTTAGGTGAACCGGCTATTGGGTGTGTAACTCGTTCAAGCCTTTGCAAACGTTTGCCGTAGGAAATTTCCCAATAAAAGGCTGCACGTTTGCAGCAGGGCAGACTTCGCCCTGCGCAATCCGGTTATTTTCTTATGGGTTGATACTGACGCCCGAGAATACGTTGCGGCCGAAGGGGCTCACTTTGAAGCCTTCGACTTTGGCGCTTAACGGCTGGTTGACCGTCGAGTGGGCGACTGGCGTGATGGGCACCTGCTGCTTGAGCAGTTGCTGCGCCTGTTTGTACAGAACAGTCCTTTGTTCGCGGTCGGTCACGACCTTGGCTTGCTTGACCAGCTTGTCGTACGCCGGGTCACACCACATGGAGTAGTTGTTCCCGCCGATGGCGTCGCAGCTGTAGAGGGTGCCCAGCCAGTTGTCCGGGTCACCGTTGTCACCGGTCCAGCCGATCAGGCTGATATCGTGCTCACCGTTCTTGGTGCGCTTGATGTACTCGCCCCATTCGTAGCTGACGATCTTCACTTTCAAGCCGATCTTGGCCCAATCGTTCTGCAGCATTTCAGCCATCAGCTTGGCGTTGGGGTTGTACGGCCGTTGCACCGGCATCGCCCACAGAGTGATCTCGGTGCCTTCCTTCACGCCGGCCGCCTTGAGCAGTTCCTTGGCTTTTTCCGGGTTGTAGGCGGCGTCCTTGATGGTGTCGTCGTAGGACCACTGCGTCGGCGGCATGGCGTTGACCGCCAGTTGGCCCGCGCCCTGGTACACGGCGTTCAGGATGCTTTGCTTGTTCACCGCCATGTCCAGCGCCTGGCGCACTTCGAGTTGGTCGAAGGGTTTGTGGCGCACGTTGTAGGCGATGTACCCGAGGTTGAAGCCGGGCTTGGTCAGCAGTTGCAGGTTGGGGTCGGCCTTGAGGGCGTCGACGTCGGCCGGGCGGGGGTGCAGGGTCACCTGGCATTCATTGGCCTTGAGCTTCTGTACACGCACCGAGGCGTCGGTGTTGATCGCGAAAATCAACTGGTCCAGTTGCACCTTGCTCGGGTCCCAGTACTGTTTGTTGGCGACGTAGCGGATCTGCGAGTCCTTCTGGTAACGCTGGAACACAAACGGACCGGTACCGATCGGCTTCTGGTTGATGTCGCTGGGCCTGCCGTCCTTGAGCAACTGCTCGGCGTACTCGGCCGAGAGGATCGCGGCAAAGCTCATGGCGATGTTCTGCACGAACGCGGCGTCGACCGAGTTCAGGGTCATCACCACGGTGTGCGGGTCGATTTTCTCGACCTTGGCAATGTTCTTGTTCAGGCTCATCCCGTTGAAGTACGGAAACTCGGTGGGGTAGGCCTTGCGAAACGGGTGTTCGGGGTCAAGCATGCGGTTGAAGGTGAACAGCACGTCGTCGGCATTGAAGTCGCGCGTCGGCTTGAATTCCTTGTTGCTATGGAATTTCACCCCTTCACGCAGGTGAAAGGTGTAGGTCAGGCCATCTGGCGAAATGTCCCACTTGGTCGCCAGGCCTGGCACCACGTTGGTTGCGCCTTTTTCAAATTCAACCAAGCGGTTGTACAGCGGCTCGGCCGCATCGTTGTCGGTGGCGGTGGTGTACTGCGCAGTATCAAAGCCCGCCGGGCTGCCCTCGGAGCAGAACACCAGGCTCTTTTTCTCGGCGGCGTAGCCGGTGGTGGCCACAGCCAGCAGGCTGGCGGCAAACAGTGCAGGTAGAACGGTGGTATGGCGCATGACGATCCCGATCCCTAGTTGTATTTGTCATCAGCGAGCAATCACCCAGGCGTACAGCCTGGGGACATCACTGATCCCACACACAGCAAGTGCCTTTCTCAGACTGAAGCCTCTGCTGTCCTGCGACGTTATGGGTCGTGGACCTTGCAGTAAATGCATCAAATCTGACTGACCTTGTAGGCAGCGGAGCCGCAGATCGCAGTTCATTGCTGTAGGACAACAATGAGTGCGGGCGTGGTCTGATTCCTACGGTCTAGGCGGATGCAATAACGGCGACGCTATGAAGCGTCGCCGTCATCGATCCTTACTTGCCGCTGACGCTAACGCCGTAGAAGGAGTTCAAGCCAAACGGGCTGATCTTGAAGTCCTGCACGGTGTTGCGCATGGGTTGATACACCGTCGAGTGCGCGATAGGTGTGTAAGGCAGTTCTTTCTTGAGGAGTTGCTGCGCCTGTTTGTACAGTTCAGTGCGCTTGGCGACGTCCGTGGTCGACTTGGCCTGACTGATCAGGTCGTCGTACTGCTTGTTGGTGAACTTGGAGAAGTTGTTACCGTTCAACGCCGAAGAGGCGAAGAGGGTGCCCAGCCAGTTGTCCGGGTCACCATTGTCACCGCTCCAGCCAATGATCATGGCCTGGTTCTCGCCACCTTTGGAACGCTTGATGTACTCGCCCCACTCGTAGCTCACGATGTTGACCTTCAGGCCGATCTGTTTCCAGTCACTCTGCAGCATCTCAGCCATCAGCTTGGCGTTCGGGTTGTACGGACGCTGAACCGGCATCGCCCACAGGGTGATCTCGGTGCCTTCCTTGATGCCCGCTTCCTTGAGCAGTTCCCGCGCCTTGGCTGGGTCGTACTTGGCATCCTTGATGGTGGTGTCGTAGGACCATTGGGTCGGCGGCATGGCGTTGACCGCCAGTTGGCCTGCTCCCTGGTACACGGAGTCGATGATCTGCTGCTTGTTCACCGACATGTCCAAGGCTTGGCGAACGCGCAGGTCAGCCAATGGGTTTGGCGTGGTCTGGCCCTTGAGCACAGGCATCACGTTGTAGGCGATGTAGCCGAGGTTGAAGCCCGCTTGGTGCGGCATCTTCATGTCCTTGTCCGCTTCCAGGGGCTTGATGTCCGCCGGGCGAGGATAGGCTGTGATCTGGCACTCGTTTTTCTTCAGCTTCTGGATACGCACCGAGGCGTCGGTGGAGATCGAGAAGATCAGGTTGTCGACCTTGACGTCTTCAGGCTTCCAGTAATCCTTGTTGCCGGTGAAACGGATGTTGGAGTCTTTCTGGTAGCTCTTGAACACGAACGGGCCAGTGCCGATTGGCTTCTGGTTGATGTCTGCGGCCTTGCCTTCCTTCAACAGCTGGGCGGCGTATTCGGCCGACTGGATGGAAGCGAAGCTCATTGCCAGGTTCTGGATGAAAGCGGCGTCCACGGTGCCAAGGGTGAACTTGACGGTGTGGTCATCGACTTTCTCGATGTTCTTGATGTTCTTGTCCATCTCCATGTCGGAGAAGTACGGGAACTCGGTGGGGTAGGCTTTGCGGAACGGGTCGTCCTTGTTGATCATGCGGTTGAACGTGAAGAGCACGTCATCGGCATTGAATTCACGAGTCGGCTTGAAATACGGGGTGGTGTGGAACTTGACGCCTTCACGAAGGTGGAAGGTGTACGTCAGGCCATCCGGGGAAACGTCCCAACGGGTGGCCAGGCCAGGAACCACGGCGGTGCCGCCACGTTCGAACTGGCTCAAGCGGTTGAACACGGTTTCGGCCGAGGCATCGAAGTCTGTTCCGGTGGTGTACTGGCCTGGGTCAAAACCGGCCGGGCTCCCTTCGGAGCAGAACACCAGGTTAGTCGCCGCGTGGGCAAAAGGAGCTGCGGCCATAAGGCCAGCGCTAACTAAAAGCGGAAGGACTGCGTGTTTAAGCATGTTGGCCTCATGATTTGTTGTCATTTTTGGTAGTGAGGGCGACCTCGTGAGTCGACCTGCGGATACTTATGCAGGGGCCATACCCAATGCAAGATGCTGAACCCTTGCAAGGATGAAAGTGTGGTACGAACGTACAGGAATGTCGCATTTATGAAAGTTTGTACATAAATGCATATATATAGAGGTTTTTTTCGGTGCACGAGACGCACCAAAAAAGACCAACCGAGGCGTCTAGCGCACTCGGTTGGGGCGTTGCTGTTACTTATCTAGACTCACGCCATAGAAGGGCGTCAGGCCAAACGGGCTGATTTTGAAGTCGCGTACTTCCTTGCGAAGTGGCTGGAAAACCGTCGAGTTCGCAATAGGCGTTATAGGTACTTGTTCCTTAAGGATTTTCTGCGCCTGTTGATACCACTTGATGCGCTGGTCACGGTCGTTGCTGACCTTAGCCTGCTGCACCAGTTTGTCGTAGGCCGGGTTACACCACTTGGCGTAGTTGCTGCCCTTGACCGCGGCACAACTGTAGAGCACGCCGAGCCAGTTATCGGGGTCGCCATTGTCTCCGGTCCAGCCATAAATCATTGCATCGTGCTCGCCATTCTTGGCGCGCTTGATGTATTCGCCCCACTCATAGCTGACGATGTTGGCTTTGATCCCGACCTTCTCCCAATCCTGCTGGATCATTTGTGCCGACATCCGCGCGTTCGGGTTGGAGGCACGCTGCACGGTCATCGCCCAGAGGTTGATGGTGGTACCAGGTGCAACCCCTGCTTCTTTTAGTAGCGCCCGTGCCTTGGTCGGGTCGTAGGGCGCATCCTTGATGTTGGGGTCATAAGACCACTGCGCCGGAGGCAGGGCGTTCTGCGCCAATTGTCCGGCGCTCTGGTACACGGCCTTGATGATCGCCGGCTTGTCGATCGCCATGTCCAGGGCCTGGCGTACCTTGAGCTGGTCCAGTGGCGGATGGGTCACGTTGTAGGCGAGGAAGCCCAGGTTGAAACCGGCCTGTTGCAGCACGCGCAGGTTCGGGTCCTGCTTCATTACTTCAATGTCAGAGGGGCGCGGGTAACCACTGACCTGGCATTCGCCGGCCTTGAGTTTCTGCAGGCGTGCGGCGGCGTCCGGGGTGATGGCGAACACCAGGTTGTCGAGCTTCACGTCCTCGGGCTTCCAATATTGTTTATTGGCCGCGTAGCGAATCTGCGAGTCTTTCTGGTAACGCTTGAACACGAACGGCCCGGTGCCGACGGGTTTTTGGTTGATGTCCTCGGCTTTGCCTTCCTTTAATAGCTGCGCGGCGTACTCGGCCGACTGCACCGAGGCGAAACTCATGGCCAGGTTCTGCACGAACGACGCATCGACGTTGTTCAGGTTGAAGCGCACGGTGTGGTCATCGAGTTTTTCGATGTTCTTGATCGTGGTGTTCAAGCCCATGTCGGTAAAGTACGGCGACTCGGACGGGTACGCCTTGCGGAACGGACTCTCGGCGTCCAGCAGGCGATTGAAGGTAAACAACACGTCATCCGCGTTGAAGTCGCGGGTAGGGGTGAAGAAATCGGTGGTGTGGAACTTGACGCCATCGCGCAGGTGGAAGGTGTAGGTCAGGCCGTCTTTGGAAATGTCCCAGCGCGTGGCCAGGCCAGGTTCGACTTCGGTACCGCCGCGCTTGAACTGGGTCAGGCGGTTGAACACGGTTTCGGCGGAAGCATCAAAATCGGTGCCGCTGGTGTACTGGCTGGGGTCGAAACCGGCAGGGCTGGCTTCGGAGCAGTAGACCAGGGCAGTGGCCGCGTGGGCCATCGGCATGAAAGCCAGCAGGCCTGCAGCCAGGAGGAGCGGTTTGAAGGCGATTCTTTCCATGGAGACCCCTGAAGTGGCAGGCTTATAAAAGCCGTCCAAACGAAAACGGCGGAACCGAGGTTACCGCCGTTCGCGTTTATCTGACAGGGGCCGATAGAGCTCTCTGATTTAGCCCTCATCGGTCATCAATAATTAAGAGGGGGTAACTGCAACTTCTATTTTGGTCGGTGCGTTCTTGTCGAGGACATAGGGGGTCTCCACATTGCCAGTGTGATGAATAGTGAATGTTCTGCTGATGGTTATTTTTACATTGCCCAACTTGCCTTCATCCGGGCGGCTGAGACGATATTCGCCAGCGGAAGTCACGCGCGTGACGTTGTTCGCTGGGTCATATTCGATGTGGTACTTCGAAACATCATTCGCGATGAAGGTGTCATTGATCAGTATTCCTTTTTTCAGGTCCCCATTACTCAGGCTGTAACCCAGAAAGTCTTTCATCGCGGGCTCCATCGATCCCTGGTGCGCAACCTCGGAAATGAGGGTGCGCAGTTCGGGGGCTGGAATGAGCTGTTCGAGTTGATTGATCTTGTCCGTTTTTATGTCAGGCTCACTCTTCGCCGCACTGGTCAGGGGGTGCTGCGTTTTTTTGCCGGAAACGTTTATTTCTACCGTGTAGCGATCACGATTGATGTCGTTGATGAAGTTGTGTGAGTAATCATTTGAACCATAGTCGGAGGGACCTGCCTTCTCAGCGGGTAGTACGGCATAATTTTTTTCCTCGAGGGTCCAGGAAACATACAGGCGTTTCTTGATGACGGCGTTTTCTTCATAGCCGACCGAGGACAGTACGTAGTCCGTGTTTTTGTCGAACTCGAAGTAATCGTCCAAGGGCGCTGTGCCCTCCATTTTTGATCCGTCACCTTCCACGAACAGGTCTGAAAGTTTTGGTGGTGACTTCAACTCGTCACTCGGGGTTGGCGACGGCGTTCGCTGCCATGGCCACTTGCGCGCGCCCCCCTGGCCAATCTCGCGGGCCCACTCACCGTCGGCGGTAGAGTGCACGGTCATCACCGGCTTGCGTGTCTCAGGGTCAATGATCTGTACATAGTCGTCGCGCAGTTTGAAGTCACTGCGAATTTCATACACCTTTGGTTGGCCGGTCGCGTGGTTGTAGCGAATAAGCCACCGGTCCGCGCCAGTACCGTTTTTGACCTGGTATATACCTTTTGAATTGCGGGTAGCACCTTCAATCAATTGCTCGCCATTGGGCACGGCGTTAGCACTGATGTCCGACGACTGCGACGGGAGGATGCGATCAACTACGGGCTCAACGCCAACCGGGCCCTTGGGGGGCGACTCAACAGGTTTTATCACGGGTGTCTCGGCGGCTTCATCCACGACTTTACCCGTCGCGACTCCTCCCGTTTCAAGCCCCTTGACCACTCTGTCCGCGCCCCCGACCACAGCCGGCAGTGCATTCAATACGCCGAACACTACTTGGTCAGTACCACCCGGTTTGCCATGCTTGATATTGTCCGCGCCGATCCCGACTTCAGCCGCGCCGGAGGCCAGGTAAAACACCTCAAGGGCAGCCGCCACTTCGGGCATGACCAAGGCCAGTGGAGTCATCAGCACGGCAACCTTGGTCGCTGTTTCCAGTGCCTCCAGGATCGTTGTCTTAGTGACGTCACCGTCGGTGGTGATTTGGGTTTCTGCATCGGCATAGGAGCGTTCTTTTTGCCGCGTGGTCATGGCCTTGAACGGGTCTTCGTCGAGAGGCTCGGTCGTGATGAAGGTTTGCGGGTTGTACTGGTTCAGTCGCTCCAGCACACCGGCATCCGATGCATCCTTTTTCGGCCACCCGCTGAGGCCTACCAGGGTTTGGTTGACGCCCTCGGACAGTGTCCGGTCGGCTTGATCGCGCAGTGGAAAATGCATCGACAAGGCTTCGCGTTTCACAGGGTCGGCGGCTTGCTCGGCCAGCCAGTTCTTCATCTGCTCCTGGCTGTCGAAACGATGAATCGGCGACGAGTTGCCGGGGATGTGCAGCAGGGTGGTTTTGGTCTGCTTGTCGGTGATGTACATCAAATCCGTGGACTTGAAGCCATTGATCTTCAGCAGGCCGGTTTCTACGTTAGGGTCTTTTTGTGTGGCGGCGTCCAGGTCGTTGAGGGTCATGCCCGACCAGGTTTTGTCTGTTGGCAGGCCTGCTGCGCGCATGGCCAGGCTCACGTCGCTTTCGCTGAGGCTGTCGTTGTCAAATTGCGCCAGGGCGGCGCCGACGAAGGCGGCCTTGCTCAGTTGGGCGTACTTTTGCTCATGCGCTGACCAAAAACCGTTGAGGAACTCGGCGTAGGGCTTGCTCAGTTCGGTGTTCCACACGATGTCGCGAAAGGTGGCGGGCGTTTGCGCAAGTTGGGTGGTCGAGTTGTAGACCTGGCGACCACCGGGTTGGGGGCCGACAAATATGCCCTCATAGGTCTTGGGTTCGTTGAGCTTGTGGACGATGTTGTAGATGGCGATGGGCGCCGCGGCCAGGGGCGCGAGCCTATTGATCCATTTGTGCAAGGTCGACTGCGCTTTTTCGTCGGCCGTCTGGTGCTCATTGTGTTTGTTCTTGTGGCGCATGTTGTGCAATGCGGCGTCGGTCAGGCTGATTTGGTTCAAGACTTTCCCCCCAGGCGGTTTTCGCAGCTTGGGGTCGTAGTTGAAGGTGGTGATGAAGGTATTGTCCGGGTCAATGTCCTTGCCCCAGCGCTTTTTCAGTTCGGCCCGTATGATTTCTGATGTGCTTTGGCTGGCTGTCTTGAAACCCTCGGTAGCACGGCCGACATAGCGGTCTACGGCAGGGTTGTAAGGCAGCCCCGGGATCAACGGTTGGTGATGGTTGCGTCGTTTTGGGCTTTTTTTGCGTGGCAGTTCAGCAGCTGCTTGTGGCGGCTGGGTACGATTATTGACTTGGAGTGGTTGGAAAGCAGGGGTGTTGTGCGTAGTTGTTATCATCGGGTATCGATCTCTGGAGCAGTTATGCGTATCCCTCGCCGTTTAAGATTCCGATACTTGTGTGGGATATGTGTTTGCAGGCGTTCCCCTTCGTCTGTTACCCCTCATGTTTGCGGTTGGCGCGCTACTCCAAAAAAAACGGCGCGTACCTGAGGCCGCGCCGTTTTCGTTGATACCTAGAAACGTTTATTGCAGTACTTCAATCACACCATCGGCACTCATATTGACCTGGCTGGTGCCGGCTTCCACTTCAGGCGTGGGCGCCGAATCGGCCATGGCGGCTTTCATCATCATCCCGCCATTGCGCGCGTAGGGCATCGGGTAGCCGTTGGTGTTGAAGTTCAGGTTGACGATCTTGTAACCCTTGCCGCCTAGCGCGTCGGTTGCCAGTTGCGCGCGGGCCTTGAAGGCGGCGACGGCGTCTTTGAGCAGCGCATCTTCGCTGGCCTTGCGCGTGGCGTCGGCGATGGCGAAGTCCATGTTTTCCATTTTCAGGGTGTTCAGCAATTCGCCGGTGAGCTTGGACAGCGCCGGGAAGTCCGCGCTTTCCAGGCGCAGTTCGGCGCGCTCACGCCAGCCGGTGATCTTCTGGTTCTTGTTGTCGTAGATCGGGTAGCTGTTGCGGCTGCCCTGGCGCAGGGTCACGCCTTTGACTTCGCGGGCTTCGCCAAGAGCCTTGTTCAGGGTGTTGGTGATTTCAGCGGCGAGCTTGGCCGGGTCGCTGTTCTGGGATTCGGTGTAGAGGGTCACGATCATCTTGTCGCGGGCAACCTCCTGGCTGACCTCGGCGCGCAGGGAAATCTGGTTGTAGTTCAGGCCTTCGGCGGCCAGGGCGGGGAGGCTGGCAAGGGTGGCGACGCCGAGGGTGATAACGGCTGCACTGCGAGTGAAACGAGACATGGAAGCTCCTTGGGGGTGTGCGTGTTCGGTATGACTGTAGACGGTGACATCGGGTTCTTCGGGTTTACACATTACCTACAAGTTGTGGCGGTGCCGACGAACGGTCATTTGCCCGGCCTGCGTCAAAGAGCCACACAGGCCGTGGCAGGGGGCCTGCTTCGTTTATACTCCTGCCGATCCGCCTGCAGCGCTCACCGGGAGAGCTCATGCTCGCCGCCGTAAAACTGACTTCCGCCACCCGCCAGAACCTCTGGCGCCTGACGTTCATCCGCACCCTGGTGCTGGCCGCACAGGCCGGTTCCGTCGGGCTTGCCTATTGGTTCGACCTGTTGCCGCTGCCATGGCTGCAACTGGGCGTGACCCTGGGTTTCTCCATCGTGCTTTGTGTGTTTACCGCGATCCGGTTGCGCACCACCTGGCCGGTCACCGAGCTGGAGTACGCCCTGCAGTTGGCCTGCGACCTGTTTATCCACAGTGTGTTGCTATATTTCTCCGGTGGCTCCACCAACCCGTTCGTCTCCTATTACCTGGTGCCCCTGACCATCGCCGCCGTGACGTTGCCGTGGCGCTATTCGGTGGTGCTGTCGGGCATTGCCCTGACGCTGTACACCCTGTTGCTGGCACGCTTCTACCCACTGCAAACTTTCCCCATCGCCCGGGAAAACCTGCAGATCTACGGGATGTGGCTGAGCTTTGCCCTATCTGCCGCGGTCATCACCTTCTTTGCCGCGCGCATGGCTGAAGAGCTGCGCCGCCAGGAAGAATTGCGCGCCATCCGCCGCGAAGAGGGCCTGCGCGACCAGCAACTGTTGGCCGTCGCCACTCAGGCTGCCGGCGCTGCTCATGAACTGGGCACACCGCTGGCGACCATGAGCGTGTTGCTCAACGAAATGACCCAGGACCATCACGACCCTGTGTTGCAAGAGGACCTCGGCGTGCTGCGCGAACAGGTCAAGCAGTGCAAGCAGACCTTGCAGCAACTGGTGCGCGCCGCCGAAGCCAATCGCCGCCTGGCGGTGGAGATGCAGGACGTGACCCAGTGGCTCGACGAGGCCCTGAACCGCTGGCACCTGATGCGCCCCGAAGCCAGCTATCGTTTTCATCTATTAGGGCAGGGCACTGTGCCGCGCATGGCACCGCCGCCCGACCTGACCCAGGCATTGCTCAACCTGCTGAACAATGCAGCCGACGCTTGCCCCGAAGGGTTGGGTGTACAACTGGATTGGGACGCGGAAAACGTCACCATCAGTATTCGTGACCACGGCGCGGGCGTGCCGCTGGCCATTGCCGAGCAGATCGGCAAACCCTTCTTTACCACCAAGGGCAAAGGCTTCGGCCTGGGCCTGTTCTTGAGCAAGGCCAGCGTGACCCGCGCGGGCGGCTCAGTGAAGCTCTATAGTCATGAGGAAGGCGGCACGCTCACCGAGCTGCGCCTGCCCCGTGTCGCACGAGGAGATATCGATGAGTGACGAGATCCAAGTCGAAGGCGAAGAACTGCCGCACCTGCTGCTGGTAGATGACGACGCCACCTTTACCCGGGTGATGGCGCGCGCCATGAGCCGTCGCGGTTTTCGCGTAAGCACCGCAGGTTCTGCCGAAGAAGGCCTGACCATCGCCCAGGCCGACCTGCCGGACTACGCCGCGCTCGACCTGAAGATGGACGGCGACTCAGGCCTGGTACTACTGCCCAAATTGCTGGAACTCGACCCGGAAATGCGCGTGGTGATCCTCACCGGTTATTCCAGCATTGCCACGGCCGTCGAGGCGATCAAGCGTGGCGCCTGCAACTACCTGTGCAAGCCGGCCGACGCCGATGACGTGCTCGCTGCCTTGCTCTCCGAGCACGCCGACCTCGACACCCTGGTGCCGGAAAACCCGATGTCGGTGGACCGCCTGCAGTGGGAACACATCCAGCGCGTGCTGACCGAGCACGAAGGCAATATCTCCGCCACCGCCCGGGCCCTGGGTATGCATCGCCGCACTTTGCAGCGCAAACTGCAAAAGCGTCCGGTACGCCGCTGAACGGTATCGGCTAGTGCCTTTTGCGCGACCACAGCCGATACCGTCCCATGGGTGTCGGCTGCTTAGTACGGGCGCGCAACACTGCCGTCGAACAGGTTGTAGCGTTGATCTGGCATTTTTGCCGGGGACTCCAAGTACACGTATAAAACCCCGTCTTGTGTTTTTGTCGCTTTGACCTCCAATGAGGCTTCCGGCTCGACGGCCACATGGTCAAATAAGAAGCTGCTGGACAGGTTCTTTTTCGGAACTGATTCGTCGAACACATAGACCACGGGCTTGTTATTCGAAGCGCCTGAAGCGTTTTTCGCCCAGGCTCCCCAACTCTTTGCATTGAAGGCTTGGGTGGAGGCTGATTGAACAGCTGCGTCTCTGAACACTTTCCCCACTCCGTTTTTCAATGCGGCTTCGCCATCGGCAGTGACATAGGCGTAGCGATAGGCTTTACCGGTGTAATCCGCTTGGCTGTCGAAATCCGCCAGGAACGCTTGCAGTTGTTCAGAGTATTGACGCTCATCCGGCTGACGGCGCAGTTCACTGTTTATTTCGTCCGATCCCGCTTCGGTATATTCATTCAGGCTTTCAGAGAGCTCCGCTTTGGACGCCCGGATCAGGTTGGATAAATCATCCTGTATTTGCGTGGTCTCGGCCTCGCTGAATGAACTACTGTCCCGGTTAATGTTTGCAATCGCCTCGTTAAGCTGTGCTTTTGCAGAGGGCTGGCTGCGCTGCCATGGAAACTTCATTCCTCCGGCGCCTTCAAACCGTACCCACTCGCCGGCGGTATTCAAATGCACCGTCATGACGGATTGCCTGGAAGCAGGGTCAATAATCTCTACATAGCCATCGCTAAGTTTGAACGTCGATTTGATTTCATAGATGTGTACGATCGCAGAATGATCGGTATGTTTGATCAGCCAGCGGTCCATTCCGTCAGCACCGGGAACCTGATAAATGTGATTGGCGTTGCGTGGTATACCGTCGATAAGCCTTTCGCCATCTGTAACGGCATAGGCGCTGATATTGCCCGACGCTTGCGGGCGTAAGCGGTTGAACGTTTCCCAGGGTGTGTGCTCTTCAGCTAGCGGCATAAGGCTGTCGGAAGTGGGTTCGGCAACGTTGTCCGCAAACGCTATTTCGACGGTCTCTGCGCCTTTGCCCAGCCTGGATGCTCCGCCTGCGATCCCGGGGGCCGCATTGAGTAAGCCAAACACGATCCGGTCTGTCCCGGCCGATTTTCCGTGGGCCAGGTCATCAATGCCAATACCTGTTTCCATGAGACCTGCGCCGGCGTAAAGGACGTCCAGTGCCAAGCCAATCTCCGGCATCAGAAATGCCAGGGGGGTCAGCATCAGGGCCGTGGCGGTTGCCGCCTCCGTAACCCTTAATAAGGTCGCCTTGTTGACGTCGGAGTCGGTGGTAATGTTGTGATTGGCGTCGGCGTAGGAGCGCTCTTTCTGGTTTAGGGTAATGGTGTTGAAGGGGCAGCCCTCGATGGGCTCCAGCGTGATATAGCGTTGGGGGTCCCAACCATTGGGTGATGTGAAACCCAGGGGGTCTGGTTTATGGGCCTCGGTCCAGCCACCGAGGCCTTTCAGGGATTGGTCCACACCGTCGGAAAAATACTTGTCGTCCTGATCGGATTTTTTGAAGTGAGCGCGCAAGGCCGCGCGCTTTTTCGGGTCAGCCGCTTGATCCGCGACCCAGGTTTTCATCTCTTCGGGGCTGTCAAACCGGTGGATGGGGGAGGCGTTACCGGGAATATGCAGCAGGGTGGCCTTTATGTCTTTGCCATTGGCGTCCTGCCGGACTGTTTTGTCGATGACATACATCAAGTCGGTGGACTTATCACCGTTGACAGACAGCAGGCCGATCTCAAGTTTTGGATCCTTGGCATAGGTGGCCTCCAGGTTTTTCATACTGGTTTCCAGCCAGGGCTTGCCCGGTGCAAGCCCGGCAGCCCGCATTGCCAGGTGTGCATCCTGTTCACTCAGGCTGCCTTCCTGCGCCTGTGTATGGGCGGCTTGGGCAAACGCGATCTTGCTCAATTGCTGGTAGGTGGTTTCATGGGACCGCCAGAAACTGTCCAGATACTTTTTATACGGGGCGGCGAGTTCCGTATTCCAAACGAGATCACGGAACGCTTGGGGGGCAAACGGGAGTTTTGAGGATAGATCCGGTGATGGTGTTTTTTGGTTCGCAATACTCCCCACGACGTATTCAAACATGTTGTCAGGATTGGGCAGGGTGGGGGGCGAGGGGGCTCTAAATAAATTAAGGAGGCCGCCAACGACCGAGAATTTGCCAATGATATCCAGCACTTTTTTGTTGGTTTTTTGGGCAGATGAGAGCGTGTTGTCGTCGGTGTTGAGGGTGCGCATGTTGGTAAGCGCTGCATCAGTAAGACTGATGCTGTTGAGCATCTTGCCGTCACGTGGTTTGCCTTTGGAAAGGTCGTAGTTAGTGGTGACGATATAGGTTGTGTCAGGGTTGATCGTCATGCCGAATTTTTTGTGCAGGGCACGTGCGATCAATTTTGAAACTTCCTGCGCAGGCGTCAACAGGCTGCTCACATTGTTCTTTATATAGCGCTGCACGTCCTCGCTGCTGTGCGGCAATTGCGTGTGATAAACGTCAGTAGGGCGCCCCGGTGAACTCGGCTTTTTCTCCCGTACGTCGGTTATCGGCTGCGGCGTTCTCGTGGTTGCGTAGTGCGAGGCGGTTGGGAAAAAGGAAACGAAGGGGACGCTCTGGGATCTCGGCATGCTTTCATATTCTCTGAAGTGCCGTCCTGGCTAGGTGCATATTGAATGCTGAGCCGGTAAGTTGGTGAAATTGGCGCTTAAGTTCCTGGCCTTGTATGTGCAGTCTTTTCCTGCGCGGTCCGACCGAGTAGGGAGGGCAAACATTAAATAAAATTCATGAACTGAACGTTGACTGAACGATATGTTTCAGACCGCGTGGCCTATCGGGCTGATCCACTATGATCGAACCGGTGTCATTCATTTTTTTTCGACCGAGCCTGAACAATGAACCATAACGCTGAGTATTCCGCGGTCAACGACGCGGTGCGTGGGCAATTCTTCCGCCGAACCTGGGCGATGATCACACCGTATTGGCGCAGCGAAGAGAAGGGCAAGGCCTGGTTGTTGCTGGCGGCGGTGATTGGCCTGTCGCTGTTCAGCGTGGCGATCTCCGTGTGGATCAACCACTGGTACAAGGATTTCTACAACGCTCTGGAGAAAAAGGACACCGATGCCTTCTGGCAACTGATTGGCTATTTCGGCGGGATCGCCGCCGTGGCGATTCTGGGCGCGGTGTATCGCTTGTACCTGACCCAGATGCTGACCATCCGCTGGCGTGCCTGGCTCACCGAGAAACACTTCGCGCGGTGGCTCGCCGACAAGAACTACTACCAGCTGGAGCAGGGCGGCTACACCGATAACCCGGACCAGCGGATTTCCGAAGACCTCAATAACTTCACTTCCAGCACCTTGAGCCTGGGCCTCGGGTTGCTGCGTAACGTGGTCAGCCTGGTGTCGTTCTCCATCATCCTGTGGGGCGTGTCGGGCAGCATCGAAGTGTTTGGCATCACCATCCCCGGCTACATGTTCTGGTGCGCGCTGTTGTATGCCGCCGTCGGCAGTTGGCTGACGCACTTGATCGGCCGTCGCTTGATCGGCTTGAGCAACCAACAACAACGTTTCGAAGCGGACCTGCGTTTCTCCATGGTGCGCGTGCGTGAGAACGCCGAAAGTATTGCGCTGTACAACGGCGAGCCGAATGAAAACCAGCGCCTGAGCGCACGTTTCGGCAAGGTCTGGCACAACTTCTGGGACATCATGAAAGTGTCCAAGCGCCTGACGTTCTTCACCGCCGGCTACAGCCAGATCGCAATCATCTTCCCGTTCATCGTCGCCGCGCCGCGCTACTTCACCGGCAAGATCGAGCTGGGCGAGCTGATGCAAATCAACTCGGCCTTCGGCAATGTACAAGAGAACTTCAGTTGGTTTATCAGCGCGTATTCGGAGTTGGCGTCGTGGCGCGCCACCAGTGATCGTCTGTTGAGCTTCCACCAGGCCATGAGCGAGAACGAGCAGCGCGCGCCGGCCATCGACGTGCGCCCGGAAGGCGAGCGCCTGGTGGTGCAAGACCTGGGCATGGACCTGGCCGACGGCCGCCATTTGCTCACCCATGCCGACATGACGGTGGAGCCGGGCCAGCGCGTGATGCTCAGTGGTCGTTCCGGCAGTGGCAAAAGTACGTTGCTGCGGGCGATGGGGCATTTATGGCCCGCAGGCCACGGCAGCATTCGCCTGCCGGCGGCGCGCTACCTGTTCCTGCCGCAAAAGCCCTACCTGCCGATTGGCACGCTGAAGGCGGTGTTGAGTTATCCACAGGAGGACAGCCTCTACCCGGCCGAACGTTATGCACAGGTGCTGGAGACCTGTCGCCTGCCGCATCTGGTGGCGCGCCTGGACGAAGCCAATCACTGGCAGCGCATGCTCTCGCCGGGTGAGCAGCAGCGCCTGGCGTTTGCCCGCGCGTTGTTGTTCGCACCGCAATGGCTGTACATGGACGAAGCCACCTCGGCCATGGATGAAGAGGACGAGGCGACGTTGTACCAGGCGTTGATCGATGAGTTGCCGGGGCTGAGCATCGTCAGCGTCGGCCATCGCAGCAGCCTAAAGCGCTTCCATGGGCGGCATGTGCGGATCGAGAGCGGGTTGTTGCGGGAGCAACCCGTGGCTTAAGGCCGCATGCGGTCAAAACTGTGGGAGCGGGCTTGCTCGCGAATGCGTTGTGTCAGTTGTAGTTGCTGTGACTGACACAACGCATTCGCGAGCAAGCCCGCTCCCACGTTGGGTTTCCAGTGTTCTTGAGAATGAGCAGGTAACAAAAAGCCCGGCTGATCATCGATCAGCCGGGCTTATTTGTGCGTGAAGAGAAGTTACTTCTTCAAGCCGTAATGCTCATCCAGCATGCCTGGGGCGTTCGGCGTTTTTGGCGCGTAGTCCCGTGGCGGCTCCTGGTTTTCCCGGGGTGGGGTCAGGCGCTCCCGTGGGGTTTGCGGTGCATCGGAATGCAACGCGGCCAGCAGGCGCTGACGGGTGATGTCGTCGAGGGCCAGGCGGTTGGCACCATCGGCGAGGTGATCCTGTACTTCCTGGTAGCTCTGGGTGAGTTTCTTGACCAGGGTCGCGGTGCTGTTGAAGTGGGTAACAACCTCGTTCTGATAACTGTCAAAACGTTCCTGGATGTCATCCAGCTGACGCTGCGTGCGGTTAGGCGCGGCATTGGGCAGCAAGCGAGCAACCAGGAAACCAATGGCGACACCGGCAACCAGGGCAAGAGTCGGCAACAACCAAACTAAGAGCGAGTGTTCCACGAGTCCTTCCTCTATAAACGGCTTTGCTTTACGTTAACGGCTCGGACCTGCGCTGTATACCGCGATTAAGCTCGCAATGATGCCATGCACAGACTTTTAGCTAGACGAGTCGACCCTTTGAGAGGTCACGGAGTTCATTCCTTGCTCATGCGTGAAACCCCCGTTTTGATCGATGGCCCGGTGGGCCAATTGGAAGCCCTGTACCTGGATCACCCCGAGCCACGTGGCCTGGCGCTGATCTGCCACCCCAATCCGGTGCAGGGTGGGACCATGCTCAATAAAGTCGTTTCGACCCTGCAACGTACCGCCCGCGATGCCGGTTTGATTACCTTGCGTTTCAATTACCGTGGCGTCGGCGCCAGTGCCGGCACTCACGACATGAGCACCGGTGAAGTGGATGACGCCGAAGCGGCCGCCACCTGGCTGCGGGAAAAACACCCGGATTTGCCGATCACCTTGCTCGGTTTCTCCTTCGGCGGCTATGTGGCGGCCAGCCTCGGCGGACGCCTGGAAGCCAAGGGCGAACAACTCGCGCACCTGTTCATGGTGGCCGCGGCGGTGATGCGCCTGCGTGATACCGACGTGCTGCCACAGGGCTGCCCGCTGACCCTGATCCAGCCGGAAACCGACGAAGTGGTCGACCCGCAGACCGTCTACGACTGGTCCGCCGCCCTGAAACGCCCCCATGAGCTGCTGAAAGTGGCAGAATGCGGGCACTTTTTTCATGGCAAGCTCACCGATCTGAAGGATCTGGTGCTGCCGCGCCTCTCGAATTGATAGCAGTCTGATAAGCGATTACCCATGACGACTCGTACCCGTATCCTCACCGGCATCACCACCACCGGCACGCCGCACCTGGGCAACTACGCTGGCGCGATCCGCCCGGCGATCCTTGCCAGCCAGGATGCCAATGCCGACTCCTTCTACTTCCTGGCCGACTACCACGCCCTGATCAAGTGCGATGACCCGCAGCGCATCCAGCGCTCGCGTATGGAAATCGCTGCGACCTGGTTGGCCGGTGGCCTGGATGTGAACCGGGTGACGTTCTATCGCCAGTCGGACATCCCGGAAATCCCCGAGCTGACCTGGCTGCTCACCTGCGTGGCCGCCAAGGGCCTGCTCAACCGCGCCCATGCGTACAAAGCCTCGGTGGACAAGAACGTGGACGCCGGCGAAGACCCGGATGCGGGCATCAGCATGGGCCTTTACAGCTACCCTGTGTTGATGGCGGCGGACATCCTGATGTTCAACGCGCACAAGGTGCCGGTCGGCCGCGACCAGATCCAGCACGTGGAAATGGCCCGCGACATCGGCCAGCGCTTCAACCACCTGTTCGGCAACGGTAAAGAATTCTTCACCATGCCCGAGGCGCTGATCGAAGAAAGCGTCGCCACCTTGCCGGGCCTGGATGGCCGCAAGATGTCCAAGAGCTACGACAACACCATCCCGTTGTTCACCAGCGCCAAGGACATGAAAGACGCCATCTCGCGCATCGTCACCGACTCCCGCGCGCCGGGCGAAGCCAAAGACCCGGACAACTCGCACCTGTTCACCTTGTACCAGGCGTTTGCCAGCAAGGCTCAGGAAGAAGAGTTCCGCGCTGAATTGCTGCAAGGTCTGGGCTGGGGCGAGGCGAAGAACCGCCTGTTCCAACTGCTCGACGGTCAACTGGGTGAAGCCCGCGAGCGTTACCATCAATTGATGTCGCGCCCGTCCGACATGGAAGACCTGCTGCTGATCGGTGCCAAGAAAGCCCGTGCCGTGGCGGCGCCGTTCCTGGCTGAGTTGCGTGAAGCGGTGGGCTTGCGCTCGTTCGTCAATCAAGCGGCAGCGCCGGTGGCGGCCAAGAAGAAAGCTGCGAAAGCGGCGCGCTTCGTGAGCTTCCGTGAAGCTGACGGCAGCTTCCGCTTCCGTCTGCTGGCCGCCGATGGCGAACAACTGCTGCTGTCGCGCAACTTTGCCGACGGTAAAGCCGCTGGCGCGGTGACCAAGCAGCTGCAAAGTGGCGACGCCCTGGACGTACGCAACGAAGCCCAGGGCTTCAGCGTATGGCTGGACGGCGCTGCGGTGGCCGACAGCGCCGAGTTCGCCGACGAAGCGTCGCGCGATGCGGCCATCGACGCCCTGCGCGTTGCGTTGACCCCTATCGAGGATTAACCCGACCAAGGGTTGATTGCCATTATCCAGGGCCGTCGTTACAGTGACGGCCCGTTTTTGTTGCCTTGCTAACGAAATTATGACGCCCCTAGAACGATATCAAGCTGATCTGAAACGCCCTGAATTCTTCCATGATGCGGCTCAGGAAAATGCGGTGCGCCATTTGCAGCGCCTGTACGACGACCTGATCGCCGCTTCGCAAAACAAGCCAGGGATGTTCAGCAAGCTGTTTGGCAAGAAAGACCACACGCCGGTCAAAGGCTTGTACTTCTGGGGCGGCGTCGGCCGGGGCAAGACTTACCTGGTAGACACCTTCTTCGAAGCGCTGCCGTTCAAGGAAAAGGTCCGGACGCACTTCCACCGCTTCATGAAGCGCGTGCACGAAGAAATGAAGACCCTGCCGGGCGAGAAGAACCCGCTGACGATCATCGCCAAGCGTTTCTCCGAAGAAGCGCGGGTGATCTGCTTCGATGAATTCTTCGTCTCCGACATCACCGATGCCATGATCCTCGGCACCCTGATGGAAGAGCTGTTCAAGAACGGCGTGACCCTGGTCGCCACCTCGAACATCGTGCCTGATGGTTTGTACAAGGATGGCCTGCAACGTGCGCGCTTCTTGCCCGCCATTGCGCTGATCAAGCAGAACACCGAGATCGTCAACGTCGACAGTGGCGTCGATTACCGCCTGCGCCATCTGGAGCAAGCGGAGCTGTTCCATTTCCCGCTGAACGAAGCGGCCCACGAGAGCCTGAAAAAGAGCTTCCGTGCGCTGACGCCGGAATGCACCCAGGCAGTGGAAAACGACAAGCTGATGATCGAGAACCGCGAAATCATCGCCTTGCGCACCTGTGATGACGTGGCCTGGTTCGACTTCCGCGCCCTCTGCGACGGCCCGCGCAGCCAGAACGACTACATCGAGCTGGGCAAGATCTTCCACGCGGTGATCCTGAGTGGCGTGGAGCAGATGAGCGTCACCACCGACGACATTGCACGCCGTTTCATCAACATGGTCGACGAGTTCTACGACCGCAACGTGAAGCTGATCATCTCGGCGGAAGTTGAGCTCAAGGACCTGTACACCGGTGGTCGCTTGAACTTCGAGTTCCAACGTACGCTGAGCCGCTTGCTGGAAATGCAGTCCCACGAGTTCCTGTCGCGCGGTCACAAGCCCTAAGAACGCTGTAGATCAAATGTGGGAGCGGGCTTGCTCGCGAATACGGAGTGTCAGGCACTGGAAATGGTGACTGATCCAACGCATTCGCGAGCAAGCCCGCTCCCACATTGTTTACTGCGTCAACCTTTCTTATGCGGCCTGCTGGAACTGCTGCCGATACTGGTTCGGTGACAGTTCCGTGTGCTGCCTGAACAACCGCGCAAAGAAACTCGCATCGTCGTAACCCACCTCATAACTGATGGTCTTGATGCTCTTGCGGCTGCCCGAGAGCAGGCCCTTGGCCGTCTCGATGCGCAGGCGTTGCAGGTAGTGCAATGGCTTGTCACCGGTGGCGGTCTGGAAGCGGCGCATGAAGTTGCGGATGCTCATGCCGTGTTCCCGGGCCACGTCTTCGAAGCGGAACTTGTCGGCAAAGTGCTCTTCGAGCCAGTGCTGGATCTGCAGGATGATCACGTCCTGGTGCAGCTTCTGCCCGCCAAACCCGATGCGTCCTGGTGAGTAGCTGCGTTGCACTTCGTAAAGGATGTCGCGGGCCACGGCCTGGGCGATGTTGGCGCCGCAGAAGCGTTCGATCAGGTAGATATAAAGGTCGCACGCCGACGTGGTGCCGCCGGCGCAATACAGGTTGTCGGCGTCGGTGAGGTGCTTGTCCTGATTGAGCTGGACTCGGGGGAAACGCTCGCTGAAGGCGTTGAAGAAACGCCAGTAGGTGGTCGCTTCCTTGCCATCGAGCAGGCCGGCCTCAGCCAGCCAGAACACCCCGGTGGCTTCGCCGCAGAGTACGGCGCCACGCGCGTGTTGTTCTCGCAGCCACGGCAACACTTGCGGGTAGCGTGCGCACAGCGCGTCGAAATCATCCCAGAAGGCCGGCAATACGATGATGTCGGCGTTTTCCAGGCCGCCGTCCACCGGCATGATCACATTGCTGAAGCTGCGTACCGATTGCCCGTCGGGGCTGACCAGGCGTGTTTCGAATGCGGGGGTGAGGCCCAGGCCTTGTTGTTTGCCGTAACGCAGGCTGGCGAGGTGGAAGAAATCCTTGGCTTGCATGAGGGTGGAAGCGAATACCCGATCAATGGCCAAAATGCTGACGCGCCGCAACGGCGTGGAGATTTGGTTAGACATAATTTCATTTATTCTTATAGGGGAAAGTGGTCACCAGACGGCTGGATCGTCTTATTTTTTGTCGCATGTGTCCAGTGTCCCGTGATGCTTTCGCGGCATAGTCTCTGTGGGCTCGTCCTTGTCCGACAATCCACGCAGGTGACCCATGATTCCCAGAACCTTGTACAGCCCGGAGCACGAACTCTTCCGCGACAGCGTGCGCACTTTCCTCGAAAAAGACGCCGCGCCGTTCCATGGGCAATGGGAAAAACAGGGCTATATCGACCGTGGCCTGTGGAGCAAGGCGGGGGAGGCGGGGATGTTGTGTTCCCATCTGCCGGAAGAATACGGCGGCTTGGGCGCGGACTTTTTGTACAGCGCCGTGGTGATCGAAGAGATCAGCCGACTGGGCCTGACCGGCATCGGTTTCTCCCTGCATTCGGACATCGTGGCACCGTACATCCTGCATTACGGCAGTGAGGCGCTGAAGCACAAATACCTGCCCAAGTTGATCTCCGGCGAGATGGTCACCGCGATTGCCATGACCGAGCCGGGCGCCGGGTCCGACCTGCAAGGGGTCAAGACCACCGCGGTGCTGGACGGTGATGAGTATGTGATCAACGGCTCCAAGACCTTCATCACCAATGGCTACCTGGCCGAATTGGTGATCGTCGTCGCCAAGACCGACCCCAAGGCCGGTGCCAAGGGCACCAGCCTGTTCCTGGTGGAGGCCGACACGCCAGGCTTCGACAAGGGCAAGCGCCTGGAAAAGGTGGGCATGAAAGCCCAGGACACCTCCGAGCTGTTCTTCCAGGACGTGCGAGTGCCCAAGGAAAACCTGCTGGGCCAGGCCGGCATGGGCTTCGCGTACTTGATGCAGGAGTTGCCCCAGGAACGGCTGACCGTGGCGATTGGCGCCGTGTCTTCAGCCGAGGCGGCCCTGGCGTGGACGCTGGAGTACACCCGCGAGCGCAAGGCGTTTGGCAAGGCGATTGCCGATTTTCAGAACACCCGGTTCAAGCTGGCGGAGATGGCCACCGAGATTCAGATCGGGCGTGTGTTTGTGGACAAGTGCATCGCGTTGCACCTGGAGGGCAAGCTGGATGTGCCCACGGCGGCGATGGCCAAATACTGGGCCACGGATTTGCAATGCAAGGTGCTCGATGAGTGCGTGCAGTTGCACGGTGGTTACGGCTTTATGTGGGAATACCCGATTGCGCGGGCGTGGGCGGATGCGCGGGTGCAGCGGATTTATGCGGGGACCAATGAGATCATGAAAGAGATTATTGCGCGGGCGCTTTGATTTTTTTGGTGTTGCTGAGGGCCTCATCGCAGGCAAGCCAGCTCCCACATTTTGAACTGTGAATACATTCAAATGTGGGCGCTGGCTTGCCTGCGATGGCGGCTTAAAGATCAATCAAGGCGCAGGGTTCGGATGATCCTTCTGAATCGCCTCAATCCCCTCCAACACCTCTTTCGACAATTTCAGGTCGGCACTGGCAATGTTGCTGTCCAGTTGCTCAAGCGACGTGGCGCCAATGATGTTGCTGGTCACAAAAGGTTGCTGCGTCACAAACGCCAACGCCATCTGCGCCGGGTCCAGCCCATGTTCCCGCGCCAGTGCCACATAACGGCTGCAGGCCGCTTCCGACTGCGGGTTGAAGTAGCGGCTGAAGCGGCTGTATTCGGTCAGGCGTGCCTTGGCCGGGCGTGCGCCGTTCTCGTACTTGCCGCTGAGCATGCCGAACGCCAGGGGCGAGTAGGCCAGCAGGCCGCACTGTTCACGAATGGCGACTTCCGCCAGGCCCACTTCAAAGCTGCGGTTGAGCAGGTTGTAGGGGTTCTGGATCGACACGGCGCGGGTCCAGCCACGAGCTTCGGCCAGGGCCAGAAATTTCATGGTGCCCCACGGGGTTTCGTTGGACAGGCCGATGTGGCGGATCTTGCCGGCCTTGACCTGCTCGTCCAGCACCTCAAGGGTTTCTTCCAGTGGGGTGAGGTTGTCTTCGTCCTTGTGCTTGTAGCTCAGTTGGCCGAAGAAGTTGGTGCTGCGCTCCGGCCAGTGCAGCTGATAGAGGTCGATCCAGTCGGTCTGCAGGCGCTTGAGGCTGGCATCCAGGGCTTCGACGATGTGCTTGCGGTTATGGCGCAGGTGGCCGTCGCGGATGTAGTCGATGGTGTTGCCGGGGCCGGCAATCTTGCTGGCCAGGACCCAGTCGGCACGGTCGCCGCGGCTTTTGAAGTAGTTACCGATGTAGCGTTCGGTGGTGGCGTAGGTGTCGGCCTTGGGCGGCACCGGGTACATTTCGGCGGTGTCGAGGAAGTTGATCCCCGCGGCCTTGGCCCGCTCGATCTGTGCGAAGGCCTCTGCCTCGCTGTTCTGCTCGCCCCAGGTCATGGTGCCCAAGGCTATCGCGCTCACGTTCAGATCCGTACGGCCCAGCTGTCGATAATCCATCGGGTACTCCTTCGGGGAAAACAATCATAAAAGCAGGTTGAATTTTTTTTGGCAATCTGCATAATTGCCCACCTCTTTCTGCAGTGGAAGTGATGCGCCGCCTGCCGAAGAATCTTGCCGTTGAACGGACGCGCCGACCCGAGCCCCCGATAGCGTCTGTATCCGGCTGCCTTTGACCTTGTCAAAGTACGCACTATTCAGTAAGATCCGCCGTCTAAATTTACAGGCGGCCCCTGAGGCTATTAAAGAATGACAACTTTTACTGCAAAACCGGAAACAGTTCAGCGCGACTGGTTTGTCGTCGACGCCGCTGGTCAGACCCTGGGTCGTCTGGCCACTGAAGTCGCCAGCCGTCTGCGTGGCAAGCACAAGCCTGAGTACACCCCGCACGTTGATACCGGCGACTACATCGTCATCATCAACGCTGAGCAGGTTCGTGTAACCGGCAACAAAGCAAGCGACAAAATGTACTACCGTCACTCCGGTTTCCCAGGCGGTATCAAGTCTTCCAACTTCGAAGGCCTGATTGCCAAGAAGCCTGAAGCCCCGATCGAAATCGCGGTCAAAGGCATGCTGCCTAAGGGCCCACTGGGTCGCGATATGTTTCGCAAGCTGAAAGTCTATGCGGGCGCTGTACACCCTCATGCTGCTCAGCAGCCCCAAGAACTGAAGTTTTAACGGAATAGTTCATTATGTCGGCGACTCAAAATTACGGCACTGGCCGTCGCAAAACCGCAACCGCACGCGTTTTCCTGCGTCCGGGCACTGGTAACATCTCGATCAACAACCGCTCCCTGGACAACTTCTTCGGCCGCGAAACTGCCCGCATGGTAGTTCGTCAGCCGCTGGAACTGACCGAGACCGTTGAAAAGTTCGACATCTACGTCACCGTTATCGGTGGCGGTGTAAGTGGTCAAGCTGGCGCAATCCGCCACGGTATCACTCGCGCACTGATGAGCTACGACGAAACCCTGCGTAGCGCTCTGCGCAAAGCTGGCTTCGTGACTCGCGATGCCCGTGAAGTTGAACGTAAGAAAGTCGGTCTGCGTAAAGCGCGTAAGCGTCCGCAGTACTCGAAGCGTTAATTCGCTTTACGTTCCACAAAAACGCCCAGCCTCCTCACGGAGCTGGGCGTTTTTTATTGCCTGCGATTTATGCACAAATTTGCGCGTGACAACTTGCCACATCCGTAGACCCCCTATACTACAAGGCCTGAGGGCGGAGCCCCGGGCAATTCCCTTGTCATACGTGGGGCTTTTCATTACCATCCGACAAAATTTTTATAAGCAAAGATTCAATACTTAGTAGACGCCTGATTTAACAGGCCAAAAAGCTGATGGGAGAGGACTGAATGAGCAATGACGGCGTGAATGCAGGCCGGCGTCGCTTCTTGGTAGCAGCCACATCCGTGGTGGGTGCTGCAGGAGCGGTGGGGGCTGCGGTCCCGTTCGTGGGGTCATGGTTTCCCAGTGCCAAGGCGAAAGCCGCGGGTGCACCGGTGAAGGTGAATATCAGCAAAATCGAGCCAGGCCAGCAGATGATTGCTGAATGGCGCGGCCAGCCGGTCTTCATTGTTCGTCGTACCGAGGAAATCCTGGGAAATCTCAAGAAAATCGAGGGTCAGCTCTCTGATCCCGACTCGAAGAATTCCGACCAACCCGCCTACGTCGATAAGGAAATCCGTTCGATCAAGCCAGAGATCCTGCTGCTGATCGGTATCTGCACCCACTTGGGCTGCTCGCCTACCTTCCGCCCGGAAGTTGCTCCTGCCGACCTTGGCAAGGACTGGGTCGGTGGCTACTTCTGCCCCTGCCACGGTTCCCACTACGACCTGGCCGGTCGCGTCTACAAGTCACAACCCGCACCTTTGAACCTGCCCGTTCCGCCGCACCAATACGAGACGGACAGCATCGTTATCATTGGCGTCGACCAGGGGGAGAAGGCCTGATGAGCAAGTTCATGGATTGGGTGGATGCGCGCTTCCCTGCGACCAAAATGTGGGAAGACCATCTCAGCAAGTACTACGCGCCTAAAAACTTCAACTTCTTCTACTTCTTCGGCTCCCTGGCCCTGCTGGTGCTGGTCAACCAGATCGTCACCGGCGTCTGGCTGACCATGAGCTACACGCCATCGGCGGAAGAAGCGTTTGCGTCCGTCGAATACATCATGCGTGACGTCGAGTACGGCTCGATCCTGCGCCTGTTGCACTCCACCGGCGCCTCGGCGTTCTTCATCGTTGTCTACCTGCACATGTTCCGTGGCCTGCTCTACGGTTCGTACCAGAAGCCCCGCGAGCTGGTGTGGGTCTTCGGCATGCTGATCTACCTGGCGCTGATGGCCGAAGCCTTCATGGGTTACCTGCTGCCGTGGGGCCAGATGTCGTACTGGGGTGCCCAGGTGATCATCTCGCTGTTCGGTGCGATCCCCGTGATTGGCAACGACCTGACCCAGTGGATCCGCGGTGACTACCTGATCTCCGGCATTACCCTGAACCGCTTCTTCGCGTTGCACGTTGTGGCCCTGCCGATCGTGATCCTGGGCCTGGTGGTGCTGCACATCCTTGCGCTGCACGAAGTGGGCTCCAACAACCCCGATGGCGTGGACATCAAGAAGCACAAAGACGAAAACGGCGTACCGCTGGACGGCATTCCGTTCCACCCGTACTACACCGTGAAAGACATTGTCGGCGTGGTGGTGTTCCTGTTCATCTTCTGCTCGATCGTGTTCTTTTTCCCGGAGATGGGCGGTTATTTCCTGGAGAAACCCAACTTCGAACAGGCCAACGCCTTCAAGACACCTGAGCACATTGCCCCGGTCTGGTACTTCACGCCGTTCTACGCCATCTTGCGGGCGATCCCCGACAAGCTCATGGGCGTGATGGCGATGGGCGCCTCGATCGCGCTGCTGTTCGTGTTGCCATGGCTCGACCGCAGCCCGGTCAAATCCATGCGCTACAAAGGCTGGCTGAGCAAGATCTGGCTGTGGGTGTTCTGCATCGCGTTCGTGATCCTGGGTATCTTGGGCGTATTGGCGCCCACCCCTGAGCGTACGTTGCTGTCGCAGGTCTGCACCTTCCTGTACTTCGCCTACTTCATTCTGATGCCGTTCTACACCCGGCTAGAGAAGACCAAACCGGTTCCGGAAAGGGTGACTGGCTGATGAAAAAATTATTCGTTGCATTGATGCTTGCGGCCCTGCCGCTACTGTCCTTCGCTGCCGAGCACGGTGGCCCGGAGCTGGAAAAAGTCGACATCGACGTGTCTGACAAAGCGGCCATGCAAGACGGCGCACGGACGTTCGCCAACTATTGCATGGGCTGCCACAGCGCCAAGTTCCAGCGTTATGAGCGTGTGGCCGACGACCTGGGGATCCCCCACGACGTGATGCTGCAAAAACTGGTGTTCACCGGTGCCAAGATCGGCGACCACATGAGCATCGGCATGCAGCCGGCTGACGCCAAGGTCTGGTTCGGCGCTGCGCCGCCCGACCTGACCCTGGTCGCCCGTGTACGTGGCACCGACTGGCTCTACGGCTACCTGAAGTCCTTCTACGACGACCCGGCACGCCCGCTGGGTGCCAACAACCGCGTGTTCCCGAACGTCGGCATGCCGAACGTTCTGGTCGGCCTGCAAGGCAAGCAAGTGGTAGGATGCAAGCAGATCCAGGTCGTTGAAGACGGCAAGAAGCAATACGATCCACTGACCGGCACGCCGTTGACCCATGAAGCGTGCGATCAGCTGAAGATTGAGACCCCCGGTGCCCAGACCGAGGCGCAGTTCGACGAGACGGTCAAGAACCTCGTGACCTTCCTGGCGTACTCTGCCAACCCGGTCAAACTGCAGCACCAGCGCATCGGCACTTATGTGCTGCTGTACCTGGCCTTCTTCTTCGTATTCGCCTATCTGCTCAAACGCGAATACTGGAAGGATGTGCATTGATCCAACCGTAAGCAATTGCTGTTAATCTTGCGCGCCCAGCGGCATCTCTGAACACGTAGCGCTCTGGTTGTACCAGGCGATACAGAGATGCTCTCTGGGCGCGCTCGTTTTTGAGCTTTCGATAATTTCAACAAGCGAGGAGGACCGCCATGGGCGTGACCAATCGGTTGGCCTGTTACTCCGACCCCGCCGACCACTATTCCCACCGAGTGCGTATCGTGCTCGCGGAGAAGGGTGTCAGCGCCGAGATCATCAGTGTGGAGGCGGGCCGTCAGCCGCCAAAACTGATCGAAGTGAACCCTTACGGCAGCTTGCCCACCCTGGTCGATCGTGACCTGGCGTTGTGGGAGTCGACCGTGGTGATGGAATACCTGGATGAGCGTTACCCGCATCCGCCTTTGCTGCCGGTGTACCCGGTGGCGCGTGCCAACAGCCGCCTGCTGATCCATCGGATCCAGCGTGACTGGTGCGGGCTGGTGGATGTGATTCTGGATTCGCGTACAAAAGAAGCGGTCCGCGTGCAGGCGCGTAAGGAATTGCGCGAAAGTCTGACCGGCGTTTCGCCGTTGTTCGCCGATAAACCTTTTTTCCTCAGCGAGGAACAAAGTTTGGTGGATTGCTGCCTATTACCGATACTCTGGCGTTTGCCGATTCTCGGTATTGAACTGCCGCGGCCTGCCAAGCCGCTGCTTGATTACATGGAGCGCCAGTTTGCGCGTGAGGCTTTCCAGGCGAGTCTGTCTGGCGTCGAACGCGATATGCGCTAAGGCTTAAGGAGCCGCTGATGAACTCCAGTCGACCCTACTTGGTCCGCGCGCTCTATGAGTGGATTGTGGACAACGATTGCACCCCGCACATGCTGGTCAATTCCGAATTCCCTGCGGTTCAGGTACCGCAGGGGTTTGCCAGTGACGGACAGATCGTCCTGAACGTGTCACCCAGTGCTGTGCGACACCTGCACATGGACAACGAAGCCGTGAGCTTCGAAGGGCGTTTCGGCGGCGTGCCGCATACGCTGTTCGTGCCTATTGGTGCCATCCTCGGGATCTACGCCCGGGAAAATGGCCAGGGCATGGTGTTTGATCTGGAGTCGCCTTTCGAGGACGACGAATCGATCGAAAGCGAAGACGGTGATGACCTGCCGCCACCGGATGCCGAGCCACCGCGCCCAAGCGGCCGGCCGAGCCTGAAAGTGGTGAAGTAACGGGCTTTCCCTCGGGGGAGCGCTGAAAGAATGCCTCGACCTGTGTCGGGGCATTTTTTTGCGCGAAGGATATAGATGAAAGTCGCGCCCGGACGGTGATCGTACAACCACCATGGGCTATGATGCGTGCTCAAGCTCACCGAGAAAGATGATTCATCATGGAAAACGCCAACACCGCCCCTCGTCTTCCCCGCAAGCGCCGTAGCCTTGCCCAGGAATTGGTCACGGTGTTGTCCGAGCAGATCCGCGACGGCCAGCTCAAGCGTGGCGATAAACTGCCCACCGAGTCGGCGATCATGGATGCCCATGGCGTCAGTCGTACGGTGGTGCGCGAAGCGATCTCGCGATTGCAGGCGGCGGGGCAGGTGGAAACCCGTCACGGTATCGGCACGTTTGTGTTGGATACGCCGAGCCCGAGCGGCTTTCGGATCGACCCGGCCACGGTGGTGACGCTGCGTGATGTGTTGGCGATCCTGGAACTGCGGATCAGCCTGGAAGTGGAGTCTGCAGGTCTGGCTGCGTTACGTCGCAGTGATGAGCAACTGGCGGCCATGCGTGCAGCGCTCGATGCGTTGAATGAAAGCGCGGCCCACGCCGGCGATGCGGTGGCCTCTGACTTTGCATTTCACCTGGAAATTGCCCTGTCCACGGGTAACCGTTACTTCACCGACATCATGACCCACCTGGGCACCAGCATTATTCCGCGCACGCGTTTGAACTCGGCACGCCTGGCCCATGATGACCAGCAGCACTACATGGGCCGCCTGAGCCGCGAGCACGAAGAGATCTACGAGGCGATTGCCCGCCAGGATTCGGACGCGGCACGAGCGGCCATGCGTTTGCATTTGACCAACAGCCGTGAGCGGCTGCGCCATGCCCATGAAGAGGCAGAAGCGCAACGCGGTTAAAAGAAGGCAACCGAGTTGTGCCGGATGTAAATCGATCTAATTGTGGGAGCGGGCTTGCTCGCGAATGCGGTGTGTCAGTCTGCACCTGCATCAACTGAAAGGCGCCTTCGCGAGCAAGCCCGCTCCCACATTTTGATCTCCAGTGTCTGGAATGACGTATTTATTTAGTTGGCAGGTTGGTTGGGCTTATAGTCCTTGAGCAACAGGTAAGTGCTCCACCCCCACCAATCATTGGTCCAGTGCTTGTCGTTCAGGTCATTCACGTCCTTGCGGCGCAGCACCTTGTCACCCTCCATCTTGAACAGCGGCGAGAAGTTGTTCGCCGGGTTCTGCGCGGCATTCAAGTCCGGCACATACAGCGGCGCCTTGAAGTTGGCCGGGGAGGGCGCAACACCGCTGATGAACGTGTCGAAGATCTCATCGGCCGACGCCTGCACCGCACGTTTGACCTGCACGCGGTTGTCCGCATCAATCGCGTCGAAGTAGCGCTTGTCGCCGTAGGCACGCCACTGATCGCCCATGGCGTTACGCACTTTGAGCCCGAACTTGCTGTCTTCGTCGTGCATGAAGCGGCTGATCAGCGAACCCAGCTCACCCGGTGTCACCACCGCCGCCAGTTGTTTGCGCGGCACCCGCAGATGGCCGGCAGAAAACAGGTCGGTCAGGAAGTGATCCGCAAAACTGTTCATGGCATACGCCAGTTCCAGTGCCTGGTCGGTGCCGGTCTGATGGGCGACCACTGCCTGTTGCAATGCGGCGGTATGGCCGGCCAGGTACGCGGACAGCGCCCACTCACCAAAGTGGTCGGCGTTATCCGCCGCCAGCTTCAAGTAGCGCCCCAGCGGGATAAGCGCAGACACCGCGCTGCCACCTCCGGTGATGCGGTTCCATTCCTCAGACAACGTATCTCCCAGGGCGTCATAGGCTTCATGGGCCTGCTTGCCGTCCTTGATCGCCTGGTTGACCGCGTTGATCTCCTTTTGCATGACCGCGAGAATCTTGCGCGCTTCTTCTCGCGAAGCGGGAAGCACGGCCAACGTGTTGAACGCGGCGGTAAAGCGTTGCACGCGATCAGCCGGGGAGGCGCCGTCGCTGATGGGTTGGCCAGGAATGCCGTAGAAGTCACCACCCAGGGCAATCACTTGGCCGTAGGTGAGTGCCAGCCCGTTGGGCAGGTGCAATTCGACTTGGCGCGCCGGGATGGCCGGTGCGTCCTTGACGAAGCGCAGCAGCGTGTCGTCGCCGATGGCGGTGTGCTCGCCGCCTTCGAAGCGCAGGGTTGGCGGGTTTTTTTCGGGTGCTGCGAGTTCAAGATCTGACATGTTAGCTCCTTGCTATGTCGTAGGAATCTTCCGTAATGACTGTATGTATATACAGTTAATTCGAGCATAGAGTAAAAAATTCCTACGTCAAGAAGCCCTGCCTCAACACCTCGAAGAATGAAGGTCGATGAATTGCAGTTGACGAATCTTTTTATAGTTGTACGATGACGTACGACATCAACAAACCAACAACAACCTTTCGACAGAAAGTCTTCGCCCAGGGTGTTCGAATAATGAATCCACAAGAACTGAAGTCCATCCTCTCCCACGGTCTGCTGTCTTTCCCGGTGACCGATTTCAACGCCCAGGGTGACTTCCACCAGGCGGGCTACATCAAGCGCCTGGAATGGCTGGCCCCTTACGGCGCCACCGCCTTGTTCGCGGCTGGTGGTACCGGTGAGTTTTTCTCCCTCGCCGCCAGCGAATATTCCCAAGTGGTGAAAACCGCGGTTGATACCTGTGCCACCAGCGTGCCGATCCTGGCCGGTGTCGGCGGTTCGACCCGCCAGGCCATCGAGTACGCTCAGGAAGCCGAGCGCCTGGGTGCCAAAGGCCTGTTGCTGCTGCCGCACTACCTCACCGAAGCCAGCCAGGACGGCGTTGCCGCCCACGTTGAAGCTGTGTGCAAGTCGGTAAAAATCGGCGTGGTGGTGTACAACCGCAACGTCTGCCGCCTGACCGCGCCGCTGCTGGAACGCCTGGCCGAGCGCTGCCCGAACCTGATCGGCTACAAGGATGGCCTGGGTGACATCGAGTTGATGGTGTCGATCCGCCGTCGTCTGGGCGATCGTTTCAGCTACCTCGGCGGCCTGCCGACTGCAGAGGTTTACGCCGCTGCCTACAAGGCCCTGGGCGTGCCGGTGTACTCCTCGGCGGTGTTCAACTTCATCCCGAAAACCGCGATGGACTTCTACCACGCGATCGCCCAGGACGATCACGCCACCGTTGCCAAGATCATCGACAACTTCTTCCTGCCTTACCTGGACATCCGTAACCGCAAGGCCGGCTACGCCGTGAGCATCGTCAAGGCTGGCGCGAAGATCGCCGGCTACGACGCAGGCCCGGTGCGCACTCCGCTGACCGACCTGTTGCCGGAAGAATACGAAGCCCTGGCCGCGCTGATCGACAAGCAAGGTCCGCAGTAACTCATCAACAAGGCCGCTGAGAGATCAGCGGCCTTTTGCGTCAGGAGAAGATTTGTGTCCCAAGCCAAACGTTTTGATAACTACATCAACGGCGAGTGGGTGGCCGGTGCCGACTACTGCGTCAACATCAACCCGTCGGAGCTTTCCGATGCGATTGGTGAATATGCCAAGGCGGATGTAGCCCAGGTTAATGCTGCCATTGATGCGGCACGCGCTGCCTGCCCAGCCTGGTCGACTTCCGGCATCCAGGCGCGCCATGACGCCCTGGACAAAGTCGGCAGCGAAATCCTTGCCCGCCGCGAAGAGCTTGGCACCTTGCTGGCCCGGGAAGAGGGCAAGACCCTGCCCGAAGCCATTGGTGAAGTGACCCGTGCTGGCAACATCTTCAAATTCTTCGCCGGTGAATGCCTGCGTTTGTCCGGCGATTACGTGCCGTCGGTGCGCCCGGGCGTCAATGTTGAAGTCACCCGCGAAGCCTTGGGCGTGGTCGGTCTGATCACCCCGTGGAACTTCCCGATCGCCATTCCCGCGTGGAAAATCGCCCCGGCCCTGGCCTACGGCAACTGCGTGGTGATCAAGCCGGCCGAACTGGTGCCGGGTTGTGCCTGGGCCCTGGCGGAGATCATCTCCCGCGCCGGCTTCCCGGCCGGTGTGTTCAACCTGGTGATGGGCAGCGGCCGCGTGGTTGGCGATGTGCTGGTCAACAGCCCGAAAGTCGACGGCATCAGCTTTACCGGTTCCGTGGGTGTGGGCCGCCAGATCGCGGTCAGCTGCGTGTCGCGCCAGGCCAAAGTGCAGTTGGAAATGGGGGGCAAGAACCCGCAGATCATCCTCGACGACGCCGACCTCAAGCAGGCCGTCGAGCTGTCGGTACAGAGCGCGTTCTACTCCACCGGCCAGCGTTGCACCGCCTCCAGTCGCCTGATCGTGACGGCGGGCATCCATGACCAGTTCGTCGCGGCCATGGCCGAGCGCATGAAGTCGATCAAAGTCGGCCACGCGCTCAAAAGCGGCACCGACATCGGCCCGGTGGTCTCCCAGGCGCAGTTGGACCAGGACCTGAAGTACATCGACATCGGCCAAAGCGAAGGCGCGCGGCTGGTCAGCGGTGGTGGATTGGTGACCTGCGATACCGAAGGCTACTTCCTGGCGCCAACACTGTTTGCCGACAGCGAAGCGGCCATGCGCATCAGCCGTGAAGAGATCTTCGGCCCGGTGGCCAACGTGGTGCGCGTGGCGGACTACGAGGCGGCGCTGGCCATGGCCAATGACACCGAATTCGGTTTGTCGGCGGGCATCGCCACTACTTCGCTGAAGTACGCCAACCACTTCAAACGCCACTCCCAGGCCGGGATGGTGATGGTCAACCTGCCGACCGCCGGCGTGGACTACCACGTTCCGTTCGGTGGCCGTAAGGGCTCATCCTATGGTTCGCGTGAGCAAGGTCGCTATGCGCAAGAGTTCTACACCGTGGTGAAGACCAGCTACATCGGTTCGTAACACGCAGTACCTGTCGGCACCGGTTCCTGTGCGAGCTGGTCTGTGTGGGAGCTGGCTTGCCTGCGATAGCATCACCGCGGTGTAACGGATGCACCGCGGTGCCTCCATCGCAGGCAAGCCAGCTCCCACATAAAGCAGTCTTCACCGGCAAAAAACACAACGATTACCCGCAAAAAAAATAATTAGTGGGAGTACTTCTTCATGCAAGCGACCAAGCCGACCCACGTCCGCTATTTGATCCTGCTCATGCTGTTCCTGGTGACCACGATCAACTACGCCGACCGGGCTACCATCGCCATCGCCGGCTCCAGCCTGCAAAAAGACCTCGGCATCGACGCGGTCACCCTCGGTTATATCTTCTCTGCATTCGGTTGGGCTTACGTGGCCGGGCAAATCCCCGGTGGCTGGCTGCTGGACCGTTTCGGCTCGAAAAAAATCTATGCCCTGAGCATCTTCACCTGGTCGCTGTTCACCGTGCTGCAAGGCTATGTGGGCGAGTTCGGGGTCTCCACCGCGATCGTCGCGCTGTTCATGCTGCGCTTTCTGGTGGGTCTGGCCGAGGCGCCTTCCTTCCCGGGAAATGCCCGCATCGTAGCGGCGTGGTTTCCCACGGCTGAGCGCGGCACCGCGTCGGCGATCTTCAACTCGGCGCAGTACTTCGCCACCGTGTTGTTCGCCCCGTTGATGGGCTGGATCGTCTACACCTTCGGCTGGCAGCACGTGTTTATCGTGATGGGCGGCATCGGCATCCTGTTCTCGCTGATCTGGCTGAAGCTGATCCACGGCCCGCGCCAGCACCCGATGATCAACGAAGCGGAGTTCAACCACATCGCCGCCAATGGCGCGATGGTTGATATGGACCAAGACAAGGGCAAGGGTAAGAAAACCGACGGCCCGAAGTGGGATTACATCCGCCAGTTGCTGACCAACCGCATGATGCTCGGTGTCTATTTGGGCCAGTACTGCATCAACGGCATCACCTATTTCTTCCTGACCTGGTTCCCGGTGTACCTGGTGCAAGAGCGCGGCATGACCATTCTCAAGGCCGGTTTCATTGCCTCGTTGCCGGCGATCTGCGGCTTTATCGGCGGCGTGCTCGGCGGGGTGATTTCCGACTACTTGCTGCGCAAGGGGCATTCCCTGACCTTCGCCCGCAAAGCGCCGATCATCGGTGGCCTGTTGATTTCCAGCAGCATCGTGGCGTGCAACTACGTGGATATCGAGTGGATGGTGGTGGGCTTCATGGCCCTGGCTTTCTTCGGCAAAGGCGTTGGCGCACTGGGTTGGGCGGTGGTGTCTGACACCTCGCCAAAACAAATCGCCGGGCTCAGTGGTGGCCTGTTCAACATGTTTGGCAACCTGGCGTCCATCAGTACACCAATCGTGATCGGCTACATCATCAGCACCACCGGCTCCTTCAAGTGGGCCTTGGTGTTTGTGGGTGCCAACGCGTTGCTGGCGGTGTTCAGCTACCTGGTGGTTGTCGGCCCGATCAAGCGTGTGGTGCTCAAGGAGCCGCCAGCCAAGGGCCCTCAGTTGACTAACCTTACCGAAGCGCATTCCTGAGGGGCGATGTCATGCAGTTGATTGAACATGCCGATTCGCCGCGCTCGATTCGCTTACACCCGCGCGACAACGTGGTGATCGTGGTGAACGACCAGGGCGTACCGGCCGGCACCGAGTTCCCGGACGGTCTGGTCACCGTGGACTTCATCCCCCAGAGCCACAAGGTGACCCTGGAAGATATCCCGGAAGGCGGGCAGATCATTCGCTATGGCCAGACCATCGGCTACGCCCTGGCGCCGATCCCGCGTGGCAGTTGGGTGCAGGAAGATCAGTTGCGCATGCCCACCGCGCCACCGCTGGACAGCCTGCCGCTGTCCACCGAAGTGCCAGAAACCCAGGCGCCGCTGGAAGGGTTTACCTTCGAGGGTTACCGCAACGCCGACGGCACCGTGGGCACGCGCAACATCCTTGGCATTACCACCACGGTGCAGTGCGTCACGGGCGTGCTGGACCATGCGGTCAAGCGCATCAAGGACGAGTTGCTGCCCAAGTACCCGCATGTCGATGACGTGGTGGCGCTGACCCACAGCTACGGCTGCGGCGTGGCGATCACGGCGACGGATGCCTATATCCCGATCCGCACCGTGCGTAACCTGGCGCGCAACCCGAACCTGGGCGGCGAAGCGCTGGTGATCAGCCTGGGCTGCGAGAAGCTGCAGGCCGGGCAGGTGATGCACGACAACGACAGTTCGGTGGACCTGAGCGAGCCGTGGTTGTATCGGTTGCAGGATTCCAGCCACGGTTTTACCGAAATGATCGAGCAGATCATGGCGCTGGCCGAAACCCGCCTGAAAAAGCTCGACCAGCGCCGCCGTGAAACCGTGCCGGCGTCGGAACTGATCCTCGGCATGCAGTGCGGTGGCAGCGATGCATTTTCCGGCATCACCGCCAACCCGGCGCTGGGCTATGCCTCGGACTTGCTGTTGCGGGCCGGGGCGACGGTGATGTTTTCCGAAGTCACGGAAGTGCGTGATGCCATCTACTTGCTGACTTCACGTGCCGAGACCCAAGCAATCGCCGAGGAACTGGTCCGGGAAATGGACTGGTACGACCGCTACCTGGCCAAGGGCGAGGCGGACCGCAGTGCCAATACCACGCCGGGCAACAAGAAGGGCGGGTTGTCGAACATTGTCGAGAAGTCCCTGGGTTCCATCGTCAAGTCCGGCAGCAGTGCGATCAACGGCGTGCTTGGCCCCGGTGAGCGCTTCAAGGGCAAGGGGCTGATCTTTTGCGCAACGCCGGCCAGCGACTTTGTGTGTGGCACCTTGCAACTGGCGGCCGGGATGAACCTGCACGTGTTCACCACCGGGCGCGGCACGCCTTATGGGCTGGCGATGGCGCCGGTGGTGAAGGTGTCGACACGCACGGAATTGGCGCAGCGCTGGCCGGACCTGATCGACATCGACGCGGGGCGAATCGCCACCGGACGGGCGAGCATTGAGGAGTTGGGCTGGGAGTTGTTCCACTTCTATTTGGATGTGGCCAGCGGCAAGAAGCAGACATGGGCGGAGCGCCACAAGCTGCACAACGACATCACCCTGTTCAACCCCGCCCCCATCACCTGACGGCTGGCACGGCCCCTGTGGGAGCTGGTTTGCCTGCGTTAGTGGAGTGTCAGTCACAGATCTATCGGCTGACACACCGCCATCGCAGGCAAGCCAGCTCCTACATTTAAAGGTATTCACGCATCAATAATGTGGGAGCGGGCTTGCTCGCGAAGGCGTCTTACCAGGCGCTACAGGTCAGCATGGCTTATCATTAGCCACCTAACGACGCTCACCAAGGTTCTCCCCGGCATGCTGGCAATTTTCCTCACCACCCTGACCATCACCGCGCCGGTGTTTGCCATGCTGTTCCTGGGCGTGCTGCTCAAGCGCGTCAACTGGATCAACGACAACTTCATCCACGTCGCGTCGTCCCTGGTGTTCAACGTCACCATGCCGGCGTTGCTGTTCCTGGGCATCCTGCATGCCGACCTGCACTCGGCGCTCAAGCCGGGCCTGCTGATCTATTTTGCCGTCGCCACCCTGTTGAGCTTTGCCTTGGCCTGGGGCTGGGCGATCTTTCGCTGCCCCCGTGAAGACCGCGGCATTTATGCCCAGGGCGCATTTCGTGGCAACAACGGGGTGATCGGCCTGGCACTGGCGGCCAGCATGTACGGCGACTACGGCATCTCCCTCGGCGCGATCCTCGCCGCGCTGGTGATCCTGTTCTACAACACCCTGTCGACCATCGTGCTGGCGGTGTACAGCCCGGTGATCAAGTCCGACCCGTGGAGCATCTGCAAAAGCGTGGTGGCCAACCCGTTGATCATCAGCGTGATTGCGGCCACGCCCTTTGCGGTGTTCCAGATCGGTTTGCCCGGTTGGCTGGAGTCGTCCGGCCAGTACCTGGCGGACATGACCTTGCCGCTGGCGCTGATCTGCATCGGTGGCACCTTGTCTCTGGCGGCGTTGCGCAAAAGCGGCAGCATGGCGCTAAGTGCCAGCCTGGTGAAGATGATCGGCTTGCCCGTGTTTGCAACGCTGGGCGCGTGGCTGTTGGGCTTTCGCGGGCCGGAGCTGGGGATTTTGTTCCTGTATTTCGGCGCACCCACTGCGGCGGCGAGTTTCGTGATGGCCCGGGCGGCGGAGGGCAATCATGAGCTGGCGGCGGCGATTATCGTGATCACCACCTTGATGGCAGCGGTGACCACCAATATCGGGATCTTTGTGTTGCAGGCGGGGGGGTGGATCTGAATTTTCTGCCGTCCGTGAGGGCCAATCGCAGGCAAGCCAGCTCCCACATTTTGATTTGTGAACACATTCAAAGGTGGGAGCCGGCTTGCCGGCGATAGCAATCCAACGGTTACTGCTTATCTGCCTGATACGCCTCGATCACTTCCTGCGCCGCCCGAAACGCATCAATCGCCGCCGGCACGCCGGCATACACCGCGCAATGCAGCAGCGCTTCACGAATCTCTTCTACGGTGCAGCCATTGTTCAACGCCCCGCGCACATGTCCCTTGAGTTCCTGCGGGCACTTGAGGGCGGTGAGGGCCGCCAGGGTGATCAGGCTGCGGGTCTTCAGCGGCAACCCTTCGCGGTTCCACACACTGCCCCAGGCATGTTCATTGACGAAGTCCTGCAGCGGCTGGGTGAATTCGGTGGCGTTGCCCAGGGCGCGGTCGACGAACACATCGCCCATGACCTGGCGACGCATCTCAACTCCGGGCTTTTTCTGATCGGTCATTGCGATTCCCTCTTGTGTTGGCGGCGCCAGGCTCGCAGCGTGCTGAACAACAGAAAAGCCACCAGCACTGGCAGGACGTAATACAGCATCAGGTGTTCAAGCTTGGTGGCCAGGGGCATGCCGGTGGTGAACGCCATCACGTGCAGCCCGTAAGCGAGGTACAGGCCCAGCAGTACCAGGCCTTCGGCGCGAGTCACGCGGTAACCGGTGTAGAACACCGGCAGGCACAGCACCACCACGCCGAGCATCACCGGCAAATCGAAATCCAGGGCATTGGGCGATACCGACAGCGGCGAGGGCGCAAGCAGGGCGGTCAGCCCCAATACGCCCAGCAAGTTGAACAGGTTGCTGCCGATCACGTTGCCCACGGCGATTTCGCGCTCACCACGCAGGGCGGCGATCAGTGACGTCGCCAGGCACGGCAGCGAGGTGCCGACGCCGATCAGGGTCAGGCCGATCACGCGCTCCGACAGGCCCAGGTCGCCCGCTACATCCACCGCTGCGCCGAGCAGCAGGTGCCCGGCGAGCACCAGGATCAACAACCCGCCGAGCATCAGCAGCACGCTGCTGAACCAGGGGGCGCGGGCCACGGTGTCCAGTGTGCGCGGGCGGCGTGAATGGCGCGTCTGGTAATGCAGCACGCCGAGGTAGGCGACCAGTGCGACCAGCAGCACCAGGCCATCGACCGGCGTCAGTTCTTCATTGGCGGCGAGGGTGAACACCAGCAGGCCGGCGAAGATCATCACCGGGATGTCCAGGCGCACCAACTGGCGCGAGACCCGCAACGGAATAATCAGTGCCGACAGGCCCAGGGTCACCAGGATGTTGAAGATGCTGCTGCCGATCACGCTGCCCACCGCGATATCGGTGTTGCCGGCCAGGGTGGCTTGCAGGCTGACGGTCATCTGCGGCGCGCTGCTGCCGA
Source organism: Pseudomonas sp. BIGb0164 (assembly GCF_024810135.1). Classification (NCBI taxonomy): domain Bacteria; kingdom Pseudomonadati; phylum Pseudomonadota; class Gammaproteobacteria; order Pseudomonadales; family Pseudomonadaceae; genus Pseudomonas; species Pseudomonas sp. BIGb0164. Next base: position 642,150 of record NZ_JANUEA010000002.1, on the reverse strand, counting down.
AGGCGACGATGGTCAGGCCGATGATCAGCGGTCGCACCTTGAGGCTGGCGGCCAGGCGCACGGCGGCGCGCACCAGGATCTCGGCGCCAACGATCAGCAGCACCAGGCCGCTGACCAGTTCCAGCAGGCTCCAGGGCGAGAGGGCGGTTAATCCGAAAATGACCGGTCCTCCATCGTCAATTGCCCAGGGCTTGCACGCGCACGCGCGCGGTACCGCTGCTGATCATGCCCAATTGCTCGGCGGCCTTGCGTGAAAGATCGATCAAGCGCCCACGGGTATGCGGGCCGCGATCGTTGATGCGGACAACCACGGATTTGTCATTGTCGAGATTCGTGACCTTGACCTGGGTGCCGAAGGGCAGTTGCCGATGGGCGGCGGTCAGGGCGTTCTGGTTGAAGGGTTCACCGCTGGCGGTCTTGTTGCCATGGTGCTTGGCACCGTAATAGGAGGCGGTGCCGGTTTCGTCGTAGCCGTTGGGGTTGATGACGCCGCTGGCGCAGCCGGCCAGCAGAGAGAACAGGGCCAGGAGGCCAAGTAGACGCTTCATTGCAAGATGCCCCCATGACAAATGTGGGAGCTGGCTTGCCTGCGATGCAGACGACTCGGTGTTTCAAACACACCGAGGTGATGCAATCGCAGGCAAGCCAGCTCCCACAGGGTATTCGGGCAGGGGGTAAATCCCGCCCGGACCATTTACCGCTGTCAGCCTTCGAGCTTGCTTTTGAGCAATTCGTTCACCTGTTGCGGGTTGGCCTTGCCCTTGGAGGCTTTCATTGCCTGGCCCACAAAGAAACCGAACATCTTGCCGCGCTTGGCTTCGTCTGCCGCACGGTATTGCTCGACCTGCTCGGCGTTGGCCGCGAGCATTTCATCCAGCACGGCCGAAATCGCGCCGCTGTCGGTGACTTGCTTGAGGCCGCGCTTCTCGATGATTTCGTCAGCGCTGCCTTCGCCTGCAGCCATCGCTTCAAACACGGTCTTGGCGATCTTGCCGGAGATGGTGTTGTCCTTGATGCGCAGTAACATGCCACCCAATTGCTCGGCGGTGACCGGGGCTTCGTCGATTTCCAGGCCCTGTTTGTTCAACAGGCTGCCCAGTTCAACCATCACCCAGTTGGCCGCCAGCTTGGCGTCACCGGCAATGCTCACGACTTTTTCGAAGTAGTTGGCTTGTTCACGGCTGGAGGCCAAGACGCTGGCATCGTAGACCGACAAGCCGAACTGCTCCTGGAAGCGCTCGCGTTTCTGCTGCGGCAGTTCCGGCAGGGTGGCGCGGATGTCGTTGAGGTATGCGTCCTCAAGCACCACCGGCAACAGGTCCGGGTCGGGGAAGTAACGGTAGTCGTTGGCTTCCTCTTTACTGCGCATGGCACGGGTTTCGTCTTTGTTCGGGTCGTACAGGCGGGTCTGCTGGATGACCTTGCCGCCGTCTTCGATCAGCTCGATCTGGCGACGCACTTCGGTGTTGATCGCCTTCTCGATGAAGCGGAACGAGTTGACGTTCTTGATCTCGCAGCGGGTGCCGAACTCGACCTGGCCCTTTGGCCGTACCGACACGTTGCAGTCACACCGCAGCGAGCCTTCGGCCATGTTGCCATCGCAGATGCCCAGGTAGCGCACCAGCGCGTGGATGGTCTTGACGTAGGCCACGGCTTCCTTGGCACTGCGCATGTCCGGCTCGGAGACGATCTCCAGCAGCGGCGTACCCGCACGGTTCAGGTCGATACCGGTGGCGCCCGGGAATTCTTCGTGCAGGCTCTTGCCGGCATCTTCTTCCAGGTGGGCGCGGGTTACGCCGACGCGCTTGATGGTGCCGTCTTCCAGCGGGATATCCAGGTGGCCCTTGCCAACAATCGGCAGTTCCATCTGGCTGATCTGGTAGCCCTTGGGCAGGTCCGGGTAGAAGTAGTTCTTGCGTGCGAACACGTTGTGCTGGCCGATCTCGGCGTCAATCGCCAGGCCGAACATCACGGCCATGCGTACCGCTTCCTGGTTCAGCACCGGCAGAACGCCAGGCATGCCCAGGTCTACCAGGCTGGCCTGGGTGTTCGGTTCGGAGCCGAACGTGGTGGCGCTACCGGAGAAAATCTTCGATTGGGTGGCGAGCTGGGTATGAATCTCCAGCCCGATCACAACTTCCCATTGCATAGTGTTCTCCTCAGAAGCCGGTAGGGGTGCGGGTGTGCCAGTCGGTGTGCAACTGGTACTGGTGCGCCACATTGAGCAGGCGGCCTTCCTGGAAATACGGGGCGAGCAATTGCACGCCGACCGGCAGGCCATCGACGAAACCGGCAGGCATGGACAAGCCCGGCAGGCCCGCGAGGTTGGCGGTGATGGTGTAAAGGTCTTCGAGGTAGGCAGCGACCGGGTCGCCGTTCTTGGCGCCGAGCTTCCAGGCCGGGTTCGGCGTGGTTGGGCCGAGGATCACGTCGACTTCTTCGAAGGCGGCCATGAAGTCGTTCTTCACCAGGCGACGGATCTTTTGCGCCTTGAGGTAGTACGCGTCGTAGTAACCGGCCGACAGGGCGTAGGCCCCGACCATGATGCGGCGCTGTACTTCGGCACCGAAGCCTTCGCCACGGGAGCGCTTATAAAGGTCGGTGAGGTCTTTCGGGTTTTCGCAGCGGTAGCCGAAACGCACGCCGTCGAAACGCGACAGGTTGGAGGACGCTTCAGCCGGGGCGATCACGTAGTACGCAGGGATCGCGTGCCCGTTGTTCGGCAGGCTGACTTCCTTGATCACGGCGCCGAGCTTTTCCAGCTCCTTGACGCTGTTGTGCACAAGCTCCGCGATGCGTGGGTCGAGACCAGCGCTGAAGTATTCCTTCGGCACGCCGATGCGCAGGCCCTTGATCGAGGTGTTCAGGCTGGCGCTGTAGTCCGGCACGGGCTCGTCGATGCTGGTGGAGTCCTGTTTATCGAAGCCGGCCATGCCTTGTAACAAAATCGCGCAGTCTTCGGCGGTACGTGCCAGGGGGCCGCCCTGATCGAGGCTGGACGCGTAGGCGATCATGCCCCAGCGGGACACGCGGCCGTAGGTTGGCTTCAGACCGGTGAGGTTGGTGAAGGCGGCAGGCTGGCGGATCGAGCCGCCGGTGTCGGTGGCGGTAGCGGCCGGCAGGAAGCGCGCAGCCACTGCGGCAGCCGAACCACCCGACGAACCACCGGGCACGTGCTCCAGGTTCCACGGGTTCTTCACCGCGCCGTAGTAGCTCGACTCGTTGGCCGAACCCATGGCGAATTCGTCCATGTTGGTCTTGCCCAGGGTCACGGCCCCGGCGGCAGCCAGCTTGGACACCACGGTGGCGTCGTAGGGTGCCTTGAAGTTGTCGAGCATCTTCGAGCCGCAACTGGTGCGAATGCCCTGGGTGCAGAACAGGTCCTTGTGGGCGATAGGCGCACCCAGCAGTGGGCTGTTTTCACCGTTGGCGCGACGTGCGTCGGCGGCCTTGGCCTGGCTCAAGGCCAGCTCTTCGGTGAGGCTGATGAAGCTGTTGACCTTCGGATCGTGCTCGGCGATGCGCGCCAGCAGGGTCTTGGTCAGCTCTTCGGAAGAAAACTTTTTGTCGGCGAGACCGCGGGCGATCTCGGCCAGAGTCATGTGATGCATGAAAGGCTCTTTCCCTTTAGTCGATGACTTTCGGAACCAGGTACAGGCCGTTTTCGACCGCTGGCGCGATGGACTGGTAGGCCTCGCGATTATTACTCTCGGTCACGACGTCTGCGCGCAGGCGCTGGCTGGCTTCCAGCGGGTGAGCCAAAGGCTCGATACCGTCGGTATTTACGGCCTGCATCAGGTCGACCAGCCCGAGAATGCTGTTCAGGGCTGCAGTGGTCTGTGGAAGATCGGCATCATTGAGGCCAAGCGAGGCCAGATGCGCGATTTTTTCCACGTCGGAGCGTTCAAGCGTCATGGGAATCTCCAGTGGAAAACAGAACGGAGGCTGTCCGTGTGTTAGATTGTCGGAACACTACCGCATTTCTACGGTCTTACGGCCGCGATTGTGGGGTTAGGTGCACAGAAAGTCGGCCAATTTAGCACATTGGCGCCTTGCCCAAAATCCCTGTCGTTGTTAGAGTTTGCCGCACTTTTTTACCCACGCGTTGCCTAGGGTCCCTTTCCCATGTTCAAGAAACTGCGTGGCATGTTTTCCAGCGATCTTTCCATTGACCTGGGCACTGCCAACACCCTTATTTACGTGCGCGAGCGCGGTATCGTCCTGAATGAGCCATCGGTTGTGGCTATTCGGACGCACGGTAACCAGAAAAGTGTCGTTGCCGTTGGCACCGAGGCCAAGCGCATGCTCGGCCGTACACCAGGCAATATTGCCGCCATTCGTCCGATGAAAGACGGCGTGATCGCCGACTTCAGCGTCTGCGAGAAGATGCTGCAGTACTTCATCAACAAGGTTCACGAAAACAGTTTCCTGCAGCCCAGCCCTCGTGTGCTGATCTGCGTTCCGTGCAAATCCACCCAGGTTGAGCGTCGTGCCATCCGTGAATCGGCCCTCGGTGCCGGTGCCCGTGAAGTGTTCCTGATCGAAGAGCCGATGGCGGCTGCGATCGGTGCCGGCCTGCCGGTTGAAGAAGCGCGTGGCTCGATGGTGGTGGATATCGGTGGTGGTACCACTGAAATCGCCCTGATCTCCCTCAACGGTGTGGTGTATGCCGAATCCGTACGTGTGGGCGGCGACCGTTTCGACGAAGCGATCATCACTTATGTGCGTCGTAACTACGGCAGCCTGATCGGCGAATCCACCGCCGAGCGCATCAAGCAGGAAATCGGCACCGCTTACCCGGGCGGCGAAGTGCGCGAAGTCGATGTTCGCGGTCGCAACCTGGCCGAAGGCGTTCCACGTGCTTTCACCCTGAACTCCAACGAAGTGCTGGAAGCTCTGCAAGAGTCCCTGGCCACTATCGTTCAGGCAGTGAAGAGCGCCCTGGAGCAATCGCCACCGGAGCTGGCTTCCGATATCGCCGAGCGTGGCCTGGTACTGACCGGCGGTGGCGCCTTGCTGCGTGACCTCGACAAGCTGCTGGCCCAGGAAACTGGCCTGCCGGTGATCGTCGCCGAAGACCCGCTGACCTGCGTTGCCCGTGGCGGTGGTCGTGCACTGGAAATGATGGATAAACACACCATGGACCTGCTTTCCAGCGAATAAGCATTTGCTGATTAGCCCATGTTTCGCCCGCAGGCAGCACTTTGCAGTGCTGCCTGTTGGCGTTTATCTTCTTCAATCTGCATCCAGGCCGGTTAGATGCCGTATGAATAAAGAGAACATTTGCCTGGGAGGAGCGGCTTATTAAACCGCTTTTCGCCAAAGGCCCCTCATTGGGCGTGCGCCTGTTGGTGCTGGTCGTGCTTTCGGTCGCGCTGATGGTGGTCGATGCCCGCTTTGCACTGCTCAAGCCCGTGCGCAGCCAGATGTCGCTGGTGTTGATGCAGACCTACTGGATCACCGACCTGCCGCAACGTCTCTACCAGGGCGTGGCCAGCCAATTCGGCAGCCGCACCGAGCTGGTTGCCGAGAACGAAAAACTCAAGACCGAAAACCTGCTGCTGCAGGGGCGCATGCAAAAGCTGGCGGCCCTCACCGAGCAGAACGTTCGGTTGCGCGAGTTGCTCAATTCTTCCGCGCTGGTCAACGAGAAGGTCGAAGTGGCCGAGTTGATCGGCATGGACCCCAACCCCTTTACCCATCGCATCATCATCAACAAGGGTGAACGTGACGGTGTGGTCCTCGGCCAGCCGGTGCTTGATGCCCGTGGCCTGATGGGCCAGGTGGTGGAGCTGATGCCTTATACCTCGCGGGTTCTGCTGCTGACGGACACCACCCACAGTATCCCGGTGCAGGTGAACCGCAACGGCTTGCGTGCGATTGCCAGCGGCACCGGCAACCCGGAACGCCTGGAATTGCGCCACGTCGCCGACACGGCGGATATCAAGGAAGGCGACCTGCTGGTCAGCTCCGGCCTTGGCCAACGTTTCCCGGCCGGTTACCCGGTGGCGACGGTCAAGGAAGTGATCCACGATTCCGGCCAGCCCTTCGCCATCGTGCGTGCCGTACCGACGGCGGCCTTGAACCGCAGCCGTTACCTGCTGCTGGTGTTCAGCGACAACCGCACTCCTGAAGAGCGCGCCAATGACGCCGCCCAGGCCCAAGAAGCGGAAGACAAGCAAAACGGTGTTGCGCCGATTGTGCCTGCAACCGTGCCAAAACCGGCATTCGTCGGGCCGCCTGCGCCTGCACCTGCTGCGGCGGCGCCCGTAGCCACTCCCGCCAAGCCTGCGGCGCACAATGCGCGTGCGGCTAAACCGGCAGCGACCAAGCCACCGGCCGCGACGCCTGCGGCCAGGCCTGCGGCGACCGCCCCGGCAACCACACGGCAGAGGGAGGAATAATGGCCGGTACTCATTCGCGCAACGGCTGGATCGTCTGGCTGACCTTTGCCATCGGCTTGCTGCTCAGCGTTTCGCCGTTGCCGCAATTCATGGAAATCCTGCGACCGCTCTGGCTGGCGCTGCTGCTGGCCTTCTGGTCGCTGAACCTGCCGCACAAGGTCGGCATGGTCACGGCGATGTTCCTGGGCTTGGCGGAAGATGTGCTCTATGGCACCTTGCTGGGGCAGAACGCGTTGATCCTTACCCTGATCACCTTCCTGGTGCTGTCGTTGCAGCAACGGCTGCGCATGTTTCCGATGTGGCAGCAGTGCCTGGTGATTCTGGTGATCTTCGGCCTGGCTCAACTGGTGCAGCTGTGGCTGAGCGCCTTGACCGGCAACCGCCAGCCCACCCTAGCGCTGGTATTGCCAGCGCTGGTCAGTGCGCTGTTGTGGCCTTGGATCAGTTTCGGCCTGCGTGGGTTACGTCGTCGCTATAAGATCAATTGAACGGATTGCGAGGCTCTGCCTGGTTATCGAACCCTACAGGGAGAGTCTGGAATGAATTCGCTTTATCTGGCCTCGGGCTCTCCGAGGCGGCGTGAACTGCTGACCCAGATCGGTGTGCCCTTCACCGTGGTCAGCGCCACTATTGATGAAACACCTCTTACCAATGAACCTGCCGTTGCCTACGTCGAGCGCCTTGCGCGCGGCAAGGCGGCGGCGGGTTTTGCTGCGCTCGAAAACACCCCGGGCGCCTGCGTGCTGGGCGCTGATACGGCTGTGATCGTCGATGGGAAGATCCTTGGCAAGCCCGTGGATCAAGCCGATGCCCTGGCCATGCTGATGGCGTTGGCGGGGCGTGAGCATGAAGTCCTCACCGCCATAGCCCTGACGGATGGCCGGCGTAGCGAAACTGTTTGTGTAAGCAGTCGTGTACGGTTTCGCGGTATTTCTGTCGAAGAGGCTACAACCTACTGGCACAGTGGCGAACCCCAGGACAAGGCGGGCGGCTATGCTATCCAGGGCCTGGGGTCGGTGTTCGTGGCCGGGCTCAACGGTAGTTATTCCGCCGTGGTCGGCCTGCCGGTGTGTGAAACCGCGCAACTGCTCGGCCAATTCGGCATACCCTGTTGGCAAAACCTTACCGTGCGTTGAACGCCGTATTCCAGCGCCAAGCCTTTAGCGATCGGTCACTATTGTGAAAACGCCTGAACGAGACCCAGCCATGAGTGAAGAGATTCTGATCAATATCACGCCGATGGAATCACGCGTGGCGGTGGTAGAAAACGGTGTTCTGCAAGAAGTGCACGTTGAGCGCACCCAGAAGCGCGGGATCGTTGGCAACATTTACAAAGGCAAGGTCGTGCGCGTATTGCCGGGCATGCAGGCGGCATTCGTCGACATCGGCCTGGACCGCGCCGCGTTTATCCATGCTTCGGAAATCTCCTTGCGCGAAGGCCCTGCGGTGGAAAGCATCAGCGCGCTGGTGCACGAAGGGCAGAGCCTGGTGGTGCAAGTCACTAAGGACCCCATTGGTTCCAAAGGTGCGCGGCTGACGACGCAGCTGTCGATTCCTTCGCGCTACCTGGTGTACATGCCGCGCACGGCCCACGTCGGTATTTCGCTGAAGATCGAAGACGAAGCTGAACGCGAACGCCTTAAAAAAGTGGTCAGCGACTGCGTGGCCGCCGAAGGCATCAAGGAAGCCGGTGGGTTTATTCTGCGCACCGCTGCCGAAGGCGCCGGTGCCGATGAAATCCTCATGGACATCCGCTACCTGCGGCGCTTGTGGGACCAGATTGGTGCGCAGATCAAGACCATCGGCGCGCCCAGCGTGATCTATGAAGACCTGGGTCTGGCCTTGCGTACCCTGCGTGATTTGGTCAGCCCGAAGATTGAGAAAATTCGCATCGACTCGCGGGAAACCTTCCAGCGCACCACGCAATTTGTAGCCGAGCTGATGCCGGAAATTGCCGACCGCCTGGAACATTACCCGGGCGAGCGGCCGATCTTCGACCTGTATGGTGTCGAAGACGAAATCCAGAAAGCCCTGGAACGCAAGGTCCCACTCAAGTCCGGTGGCTACCTGGTGGTGGACCCGGCCGAGGCCATGACTACCATCGACGTCAACACGGGCGCTTTCGTGGGGCACCGCAACCTTGAAGAGACCATCTTCAAGACCAACCTCGAAGCGGCGACTGCGATTGCCCGCCAGCTGCGCCTGCGTAACCTGGGCGGCATCATCATCATCGACTTCATCGACATGGAAGATGAAGAGCACCAGCGCCAGGTGCTGCGTACGCTCGAGAAGCAACTGGAACGTGATCACGCCAAGACCAACATCATCGGTATCACCGAGCTGGGCCTGGTGCAGATGACCCGCAAGCGCACCCGCGAAAGCTTGGAGCAGGTCTTGTGCGAACCGTGCAGCAGCTGCCAGGGGCGCGGTAAATTGAAGACCCCGGAAACCGTTTGCTACGAGATTTTCCGGGAAATCCTGCGTGAGGCGCGAGCCTATCAGGCCGAAGGTTATCGGGTGCTCGCCAACCAGAAAGTGGTGGATCGGTTGCTGGACGAAGAGTCCGGTAACGTCGCCGAGCTGGAAGGGTTTATCGGGCGCACGATACGCTTCCAGGTCGAAACCATGTATTCCCAGGAACAATACGACGTGGTGCTGCTCTGATCCCCATTCGCTTACTTCCACGAGACCGGCAGACCTTGATCTGCCGTCCGACTACTGCCTTGAGGGTCGCCTGACATGGAGCGTCTGATACGCTTTTTTGCCGCTTTGACCCGTTGGGGCCTGGGCCTCTGTGCGTTGCTGCTGGTGTTGGCGGCGGTGTACGTGAGCCTGGGTCGTGAGTTGACCCCGCTGGTGGCCGAATACCGCGCCGAAATCGAAGCCAAGGCCCAGGCCGCAGTGGATATGCCCCTGCACATCGGCAGCCTCGAAGGCCGCTGGAGCGGCTTCGCCCCAGTGTTGCTGGCTCACGACGTGATGCTGGGCGAGGGCAGCAGTGCCTTGCGCCTGGATCAGGTCGAAGTGGTGCCGGACATGTGGGCCAGCCTGATGGCGCGCGAAGTGCGTATCGCCCATCTGCAAGTCAGCGGCCTGCAATTGAGCGTGAAGGAAGACAAGGACGGCCACTGGGCGCTGCAAGGCTTGCCAGTGCAGGACGACCAGCCGCTGGACCCGCAGCAGTTGCTCACGCGCATGCAGATGGTCAAGCGCGTGTCATTGCTCGATAGCCAAGTGACATTGCAGCCGTTCGACCAGGCGCCCATGACCCTGACCTATGTGGGCATGAGCTTGCACACCGGCATGAGTCGGCAACGTCTCGATGCACGCCTGACCCTGCCGGACGGCCAGCCGCTGGCCGTGAGCTTGCGCACGCGCATACGCGCCAGCCAATGGAAAGATGCAGAGGTGCAGGCCTACCTGAGCCTGCCGCAGAGTGATTGGGCCAAGTGGATTCCAGCCAAGCTGACCCAGCAATGGAAACTCACCCAGTTCAAGGCGGGCGGCGAGTTTTGGCTGACCTGGGCCAAGGGCACCGTGCAAAGTGCCGTGGTACGCCTGAATTCACCTCAGGTGAAGGGCAGCTACGCCGACCGCAAGCCGGTCCATATAGAAAACCTCGCACTCACCGCCTACCTGCAACGCAGTGACACAGGCTTGAAAGTGCTGCTGGATTCGCTGGCGATGAACCTGGGAGACACCCGCTGGGAGTCGCGCGTACAACTGCAGCAGACCCTGGCTACCGACAAGGACTTGGAGGTCTGGAAGCTGCAGGCCGATCGCCTGGACCTGACCCCGATCACGCCACTGCTCAATGCCCTGGCGCCACTGCCAGAGGGCTTTGCCAAGACCATCGAACACCTCAAGGCCACCGGTTTGCTGCGTAACGTGCTGGTGGATTTCCGCCCACAGGACAGCACCGACCACAAGGTCAGCTTTGCCGCCAACCTTGAGCGGGTGGGTTTTGATGCCTACTTCGGCGCACCTGCGGCGCGTAACGTGTCCGGCAGTATCAGCGGTGACCTGGGCCATGGCGAGTTACGCATGGACAGCAAGGACTTTTCCTTGCACCTGTTTCCGATTTTCGCCAAGCCTTGGCAGTACATCCAGGCCAATGCGCGCCTGACCTGGAAGCTGGACAAAGAAGGTTTCACCCTGATCGCGCCGTATATCAAGGTGCTGGGTGAAGAAGGCAAGGTGGCCGCCGACTTTCTGATCCGCCTGCATTTTGACCATGACCAGGAAGACTACATGGACCTGCGGGTCGGCATGGTCGATGGCGATGGCCGTTTCACGCCCAAGTACCTGCCTGCTGTCTTGAGCCCGTCGTTGGATGAATGGCTGCGTACGGCGATTCTCAAAGGCGCCGTGGACCAGGGGTTCTTCCAGTACCAGGGCTCGCTGAACCACGACGCGCTGCCGGCGGCACGCAATATCAGCCTGTTCTTCAAGGTGCATGACGCTGAACTGGCGTTCCAGCCAGGTTGGCCGCATGTGAGCAAGGTCAACGGCGAAGTGTTTGTCGAGGAGAGCGGCGTGCGCATCCTGGCCAGCAAGGGCCAGTTGCTCGACACCAAGGTCAAGGATGTCTACGTCAATATTCCCCACGTGCCGGCCGGTAAAGACAGCCATTTGCTGCTGACGGGTGGGTTTTCCGGTGGCTTGGGCGATGGCTTGAAGATTCTTCAGGAAGCGCCGATCGGTACGGCGTCGACCTTTGCCGGCTGGAAGGGCGAGGGCGACCTGCAAGGCAAGCTGGACCTGGACGTACCCTTGGCCAAAGGCACCGAGCCGAAGATTGTGGTGGATTTCCAGACCGACAAGTCGCGCCTGCAACTGGCCGAGCCGACCCTGGACCTGACCCAGCTCAAGGGCGATTTCCGTTTCGACAGTGCCAAGGGCCTGAGTGGGCAGAACATCACGGCCCAGGCGTTCGACCGGCCGATTACCGCGCAGATCTTTGCCGATGGCAAACCGGGCAATCTCAGCACCCGCGTGACTGCCAAAGGCCAGGTCACGGTCAAGCGGCTCACCGACTGGCTGAAAATCAGCCAGCCGCTGCCGGTGTCCGGCGATATTCCCTACCAATTGCAGCTCACCCTGGACGGGGCCGACAGCCAGTTGATGGTCAGCTCCAACATGAAAGGCGTCGCTGTCGACCTGCCGGCGCCCTTTGGCATGCCTGCCAGCCAGGGCCGTGACAGCGTGTTCCGCATGACGTTGCAGGGCGCCGAGCGCCGCTACTGGTTCGATTACGGCGAGCTGGCGAACTTCACCTTTGCTTCGCCTCCGGACAAGTTCAATGACGGCCGCGGCGAGTTGTTCCTCGGCGATGGCGATGCAGTATTGCCGGCGGCCAAGGGCCTGCGTATTCGCGGCGTGTTGTCGGAGCTGGACATCGACCCGTGGAAAAAACTGATTGATCGCTATGCCGGCAATGACCCGGGCGGCAGCGCCAAGCAACTGCTCAGCGGTGCAGACTTCAAGGTGGGCAAGGTCACCGGCTTTGGCACCCAGTTTGATCAGGTCAACCTGCTGCTGGATCGCAAGCCGGCCGCGTGGGGCTTGCAGCTGGACAGCCAGCAGGCCAAGGGTACGGTGAACCTGCCGGATGCCAAAGGCGCGCCGATCGCTATCAACCTGCAGTACGTGAAGTTGCCAGCCGTGGACCCGACGGTGCAGGCTGACGAAAACGCGCCGGACCCCTTGGCCGACATCGATCCGAAGGATATTCCGGCGCTGGATATTGCCATCGACCAGCTGTTCCAGGGGCCGGATCTGGTAGGCGCCTGGTCGTTGAAGATCCGGCCAACCGCCAAGGGCCTGGCCTTCAATAACCTGGACCTGGGGCTCAAGGGCATGCAGCTCAAGGGCGCCGGTGGTTGGGAAGGTGCGCCAGGCAGCAGCGGCAGTTGGTACAAAGGTCGCCTGGATGGCAAGAACATCGCTGATGTGCTCAAGGGCTGGGGATTTGCGCCTACGGTGACCAGCGAAGACTTCCATCTGGACGTGGATGGCCGTTGGCCGGGTTCGCCGGCCTGGGTCGGGCCGAAACGCTTCTCCGGCAGCCTCGACGCCGCCTTCCGCAAGGGCCAGTTCGTTGAAGTGGAGGGCGGCGCCCAGGCCCTGCGGGTGTTTGGCCTGCTCAACTTCAATTCCATCGGTCGTCGCCTGCGCCTGGATTTCTCGGACCTTCTCGGCAAGGGCTTGAGCTATGACCGGGTCAAAGGGCTGCTGGCGGCCAGCAATGGCGTGTTCGTGACGCGCGAGCCCATCACCATGACGGGCCCGTCGACCAATCTTGAACTCAATGGCACCCTGGACCTGGTGGCTGACCGCGTCGACGCCAAGTTGCTGGTGACCTTGCCGGTCACCAACAACCTGCCGATTGCCGCGTTGATCGTCGGCGCGCCCGCCATCGGTGGCGCGTTGTTCCTGATCGACAAGTTGATCGGTGACCGTGTTTCGCGCTTCGCCAGCGTGCAGTACAAAGTGGAAGGTCCTTGGAAGGATCCAAAAATCACCTTCGACAAGCCATTTGAAAAGCCAAACTGAGAGCCTGTGGAGTAGCATGGCCCCATGCTTTTTACGGAGTGTCGGCCCATGTCCTTTGCGGTAATTCAAATGGTCAGCCAGAGTGATGTGCTGGCCAACCTGGCTCAGGCCCGGCGCTTGCTGGAGCAAGCGGCGGCCGGTGGGGCGAAGCTGGCAGTGCTGCCGGAGAACTTCGCCGCCATGGGCCGTCGTGACGTGGCCGATATCGGCCGCGCCGAAGCCCTGGGCGAAGGCCCGATCCTGCCCTGGTTGAAACAGACCGCCCGTGACCTCACCTTATGGATAGTGGCTGGCACGTTGCCGCTGCCGCCAAAGGACCAGCCGAACGCCAAGTCCAATGCCTGCTCGCTGCTGGTCGATGATCATGGCGAAATCGTCGCCCGCTACGACAAGCTGCACTTGTTTGATGTCGATGTCGCCGATGCGCGAGGTCGTTATCGGGAATCCGACGACTATGCTTTTGGTGGCAACGTGGTGGTAGCCGATACCCCGGTGGGGCGCCTGGGCCTGACGGTATGCTACGACTTGCGTTTCCCGGAGCTGTACAGCGAATTGCGTGCAGCCGGTGCTGAATTGATCACCGCGCCCTCGGCCTTTACCGCAGTGACGGGCGCTGCGCATTGGGATGTGCTGATCCGTGCGCGCGCCATCGAGACCCAGTGCTACCTGCTGGCGGCGGCGCAGGGCGGTGTGCACCCGGGGCCACGGGAAACCCATGGGCATGCGGCGATTGTCGACCCGTGGGGGCGTGTGCTGGCACAACAGGATAGAGGCGAAGCGGTGTTGTTGGCCGAACGCGATAGCAGTGAACAGGCGTCGATACGGGCGCGCATGCCGGTGGTCAACCATCGGCGCTTTTTCTCGCAGGGCGCACAGCGGCCTGCTTCAGAACGATGAATTTAAGGCCAAACCTATGAGCGAGTTGTTGTCCTCAGTCAGTGAACACCTCCTGGCACCCGGTGGCGTGACCATCGAAAGTTTGCAAACCGTGCTCGGCGATCTGGCCGGGCCGGGTATCGACGCGGCCGACCTGTATTTCCAGGGGCAGATCTCCGAGTCCTGGGCCCTGGAAGACGGCATCGTCAAGGAAGGCAGCTTCAACCTTGACCAGGGTGTGGGCGTGCGTGCGCAATCCGGTGAGAAAACCGGCTTTGCCTACAGTAATGCGATCACCCTGGAAGCCTTGGGCCTGGCGGCACGCGCTGCGCGGTCGATCTCCCGTGCTGGGCAAAATGGCACAGTGCAGGCGTTCAGCACCCAGGATGTGGCCCAGTTGTATGCGCCGGATAACCCCCTGGAAGTGATCAGTCGTGCCGAGAAGGTCGAGCTGCTCAAGCGTGTCGACGCCGCCACGCGTGCCCTCGACCCGCGTATCCAGCAGGTCACCGTGAGCATGGCCGGCGTGTGGGAGCGCATCCTGGTGGCGTCCACCGATGGTGGGCTGGCGGCCGATGTGCGGCCGCTGGTGCGCTTCAACGTCAGCGTGATCGTCGAGCAGAACGGTCGCCGCGAGCGCGGTGGTCATGGCGGTGGCGGGCGTACCGACTACCGTTATTTCCTGGCCGAGGACCGTGCCATGGGCTATGCCCGTGAGGCGCTGCGCCAGGCGCTGGTGAACCTGGAAGCCATCCCGGCGCCAGCGGGCACGTTGCCGGTGGTGTTGGGGTCGGGCTGGTCCGGTGTGCTGCTGCACGAGGCGGTGGGCCATGGCCTGGAAGGTGACTTCAACCGCAAGGGCAGTTCGGCTTATAGCGGGCGCATGGGGGAAATGGTTGCGTCCAAGCTGTGCACCATTGTCGATGATGGCACCCTGGCCGGTCGCCGTGGCTCGCTGAGCGTCGACGACGAAGGCACACCCACCGAATGCACCACGCTGATCGAAAACGGCGTGCTCAAGGGCTACATGCAAGACAAGCTCAATGCCCGGCTGATGGGTGTGGCGCGTACCGGTAACGGTCGCCGCGAGTCTTACGCGCACCTGCCCATGCCACGCATGACCAACACCTACATGCTCGGTGGCGAAAGCGACCCTGCGGAAATCATTGCCTCGGTAAAGCGCGGTATCTATTGCGCCAACCTCGGTGGTGGCCAGGTGGATATCACCAGCGGCAAGTTCGTGTTCTCCACCAGCGAGGCGTACTTGATCGAAGACGGCAAGATTACCGCGCCGGTCAAAGGGGCGACGTTGATTGGCAACGGGCCGGAAGCCATGAGCAAGGTGTCGATGGTCGGTAATGACCTGTCGCTGGACAGTGGCGTGGGTACGTGCGGGAAGGATGGGCAGTCGGTGCCGGTGGGTGTCGGCCAGCCAACGCTGAAAATTGATGCGATCACCGTGGGTGGCACGGGTTCGTAAGGAAGGTGGAGCTTCGGGTGGCGAAGATCGCCACCCGGGGAAGAGGATCAACGCAGGCCGCGTTGGGTCTCGTCCAGCTCTCGGATGTACTTGAAGATTTTACGGCTGGTGGCCGGCGCCTTGTTATGCGCCAGTTCGTGTTGAGCCTGTCGGATCAGGGAGCGCAGTTGCTGGCGGTCCGCGTCCGGGTACTCGGCCACGAATTTCTCCAGCACGGCGTCATCGCCCGCGATCAGGCGGTCACGCCAACGTTCCAGGTTGTGGAAGCGTTCGTTGTACTGGCGGGTGGAGGCATCGGTTTGATCGAGCAAGGCGAGAATGGCGTCAGTGTCCTGATCACGCATCAGCCGGCCGATAAACGCGATGTGACGTTTACGCGCGATATTCGCGGTGTGCTTGGGTGCATCGGCCAGGGCCCGGCGCATTTCGTCGGTCAGTGGCAGTTTTGCAATCAAATCCTTCTTGAGCGTTGTAAGGCGCTCGCCGAGGTCAACCAGAGCATGCAGCTCACGTTTGACCTGGGATTTGCTTTTCTCCCCATCGAGGGAGTCGTCGTAAGAATCAACCATGGTGGCAGTCCGCAAAGAAACGCCGCCATGATAACCAGTCGGGGGCCGCTTGTCCGGCCCGGTCGCTCGATGGCCTTAACCGAAAGCAGAATTTGAGTGGAGAAAACCATGAGTGCAGCCCAAAGCGTCGGTCCGCAAGCGTTACCGGCACTGCAGGAACAAGTCGAGCAGATCCTTGCCGAGGCCAAGCGCCAGGGGGCGAGTGCCTGTGAAGTGGCGGTGTCGCTGGAGCAGGGGCTGTCGACTTCAGTGCGTCAGCGGGAAGTAGAGACCGTCGAGTTCAACCGCGACCAGGGCTTTGGCATCACCTTGTATGTTGGGCAGCGCAAAGGCTCTGCCAGTACCTCGGCCAGCGGCCCGGAGGCGATCCGCGAGACTGTCGCTGCCGCTTTGGCGATTGCCAAGCACACCTCCGAAGATGAAAGCTCGGGCCTGGCTGACAAGGCGTTGATGGCCAAGGACTTGAAGGATTTCGATCTGTTCCACGCGTGGGACATCACGCCGGAGCAGGCCATCGAACAGGCGCTGACCTGTGAAGCGGCAGCGTTCGACGCTGATACCCGCATCAAGAACGCCGATGGCACCACGTTGAGCACACACCAGGGTTGCCGTGTGTATGGTAATAGCCATGGGTTTATCGGTGGGTACGCGTCTACCCGTCACAGCTTGAGCTGCGTGATGATCGCCGAGGCCAATGGCCAGATGCAGCGCGATTACTGGTATGACGTGAACCGTCAAGGTGAGCTGCTGGCCGATCCGGTCAGCATCGGCCAGCGCGCTGCACAGCGTGCCGCGAGCCGCCTGGGTGCGCGCCCGGTGCCCACCTGCGAAGTGCCGGTGCTGTTTTCGGCGGAGCTGGCGGGTGGTTTGTTCGGGAGTTTCCTGGGGGCGATTTCCGGTGGGAACCTGTACCGCAAGTCTTCGTTCCTGGAAGGGGCCATCGGCCAGAAGTTGTTTCCGGAGTGGCTGACCATCGATGAGCGTCCGCATTTGATGCGTGCCATGGGCAGCTCGGCGTTTGACGGTGATGGTCTGGCGACCTATGCCAAGCCGTTCGTCGAGAAAGGTGAATTGGTGTCCTACGTACTGGGCACTTATGCAGGCCGCAAACTCGGCCTGCCAAGTACTGCCAACTCGGGGGGCGTGCACAACCTGTTCGTCACCCATGGCGATGAAGACCAGGCGGCGCTGCTCCGGAAGATGGGGCGAGGGCTGTTGGTGACTGAGCTGATGGGCCACGGCTTGAACATGGTCACCGGGGATTATTCCCGTGGTGCGGCGGGCTTCTGGGTAGAGAACGGTGAGATTCAGTTCGCGGTCCAGGAAGTGACCATCGCCGGCAACATGCGCGATATGTTCAAGCAGATCGTTGCCGTGGGTAATGACCTGGAACTGCGCAGCAACATTCGTACGGGTTCTGTGCTGATCGAGCGGATGACTGTCGCCGGCAGTTGATCCTCACACGCTAAACAAAAAGGCGCGCCATCTTGCAGAGGGCGCGCCTTTTTTCATGGCCGCGTTTCAGTCCGATTAAAGTGTCACTCTTGTTTTGATTCTCAATATCATTTAATAATAAATATCATTACCGAATGAGTGTGGATCATGAGTTCTGTCCTGCATGAGGATCCGTACCTGGAAAGCTGGCGCTGGATGAGTCGTCAGATTCGCTGCGGCCTCGACCCCAATGAACCTCGCCTGATCGAACATTACCTCAATGAGGGGCGATACCTGGCGTGCTGCACGGCGACCCATCCGTGGACGATTGCCGAAACCTCGTTCCGTCTCCTGATCGACACCGCCACCGATATCGCGCTGCCCTGGCACTGGCGATCCCTGTGTTTGGACCAGGCCTGGCGCCCACTGCGCGACCTGGAAAAACTCTCCCTCTGTGCCTGCCGCCTCAAGCGCTGGCAGACCTTTGCCTGGCAATTGGCAACCTGCGAATTGCTGCCGTCTATTTCTCACTCCGACCTGGTGCAAGGATCTAACGATGAGTAACACCCGTATCGAACGCGACAGCATGGGCGAACTGCAAGTGCCGGCCGAGGCCTTGTATGGCGCACAAACCCAGCGCGCGGTGAACAATTTCCCGATCAGTCATCAGCGCATGCCGGCGCAATTCATTCGCGCGCTCATCCTGGCCAAGGCAGCGGCCGCCAAGGTCAACGTCGACCTCAAGCAGATCAGCGAAGGGCAGGGTAAGGCCATCGTCGATGCTGCCCAGGGCCTGCTCGAAGGCGACTTCATGCCGCATTTCCCAGTAGATATCTTCCAGACCGGCTCCGGCACCAGCTCCAACATGAACGCTAACGAGGTGATTGCTACCCTCGCCAGCCGTTTGCTCGGTGAGGCGGTCAACCCCAATGACCACGTCAATTGTGGCCAGAGCAGCAACGACATCATCCCGACCACGATTCACGTCAGCGCCGCTTTGGTCTTGCACGAGCAAACCCTGCCGGCCCTGCTGCACCTGGTGCAGGTGATCGAGCAGAAGGCCGAAGAGGTTCATCCGTTCATCAAGACCGGCCGCACCCACCTGATGGATGCGATGCCGGTGCGCATGAGCCAGGTGCTCAACGGCTGGGCGCAGCAATTGAAGGCCAATATCGGCCATTTGCAGGATTTGCTGCCAAGCCTGCAGGCATTGGCTCAAGGTGGCACGGCAGTGGGCACCGGGATCAACGCGCACCCTGAGTTCGCCGCGCGCTTCAGTCAGCAACTGAGCCATCTCACCGGCGTGACATTCACCCCGGGCAAAAACCTGTTTGCACTGATTGGCTCCCAGGACACCGCCGTTGCCGTATCCGGTCAACTGAAAGCCACGGCAGTCTCGTTGATGAAAATCGCCAATGACCTGCGCTGGATGAACTCCGGTCCTCTGGCGGGCCTGGGCGAAATCGAGCTGGAGGGCCTGCAGCCTGGCTCTTCGATCATGCCCGGCAAGGTCAACCCGGTGATTCCGGAAGCGACCGCCATGGTGGCCGCACAAGTCATCGGCAACGACACCGTGATTACCGTGGCCGGCCAGTCAGGCAACTTCGAGCTCAACGTGATGTTGCCGATCATCGCCCAAAACCTGCTCGGCAGCCTCGAGTTGCTCGCCAATTCCAGCCGTTTGCTGGCAGACAAGGCCATTGCGAGCTTCAAGGTCAACGAAGGCAAGCTGAAAGAAGCCTTGTCGCGCAACCCGATCCTGGTCACTGCACTCAACCCGATCATCGGTTACCAAAAGGCCGCTGAAATCGCCAAGAAGGCCTATCAGCAAGGCCGCCCGGTGATTGATGTCGCCCTCGAGCACACCGACTTGCCCCGTAGCCAACTGGAGGTCCTGCTGGACCCGGAAAAGCTCACGGCTGGCGGCGTGTAACCACCGACCCTGCTTTGGAGGCTCACCATGGAGCACTGGAAACGCACGATCGAACGGGCCAATCGCTGCTTTATGGCGGGCGAGTTGGTCGACGCTCGGGAAGCTTATTTGCAAGCCTTGGCCCTGGCTCAAGTGTTATTCGAGCGTTGGGCGGATGCCGACGAAGCAGTGGCGGCTTGCGTCATTTCCCATCACAACCTGGCGGACCTGCATTTGCGCCTGAACCAGCCGGAGGAGAGCGCGGAATACCTGTGCGCTATTCACCAACGCCTGCTCCAGACCATGCAGGACCCACGGCTGAGCCCGCAACTGCGCGAAGCGGCCTTGCGCCAGAGCAGCAAGACCTATGTCGAGCTGTTGAATTTCATCAGCGATCACGGTGAGTACCCTCGTACCCACCGCTTGCTGGGCGGCACTGCGGCGCAAACGGATGCGTCGACCCGCCACAGTCCTTATTACGGAGCCCATTGAGATGACTTACACGTTGCCAGCCTTGCCCTACGCCTATGACGCCCTTGAGCCGCATATCGATGCGCAAACCATGGAGATTCACTACACCAAGCATCACCAGACCTACATCAACAACCTCAACGCGGCGGTCGAGGGCACCGAGTTTGCGGGTTGGCCGGTAGAGAGGCTGGTGTCCAGCGTGCAGCAATTACCGGAAAAACTGCGGGCTGCGGTCATCAACCAAGGCGGTGGCCATGCCAATCATTCACTGTTTTGGGCCGTGATGTCGCCAAAAGGCGGCGGCAAGCCAGAGGGCGCGTTGGGCAAGGCCATCGATGAGCAATTGGGTGGTTTTGACAGCTTCAAGGAAGCATTCACCAAGGCCGCGCTGACTCGTTTCGGCAGCGGTTGGGCGTGGCTGAGCGTCACCCCGCAAAAGACATTGGTGGTGGAAAGCAGCGGCAACCAGGACAGCCCGTTGATGAGCGGCAACACGCCGATCTTGGGGTTGGATGTCTGGGAGCACGCCTATTACCTGCTCTACCAGAACCGCCGCCCCGAATACATCAACGCCTTCTACAGCGTCATCAACTGGCCGGAAGTCGCCGCACGCTACCAGGCCGCATTGGCCTGATATTCATCCAATAACAAGATCTAAGGCCGACTATGGGCACTGAAACACTGGCGATCAGCAGCGGGCGAATGTTTCGTTATGCGTTTGGCTCGCTGCTGCTGTTGGCAGGTACTGCATTGCTGGTGGCTCACGGGCTGGCCTGGCTGGACCTCGAACCGCGCATCCTGCGGGCGTTGCAGGGCGGGGCGATTTGCGCGCTCGGCACCGCATTGGGCGCGGTGCCGGTGTTGGTGATTCGCCGGATGCCCGTCGCACTCAGCGATACCTTATTGGGGTTTGGGGCGGGTGTGATGCTGGCTGCGACCGCGTTTTCGTTGATCGTGCCGGGCATTGCCGCCGCTGAAACCCTGGGGCTCTCGCCTTGGGGCGCCAGTGGGTTGATCAGCTTCGGCATCATGCTGGGCGCCTTCGGGCTGTACCTGGTCGACCGCAAGGTCTCCGGTGCGAGCCCGGAAATGTTGGTGGGCACACCGGATAAGCCTGTGATTCCTCCACGTATCTGGTTGTTCGTGTTTGCCATCATTGCCCACAATATTCCCGAAGGCATGGCCGTGGGCGTCTCCGCAGGCGGTGGCATGCCAGATGCCGACAGCCTGGCCATGGGCATCGCCTTGCAGGATGTACCCGAAGGTCTGGTGATTGCATTGGTATTGGCCGGCGCGGGGATGTCGCGGGTCAAGGCGTTCTTGATCGGCGCAGCGTCAGGCTTGGTGGAGCCGGTATTCGCGGTGCTTTGCGCCTGGCTGGTCAGCCTGGCCGAAGTGCTGTTGCCGCTTGGGTTGGCGTTGGCGGCGGGTGCGATGCTGTTGGTCGTGACCCACGAGGTCATCCCGGAGTCGCGGCGCAATGGTCACGAAAAGCTCGCCAGCCTGGGGCTGTGCATCGGCTTCTGCTTGATGATGGTGATGGACACGGCCTTGGGATAAATCGCTTCTGTAGGGGCCCGGCTTGCCGGCGATGGCGTCCTCAGGTCCAACACCTGACTCAAAGGCCTCATCGCCGGGCAAGCCGGGCTTCTACAAGGGATGGGGCTATTCGCCTTCGTCGAAGTAGTTGTTGATCAACGCCACCAGTGCAGCCATGGCTTCGTCTTCCTGTTCGCCTTCCGTCTTCAGGTGAATCTTGGTGCCCTTGCCGGCTGCCAGCATCATCATGGCCATGATGCTCTTGCCGTCGACCATCGATTCCGGTGTGCGACCGGCGCGGATCTGGCAAGGAAACTGCCCGGCCACGCCGACGAATTTGGCTGAGGCACGGGCGTGCAGGCCTAGCTTGTTGATGATTTCAATTTCCAGAGCGGGCATCGCGCAGGTGTTCCTTTCAGCTAAGGTCGCGGTGGCGGACCTGGACGTTCTTGAGGGTTTGTTGCAGCACCTGGCCCAGGCGCTCGGTCAGGTAGACGGAGCGGTGGTGACCACCGGTGCAGCCGATGGCAATGGTGACGTACGCGCGATTGCTCGCGGCAAAGCGGGGTAGCCATTTGAGCAGGTAGCTGGAGATATCCTGGAACATCTCTTCAACATCCGGCTGCGCGGCCAGGTATTCGGCTACAGGCAAGTCCAGCCCGGATTGTTCGCGCAGTTCCGGCTTCCAGTAAGGGTTGGGCAGGCAGCGCACATCGAACACCAGGTCGGCGTCCACCGGCATGCCGCGCTTGAAGCCGAACGACTCCACGAGAAACGCCGTGCCAGGTTCCGGTTGGTTGAGCAGGCGCAGCTTGATGGCATCGCGCAACTGATACAGATTGAGGCTGGTGGTGTTGATCTTGAGGTCGGCGAGGTCAATGATCGGGCCCAGCAACTTGGTTTCATCCTCGATGGCTTCTGCCAGGGAGCGATGGGGGCTGCTGAGGGGGTGACGTCGGCGGGTCTCGGAAAAGCGCTTGAGCAGGGTTTCTTCGTCGGCGTCCAGGTACAGCACATCACAATGAATATGCTTGGCCCTGACCTCCTCGAGCAGTTGCGGAAAACGCTCAAGGTGGCTGGGCAGGTTGCGGGCATCAATCGAAACGGCAACCAGGGGCTGGGCCAGCTCGGTGTGGATCAGTGCGCGTTCCGCCAGCTCCGGCAGCAGGCCGGCCGGCAGGTTGTCGATGCAATAAAAGCCGTTGTCCTCAAGGACATTGAGGGCGGTGCTTTTACCCGAGCCGGAGCGGCCGCTGACGATGATCAAACGCATGATTACTGCCCGTTCTGTTCATCCAGGACAACCTGATAAAGCGCCTCATTGCTGCTGGCGCCGCGCAGTTTGTCGCGTACGTCCTTGCGGTCAAGCATGCTGGCGATCTGCCGAAGCAGTTCCAGGTGCGCATCGGTGGCGGCTTGCGGGACCAGCAGGACAAACAGCAGGTCGACCGGGGCGCCGTCGATGGCGTCGAAATCGATGGGAGCTTCTAGGTGCAGCAGGGCACTGACAGGTGTTTCGCAACCCTTGAGACGGCAGTGGGGGATGGCGATGCCGTTGCCAAAACCGGTGGAGCCGAGTTTTTCACGGGCAATCAGCGCGTCGAAGACATCTTGCATCTCCAGATCCGGCACTTCGCGCGCGATCAGGTTGGCAATTTGTTCGAGGGCTTTTTTCTTGCTGCCGCCCGGCACGTTCACGAGGGAACGGCCGGGGGTCAGGATGGTTTCAAGTCGGATCATGGGGGGAGAGTTAACGACCTGTACCTTGCATCAGGTGCAGATTCTTTTCCTTATGCTTTATGAGTTGGCGGTCCAGCTTGTCGTAGAGCGAGTCGATCGCCGCGTACATGTCTTCATGCTCCGCATTGGCGACGAGCTTTGCATTCGGTACGTGCAGGGTGGCCTCGATTTTCTGCTTGAGCTTATCGACCTCCATGATGACCTGCACGTTGGTGATCTTGTCAAAATGCCCTGCCAGCTTGTTCAGCTTGCTTTCGGTGTATTCACGCAGGGGTTTGGTGACTTCCAGCTGGTGTCCACTGATGTTGACTTGCATACAGCTTCTCCTTCGTTGCCAGTGCATAAAGCGGCAGGCCGGGGTGCCTGCCACTGGAACGCTGTGGCCCGCCCGTCACATCAAACGCTTACGCTCGCTGGAAGGCGCGATCCCGAGGGACTCGCGGTACTTGGCGACGGTTCGACGGGCGACCTGAATGCCTTGTGCCTCCAGTAAACCAGCGATCTTACTGTCACTCAATGGCTTTTTCTGATTTTCAGCGGCAACCAGTTTTTTGATGATCGCGCGGATCGCCGTGGACGAGCATTCGCCGCCTTCGGAGGTGCTGACGTGGCTGGAGAAAAAGTATTTCAGTTCATAAATACCCCGTGGGGTATGCATGAATTTCTGCGTGGTCACCCGGGAGATCGTCGATTCATGCATGCCCACTGCTTCGGCGATGTCATGCAGCACCAGCGGCTTCATCGCCTCGTCGCCGTATTCCAGGAAGCCGCGCTGGTGCTCGACGATCTGGGTGGCGACTTTCATCAGGGTTTCGTTGCGGCTTTGCAGGCTCTTGATGAACCAGCGCGCTTCCTGCAACTGGTTGCGCATGAAGGTGTTGTCGGCGCTGGTGTCGGCACGACGTACAAAACCGGCGTACTGCGGGTTGACGCGCAAGCGTGGTACCGACTCCTGGTTAAGCTCCACCAGCCAGCGCTCGTTGTCCTTGCGTACGATCACGTCAGGGACGACGTATTCAGCTTCGCTGGACTCGATCTGCGAACCGGGGCGTGGGTTGAGGCTCTGGACCAGCTCGATGACCTGGCGCAGGTCGTCTTCCTTGAGCTTCATGCGGCGCATGAGCTGGCTGTAGTCGCGGCTGCCCAGCAGGTCGATGTAGTCATTGACCAGGCGCTGGGCCTCGGCAAGCCAAGGCGTCTTGGCCGGAAGTTGGCGCAATTGCAGCAGCAGGCACTCGCTGAGGGTCCGGGCGCCAATGCCGGCCGGTTCGAATTGCTGGATTCGGTGCAGGACGGCTTCGATCTCGTCCAGCTCAATGTCCAGTTCCGGGTCGAATGCCTCAAGGATTTCCTCAAGGGTTTCGTCCAGGTAGCCCTGGTTATTGATGCAGTCGATCAGGGTGACGGCGATCAGGCGATCGGTGTCGGACATCGGTGCCAGGTTCAGTTGCCACAGCAGATGGCTCTGCAGGCTCTCGCCGGCGGACGTGCGGGTGGTAAAGTCCCACTCGTCATCGTCATTGCTTGGCAGGCTGCTGGCACTGGTCTGGTAGACGTCTTCCCAGGCCGTGTCCACGGGAAGCTCGTTGGGAATGCGTTCGTTCCATTCGCCGTCCTCCAGGTTGTCCACCGTCGGGGCGGTTTCCTGATAGGAGGGTTCCTGCACGTCGGAATTGGGTTTTTGCTCGATGTTGTCAGCCAGCGGGTCTGCATTGTCGAAGTCGTCGCCTTCTTCCTGGCGTTCGAGCATCGGATTGGACTCCAGGGCCTCCTGGATTTCCTGTTGCAGGTCCAGGGTCGACAATTGGAGCAGGCGGATGGCCTGTTGCAGCTGCGGTGTCATCGTCAGCTGCTGGCCCATTCTCAGGACTAGCGATGGTTTCATGGCAGGGGCTTAACACCTTATTCGCCGGCGCAATGCGCCATCCACGACAGGGCGCGTGAGCGCCAAACATAAGCAAATTATATGCCTGATATCGGGGGCTTTGCCTAGAGCGCGGTAACAATAAAAAAACTGAGGTTTTTATTGACTCCCGCGCGCGCTGGCGTTCGGCCTGACACCGCGACGCTTACAGGCGGAACTCGTGGCCCAGGTACACTTCCTTGACCAGTTCGTTGGCCAGGATGGTGGCGGAGTCGCCTTCGGCGATCAATTGGCCATCGTTGACGATATAAGCGGTTTCACAGATATCGAGGGTCTCGCGAACGTTGTGGTCAGTGATCAGTACGCCGATCCCCTTGGCCTTGAGGTGGTGGATGATCTGTTTGATATCGCCCACCGAAATCGGGTCGACGCCGGCGAACGGTTCGTCCAGCAGGATGAACTTCGGCGCGGTGGCCAATGCGCGGGCGATTTCCACACGGCGACGCTCGCCACCGGACAGGCTCATGCCCAGGTTGTCGCGGATGTGGTTGATATGGAATTCCTGCAGCAGGCTTTCCAGCTCCTTGCGGCGGCCGTCACGGTCGAGTTCCTTGCGGGTCTCCAGGATCGCCATGATGTTGTCCGAAACCGACAGTTTGCGGAAGATCGACGCTTCCTGGGGAAGATAGCCGATACCGGCGCGAGCACGACCGTGCATCGGCTGGTGGCTGACATCCAGGTCGTCGATCAGTACGCGGCCCTGATCTGCCTGGACCAGGCCGACGATCATGTAGAAACAGGTGGTCTTGCCGGCACCGTTGGGGCCGAGCAGGCCGACGATCTGGCCGCTGTCGATCGACAGGCTGACGTCGCGCACGACCTGACGGCTTTTGTAGGCCTTGGCCAGATGCTGGGCTTTCAGGGTTGCCATTACTCGGCCTTCTTCTTCGGCTGGATAACCATGTCGATACGCGGACGAGGTGCGGTGACCTTGTTGCCATTGGCGCGACCGGCGTTGGCGACCTGTTTCACGGTGTCATAGGTGATTTTTTCACCTTCCGTGGTGTTGCCGTCGGTGCTGACGACCTTGGCCTGGTCAATCAGGACAATGCGGTTCTGCTGGGCGTGATACTGAATGGTCTTGCCATAGCCCTTCATCGGGGCGGTGTCGGCAAGTGCCTGCTTCTGTTCGAAATAGGCCAGGTTGCCCACCGAGGTCACGACGTCGATATCGCCGCTCTTGGTGCGGGTCAGTGTCACCGTGTTGCCAGTGATCTTCATCGAGCCCTGGGTAATGATCACGCCACCGGTGTAGGTCGCCACGCCTTGCTTGTCATCCAACTGCGCATCGTCAGCCTGGATGTGGATCGGTTGCTGGCTATCGTTCGGCAGAGCCCAGGCGCTCACGCTTCCCAGTGCTGCGCCCAGACCGAGCAAAATAGGGAGAGTTTTAACGAGCCTCATACTGTCCTCTTACGTTCGATAGCAGGTGTATCCTGCTTTCTTTCAAATACGCTTTCATTCCCTTGCCAGTCGATACACCGCCAGCGCCGTCGATTCTAACGTCTTGCTCGGTCTGCGCATATTGCTTCTGCGGGAATACGGTCATGCGACTGGTGGTGATCACGGTGTCGCGGTTCTTGTCGTCAGTGCGCGCAACGCGTACCGAGTCGATCAGTTCTACTTGGGTGCCGTCCGGGTTGACCTCGCCACGCTTGCTGGTGACGTGCCACGGAAACTCGGTGCCGCGATAGATGTTCATGTCGGGGTTGGTCAGCAAGGTCACTTCAGTAGCCTTCAAGTGCTCGACCTTGTCCGACGTCATTTCGTACTGCACCTTGCCGTCGGGCAGGAACTGCACGCTTTTGGCGTTGATGGCGTAATAGTCGATGGCCCCGTCGTCAACCTGCGCTACAGGCTTGTCGAGGAAGCGCTCCGGGCTGATATTCCAGTAGCCCACCGCGAGGAACAGCGCGGCGATGACCCCGAATAGCAGGAAGTTGCGAATCTTTTTGCTCAGCATAAAACGCTCTATAAGTAGGCGGCGTGGGCCGCTTCAAGGCTGCCCTGGGCGCGCAGGATCAATTCGCAGAACTCACGCGCGGCACCTTCGCCGCCACGGGCCGTGGTGATGCCATGGGCGTGTTCACGAACAAATGCTGCCGCGTTGGCGACAGCCATGCCCAGGCCTACCCGGCGAATGACCGGCAGGTCGGGCAGGTCGTCACCGAGGTAGGCGACCTGCTCATAGCTTAGGTTGAGTTGGCCAAGAAGCTCGTCCAGAACCACCAGTTTATCCTCACGGCCCTGATACAGGTGAGGAATCCCCAGGTTTTGTGCACGACGTTCCACAACCGGGGTCTTGCGACCGCTGATAATGGCCGTTTGCACTCCTGCCGCCATCAGCATCTTGATGCCCTGACCGTCGAGGGTATTGAACGTCTTGAATTCGCTGCCGTCTTCGAGAAAGTACAGGCGGCCATCGGTCAGCACGCCGTCGACGTCGAAAATCGCCAGCTTGATGTTCTTGCCGCGTTGCAACAGGTCGCCTGTCATTACATTACTCCCGCACGCAGCAAGTCGTGCATGTTCAGGGCGCCGATAGGGCGGTCATCTTCATTGACCACCACCAGCGCGCCGATCTTGTGGTCTTCCATGATCTTCAGCGCTTCTGCAGCCAGCATTTCCGGGCGTGCGGTCTTGCCATGAGGGGTCATGACCGCATCGATGGTCGCGGTGTGGATGTCGATGGTGCGGTCCAGGGTGCGGCGCAAGTCGCCGTCGGTGAATACCCCGGCCAGGCGGCCATCGGCTTCCAGGATAACGGTCATGCCGAGGCCCTTGCGGGTCATTTCCATCAGCGCGTCCTTCAGTAGCGTGCCGCGCTGGACGTGAGGCAATTCATCGCCTGCATGCATGACGTTTTCCACTTTCAACAGCAGGCGGCGGCCCAGGGCGCCACCGGGATGGGAGAAAGCGAAGTCTTCTGCGGTAAAACCGCGGGCTTCCAGCAGGGCAACGGCCAGCGCATCACCCATGACCAGGGCGGCGGTGGTCGATGACGTCGGCGCCAGGTTCAGCGGGCAGGCCTCGTGGGCCACGTGAACGTTGAGGTTCACTTCGGCGGCCTTGGCCAGCGTCGATTCCGGGTTGCCGGTGATGCTGATCATCTTGATGCCCAGGCGCTTGATCAGCGGCAACAGGGTGACGATTTCGTTGGTGGTGCCGGAGTTGGACAGCGCCAGGATGATGTCATCCTTGGTGATCATGCCCATGTCGCCGTGGCTGGCTTCTGCCGGATGCACGAAAAACGAGGTGGTCCCGGTGCTTGCCAGCGTGGCGGCGATCTTGTTGCCGATGTGTCCGGATTTACCCATGCCGACCACAACAACGCGGCCTTTGCTGGCCAGAATCATCTCGCAGGCGCGTACGAAATCCGCGTCGATATGGGCCAGCAAGCCCTCTACGGCTTCGAGCTCGAGGCGGATGGTGCGCTGTGCGGATTGAATAAGGTCGCTGGATTGGCTCATGTCTGAAATCGTATAGCCTGACGAAAAGTCGGCGATTATAGCGGTAATGATCAATTCCCTCACGCAAGTTCGTCAGGCTTTATTCACAAGGCGTCAGAGATTCCGCTCCCGCCCAACACAGTCGGCAATGTTTTTCCCTGTCGTCAATCTGAACAAGCGCAGTTCCGGCCTTGGGGGCGCCGCACCAGCAGTGATATAGTTCGCCGCCAGTTCGGTTCACCCAACCCATGTGGCTACCTGCTTGCACATCCGTTGCAAACGAATGTCGTACACATGGTGTCTGAGTGAGAGGCTGCATCCCAAGGAGTTTAGATGAGTGCCGATAACGCCTACGCGGTCGAGCTGAAGGGCCTTACCTTCAAGCGCGGGACGCGCAGCATCTTCAATAACGTCGATATTCGCATTCCCCGCGGCAAGGTCACGGGCATCATGGGCCCTTCAGGCTGTGGCAAGACCACTCTGTTGCGCCTGATGGGCATGCAATTGCGGCCCAGTGCCGGCGAAGTGTGGGTCAATGGACAGAACCTGCCGACGCTGTCGCGCAGCGACCTGTTCGATGCGCGCAAGCACATGGGTGTGCTGTTCCAGAGCGGTGCGTTGTTCACCGATCTCGATGTATTCGAAAACGTGGCGTTTCCGCTGCGGGTGCATACCCAGCTGTCCGATGAAATGATTCGTGACATTGTGTTGCTGAAACTGCAGGCCGTGGGCCTTCGCGGTGCCGTCGACCTGATGCCTGACGAACTGTCCGGTGGCATGAAGCGCCGTGTCGCACTGGCGCGGGCCATCGCCCTCGACCCGCAGATCCTCATGTACGACGAACCGTTCGTGGGTCAGGATCCGATCGCCATGGGCGTATTGGTACGCCTCATTCGATTGCTCAACGATGCGCTGGGTATCACCAGTATCGTGGTTTCCCATGACCTGGCCGAAACCGCGAGCATCGCCGACTACCTCTATGTCGTCGGTGATGGCCAGGTGTTGGGGCAGGGCACTCCAGAAGAGTTGATGAACGCCGATAACCCGCGCATTCGCCAATTCATGACCGGCGATCCTGATGGCCCGGTGCCTTTCCATTTTCCGGCAGCGGACTACCGCTCAGATCTTCTGGGGAAGCGCTGATGCGCAAGACATCTCTTATCGAAAAGGTTCGCCTTTTCGGCCGCTCGGGCATCGACATTGTCGAAGTGCTGGGCCGTTCCACCCTCTTCCTGTTTCATGCCTTGCTCGGTCGTGGCGGCATCGGCGGCGGTTTTGGCCTGCTGATCAAGCAGTTGCACTCGGTGGGCGTGATGTCCCTGGTGATCATCGTCGTTTCCGGCGTGTTCATTGGCATGGTGCTGGCGCTGCAGGGTTTCAACATTCTGTCCAGTTACGGTTCGGAGCAGGCGGTGGGGCAGATGGTCGCCCTGACGCTGTTGCGTGAACTGGGGCCGGTGGTCACCGCCTTACTGTTTGCCGGGCGCGCCGGTTCTGCCCTGACGGCAGAAATCGGCAACATGAAGTCCACCGAACAGCTGTCCAGCCTGGAAATGATCGGCGTGGACCCGCTCAAGTACATCGTCGCCCCGCGCCTGTGGGCCGGCTTCATTTCCCTGCCGCTGCTGGCAATGATCTTCAGCGTGGTCGGTATCTGGGGCGGTTCGTGGGTGGCGGTTGACTGGCTGGGCGTCTATGACGGTTCCTACTGGGCCAACATGCAGAACAGCGTGACCTTCAGTGGTGACGTGCTCAACGGCATCATCAAAAGCATCGTTTTCGCCTTTGTAGTGACCTGGATCGCCGTATTCCAAGGCTACGACTGTGAGCCCACCTCAGAAGGGATCAGTCGCGCCACCACCAAGACCGTTGTGTACGCCTCGCTGGCGGTACTGGGCCTTGACTTCATTTTGACCGCCTTGATGTTTGGAGATTTCTGATGCAAAACCGCACTGTGGAAATCGGTGTCGGCCTTTTCTTGCTGGCTGGCATCCTGGCTTTACTGTTGCTGGCCCTGCGGGTCAGTGGCCTGTCGGCCAGCCCCACCGCCGATACTTATAAACTTTATGCGTACTTCGACAATATCGCCGGTTTGACGGTCAGAGCTAAAGTGACCATGGCCGGCGTTACCATCGGCAAGGTCACGGCAATCGATCTGGATCGCGACAGCTTCACCGGCCGGGTGACCATGCAGGTGGACAAGAAGGTAGATAATCTGCCGACTGACTCCACTGCATCTATCCTCACAGCGGGTCTGCTGGGCGAGAAGTACATCGGTGTCAGCGTGGGCGGGGAAACAGCCCTGCTCAAGGATGGTTCGACCATCCACGACACGCAGTCGTCGCTGGTGCTTGAAGACCTGATCGGTAAATTCCTGCTCAATACGGTCAATAAAGACGCCAAATGAGGAATCTGTTCATGATCTCTACCTTGCGACGTGGCCTGCTGGTATTGCTTGCAGCGCTGCCGCTGCTGGCCAACGCGGCAGGTTCTGCGCACGATCTGGTGCAGGATACGACCAGCAAGATGCTGGCTGACCTGACTGCCAACAAAGAGCAGTACAAGCAGGACCCGAGTAAGTTCTACGACGCGCTGAACTCGATCGTGGGCCCGGTGGTGGATGCCGAAGGCATTTCCCGCAGCATCATGACCGTCAAGTATTCGCGCAAGGCGACCCCGGCGCAGATGCAGACCTTCCAGGAAAACTTCAAGAAGGGCCTGTTCCAGTTCTACGGCAACGCGCTGCTTGAGTACAACAACCAGGGCATCACCGTGGACCCTGCCAAGGACGAGTCGGGCGACCGTACCAGCGTCGGCATGACTGTCAAAGGCAACAACGGCGCGGTCTACCCTGTGCAGTACACGCTGGAGAAGGTCAACGGCGAGTGGAAACTGCGCAACGTGATCATCAACGGCATCAACATCGGCAAGCTGTTCCGTGATCAGTTCGCTGACGCCATGCAGCGCAACGGCAACGACCTGGACAAGACCATCAACGGTTGGGCCGGTGAAGTGGCCAAGGCCAAGGAAGAAACTGACAAGCAAGCTGCCGGGAAGTCCGCACAATGACCGAGTCGGCTGTTCGTCTCGGCGACGCCGGCGAGTTGTTCCTCAGCGGCGTGCTGGACTACCGCACCGGGCCTGACCTGCGCAAGCAGGGCCAGGCGCTGATCAAGACCAGCACCGCGCCTGCACTGGTGCTCGATTGCTCGGCGGTGACCAAGTCCAGCAGCGTTGGCTTGTCGTTATTGCTGTGCTT
Source organism: Pseudomonas sp. BIGb0164 (assembly GCF_024810135.1). Lineage (NCBI taxonomy): Bacteria > Pseudomonadati > Pseudomonadota > Gammaproteobacteria > Pseudomonadales > Pseudomonadaceae > Pseudomonas > Pseudomonas sp. BIGb0164. Next base: position 610,538 of record NZ_JANUEA010000002.1, on the reverse strand, counting down.
TATCCGAGATGCCGAGGCGATCAAAAAGCCGGTCAGCATCCGTGCAATGCCCGAGGACATGCGGGAAATTGCCGAGGTTTCTGGCCTGACCGAGCTGTTGGCGCATCCTTAATAGCCATTTTCAGGAAAGCCCCCCGTCAGAGTCCTGCTATGCGGGGTTCGCAGGCGCGGGGCTTTTTTGTATGATGTGCGACCCGTGCGCACTGGGCGCCGATAGAGGTTGAGCATGCAGGCCCTAGAAGTTAAGCGCTTCCTTGAAGGAAAGCTGCCGGATACGAACGTAGAAGTTGAAGGCGAAGGCTGCAACTTCCAGCTGAACGTGATTAGCGATGAACTGGCGGCATTGAGCCCGGTCAAGCGTCAGCAGCAGATCTATGCCCATTTGAACCCATGGATCACCGATGGCAGCATCCATGCGGTCACTATGAAATTTTTCAGCCGCGCGGCCTGGGCCGAGCGCACCTGAGCCCCCAAGGCGTCGAGATTCTTATGGATAAATTGATTATTACCGGCGGTGCCCGCCTTGATGGCGAGATTCGCATTTCCGGTGCGAAAAACTCCGCTCTGCCGATCCTGGCGGCGACCCTGCTGTGCGATGGCCCGGTTACCGTGGCCAACCTGCCGCACCTGCACGACATCACCACCATGATCGAACTGTTCGGTCGCATGGGTATTGAGCCGGTGATCGACGAGAAGCTGGCCGTCGAAATCGACCCGCGCACCATCAAGACCCTGGTCGCTCCGTACGAGCTGGTGAAAACCATGCGTGCCTCGATCCTGGTACTGGGCCCGATGGTTGCCCGTTTCGGCGAAGCCGAAGTGGCACTGCCTGGCGGTTGCGCCATCGGTTCGCGTCCGGTTGACCTGCACATCCGTGGCCTCGAAGCCATGGGCGCGACCATTGACGTCGAAGGCGGCTACATCAAGGCCAAGGCGCCGGAAGGCGGCCTGCGTGGTGCCAACTTCTTCTTCGATACCGTCAGCGTGACCGGTACCGAGAACATCATGATGGCCGCTGCCCTGGCCAACGGCCGCAGCGTCCTGCAAAACGCCGCGCGCGAGCCGGAAGTGGTCGACCTGGCCAACTTCCTGATCGCCATGGGTGCCAATATCACCGGCGCTGGCACCGACACCATCACCATCGACGGTGTGAAACGCCTGCACTCGGCCACCTACAAAGTAATGCCGGACCGTATCGAGACCGGCACTTACCTGGTTGCCGCTGCCGTCACCGGTGGCCGCGTCAAGGTCAAGGACACCGATCCGACCATCCTGGAAGCGGTGCTTGAGAAACTGCGCGAAGCCGGTGCCGAAATCACCACCGGCGAAGACTGGATCGAGCTGAACATGCACGGCAAGCGTCCCAAGGCCGTCAACGTGCGTACCGCTCCCTATCCGGCGTTCCCGACCGACATGCAGGCGCAGTTCATCTCCCTGAACGCCATTGCCGAAGGCACCGGTGCGGTCATCGAGACCATCTTCGAAAACCGCTTCATGCACGTGTACGAATTGCACCGCATGGGCGCCAAGATCCAGGTCGAAGGCAACACCGCCATCGTGACCGGCACCGAGAAGCTCAAGGGCGCGCCAGTGATGGCCACCGACCTGCGCGCCTCGGCCAGCCTGGTAATCTCGGCGCTGATCGCCGAGGGCGACACCCTGATCGACCGCATCTACCACATCGACCGTGGTTACGAGTGCATCGAAGAGAAACTGCAGATGCTCGGCGCGAAAATCCGCCGCGTACCGGGCTAGTTGCTGTTTGTAGTGAACGGGCTTGCCCCGCGCCGCGGTGTATCAGGGAGGGTTAAGGCGCCTGACACACCACGTTGCGGGGCAAGCCCGCTCACTACAAGTTGAAGAAGCAATATGCTGAATTTGTTTAAAATCGAGGCTGTAATGGCCTCGAACTGTGTCTGGCGCCGTTCGCGACCGGACAGCAATAGCCTGATGAAGGACTGACGTTTCCCATGTTGACCATCGCACTGTCCAAGGGCCGCATCCTTGACGACACTTTGCCGCTTCTGGCTGAAGCGGGCATCGTGCCGACCGAGAATCCGGACAAGAGCCGCAAGCTGATCATCCCCACGACCCAGGACGACGTCCGTCTGTTGATCGTGCGGGCTACCGACGTGCCGACCTACGTTGAGCATGGCGCGGCCGACCTGGGTGTCGCCGGCAAGGACGTGCTGATGGAATACGGCGGCCAGGGTTTGTACGAGCCGCTGGACCTGCGTATCGCGCTGTGCAAGCTGATGACTGCCGGCCGTGTCGGTGATGTCGAGCCAAAGGGGCGCCTGCGCGTGGCCACCAAGTTCGTCAACGTTGCCAAGCGTTACTACGCCGAGCAAGGTCGCCAGGTCGACATCATCAAGCTCTACGGTTCGATGGAGCTGGCCCCGTTGATCGGCCTGGCCGACAAGATCATCGACGTGGTCGACACCGGCAACACCCTGCGTGCCAATGGCCTGGAGCCTCAGGATTTCATTGCTGACATCAGCTCCCGCCTGATCGTCAACAAAGCGTCGATGAAGATGCAGCACGCCCGTATCCAGGCGTTGATCGACACCCTGCGCAAGGCAGTGGAGTCGCGACACCGCGGTTGACTTACCCGCGTAGCTGAACAGCTGCGCCCGTCTATCCGCCTCATAGCCAGAATTCTCAGGTGCCCAAGCGGATCGACTGCTAACTTTCGGCGCCTGAGCATTTTTGCCAATCCTATGAGGCCCTCGCTATGACCACGTCCACTGCAATTGCCCGACTCAACGCTGCCGATCCGGATTTCGCCCATCATCTGGATCATCTGCTGAGCTGGGAAAGCGTGTCCGACGATTCGGTCAACGGGCGGGTGCTCGACATCATCAAGGCCGTGCGCGAGCGCGGTGATGCGGCGCTGGTGGACTTCACCCGCCAGTTCGATGGCCTGGACGTCAAGTCCATGGCCGACCTGATCCTGCCCCGCGAACGCCTGGAGCTGGCCCTGACGCGCATCACTGCGCCCCAGCGCGAAGCCCTGGAAGTGGCGGCGGCGCGGGTGCGCAGCTACCACGAGAAGCAAAAGCAGGACTCCTGGAGCTACACCGAGGCCGACGGCACCGTGCTGGGCCAGAAGGTCACGCCGTTGGACCGTGCCGGCCTGTATGTGCCAGGCGGTAAAGCGTCCTACCCATCGTCGGTGTTGATGAACGCCATTCCTGCCAAGGTGGCCGGCGTGACCGAAGTGGTCATGGTGGTGCCAACCCCGCGTGGTGAAATCAACGAACTGGTGCTGGCGGCAGCGTGCATCGCCGGTGTCGACCGTGTGTTCACCATCGGTGGCGCACAGGCCGTTGCGGCCCTGGCCTATGGCACCGAAAGCGTGCCGAAGGTCGACAAGGTGGTCGGCCCTGGCAACATCTACGTTGCCACTGCCAAGCGCCATGTGTTCGGCCAGGTTGGTATCGACATGATCGCCGGCCCTTCGGAAATCCTCGTGGTATGCGATGGCCAGACCGATCCGGACTGGATTGCCATGGACCTGTTCTCCCAGGCCGAGCACGACGAAGACGCCCAGGCGATCCTGGTCAGCCCGGATGCCGAGTTCCTCGACAAGGTCGCCGCCAGCATCAATAAGCTGATGCCCACCATGGAGCGCGCCGAGATCATCGAGAAGTCGATCAATGGCCGCGGCGCGCTGATCCTGGTGCGTAACATGGAGCAGGCCATCGAAGTGGCCAACCGTATCGCGCCGGAGCACTTGGAACTGTCCGTGGCCGACCCTCAGGCCTGGCTGCCGTCGATTCGCCACGCCGGTGCGATCTTCATGGGCCGCCACACCAGCGAAGCCCTGGGTGACTACTGCGCGGGCCCGAACCACGTGCTGCCGACCTCCGGCACTGCACGCTTCTCGTCGCCGCTGGGGGTGTACGACTTCCAGAAGCGTTCGTCGATCATTTTCTGCTCGCCGCAGGGCGCTTCCGAGCTGGGCAAGACCGCTTCGGTACTGGCCCGCGGTGAGTCCCTGAGTGCCCACGCCCGCAGCGCCGAATACCGCATCCTTGAACAGAAGGGGAACTGAGACATGAGCAAATTCTGGAGCCCTTTCGTCAAGGACCTCGTGCCTTACGTGCCCGGCGAGCAGCCGAAGCTGACCAAGCTGGTCAAGCTCAACACCAATGAAAACCCCTACGGCCCATCGCCCAAGGCGTTGGCCGCGATGCAGGCCGAGCTGAACGACAACCTGCGCCTGTACCCGGACCCCAACAGCGACCTGCTCAAGCAGGCCGTGGCCAAGTATTACGGCGTGGATGCCGGCAAGGTGTTCCTCGGCAACGGTTCCGACGAAGTCCTGGCGCACATCTTCCACGGTTTGTTCCAGCACGATCTGCCGCTGCTGTTCCCGGACATCAGCTACAGCTTCTATCCGGTCTACTGCGGCCTGTACGGCATCCGGTCGGCCCCTGTGCCCTTGGACGAGCAGTTCCAGATCCGGGTAGCGGATTACGCCAAGCCCAACGGCGGGATCATCTTCCCCAACCCGAACGCGCCGACGGGCTGCGTGCTGGCGCTGGATGCGGTGGAGCAGATCCTCAAGGCCAGTCCGGATTCGGTGGTGGTGGTCGATGAAGCCTATATCGACTTCGGCGGTGAGACCGCGATCAGCCTGGTGGACCGCTACCCGAACCTGCTGGTGACCCAGACCCTGTCCAAATCGCGCTCACTGGCCGGTTTACGCGTGGGCCTGGCCGTGGGCCACCCGGACCTGATCGAAGCGCTGGAGCGGGTCAAGAACAGCTTCAACTCCTACCCGCTGGATCGCCTGGCGATTGTCGGCGCGGCGGCAGCGTTTGAGGACCGTGAGTATTTCGAGAAGACATGCCAACTGGTGATCGACAGCCGCAATAAGGTGGTCGCTCAGTTGGAAGGCAAGGGGTTTGAGGTGTTGCCTTCGGCGGCCAACTTCATCTTTGCCCGTCATCCCAAGCACGACGCTGCCGGCCTGGCGGCCAAACTGCGTGAGCAGGGTGTGATCGTGCGGCACTTCAAGCAGGAGCGGATTGCCCAGTTCCTGCGGATCAGCATCGGTACGCCGGAGCAGAATCAGGCGCTGATCGACGGCCTGGGCGAGCTCTAAGCTCCCTGAAGATCAAAAAATGTGGGAGCGGGCTTGCTCGCGAATGCGGTGGTTCAGTCACTGATGTGCTGAATGACACACTGCATTCGCGAGCAAGCCCGCTCCCACATTTGGTTTTGCGTTGAGGCAGTTAGATCAACGGCTCATCCGACTTCTTGTTCTTCCAACCATCATTGCCCGGCAGCAGCAGGTTCAAACCAATCGCCACCACCGCACACAGGGCAATGCCCTTGAGGCCGAAATCATCCGGGCCGGTGCCGGTGCCAACCAGCACACCGCCAATCCCGAACACCAGCGTCACCGACACAATCACCAGGTTGCGCGCTTCGCCCAGGTCGATCTTGTGGCGGATCAGTGTGTTCATCCCCACCGCCGCAATCGAGCCGAACAGCAGGCACAGAATCCCGCCCATCACCGGCACCGGAATGCTCTGCAGCAACGCGCCGAACTTACCGATAAACGCCAGGCTGATGGCAAAGATGGCCGCCCAGGTCATGATCTTCGGGTTGTAGTTCTTGGTCAGCATCACCGCACCGGTCACTTCGGCGTAGGTGGTGTTCGGCGGGCCGCCAAACAAACCGGCTGCCGTCGTGGCGATGCCGTCACCCAGCAGGGTGCGATGCAGGCCGGGCTTCTTCAGGTAGTCGCGACCGGTCACGCTGCCCACCGCAATCACGCCACCGATGTGTTCGATCGCCGGGGCCAGGGCCACTGGGACGATAAACAGGATGGCCTGCCAGTTGAATTCCGGCGCAGTGAAGTGGGGCAGGGCGAACCACGGTGCAGCGGCAATTTTTGCGGTGTCGACCACGCCAAAGTAGAACGACATGGCAAAACCGACCAGCACGCCGGAGATGATCGGCACCAGGCGGAAAATGCCTTTGCCGAACACCGCCACGATCAACGTGGTCAGCAGCGCCGGCATCGAGATCATCATTGCCGTCTGGTAATGGATCAGTTCGCTGCCATCACCGGCCTTGCCCATCGCCATATTGGCCGCAATCGGCGCCATCGCCAGGCCAATGGAGATAATCACCGGGCCGATGACCACAGGGGGCAGCAACCGGTCGATAAACCCGGTGCCCTTGATCTTCACCGCCAGGCCCAGGAAGGTATAAACGAAACCGGCCGCCATCACCCCGCCCATGGTCGCGGCGAGGCCGAACTGGCCCTTGGCGAGAATGATCGGCGTGATGAAGGCAAAGCTCGACGCCAGGAAAACCGGCACCTGCCGACCTGTCACCAGCTGGAACAACAACGTGCCCAGGCCGGCGGTGAACAGTGCAACGTTTGGATCAAGACCTGTGATCAGCGGCATCAACACCAGCGCGCCAAATGCCACGAAGAGCATTTGTGCGCCAGACAGGATCTGGCGCCAAAGCGGGTCGTTGAATTCATCCTGCATGCTCACGCGTCCTTCTGCTTGGTGCCGAAGATCTTGTCACCGGCATCGCCCAGGCCCGGGATGATGTAGCCGTGCTCGTTCAGGCGCTCATCAATGGACGCGGTGTAGATCTGCACGTCCGGGTGGGCTTTCTCGACAGCGGCGATACCTTCCGGCGCAGCCACCAGCACCATGGCGCGGATGTCCTTGCAGCCGGCTTTTTTCAGCAGGTCGATGGTGGCGACCATGGAACTGCCGGTGGCGAGCATCGGGTCGATGATCATGGCCAGGCGCTCGTCGATTTCCGGGACGAGTTTTTCCAGGTAGGTATGGGCTTCCAGCGTTTCTTCATTGCGGGCCACGCCTACGGCGCTGACCTTGGCGCCCGGAATCAGGCTGAGGACGCCTTCGAGCATGCCGATACCGGCGCGCAAAATAGGCACCACAGTGATTTTCTTACCAGCGATCTTCTCGACCTGGACGGGACCGGCCCAACCGGGGATCTCGTAGGTTTCCAGGGGCAGATCCTTGGTGGCTTCGTAAGTGAGCAACGCTCCGACTTCCTGAGCAAGCTCACGGAAATTCTTCGTGCTGATGTCGGCGCGGCGCATAAGGCCGAGTTTGTGTCGGATCAGCGGGTGGCGGATCTCGCGAGTGGGCATGGGAAAGGCTCCGGCGGCGGGCAAAAAAACCGGCCTAGATTAATCTATCCGAGGGTGTTGTCCTATAGACATCTAGTACGTTAGTCCATTAAGGCTTGCTCGGAGCGCACGAGAAGCGTACCTTCGCCCGCTTTTCTTGCCACAGCACCCCCTTGGAGAGCGCCATGTCCGCTGATCTTGAGCATATCCGTCAAATCATGCGTGAGGCTGACTGCCTGTACACCGAAGCGCAAGTCGAAGCAGCGATCGCCGAGGTCGGCGCACACATTACTCGCGAAATGGCCGACACCAACCCGGTGGTCTTCTGCGTGATGAACGGTGGCCTGATCTTCGCCGGCAAATTGCTGACCCACCTGCAATTCCCGCTGGAAGCGTCCTACCTGCACGCCACCCGTTATCGCAACGAGACCAGTGGCGGCGACCTGTTCTGGAAAGCCAAGCCAGAAGTCTCGTTCATCGACCGTGACGTGCTGATCATCGACGACATCCTCGACGAAGGTCACACCCTGGGCGCGATCATCGACTTCTGCAAACACGCCGGCGCGCGCAAAGTGCACACCGCCGTGCTGATCGACAAGGACCACGACCGCAAGGCTCGCCCAGACCTGAAAGCCGATTACGTGGGCCTGCCGTGCATCGACCGTTACATCTTCGGTTACGGCATGGACTACAAAGGTTACTGGCGCAACGCCAACGGTATCTATGCCGTCAAAGGGATGTAAGCCATGACTCGCTTTCTTGATCAGACGCTGTTTGCCGAATTGGCCGAGAAAGCGGGCGCCAGCCCCCGTGGCCGGACCCACCACAACTTCCACCAGATGGAAGAGCCGTGCCATCGCATGGCGGTGGGGCTGCAGCCCAGTACCTATATTCCGCCTCACCGACACTTGGGGGCTGACAAGGCAGAAACCTTGCTGGTCCTTCAAGGGCGCCTGGGCCTGCTGGTGTTCAGCGAAGCCGGCGAAGTGATTGCCAAGCGCGTGATGCAGGCGGGCGGCGAGTGCTCCGGTGTCGATCTTGCGCCCGGGGTTTTCCACGGCCTGGTGGTGCTTGAGCCCGGCACTGTGATGTTCGAATGCAAGGCCGGCCCCTATCGGCCGGTGGGGGAGGGCGAGCAGCCTGAATGGGCGCCTCGCGAAGGCGATGCCGGCGTGGCCGAGTATCAACGCTGGATGCTTGCCCAGTTCGATTGAGCTACAGTGCTCGGCCACCTTTTCTGGAGCGGCCCATGAGCCTGTTGATACGCACCTGCGCTGCCCTGGCGCTGACCCTCAGCTTGCCACTGGCGGCTGCGCCTGCGGTGATGCACAGCCAGTTTTTGCCGCCCGACGACCTGACCCTGCGCGCAGAGGCTGCCGACCAGCAGCAACTGTTGCAAGTCACGGAGTACGCGGTTGTCGTCGGCAACCAGCGTCAGTCCACCCAGCAGCCGATTCCGGTGACCTCGCCGCTGATGATCCGCCTCAAGGGCAAGTCCTTGAACAAGGGCGCTACCATCGCCCAGGTGGTGCTCAACTTCGATGCCGAAAGCAAAAGCCTGAAAAAGCCGGCCTACGACGACAAGAGCAAGACCCTGACCTTGTCCTACCCCGTGGCCCAGTACCGTGTGATCGTCGACTTGCTGCGCAATGAAACGGTGTATGTGCAATTCCTGAGCTACGCCAATGGGCATATCTGGGCGGATCTGCATACCGGCGCCGTGCGTACCCAGTAGCCAGAACACAGTAGATCCAATTGTGGGAGCGGGCTTGCTCGCGAATGCGATAGGTCAGTCAACTTATCTTTAACTGACATTCCGCATTCGCGAGCAAGCCCGCTCCCACATTGGATCTTCATTGTTTCCGAAGCACGCGCGCCGCAGGTAAACTGCTTTTCCCGTGTAAATGTCTGCAGGCTGGAGTCGGTAATGCGTAAAGATAAGAAACAGGTGATTGGTGACGAGATCGGCGACGACCAGATCAAGTTGTTCCTGGACTTCGAACCGGTTGATGCGACGTCGCCGTCCCTGCACAAACTGATCAAGGCCTACCGTGGCCTGCGTATCGACGATTTCGAGCGATTCCTGGGCTTCTTCAAGGAGGCCGGCCTGGACCTCGACGGCAAGGACGAGCATGGCCAGACCTTCGTCGACCTGATCAAGGACCAGCGCAACGCGGACGAGTACATCGAATTGATCGAAAACGCTCGCGGCTGATTATCCGAGGCATAAAAAAACGCCCCGTTCTCATGCAGAGGACGGGGCGTTTTTTATGGCTTCAAGGCCTCAAGCGTAGCTCTCGGTCTCGGCGGCAGGCGCAACCAGCTCCAGGCTGATGTTGTTCTGCGCGTTGATCTTGCGATACAGCTCGGCGTCCGTTTCCAGGACTTTTTCCCGCGCCGGGAAGATCTCGTGCAGTTTGGCAGCCCATTCGCCGGCGGCTTTCTGCGGGAAGCACTTCTCGATCAACTCCAGCATGATCGAAACCGTCACCGAAGCACCCGGAGAGGCGCCCAGCAGAGCGGCCAGCGAGCCGTCCTTGGCCGCGACCAGCTCGGTGCCGAATTGCAGCACGCCGCCTTTCTTCGGGTCTTTCTTGATGATCTGCACCCGTTGGCCGGCCACTTCCAGGCGCCAGTCTTCGGCTTTCGCTTCCGGGTAGAAACGACGCAGGGATTCCAGGCGCTGTTCCATGGACTGGCGCACTTCGCTGACCAGGTACTTGGTCAGGTCCATGTTGTCACGGGCTACCGCCAGCATCGGGCCGATGTTGCCGGCGCGAATCGACATGGGCAGGTCAAGGAACGAGCCGTGCTTGAGGAACTTGGTGGTGAAGCCAGCGTATGGCCCGAACAGCAGAGACTTCTTGCCATCGACCACGCGGGTGTCCAGGTGCGGCACGGACATCGGCGGCGAACCTACGGCAGCCTGGCTGTAGACCTTGGCCTGGTGGTGCTTGACCACGTCCGGGTTGTCGCAACGCAGCCACTGGCCACTGACCGGGAAGCCGCCAAAGCCTTTGCTTTCCTCGATGCCCGAGGCCTGCAGCAGCGGCAGGGCAGCGCCACCGGCGCCGAGGAACACGAATTTGGCATCCACTTCACGGCTGTTGCCGCTGTTCACGTCCTTGATGCTCACGGTCCAGCCGGCACCGTTGCGCTTCAAGCCAGTCACGCGCTTGCAGTACTTGACCTGCGCGTCGGGCGAACTGGTCAGGTGGCTCAGCAGTTGGTTGGTCAGCGCACCGAAATTGACGTCGGTGCCGTTCATGACACGGGTGGCCGCGATTTTTTCATCGAGCGGGCGGCCCGGCATCATCAGCGGCATCCACTCAGCCATCTCGCTGCGGTCTTCGGTGTAGTGCATGTCCGAAAACGCGTGGTGCTGGCTGAGGGATTCAAAACGCTTCTTGAGGAAGGACACGCCTTTTTCGCCCTGCACGAAGCTCAGGTGCGGTACCGGGCTGATAAAGGATTTGGACGAGCCAAAGGTGCCCTTTTTGGTCAGGTATGCCCAGAACTGCTTCGACACCTCGAACTGAGTGTTGATGTGCACGGCTTTCTTGATATCGATGGAGCCATCGGCGGCCTGCGGCGTGTAGTTCAGCTCACACAGCCCGGCGTGGCCGGTACCGGCGTTGTTCCACGGGTTGGAACTTTCCGCGGCACCCGAATCCATCAGCTCAACGACTTCCAGCTTGAGGCCGGGGTCGAGCTCTTTGAGCAGTACGGCCAGGGTGGCACTCATGATGCCGGCCCCTACCAGTACTACGTCGACTGCTTCGTTATGCGCCATTTAACGCGTCTCCAAAATCTGCAGCACCAAATTGACGGCATGGCTGCCAGGAGTGATGGGGCGGTTCACGTGTTGCCCCAGATTACCCATGGCCAGGATCGCCATGTCCGATTCGCAATTCCTTGCACCTTCAGCACACGCTTCCTGCCGGGCTAATCTGCCTATGAACGCATTCATGGGCGCCTGTGGCAATTCGACTTATGGTCAAAGCGTGTGATTCGTGCAACCAATCCGTAGCGGACAGGCTCAAGCTCCGGTTGTTGAGGCGTGCTCGGTCCTGTGTGGTTGGGCTGTTCCAGACGCTGATGGTGCTTGTACAAACGCCAAACTATTCATTTGCTCGCCACACTCTTGTGAAGTTGTGAAAACCCGTTTTTTCACGCTCTTTTGAAGACGTGAACCTCAAAAAAGGGCTGCCCCAGCCTGGCACCTGGCCCGGATACCTTGCCGACACGCGGCAAAAACGGGCAAACAACACAAGTGGCCGAGCGCAATGGCAGCTCTGGCAGATGCGATACAGAGGGGTGGTGTGCAACGACAGCAGCAAGCACGCCAGCTCTATTCGATCTGTGTGGGCGGCTCTCTGTGGGCGATTGGGGGTTAATGCCGAGGCATTAACGATGCTGCGAGGCCCGATCAGGAGACGTCCTTATAATCGGGGGGAGATTGTAGCGAAGAACGCCAAGGAAATGGGCGTGTTTTATGACTTTTATTAAGGCTTTGGTCAGGAAGCCAGCGCGTGACGTGGATGCTCGTGTGCCACCCTCGTGTTCACCCGGGCGCTGGCCGGCAGCGGACGGTGCATCCAGCCCAGATGGGTCTCGGCCACTTCCACCCAGCCTTCGCCGACCGGTGGCAAGCTGCATTGCTTGAACGCCAGGCAATGGCCGTGTGCGTCAAGCAGGGCATAGTGGCGATGACGGGCGTTTGGCATGAACAGCGATTTGAGAAGGCGCATGGCTTTGTACCTATTACGTTACATGCTCGAAGGTTGCCAGTGTGCCATGACATTGAAATGACGGATTTATGCGAAATTGTAATTTCAACCCGGCTTCAGCCGCCGTTCAGGATGGCTGGTGAGTGGCGGGCGTGCACCGTTATACTGCTGGCCTGTTTGCGCCTAGTCCTGGAGAAATGAGTATGTTGCAACGCCTGTTGTTCGGTTTGATCACTGTGACCAGTTTGACCCTGGTTGGCTGCGCCAACAGCCCGCAACAACTCAGCCCAGAGCCGAAAGTCACCTCGCAGCTGGCGCCGGTCGGGCATGGCCAGCCGGTGTCGGTGCGTGTGGTCGATGGCCGTCCGTCGCCTACCCTCGGTTCGCGCGGTGGCCTGTACCCTGAAACCGCTTTGGTTTCTGTGAATGCCCAGGACGTACTGCCCAAGCTGCAGGCCCAGGCGGAAGCCGCCGTGCGCCTGCTGGGCTTCACGCCAAGCCCCAATGCGCCGGGTGCGCCGCAGCTGACCATCACCCTGGCCGAGCTGAAGTACCAGTCGCCTAAAGAAGGCCTGTACGTGACCGAGGCGTCCATTGGCGCCACCTTCAAGTCCGACGTCTCCGCCGGCACCCGCCGCTACAGCGGCCGTTACGGTGCGTCCCTGAACCAGCGCTTCGGCATGGCGCCGAACCAGGAAACCAACACCAAGCTGGTTAGCGATGTGCTGAGCGATGCCTTGACCCGCCTGTTCAAGGACCCAAGCATCGGCCAACTGCTCAGCTCGCAGTAACCGCTTATAAAAAAACCGGGCTCAGTGATGAGCCCGGTTTTTTTACGCCTGTAGCGTTCATGCAGCCGTTTCGACATAAAAGTCCAGCACACTCACGCCAGTGAGCAGGTCCTGCTCCGGCAGGTCGGCGTGCTGGTGTCCGCCGAGCGCGCAATACACCAGCCAATGACGGTCCTGAACGTTGAAGGCGAGGCCGCCGACGAGGGCCTCCTGCTCATCGCTTTGAGCAATCAGATACAGCCGATCCTGGTTTTGCGCATGCAGCATGACAAGCTCCCGAACGTTCGAAGGGCAACAGAGTGGCTTGTTAAGGTGACGTTCAGGTGACGATGTAAATTACTGGATACATTAGCCGTTAATGGGGGACGGAGTGGTTAGGCGCAGGAGGCGACTATCGTTCAGGTTTGTATCTGAATTGATACCTGGATACTGATTCACCGAGGTTTGCGATGGCGCTGCCCGCACTGCTGATCAATGCTGTTGCTTTATTGGTGGCCTGCCCGGCTGCCGCGCTGCTGTTTATTACCCGTCTGCGAGAGCAGCGAGCGATGGCCGACCTGACCGCCCAGAGCGAAGATCGCGCGATCGACCAGCCGATGCTGTTTCTGGATGTGCGCACCGAGCGGGCGCACCGGTTGGCTTACCGCATCGGGTTTGCCTGCCTGGGCCTGGCGCTGGCTGTTTCCTGGATCAGCACCCGCCTGTAAAAAACACCACAAAACAACTGAGCTGGCTTGCTGTGGCGAGCAAGCTTGCTTGCGCTGGGGTGCGAAGCGCCCCCAAAGAGCCGGCTCCAGCTACGCTGTCGAGCGGGAGCAAGCTCCCTCGCCACAGCAAGCCAGCTCCCACCGTTTGAATCGGTGTTTACAGGGGGATTCCTGCCTTCACCCGATACTGATTGCGCACTGGCGTTGCATATTGCACCACCAGGAACGGCCGGTGCTCGGCCGGGCATTCGTTCAAGCGTCGCTCCCACTCCGCCTTGGCCTTGGCCAGCTCATCGGCCGGGAATACCTCGGCTGCCGTCGGCACCTGCAATTGTGGGTCGGCGTCGCTCCATTGGGCGTAAGCCAGGTAATGCACCGGGAACAACCGATAACCGCCGAGAATCTGTCGGTCCATTTCCACCGCCAGCAACTTGGTGTCCTCGAAGCGTTCGGTGATCGGCGGCGCGAAGTTCACGTGCACGCGGCCCTTGTAGCCGGTGATGCCCAGCGCAATGCTCACGTCGTCTTCACCCGGCGCCTTGCTGTAGGTGCCGGTGGTGGCGCGGATGTACAGCTCGCGGGCCTTGGCTGAATCGCAGGGGTCGTATTCGTAGCTGATGGACACCGGCGTCAGGTTCAGCGACTGGATCACCTCGGCAAACGGCTCGTCCTTGCGGCTGACGTGGAACATCTTGAGGATCGCCGACTCAGTGCGATCGTCCCCATCCTTGGCACGGCCTTCGGCCTGGGCGATCCAGATCGACGCGCCGTCATTGCGGATAGAGTGGTTGATATAGGCTGACAGCAACTGGTAGGCCGCCATTTTCTCTTTTCGCCCGGTGATCGAGCGGTGCACGATGAAGCTCTTGTTCAGGCGCATCAGGTCGCTGACAAACGGCTTTTGCAGCAGGTTGTCGCCGATGGCGATACGCGGCGTTGGCAGGCCGGCGTGGTACACGGCGTAGTTGACGAAGGCCGGGTCCATCACGATGTCGCGGTGGTTGGCGAGGAACAGGTAGGCGGTGCCCGACTTGAGCTGCTCGACCCCGGTGTAGGTCACGCCGTCGGTCGCACGGTCGATGGTGTGGTCGACGTAATACTCGACTTTGTCCTGCAGCGTGGCCACGGTGGTGACGCCGGCGAACTCACGGCGCAGTTTGCGGGCGATCATCGGCTTGAGCAGCCAGCCCAGGGCGCCGGCAAAGCGCGGGAAGCGGAAGTGGGTCAGGATGTCCAGAAAGGCCTTGTCACTGAACAGACGTGCCAGCACTGCCGGGACTTCGCTGTCGTTGTAAGGTCGGATGGTATCGAATTCGCCCATCATGCTCTCTTGTTAGAAACGGCTAGGGTAAGTAAAGGAAATACCAGGGTGCGGCCCGAGTAATGGGCTCGGCCGAAAATAGCCCTGTAAATAGACCGGCGATTATACGCACAAGTCACCTTGGAGGCTGCGATGCTGGAAAACGCGACGTACGATTGTCCTTATTGTGGTGAAGCGGTCGATACAACGGTGGACCTGTCTGGAGGGGATCAGACCTATATCGAGGACTGCCAGGTCTGTTGTCGGCCGATCGTTTTTGATCTGCAGGTCCACGGGGATGAGTGGATGCTTGAAACCCGTACTGAAAACGACTGACAGGTACGCCCATGCAGCGAATCTACGAGCCGGAAAACCTGATGGAGGGCGAGCTGTTGCAACAGATGCTCGCCAGCGAGGGCATCGAGGCGCACCTGGTGGGCCGGCATTTGCTCGGCGGCACCGGCGAGCTGCCGATTTTCGGGCTGCTGGGCCTGGAAGTGGACAACGACCGTGCGGCCGATGCCCGTGAGCTGATCACGGCCTATATCGGCGCACAACCCCTGCCCGGCGATGAACCCGACAGCTTCCCCGACGTGCTGGTCTGTTAGGCTGTTGTTCGGTTTACCCAAGAGTCGTGTTGCCCCATGTGTGGACGTTATGCCCTGTTTCGCTGGAACCCTGCCTTTGCCGCCTTGCCGGGCTTTCCGGCCGACCAGCAGGCCCAGTGGAATATTTCTCCGAATGATTCGGTGCTGATTCAGCGCGCCATCGACGGCCAGCGCACCCTGGCCCGTGCACGCTGGGGCCTCACGCCGCCGTGGCTGACGGACCTTTCCCGCACGCCCGCCCACGCTCGTGCCGAAACCCTGGCCGAACAACCGATGTTTCGCGAAGCCTTTCGCCAGCGCCGTTGCCTGCTGCCCGCCAATGGCTTCTACGAATGGCGCGGTACCCAGCGCAAGCGCCCGTATTGGCTGACCCCGGGGGAGGGCTCCACGCTGTTTTTTGCGGCGATCTGGGAAGCCTACCCGGTGCAGGAGCAAGTGTGGCTGAGCACGGCGGTGGTGACGCAGCCGGCGCAGAACCAGCGGCGGCCGCTGATCCTGGATGCGGCGGGGCAGGAGGCCTGGTTGAACCCGGAGACACCGCTGCATGCGCTGCAAGCGTTGCTGGCCAGTGAGCCCTTCGCATTGCGCGAACGGGTGTTGGCCAATATGGTCAATGATCCCAAGCTCAATGGGCCGGAGTGCCTGACCCCGGCTTGAATTTCTCTGTTGTCTGTTCTGGCCTCTTCGCGAGCAAGCCCGCTCCCACATTTTGAAGGCGTTCACAGATCAAAATGTGGGAGCGGGCTTGCTCGC
Source organism: Pseudomonas sp. BIGb0164 (assembly GCF_024810135.1). Taxonomy (NCBI): domain Bacteria; kingdom Pseudomonadati; phylum Pseudomonadota; class Gammaproteobacteria; order Pseudomonadales; family Pseudomonadaceae; genus Pseudomonas; species Pseudomonas sp. BIGb0164. The sequence continues at coordinate 594,511 of NZ_JANUEA010000002.1, read as the reverse complement.
GAAGGCGGCCTGATGAACGCCGCAGCTCTTTAAACTTTGAACTGGTTGATCAGCCTCCGCTGCTGCTCCGCCAACTTGGTCAAATCCGCACTGGCCGCACTGGACTCATCCGCGCCGCCCGCCACTTCATTGGCCACTTGGCCGATATTGATCACGTTGCGGTTGATGTCCTCGGCCACTGCGCTTTGCTCCTCGGCCGCGCTGGCGATCTGGGTGTTCATGTCGTTGATCACCGACACCGCCTGAGTGATCGTCTCCAGCGCCTCGGCCGCCTTGGCCGCATGTTGCACGCTTTCATCGGTGCGGTTCTGGCTGTCTTCCATCACCCGCACCACGTCCCGCGTGCCTTGTTGCAGCTGCTGGATCATGGTCTGGATTTCTTCGGTGGCCTTCTGGGTTTTCTGCGCCAGGTTGCGCACTTCATCAGCCACCACGGCAAAACCACGGCCCTGCTCGCCGGCCCGCGCCGCCTCGATGGCGGCGTTGAGCGCCAGCAGGTTGGTCTGCTCGGCAATCCCACGGATCGCGGTGAGGATGGCGTTGATGTTCTCGCTGTCTTTGGCCAGGGTTTGCACCACGCCCACTGCCTTGCCGATTTCCTCGGCGAGGGCGCCGATGGAGGTGGAGGTGTCGCGCACGATGCGCATGCCCTGGCTCGCCGCCTGGTCGGCATGGCTGGCGGCCTGAGCGGCCTGGGTGGCATTGCGTGCTACGTCTTGCGCAGTGGCGGTCATCTCATGCACGGCGGTCGCGACCTGGTCGATCTCCACCATCTGTTTATGCACGCCCTGGTTGGTGCGAATCGCGATGTCGGCGGTATGTTCCGACGAGTCGCTGACCTTCTGCACCGAACTCACCACTTGGGTGATCATGCCCTGAAGCTTGATCAGGAAGGTATTGAAGCCGCTGGCAATTGCGCCCAGCTCATCGGCGCGATCGCTGGTCAGGCGGCGGGTCAGGTCACCTTCGCCCTGGGCGATATCGTTGAGCATGGCCACCATTTGTTTGAGCGGGCGGGCGATACCGTGGCCCACCAGCCAGATCACCAGCAAGCCGATGCCGGCGATCAGCAGGCCGACCATGGCCATGCCGAAGGTGTCGGTCTTGCGTTGGGCTTGCAGGTCGCTTTGCAGCTTCTGCGAGTCGGCCATCACCGCGCTGAGCGGCAGTTGCAGCATCAGGGTCCAGCGGGCTTCGGCCTGGCCGATGTTAAACGGCAGGAACAGTTCGATGTGCCCGTGTGCCTTGTCGATGTCGTAGCGCACTTCGCCGACTTTCAGTTGGCTGAGGTTGGCCAGTTCGTTGCTGTCGAGCAGGTCGGAGGCTTTTTCACCGAGCTTGCTGGCGTCCTTGGTATAGGCCACCAGGCGTCCGTTGCTGGAGATCAGGGCCAGTTCGCCAGCGCCGTTGTAGAGGTTCTGGTCGGCGCGGGTGAGCATTTCCTGGATGAAGTTCACCGACAGGTCGGCGCCGACGATGCCCTGGAAGGTGCCATCGATCATGATCGGTTCGATAAACGAGGCCAGCATCACCATGGCGTTGCCCACCTTATAAGGGGCGGGGTCGATGGCGCAGGGTTTCTTGGTTTCCTTGGAACACAGGTAGTACTCACTGGCGCGCACGCCGGTGGAGAGGATGTTCTGGTCGTTGACGTCGGCCAGCTTGTCCAGGCCCAGGCTGCCATCGGCGTTGCGGTACCACCACGGCAGGAAGCGGCCGTCGGCGGCCATGCCGACGATGGGGCTGTTGATGTAGGCAGCGTCGTTGTGGTCGATCGCGTTGGGTTCCCAGCCGATGTAGGCGCCGAGGATCTTCGGGTTGCGCACCACGGTTTCATGCAGCAGGCCGATCAACTGTTCGCGGCCGATCTGCAGGGCCGGCTCGCCCTTGGCGTCTTTCATGCCGAGCAGGGCATTGGTGGTGGCCAGGCCCTTGGCCGTCACCAGGGGCGCTTCCAATTCACGCTGGATCAGCGTGGCCTGGGTTTGCGCCAGGGTGGTGAGGCGTTGTTCGATGATTTGCTCGAACTGCGTCTGGGTGCGTTCCTGCACCATTTCCTGGGTGCGTGCGCCGGCAAACAAGGCGTAGAGCACCAGTACTGCGACCACGCTCAGCACGATGGCCCCGGTCAGTGCCGCGACAGAAAACTGAATCGACTTGAATTTCATGAACGCTCCGGACGCAGGGGGAGATTGGCTGCTTTTTTGTATCGGCCACGGGGTCGGGAGGCTTAAGGCTTGTCCTACAAAATAGTGCGGGGTGTCGCAAATGAGACTTTCGTTGCCGCAGTGAAGGTGTGGGATGTATCCGAAATCCAGCGGTTACACGTCTGGTGTATCTGGCGCCAATACAATTGACCGCCTACGATACGCGGCATGTTTTCAGGGAGCGTGTTCATGAAGAAGTCTTGGGCGGTAAGTGGTTTGGTTGCGGCGTTGCTCATGGCGGGTTGCCAGGCGGTCAACACCACCAGTGGCGGCGCAGTAGGCGTTGAGCGCAAGCAATATATGTACAGCATGTTGTCGAGCCAGGAAGTCGACCAGATGTACGCGCAGTCCTACCAAAAGACGTTGACCGAGGCCAGTGGCAAGGGCGTTGTCGACAAGACCAGTGCCAATGCCAAACGCGTGCAGGCCATTGCCAAGCGTTTGATCGTCCAGGTGCCGGCTTTCCGCCCGGATGCGGCGCAATGGCAATGGGAAGTGAACTTGATCAAGAGTGACGAGATCAACGCCAACTGCGGGCCGGGCGGCAAGATTTTTGTCTATAGCGGGCTGATCGAAACGCTCAAGCTGACCGACGATGAGTTGGCGGCGGTAATGGGCCATGAAATCGCCCACGCCTTGCGCGAGCACAGCCGTGAAGCCATGTCCAAGGCATACGGTATCGAGATGGCCAAGCAGGGTGCTGCCGCGATCTTTGGCCTGGGTCAGAACAGCATGGCACTCGGTGATGCAGCCGTTCAGTACGGCATGACCTTGCCCAACAGTCGCGCCAATGAAAACGAAGCTGACTTGATTGGTTTGGAGTTGTCCGCTCGTGCCGGCTACAACCCGAACGCAGCGATTACCTTGTGGAACAAGATGGCCAAGGCTTCGGAAGGCGCGCCTCCTGAGTTCATGAGCACACACCCGGCTTCCGACAGCCGAATCGCTTCGTTGCAAGCCGCGATTCCAAAAGTGATGCCGCTGTACCAGCAGGCCAAAAAATCCTGATGCTCCAGGTTCGCTGATGATCCAAATGTGGGAGCTGGCTTGTCGGGTCGCCGCACCGCTGCGATAGCATCGGCTCGGTTCATCTGCTAGACCGAGTTGCCTGCATCGCAGCGATGCGGCGACCCGACAAGCCAGCTCCCACATTGGATTGGGTTTACAGATCTAGATCCAGCCGCTGCTCTGCATGGCCTTGTACACCGCCACCACGGCCAGGATAAAGAACGCCGTGGCTGCCAGTCGGCGAATCAAGGTCAGCGGCAGTTTCTCCGCCGCGAAATTCCCCGCCAATACCACCGGCACGTTGGCAATCAGCATGCCCAGGGTGGTGCCGATGATCACCAGCCACAACTCCGGGTACTGCGCCGCCAGCATCACCGTGGCGATCTGCGTCTTGTCACCGATTTCCGCCAGGAAGAACGCAATCAACGTGGTCAGGAACGGCCCGAATTTGCGCGTGGTGCTGGCTTCGTCATCGTCGAGCTTGTCGGGTACCAGGGTCCACAAGGCCGTGGCGCAGAAACTCGCCGCGAGGATCCAATGCAGCACCGCATCCGAGAAGAAGCTTCCGAACCAGGCCCCCACGGCACCGGCCGCCGCATGGTTGGCCAGGGTCGCTGCGACGATGCCGGCGATGATCGGCCAGGGCTTGCGAAAGCGTGCGGCAAGGATGAGCGCGAGCAGTTGCGTCTTGTCGCCGATTTCGGCCAAGGCAACGATTGCGGTAGGTACGAGTAATGAATCCAGCATCAGGTAGGTTTCCAGGGGCGGGTCGACACGGCTATGACACGTACAGCCTTCCCGCCCCGGGTAAGGTGTGCGTGTCATAGGTCTTGTCAAACCCCGGTCCGTCTGTGCGGACTCCTGGGTCGCATACGCCATGGTCTGCTGACCAAGTATGTTGACGTATGCCGGACGAGCGTGGCGCTCGTGGGAGACTACTCCCCTAGGACGGAGCGGATTCTGCCTAGGCAAAACCCATTCGGCAAGCCTTCTTTTTCAAACGCCCGTCAGCCGCGCTTGGCACGGTAAATGCGGAAACCATTGCCTTCGGCCTTGATTGCGCACACGCCCAGATGCTCTTCGATCAGCGGTTGGTACTTGAGGAAGCTGTTGGCAACCAGGCGAAGTTCGCCGCCTTTTGCCAGGTGTTTCGCCGCTTTTCGCAGCAGATTTTCCGTAGCGAAATAATCTGTGTGCACCCCGACATGGAACGGCGGGTTGCTCAAAATCGCGTTCAAACCCATTGGCGCGGCGTCGATTCCGTCACCGGTCAGCACCTCGGCTTCCAGACCATTGGCAGCCAGCGTCAGGCGGCTGCTGGCGGCGGCGAAGGCATCCACATCGAGCAGGGTCACGTTGTTGTGCGGGTAGCGACGTTTGACCGCAGCCCCCAGCACGCCGGCGCCGCAACCGAAGTCCAACAGGTGGCCGCTGGGCAGCTTGTCCAAGTGTTCCAACAGCAATTCGGTGCCGCGATCCAGTCGCCCGTGGCTGAACACGCCGGGCAGGCTGACCACCTTGAGGGGGCCTTCGGCCAGCGGCACATCGAACACCTGGGCCAGGCTTTCCAGTTCGACCGCGTGCGGGGCATTGGCCACGGTGACTTGCCACAACTGGCAGTGCCGCGCGTTATCCAGCTTGCGTGGCTTGCCAAACGGGATCATCTGTTTGGCGGCGCTTTCGATGCCGGCCTTTTTCTCCCCTACCAGAAACAGCTCGGCGCCGGGCAGGCGTGCGGCCACGGCGTTGAGCAGGTAGTCGGTGAGGTCCTTGGATTTGGGCAGGAAAATCACGGCGGCATCGAACGCACGGTCGGGCACGTTTACGCCGAATTGGCTGCGCTCGGGGAAGCGTGCGTCCAGGGCTGCCTGGTCGCCCGCGTGCCAGCTCCAGCCGTGGGCATTGGGCAGGCGGCCCAGCAAGTCGTCGGCAGGCAACCCGACCAGCAGCAGGTTGCCTTGAAAAAGTTCGGCCTGACGAAGCAGTACTTCACTGCGCGGATCCATGGTCTGCTCCTTGAAAAGGGGCGCAGTTTATCAACTCACGACGCGCAACGGTGCGCCGCTGAAAAAGCCCCGGGCGTTTTCCGCCAGTTGGCCGACGATGCGCTGGCGTGCCTCGCGACTGCCCCAGGCGTTGTGCGGGGTGACGATCAACCGAGGAATATCGCCGGCCAGCAGTGGGTTGCCATTGACCGGCGGCTCCACGCTCAGCACATCGGTGGCCGCGCCGCCCAGGTGACCGCTGCGCAACGCATCGGCCAGCGCCTGTTCGTTGATCAAGCCGCCGCGTGCGGTATTGACCACAAACGCGCCAGGCTTGAGCAGCGCCAGTTCACGGGCGCCGATAAAGTCGCGGGTATGTTCGTTGAGCGGGCAGTGCAGGGTCAGTGCGTCCACTTGGGCCAGCAGCTCATCCAACGGCACGCGATCGGCGCGGGCAGGGCGCCCTGGAATCGCACCGAGCAGCACGCGCATGCCGAAGGCCTCAGCCAGGCGCGCTACCGCGCCGCCCAACTCGCCGTGGCCGAGCAGGCCGAGGGTTTTGCCTTCCAGCTCGACAATCGGGTGGTCCAGCAGGCAGAACTGCTTGGCTTGCTGCCATTTGCCGGCGCTGACATCCCGTTGATAGTCCTTCAAGCGCGTGGCCAGGTTGAGCAACAGCATGAGCGTGTGCTGCGCCACCGACGGCGTGCCGTAGCCCTGGCAATTGCTCACGGTGATCCCGTGCGCGCGGGCGGCGTCGAGGTCGACGTTGTTGGTGCCGGTGGCCGACACCAGGATCAGCTTGAGTTCCGGGCAGGCCGCCAGGGTGTCGGTGCTGAGGGCGATCTTGTTGCTGATGACGACGTGGGCGCCTTGCACCCGTTCAACCACGTTCTGTGGCGTGGTATCCGTGTACAACTGCAACTCGCTGAAGCTGTCTCGCAGCTCGCTGAGGTCAAGGTCCCCCAGGTCCAGGGAAGGGTGATCAAGGAAGACCGCACGGCGATTGTTCGTCATCAACTGTACCTTTTGCGACAGGGTTTGAAGGCGTAATCTCCGGAGCCTATCAGATGAAATAATCAGTTACTTAATGGAGTGAGCATGTACGTCGCCGAGTTTTTGACCGTAGCCTTGATTCACTTGTTGGCGGTGGCCAGCCCCGGCCCGGATTTCGCCGTGGTGGTGCGTGAAAGTGTGACCCATGGCCGTCGCGCCGGAACCTGGACAGCCCTGGGTGTGGGGTCGGCGATTTTTCTGCATGTGGGTTACTCGTTGCTTGGCATTGGCTTGATCGTGTCCCAGTCCATCGTGCTGTTCAACGCACTCAAATGGGCGGCCGCGGCGTACCTGCTGTACATCGGCTTCAAGGCCCTGCGTGCGCAGCCCGCCAAACCACCGGTCGAAGGCGAGTTGCACCGCGAAGCGGGCGAGCGCACCCCGCGCGGCGCGTTTACCGCAGGCTTCGTGACCAACGGCTTGAATCCCAAGGCCACGCTGTTCTTCCTGTCGCTGTTCACGGTGGTGATCAACCCGCACACCCCGCTGGCGATCCAGGCCGGTTACGGCGTGTACCTGGCGGTGGCGACAGCGCTGTGGTTCTGCCTGGTGGCCATGCTGTTCAGCCAGCAGCGCGTGCGCGCCGGCTTTGCCCGCATGGGCCACTGGTTTGACCGCACCATGGGCGCGGTGCTGATTGCGATTGGGGTGAAGCTGGCGTTTACCAGCATGAAGTAAACGATATCTCTGGATGAGCACAGTCCAAATGTGGGAGCGGGCTTGCTCGCGAATACGGTGGATCAGCAATGAAGGTATTGCCTGACACACCGCATTCGCGAGCAAGCCCGCTCCCACATTGGATCTGTGTAAGGTATCGGTAATGGCTCAAAGCTAGCATTCATTGGGCGCTGCAAATCATTCCTTTGGCTGATTTGGCTGAAACATAAGGTCTCTAAAGTGCAAGTCTTCAAGCCAAGACCGTGCAGTCAGATAAGGGATTCGTATGTTGCAGACCCGTGTTATCCCACCCGCCGAAGGCGCGTACCAATACCCGCTGTTGATCAAACGCCTGTTGATGTCCGGGACCCGCTACGAGAAAACCCGGGAAATCATCTACCGCGACAAACTGCGCTACACCTACCCCACCCTGATCGAGCGGGTGGCCCGACTGGCCAATGTGCTGACCGAGGCCGGGGTGAAGGCCGGCGATACCGTGGCAGTGATGGATTGGGACAGCCATCGCTACCTCGAATGCATGTTCGCCATCCCGATGATCGGCGCGGTGATCCACACCATCAACGTGCGCCTGTCGCCGGAACAGATCCTCTACACCATGAACCACGCCGAAGACCGCTTCGTGCTGGTCAACAGCGAGTTCGTGGGGCTCTACCAGGCGATTGCCGGGCACCTGACGACCGTCGACAAGACCCTGCTGCTCACCGACGGTGACGCCAAGACCGCCGAGCTGCCAGGCCTGGTGGGCGAGTACGAAACCCTGCTGTCCGCCGCCAGCCCCACGTACGACTTCCAGGATTTTGACGAAAACTCGGTCGCCACCACCTTCTACACCACTGGCACCACCGGCAACCCCAAGGGCGTGTACTTCACCCACCGCCAACTGGTCCTGCACACCATGGGCGTGGCGACGATCATGGGCAGCGTCGACAGCGTGCGCCTGTTGGGCACCAACGACGTGTACATGCCGATCACGCCTATGTTCCACGTACACGCCTGGGGCCTGCCGTATGTGGCGACCATGCTTGGCTTGAAGCAGGTCTACCCCGGCCGCTACGACCCCGAGTACCTGGTGGAGCTGTGGCGCAAGGAAAAGGTCACGTTTTCCCACTGCGTGCCGACCATCCTGCAGATGGTGCTCAATGCCAAGGCGGCCCAGGGCGTGGATTTTGGTGGTTGGAAAATAGTGATTGGCGGCAGTGCGCTCAATCGGACCTTGTACGAAGCCTCCAAGGCCCGTGGGATTCAGCTGACGGCCGCGTACGGTATGTCCGAGACCGGGCCGCTGGTGTCCTGTGCCCACCTCAATGAAGAGCTGATGGCCGGCACCGAGGATGAACGCACCACCTACCGCATCAAGGCCGGTGTGCCCGGGCCGCTGGTGGAGGCGGCAATCATCGACGCTGACGGCAACTTCCTGCCTGCTGATGGCGAGTCCCAGGGCGAGCTGGTACTGCGGGCGCCGTGGCTCAGCGAAGGTTATTTCAACGAGCCTCAGAAGGGCGCCGAGCTGTGGGAAGGCGGCTGGATGCACACCGGTGACGTGGCCACGTTGGATGCATTTGGCGTGATCGATATCCGTGACCGCATCAAGGATGTGATCAAGACGGGCGGGGAGTGGATCTCGTCCCTGGCCCTGGAAGACCTGGTCAGCCGACACCCGGCGGTACGTGAAGTAGCGGTAGTGGGCATTGCCGACCCGCAGTGGGGCGAGCGTCCGTTTGCCTTGCTGGTGGTGCGTGATGGCCATGTGATAGGTGCGCGGGAGCTCAAGGAACACCTCAAGCCCTTCGTTGAATTGGGCCACCTGAGCAAGTGGGCGATTCCGAGCCAGATCGCGGTTGTTACTGAAATTCCCAAGACCAGCGTAGGAAAGCTCGACAAAAAACGTATCCGCATCGACATCATCGAATGGCAGGCCAACAACAGTACGTTCCTGTCCACCCTGTGATGCTTTCCGCCGCGCCCGTTCGGGCGCGGCAATGCTCTATCTGGCGCCTTCACTTGTGATTTGCCGATTTTCAGCCATCCTTGCCCCGCCGACCTTTGTCGGCATGGCGAAAGGGTTGCGGCAGACGGGTCGGTGATGCAAATCACACTTTAGAGGGATCAAGCGATACCCCCTGCTGGCTATAGTCCTTCCCAGAGTTTTTCAAGGATGTTGCGCTTCGGGCCATGGGGGCTCGGTTGCCGTCCGGCATTGGAATCGTTGTATTCCGGCCGTTACATGCATCTGTAAGAAAAAGCTCACTGCCATAACAATAATGCACATGGAGTAGCGTCGATGACCTCAGTAAACCAGTTCTGGCGCCGGGCAAGACTGCCCTTGGCCGTCAGTCTCGCTTCTACGCTCGCCGGGCCCGCATTCGGCGTCAGTTTCAACATCGGTGAAATCGAAGGCAGCTTTGACTCCTCCCTGTCGGTGGGGGCGAGCTGGTCGACGGCCAAACCCAACCAGGATCTGATCGGGGTCAACAACGGCGGCAAGGGCCTGTCCCAGACCTCCGATGACGGCCACTTGAACTTCAAGCGCGGGGAGACGTTCTCGAAGATCTTCAAGGGCATTCATGACCTGGAACTGAAATACGGCGACACCGGCGTGTTTGTGCGCGGCAAGTACTGGTACGACTTCGAACTCAAGGACGAAAGCCGTCCGTTCAAGGACATCAGCGACAACAACCGCAAGGAAGGCGCCAAGTCTTCTGGCGGGCAGATCCTCGACGCCTTCATCTACCACAACTACAACATTGCCGATTTGCCGGGCAACGTGCGTTTCGGTAAGCAGGTGGTGAGCTGGGGTGAAAGTACCTTCATCGGCGGCGGCATCAACTCCATCAACCCGATCGACGTGTCCGCATTCCGTCGCCCGGGGGCCGAGATCAAGGAAGGCTTGATTCCGGTCAACATGTTCTACGTGTCGCAAACCCTCACCGACAACCTGTCGGCCGAGGCGTTTTACCAGCTGGAATGGGACCAGACGGTGACCGACAACTGCGGCACGTTCTTCTCGCAGCCCGATATCGTGTCCGACGGTTGCAACAACAACCTGCGTGTCTTGAACAAGCGCTCGACCATCCCGACGGCATTCCTGCCGGCACTGGCTGCCCGTGGCGTAGACATCAACAACGAAGGCGTCTTGGTGCGTCGCGGTGGCGACGACGATGCGCGTGACAGCGGCCAGTGGGGCGCGGCGCTGCATTACAACTTCGAACCACTGGACACCGAGTTCGGCGCGTACTTCATGAACTACCACAGCCGTGCGCCGATCTTCAGCGCGCAAGCGGCTTCCCAGGCGGCGTTCAACAGTGCGGCACCGTTGGGCCAATTGGCACCGTTGGTCGTGGCGGGTAACTCCCGGTACTTCATGGAATACCCGGAAGATATTCGCCTCTATGGCCTGAGTTTCTCCACCACGCTGCCTACCGGCACCGCCTGGAGTGGTGAGTTGAGCTATCGCCCGAATGCGCCGGTTCAAATCAGCTCCACTGACATCCTGTATGCCGGTGTTACGCCTTTGCCAGGCCTGGGTGATGCGTCGATCATCAAAGGCTCGCCGGGCCAACTGCTCCACGGCTACAACCGCAAGGAAATCACCCAGTTCCAGACGACCTTTACGCACTTCTTCGATCAGGTCATGGGCGCCAGCCGCCTTACGCTGGTGGGCGAAGTCGGGGTTACTCACGTGGGTGGCCTGGAAAGCAAAAATGATGTGCGTTATGGCCGCGATCCAGTGTTCGGCCCTGGCACCTTGCCCAATGGTTTCTGCCCGACGCTCAACGGGCGGACTGTCGCCGGTGCAGGCCCGGGGGCCGATGCCAGCAACGTCTCCGCCAACTGCAACAACGACGGTTTCACCACGTCCACCTCGTGGGGCTACCGTGGTCGTGCCATCTGGGAATACCCGGATGTGTTCGCCGGCGTGAACCTCAAGCCGAGCGTTGCCTGGTCCCATGACGTCAAAGGTTATTCGCCAGGTCCTGGTGCCAACTTCGAAGAAGGTCGTAAAGCGGTCAGCCTGGGTCTGGATGCGGAATACCAGAACACCTACACCGCCAGCCTGAACTACACCAACTTCTTCGGCGGCGACTACAGCACCGTGAATGACCGCGACTTTGTCGCCCTGAGCTTCGGCGTGAACTTCTAAGCACACACTCTTTTTGCAGTCTGTATTTCAGGAAGACCAGAACATGAAAATAACCAAAAGTCTGTTGCACGTGGGTGTGCTTGGGCTGTCGATCCTGGCGAGCAACGTCATGGCGGCAGTGTCGGCGGATGAAGCCGCCAAGCTGGGCACGACCCTGACGCCGATGGGCGCCGAGATGGCCGGTAACGCGGCGGGCACCATTCCGAAATGGTCGCCGCTGCCCACCAACGCCGGCGCAGTCGACGCCCGTGGTTTCCTGGCCAACCCGTATGCCAGTGAACAACCGCAGTTCACCATCACCGCGGCAAACGTCGAACAGTACAAAGACAAGCTGGCGCCGGGGCAGTACGCAATGTTCAAGCGCTACCCGGACACCTTCAAGATGCCGGTCTACCCGACCCATCGCGGCGCCACCGTGCCGGCGGATGTGTTCGCGGCCATCAAGAAGAACGCCACCACCACTAACCTGGTGTCGGGCGGCAACGGCCTGGAGAATTTCGAAACCGCCGTACCGTTCCCGATTCCAAAAAGCGGCGTGGAGGTCATCTGGAACCACATCACCCGTTATCGCGGTGGCAGCGTAACCCGCCTGGTAACCCAGGCCACGCCGCAAACCAACGGCTCCTTCAGCCTGGTGTATTTCAAAGACCAGTTCGTGTTCCGCGACAAGATGAAAGACTTTGACCCGAAAAACCCGGGCAACGTGCTGTTCTACTTCAAGCAGCAAGTGACCGCGCCGGCCCGCCTGGCCGGTGGCGTGCTGCTGGTGCACGAAACCCTGGACCAGGTGAAGGAGCCGCGTTCGGCGTGGGTCTACAACGCCGGCCAGCGCCGTGTGCGCCGGGCGCCGCAAGTGTCGTATGACGGCCCGGGTACTGCCGCCGACGGCCTGCGTACTTCCGACAACCTCGACATGTACAACGGCGCACCGGACCGCTACGACTGGAAGCTGGAAGGCAAGAAAGAAATCTACATCGCCTCCAACAGCTACAAGATCGACGATCCGAAGCTCAAGTACGCCGACATCATCAAGGCCGGTCACATCAACCAGGACCTGGCGCGTTACGAGTTGCGCCGCGTCTGGCACGTAGTCGCCACTTTGAAGGAAGGCCAGCGCCACATCTACGCTAAGCGTGACTTCTTCATCGACGAAGACACCTGGCAAGCCGCGGTGATCGACCATTACGATGGCCGTGGCCAACTGTGGCGCGTCGCCGAAGCCCATGCCGAGAACTACTACGACAAGCAAGTGCCGTGGTACGCCCTGGAAACCCTCTACGACCTGCAGTCCGGCCGCTACCTGGCCCTGGGCATGAAGAACGAAGAGAAACAGGCCTATGACTTCGGCTTCACCGCCACCACCAGCGACTTCACCCCGGCGGCCCTGCGCCAGGATGGCGTCCGCTAACCCGCGATAATTCGCCAATGTAGAAGCTGGGCTTGTGTGGGAGCTGGCTTGCCTGCGATAGCATCACCTCGGTAGGTCTGACAGACCGAGGTGGCTGCATCGCGGGCAAGCCCAGCTCCCACATTTGTTTGTGTTGAGATTTTTTGTCGCAGTTCTTTTTCAGGCAAATGTTGCAAAGATCTACAAACCCGCCGCTTTTACCGCTAGTCTGCGGACATCTGCAATGCCGACAACAGCCTTCTACAAGAGCCCGGCGATGACTGATCTGTCCCGAATCCAAGGGCCTGCAAGCGTCGTGATTCCGACCCTGGAAGCACGCTTTTTCAGGCCACCGCTGCCTGACGGCTACGTGCTGCGGCCTCGCCTGTGCGAACGGCTGGGTGCGGGGTTGGAAGGGCGCTTGCTGCTGGTCAGCGCGCCAGCGGGGTTCGGCAAAAGTTCGTTGGCGGTGGAGTTCTGCCAGGGCCTGCCGGCCCATTGGCAAAGCCTGTGGCTGGGGCTGAGCCCCCGGGATAACGACCCCGGCCGTTTCCTCGAGCGCCTGCTCGACGGCTTGCAGCAATATTTCCCCCAGATCGGCGCCCAATCCCTGGGGTTGCTGAAAATGCGCCAGCGTCACCAGCCGTTTGCCTTTGAAGAATGGCTCGATGGCTTGCTCGACGAGCTGACGCTGCACCTTTCCACGCGCGCGCCGTTGTTGCTGGTGCTGGATGACTACCACTTGGCCCAGGGGCCGGTGCTGGATCGCTGCCTGCAGTTTTTCCTCAACCATTTGCCCGACGGCCTGGTGGTACTGGTCACCAGTCGCCAGCGTCCGGATTGGCATCTGGCGCGGTTGCGCCTGTCACGGCATCTGCTGGAATTGCACGAGCAAGACCTGCGCCTGACTCACGATGAGTCGTTGGCCGTATTGCACCAGCACAGCAACTCACTGCGCGGCGAGGCGCTGGATAACCTGATCCGGCGCAGTGAAGGCTGGGTGGCGGGCCTGCGTTTCTGGTTGCTGGCCGCCTCTGAGGCCGGCAATGAAGGTGCCTTGCCGCAGAGCCTGCACGGCGGGGAAGGGCTGATTCGTGATTACCTGCTTGAAGAGGTGATCGATTGCCTGCCTGCCGAAGTCCAGGCGTTCCTCTACGACACCGCCCCCCAGGAACGTTTTTGCGCCGAACTGTGCGACGCAGTGCGCGATGCCCACGACAGTGCCGAAACCCTGCGCTACCTTCAGGCACATCAAGTATTCCTGGTACCACTGGACGAGCAGGGCCACTGGTTCCGGTATCACCATCTGTTTTCCGATTTGCTGCGCACCCGTCGTGCAAAAAACGCCACATTGCCGGTGGCCAGTCTGCATCTGCGAGCGTGCCGCTGGTTCAACGCCCAGGGCCTGATCGATGAAGCGGTGGAGCAGGCGTTGCGCGCCGGCCATCTCGACGTAGCCGCGAACCTGGTGCAGAACCTGTCCGAAGAGCAACTGCTGGCCGAGCAGAACGTGGGCATGCTGCTGCGCTGGAAGATGGACTTGCCCGACAGCCTGCTGATCAGCACGCCGCGCTTGATCGTGCTCTACAGCTGGGCCTTGGGGCTGGCGTGCCAGCTGGATGCGGCAGAAGAGTTGTCCGGCTACCTCAGTCGCTTCCTGCCGGCACCGTCGGCCACCGCGCAAAAGTCGATGCTGGCCCAGTGGCTGGCACTGAGCGGGATCATCGCCCGGGGGCGCGGCGACCGCGAACTGACCCAGCGCTATTGCGGCGAGGCCCTGGAAAGCCTGCCGCAAAAGCGCTACGGCCAGCGCCTGATGTGCCTGTCGACGCTGTCCAACCTGGCCATTGTCGACGCCGACCTGTGGCGCGCCCGTGGCCTGAACCGCGAGTCCCTGGAGCTGGCGCAGCGCGTCGGCAACCCGTTGTTCGAAGCCCTGGCCCATTACGACCGCGCCCGCGTGTTGCAGGCCCGGGGCGAAATCCTGCGCTCGCTCGATGAGGTGCGTCAGGGCCTGCAGCGTTTGCATGGCCTGGCGCCCCAGCGGCTGTACGCCGTGCGTGCGCGCTTATCGCTCTACGAAGGTTATTTGCTGCTGGCGCGCTATCAGCCTGAAACCGGCTTGGCGCGCTTGCGTGCCGGCCTGGCCGAAGCCCGTGCCTGCCGGGATATCAGTGTGCTGATCGGGCATTGTGTCATCGCCAACTTCGAAGGGCGGCGCAATGATTTTCCCACGGCGTTCGCCGAACTCGCCGAAGCCGAGCGCCTGATGCATATCTGGGATGTGCCGCCAATCTACTACCTGGCGATGATCACCCTGATCAAATGCGAACTGTGGCTGGCCCAGGGCCGCACCGACCTGGCCGATGCCTGGCTGGCGCGGTTGGGGCAGACCTACAACGGCGAGCATGCCGCTGCGGCCCCGGAGTTTCATCCGCACCTGCCGCAACACATCGGCCTGCAGCAAGCCGCGCTGGACGCCACGCGCCATCAACCTGCCGCCGCCCTGCAACGGCTTGATGAACTGGCGCAACAGGCACACAACGACGGCCGCCAGATGATTGCCCTGATGGCGCTGACCCAACAGGCGCATCTGCTGCTCGAAACCGGCCAGGAAACCAAGGCGCGGCCGGTGCTGGCCCGTGCTCTTGAAGCGGGAGCCGGTGGTGCGCTGCAACCCTTCCAGCGTTTGCTGGAGAGCCACCCCGACTGGATGCGCGAGCAGTTGGGCAAAGACCCCCATGGCTTGTTGAATCAAAGCCTGTTGGGGCTGCTTCCGGTGGTTGCGGTTGTCGAAACCTCACCCAGCCACGAAACCTTGAGCGCCCGCGAACTGGCGGTGTTGCAGCTGATCGCCCAAGGCTGTTCCAACCAGGAAATCAGCAATCGGTTGTTCATTTCGCTGCACACGGTGAAGACCCATGCGAGCCATATCAACAGCAAGCTGGGCGTAGAGCGGCGCACGCAGGCGGTGGCAAGGGCGCAGGAGTTGCGGTTGATTGGCTAGGAAGGAGGCTGCCCAGTCTGGTTTACTGGTGCAATTATTCTGGCGAGAACGCCCGAAAATGCCCATTCACTTGCACTTGAGGCCTTCTGATGCAACCTGAACTGCCGACGCTTATTCGCGAAACCTTCCCCGTCGGTCCGTTGCAGTGCAACTGCACCATCATTGGCGATCCGATCACCAAAAACGCCATCGTGGTCGACCCGGGCGGCAACCATGAACTGATCCTGGCCCGTCTCGACGCGCTGGGCCTCAAGGTGGTGAGCATCATCCATACCCATGCCCACCTTGATCATTTCCTCGCGTCCGGCCAGTTGAAAGAGAAGACCGGTGCCACCTTGCATCTGCACAAGGAGGATCAATTCCTCTGGGATAACCTGGAAATGCAATGCCAGATGTTTCGTGTGCCCTACACGCCAGTGCCTTCCCCGGATCGCTGGCTTGAGCACGAAGAGGAACTGGCCTGCGGCTGCGGCGTGGCGCTGCATACCCCAGGGCATACACCGGGCTCTATGAGCTTCTGGTTTGCCGATGCCAAATTGTTGATTGCCGGCGACACCCTGTTTCGCCGTGGCGTGGGGCGAACGGACCTGTGGGGTGGGGACCAGGCGACTATCGTGCGGTCGATCAAGCAGCGCCTGTACACGTTGGATGAGGGCGCCACGGTCGTGGCGGGTCATGGTCCGGACACGCGGTTGGGCGATGAGATGCGTGAGAACCCTTTTGTGCGGGCATAGGCCGCGACTCGGTGTTTTTCCGGATACCAAGAGGCGACTGTCCTACGACTCTTATAGAGAAAATGACAATCACCGTTCAGGAAGCGTCTGCTAGGGTTTTAGTGTGCCCACCTGTTGTGGAGCGGGGGTCTGCCGGGCAGGGAATTTTTGCCGTTTGTCGTGTTCCAAGCTCGGCACAGGTCCATTGCCAATGTCCTCTGCATCACAGAATGCAAAAGTAGGAGCTTCCTTCATGTTCACTTCGCGTCGTCTGCTTGTCGTTGCCACGGCTGTTGCCTTGTTGTCCGGCTGTGCGTCTCCTAATCCATACGATGGCAGCCAAGGACAGGCGAACGGCTCATCGGGTATCAGCAACACAGCCAAGTACGGCGGCCTGGCTGCACTGGCCGGTGGTTTGGCCGGCGCCGCCATCGACCATAACAACCGTGGCAAAGGTGCCCTCATTGGCGCCGCCGTGGCCGGCCTGGGTGGCGCGGGTTATGGCTACTACGCCGACCAGCAGGAAAAGAAACTGCGGGCCAGCATGGCCAACACCGGGGTTGAAGTTCAGCGCCAGGGTGACCAGATCAAGTTGATCATGCCGGGTAACATCACCTTCGCTACCAACTCGGACGCGATCTCCAGCAGCTTCTATCAGCCGCTGAACAACCTGGCCAACTCGCTCAAGCAGTTCAACCAGAACACCATCCAGATCGTCGGCTACACCGACAGCACCGGCAGTCGCCAACTGAACATGGACCTGTCCCAGCGTCGTGCTCAGAGCGTGGCCAACTACCTGACGTCCCAAGGCGTGAGCCCGACCAACCTGAGCGCACGCGGTGCCGGCCCGGATAACCCGATCGCCAGCAACGCCGACGTCAATGGCCGTGCCCAGAACCGTCGTGTAGAGGTGAACCTGGGGCCGATCCCTGGTCAGCAATATGGCCAGCCTGCCCAACAGCAGCAACAGGCGCCACAGCAGAACAACCAGTTCCAGGGCAACCCGTACCAGCAGTACCAGTAAACGCTGGCCACTAAAAAGGGCGCCGTGCAGTCAATGCACGGCGCCCTTTTTTATTGCTCGGCTGTATCAGTCGATGTATTCGAACAGCTTCACGATCTTTTGCACGCCCGACACGCCCTGTACCAGGTTGGCGGCGCGGGTGGCTTCTGCCTGGGTCAGCAGGCCCATCATGTAGACGATGCCGTTATCGGTGATCACTTTGATCCGCGAGCCGGGAATGGCGTTGTCGGTCAGCATCTGCGCCTTGATCTTGGTGGTCAGCAAAGCATCGTTGCTGATGGCCAGCAGCGTGATCGGGTCCATGACCTGCAGTTCGTTGTGCACCTTCTTCACGCGCTGCACGGTCGAGGCGGCTTGTTCGGCCTGCGCCTTGAGGTCGGCACGCGGCGTCTGGCCGGCCAGCAGCACCACGCCGTTGAAGCTGGTGACCACGATGCGCGAAGCGCCATTGCCGAGGTCGGTAGCGGCCTTGGCGACGTTGACTTCAACCTTGGTTTCGATCAGCGAGTCATCGATCTTGCTGCCGAAAGTACGAGTGCCCTTGTCGTCCTGGATAGGGGTGTCACGTGTTGCAGTGATGGCCGTGCTGCAGCCGCTGATAGCGAGGCACAGGGTGATGGCCAAAAGGCTGAGGCGGTTAACGGTCATTCTTCACTCCCAAACAGTTGGCTGTCGATCAGATCGCACAGGCAGTGGATCGCCAGCAGGTGGACTTCCTGGATACGTGCGGTGACAGTGGCCGGGACGCGAATTTCTACGTCCTCTGGCAGCAGCAGTGACGCCATGCCGCCGCCATCGCGGCCGGTCAATGCTACGACAATCATTTCTCGATCATGTGCGGCCTGGATCGCCTGAATAATATTGGCCGAGTTGCCGCTGGTGGAGATCGCCAGCAATACATCGCCGGGTTGGCCCAAGGCGCGGATCTGCTTGGAGAAGATTTCGTTGTAGCTGTAGTCGTTGGCGATCGAGGTGATCGTCGAGGAATCGGTGGTCAGGGCAATGGCGGGCAGGCTCGGGCGCTCGCGCTCGAAGCGGTTGAGCAGCTCCGAGGAGAAGTGCTGGGCATCGCCGGCCGAACCGCCGTTGCCGCACGAAAGCATTTTGCCCTCGTTGAGCAAGGCATTGACCATGACCTGACTGGCTTGCTCGATGTGCGGTGCAAGTACGTCCATCGCCTGTTGCTTGGTGTCGATGCTGGCCTGGAAAAGCTGGCGAATTCGGGATTGCATGTCCATCTGTGTGACCTTAAGTAGCGCGGCTGTTTGGCACAGGAATGTGCAGCCCGCAAAGCAAAGAGCAAAAGTGTGTGGTGAAGGTGCCCGGTGAATCAGCTGTCGAAGGCATCTTGGAGCCAACTCAGATCAGCCTGACCAGACGGTGTGCTTTCTATGGCAACCACATCGAAACGGCAGGGGGAATCAGCCCAGCGATGCTCTTTTTGCAGGAAAAACTGCGCGGCGAGTATCAGCTTCTGACGCTTGCGCCCGTCGATACTGGCGAGCGCGCCACCCCATTGTGCGTGTTTTCTGTAGCGGACTTCGACGAATACTACTGTATCGCCGTCAAGCATGACCAGATCAAGCTCACCGCGTTTACACAACCAGTTCTGCGCCAGGAGGCGCAGACCCTGTTGTTGCAAGTGCTTCAGCGCTTGTAGTTCGGCATCCTTGCCGCTTTGTGCGCTGGACCGCTCGGGCATCAGCGCGGGGTGTCTGGCAGGCGCTGGATGTCGCCGCCCACGAACTTCGCCCATGGCATCTGGCGATCAACGCGCTGGTTGGCGTTGATGCCCAGGCTGCCCGACAGGCCATCAACACGAGTATCCGGCAGTGCCTTGAGCTGGCCCAGGCGCGGCGCCAGGCGGTAGGCATCGACGCCCATCGCATACAGGCGGCCCAGGCTGCCATTGGCTTGCGGCCATTGTGCGGCGACCTGGTTGCGCAGCGGGTCGGTGGTGCTGAGCAGCCAAGGGGTTTCGCAGAACATGACGTTGGTCATGTCCAGGTACTGGTTCTTGTCGCCGCTGGCGCTGAACACGTGGGAGGTCGCGTAGACAGGCACATCACCGGCGTACTGGAAGTTCAGGGTCGGCTTGATCTGCTGGGCCAGTTGCGGGGTCACGGCCAGGAAGATGAACTCGATGTCCTGACGACGCGACGGCTGTGCTGCTACGTCTGTACCTACCGTGCTTTGCAGGCTCTTGGCGCGACCTTCGCTTTTACGTAGTTGGAACAGGTCGGCGATCTGCTGGGCGAGGGCCACTGGCTGGTCGACGTACTCGACGCCGACGACAGTGCCGCCATTGGCTTCCCAATCCTGGCGGAAGGCCTTGTAGACACGCTCGCCCCACTCGCCACGCGGCACCATGGCGGCAGCGCGGTGCAGGCCGTCGGCGCGGGCACGACGCGAGACTTCGCGGGCTTCGTCTTCAGCGGCCAGGCCAAACTGGAACAGCTGCGCCGGGTTCTGATCGGTCTCGCTGTAGTTCAGGGCCAGGGTGGTGATCGGCAACTGAGGGCGGGCAGCGAGTTGTTTGACCAGTGGTTTCTCCAGCGGGCCGACAACCAGTTGCACGCCGGCAGCCTTGGCCTTGGTGTAGAAGTCGTCAAGGGAGGTCAGGCGCGAGCTGTCAAAGAACTCGATGACTGGTGGCTTCTGCCCGGCTTGTTCGGCCTGGTAGTGAGCGGCCATGAAGCCTTCACGCAATGCTTTGCCGACGGAGGCCAGCGGGCCGTCCTGTGGCAGCAGCAGGGCGATCTTGTTCAGGGGCTGGCTGGCCAGCTCCTTGAGTTTGGTCAACGGCAATGGCAGTTCCACTGCGGCCGGGTGGCCCGGGTTCTGCGCGCGCCAGGTGTCGATGGCGGCCTGTTGCTGTTCCAGGGTACCGGCACCCTTAACCGCCTGGGCCAGGGTGATCCAACCGTCCAGGGTCGGGTTGCCACTGGCTTGCAACTGCTCGGCCGGCAGGGCGGCAATCAGCGCCCAGATGGCTTCATGGTTGTTTTTAGCCGCATCACCGCTGAGCAGCGGGGCCATGGCTACGCGTTCGCGCGCGGCGGCCAGGGTTTGGCCGTCGGCTTCATAAGCGCGGGCATGCACAGTGCCGGTACGTACCTGCTGGTCTGCCGGCAAGTCACGCAGGCTTTGCAGGCTCGGGTGGCTCAGGGCAGTCAACGCAGCCTTGGGCTGGTTGCGCGCCATGGCCAGCTCGGCAGCCAGGGTGCTGGCAAAGACTTGCGCGGCGGGCTTGAGAGCATCCAGCGGCACCTGTGCAAGGATCTGCGAGGAGCGGGCAGGGTTGTTCTGCTTGTAGGCCATGTCTGCCGCACTCAGGCGCAACAGGGCGGCCTTTTCTGGCGTCTTGGCGGTAGTGGCCTGTTCGAGCAGTTGCTCGATACTGGCATCCGGGGTCCGTGGAAGGTCGCCAAGGCTGGACGAGGGCGAGCTGGCGCAAGCGGCCAGCAAGGCAGCGAGGCAGAGGGCGGAGAGCAGCCGCAGGCAAGCGATCATGTAAGTGTTCCTGATACCGATCAAATTAGCGTGGAATTGTACCCAAGCACTGGCCCAGGCGCGATGTTACTGGCGTGAAACCGTCGATTTAGGTCGTGCAAATGTTGCTATTGGCGATCGGCGGCTGAAAAGGCATCGGCCGTGATGGCATATTTTCGAGGCATCTACGCGCTACAATGGCGCTTTTGCCAACCATCGAGGTGTGCGTTTTGACTGCTCCAGGTCCTTTGAATTCCACTGCAGGCTCGCTTTTTGTCGTGGCGACGCCCATTGGCAACCTGGACGACATCAGTGCCCGGGCGCTGAAAGTGTTGCGCGACGTAAAATTGATCGCGGCCGAAGACACCCGTCACTCTCAACGCCTGATGCAGCATTTTGGTATCAGCACGCCATTAGCGGCCTGTCACGAGCACAACGAGCGTGAAGAAGGCAGTCGCTTTATCGTGCGCCTGTTGGCCGGTGACGACGTGGCGCTGATCTCCGATGCGGGCACGCCGCTGATCTCCGATCCGGGCTACCACCTGGTTCGCCAGGCGCGGGCCGCTGGTATCAATGTAGTGCCTGTTCCGGGAGCGTGCGCACTGATTGCCGCGTTATCGGCAGCGGGGCTGCCTTCGGACCGCTTTATCTTTGAAGGTTTCCTGCCGGCCAAGGCGGTGGGGCGGCGTGCTCGCCTGCAGGCGCTGAAGGAAGAACCGCGCACCCTGATCTTCTACGAAGCCCCCCATCGCATCCTTGAATGCCTGCAGGACATGGAGTTGGTGTTCGGGGGCGAGCGCCTGGCGTTGCTGGCGCGCGAACTGACCAAAACCTTTGAAACCCTCAAAGGCCTGCCGCTCGAAGAGCTGCGGGCCTTTGTCGAGGGGGACAGCAACCAGCAGCGTGGCGAGTGCGTGGTGCTGGTGGCGGGCTGGGCCGCTCCCGAGAATGAAGACGCGGTCGGCAGCGAGGCCATGCGTATTCTGGATCTATTGCTCGCGGAGATGCCGCTTAAAAGAGCAGCGGCGTTGGCAGCGGAAATTACCGGTGTGCGCAAGAATCTCTTATATCAAGCCGCGCTGGATAAACAAAAAGGCGAATAGTTCCGGGGTTAATCCTGTATTCCGTCTGAACGTGATGGCCATTCTGAACTTTTATTACTTGTCCTAAGTCCGTCGTGCCGTTAACCTGCGCGGCGGAGAGTCGATTGGACAGTCGCTGCCCTCTATGAGAATTAGGGGGGGGAGGAAAGTCCGGGCTCCATAGGGCGAAGTGCCAGGTAATGCCTGGGAGGCGTGAGCCTACGGAAAGTGCCACAGAAAATAACCGCCTAAGCACTTCGGTGCCGGTAAGGGTGAAAAGGTGCGGTAAGAGCGCACCGCACGACTGGCAACAGTTCGTGGCTAGGTAAACCCCACTTGGAGCAAGACCAAATAGGGTCCCAAGGCGTGGCCCGCGCTGGGACCGGGTAGGTTGCTAAAGATGTCCAGTGATGGCCATCGTAGACGAATGACTGTTCAAGACAGAACCCGGCTTATAGATCGACTCTCCACCTTTTTTCCTTCTGTCCGAATCTCGAGCAGAAACCCGGTAGTAACGCAAGAATCCCTCCCTGCCGAATCATTGGCAGATGCATCTTCGTAATACCAAAAAAATCTTACTCTTAATAAATCACTTTAACTTTAAGCCATAGCTCTTTGAGCTATTTGTGCTTGTTGGGCCGAAAACATCGCCGAACTCTGGTTTCTCCTCCTTTTACGCTCCTAAATCTCCGTTCTGTAAGGCTTTTCCTTGAATCCGCGCCTTGACGGTGTGGTGGGCGCATTCCTATAGTGTGCGCAAGTGGCGGAAAGTGGCACAAAGTGGGTTTTTTGAACGTAAAACGCTAAAATTTGGAGAAACGCATCTGTGTTTCGCGGAGCTAACGCTATCAGTCTCGATGCTAAAGGCCGTCTCGCCATGCCGAGCCGGTATCGTGACGAGCTCATTTCGCGAAGTTCCGGACAGTTGATCATCACCATTGATGCCGTTGACCCTTGTTTGTGTGTTTACCCGCTCGATGAGTGGGAGTTGATTGAAACCAAGTTGCGCGCGCTGCCTTCATTGCGTGAAGAAAACCGTCGCCTGCAGCGTTTGCTGATTGGTAATGCCGTCGACCTCGAGCTCGATGGCAGTGGTCGTTTCCTGGTGCCGCCGCGTTTGCGCGAGTACGCCAAGCTGGACAAGCGCGCAATGCTGGTGGGCCAACTGAACAAGTTCCAATTGTGGGACGAAGATGCCTGGGATGCTGTGTCTGCAGCGGACCTGGCTGCTATTCAACAACCGGGCGCCATGCCTGATGAACTGCGTGATTTGATCCTGTGACTATTGATAGCGGCTTTAACCACATCACCGTACTGCTTGACGAAGCCGTTGAGGCTCTCGCCGTACGCGCGGATGGCTGCTATCTGGATGGCACCTTCGGCAGGGGCGGGCATAGCCGGTTGATACTCAGCCAGCTCGGGTCCGACGGCAAACTCCTCGGGTTCGACAAAGACCCTCAAGCGATTGCCACCGGGCAAGCGCTAGCGGCCGAAGACGGCCGCTTTGTCGTTGTGCAGCGTAGCTTTGCCGAGTTGGGGGCTGAAGTGTCCGAGCGCGGCATGGCAGGCAAGGTGGCCGGGGTTTTGCTCGACCTGGGCGTGTCCTCGCCCCAGCTCGATGACCCGGAGCGCGGCTTCAGTTTCATGAACGACGGCCCTCTCGACATGCGCATGGACCCCACGCGGGGTATCAGTGCTGCGCAGTTCATCGCCACCGCACCGGTGGAAGAAATCGCCCGCGTCTTCAAGGAATACGGTGAAGAGCGTTTCGCCGGCCGCATGGCCCGTGCCGTGGTCGAGCGCCGCGAGATCCAGCCATTTGAACGCACCGCCGACCTGGCTGAAGTGCTGAAGGTCGCCAACCCTGCGTGGGAAAAAGGCAAGAACCCGGCGACCCGTGCGTTCCAGGGCCTGCGCATTCACGTCAACAACGAATTGGGCGACCTGGAGGCTGGCCTCGAAGCGGCCCTCGAGTCGTTGGAAGTGGGCGGTCGCCTGGTGGTGATCAGCTTCCACTCCCTGGAAGACCGTATCGTCAAACTGTTCATGCGTCGTCTGGTCAAGGGCGAGTCCGACAACCTGCCGCGCAACCTGCCGGTACGTTTCGAAGCCTTTGTGCCGAAAATCAAAATCCATGGCAAAGCGCAGTTCGCTTCCGAAGCCGAACTCAAGGCCAACCCACGTGCCCGTAGCGCTGTCATGCGTGTTGCGGAGAAGTTGCGGTGAGCAAGCTTTTCGCCAAGCCCCTTCCGGGCGGCAGCTTCTTCATGTTGCTGCTGTTTATCGGCGTGCTGGTATCCGCGATTGCGGTGTCCTACAGCGCCCACTGGAACCGTCAGTTGCTCAACACCCTGTATGGGGAATTGAGCGTGCGTGACAAGGCGCAGGCGGAGTGGGGGCGGTTGATCCTCGAACAAAGCACCTGGACGGCCCACAGCCGTATCGAAGTGCTGGCCACCGAACAGCTGAAAATGCACATTCCAGGCGCGGCGGAAGTCCGCATGGTGGCGCCATGATGAAACTTGAAGGCGCACTCTACCCATGGCGCTTCCGCGTGGTGCTGGGCTTGCTCGCGTTGATGGTGGGCGCGATTGCCTGGCGCATCATCGACCTGCAAGTGGTCGATCGCGACTTCCTGATCGGCCAGGGCGATGCCCGCAGCCTGCGTCATATTCCTATTCCTGCACACCGCGGCCTGATCACCGACCGTAACGGCGAGCCCCTGGCCGTCAGTACTCCGGTCACCACCCTGTGGGCCAACGCCAAGGAACTGCAGGTGGCCAAGGACAAGTGGCCGGAACTCGCCGCCGCCCTTGGCCAAGACCCGAAGGCACTCGCCGA
Organism: Pseudomonas sp. BIGb0164; assembly: GCF_024810135.1. NCBI lineage: Bacteria > Pseudomonadati > Pseudomonadota > Gammaproteobacteria > Pseudomonadales > Pseudomonadaceae > Pseudomonas > Pseudomonas sp. BIGb0164. The sequence continues at coordinate 569,890 of NZ_JANUEA010000002.1, read as the reverse complement.
GCGTCTGGAAGCCCAGGCCAATAAAGAATTCATCTACCTCGTTCGTGGGCTGACCCCCGAGCAAGGCCAGCAAGTGCTCGACCTTAAAGTCCCCGGTGTCTACGGCATCGAGGAGTTCCGTCGTTTCTACCCGGCCGGTGAAACCACCGCCCACATGGTCGGCTTTACCGACATCGATGACCACGGTCGCGAAGGTGTGGAACTGGCCTACGATGAGTGGCTGGCCGGGGTTCCCGGCAAACGGCAAGTCATCAAGGATCGGCGCGGCAGACTGATCAAGGATGTCCAAGTCACCAAAAACGCCAAGGCCGGTAAGCCCTTGGCGTTGTCGATTGACCTGCGCCTGCAATACCTGGCCAACCGCGAGCTGCGTAACGCGATCATCGAGAACGGCGCCAAGGCCGGCAGCCTGGTGATCATGGACGTGAAGACCGGCGAGATCCTCGCCATGGTCAACCAGCCGACCTACAACCCGAACAACCGTCGCAACCTGCAGCCGGCGATGATGCGTAACCGCGCCATGATCGACGTGTTCGAGCCGGGTTCGACCATGAAAGCCATCTCCATGAGTGCCGCCCTCGAAACCGGACGCTGGAAACCCAGCGACAAGGTCGAGGTGTACCCTGGCACCCTGCAGTTGGGCAAATACACCATTCGCGACGTATCGCGTACCGAAGGCCCGGTGTTGGATCTGACAGGTATCCTGATCAACTCCAGTAACGTGGGCATGAGTAAGGTCGCCTTCGATATCGGCGGCGAGACCATCTACCACCTGGCGCAAAAAATCGGCCTGGGCCAGCCCACCGGCCTCGATTTTCCAGGTGAGCGCGTCGGTAACCTGCCGAACTACCGTGACTGGAAAAAAGCCGAAACCGCCACGCTGTCCTACGGCTACGGCCTGTCGGTGACTGCCATCCAACTGGCTCACGCCTTCTCCGTGCTGGCGAACAATGGCCGCATGGTGCCCCTGAGCCTGATCCATGTCGACGAAGCGCCGAAATCGACCCAGGTGATTCCGGAAAACGTCGCCAAGACCATGCAGGGCATGCTGCAACAAGTGATCGAAGCGCCACGCGGTGTGTTCCGTGCCCAGGTGCCGGCGTATCACGTGGCGGGCAAGTCGGGTACTGCGCGTAAGACGTCGGTGGGCACCAAGGGCTACGCCGAGAACTCCTACCGTTCGCTGTTCGCCGGCTTCGGCCCGATGAGCGACCCACGCTACGCCATCGTCGTCGTGATCGATGAACCGAGTAAAGCAGGCTACTTCGGTGGCCTGGTATCGGCGCCGGTGTTCAGCAAAGTGATGTCCGGCACCCTGCGCCTGATGAACATCACGCCGGACAACCTGCCGCCGACCCAACAAGCGAACGCCGGACCACCGGCCGCTGCTGCAAAAGCCAATGGAGGGCGCGGCTGATGTCTCTTAGCCTGAACAAGATTTTTGCCCACGCCGGTCGTGATCTGCTGATTCGCGAGTTGAGCCTGGACAGCCGTAACGTACGCGCCGGTGACCTGTTCCTGGCGGTACCCGGTGGCAAGTTCGATGGTCGCGCGCACATCGCCGACGCGTTGCTGCGCGGTGCGGCCGCCGTGGCGTATGAAGTAGAAGGCGCCACCGTACTGCCGATCACTGACGTGCCGCTGATTCCGGTCAAGGGCCTGGCTGCACAACTGTCGGATATCGCCGGGCGTTTTTATGGCGACCCGAGCCGCCAGCTGAACCTGGTCGGCGTCACCGGCACCAACGGCAAGACCAGCGTGACCCAATTGATCGCCCAAGCCCTGGATCTGCTGGGGCAACACTGTGGCATCGTCGGTACGTTGGGCACTGGCTTCTATGGCGCGCTGCAAAGCGGCCTGCACACCACGCCGAACCCGATCGCCGTGCAAGCGACTCTGGCCGACCTGAAAAAGGCCGGGGCCAAGGCGGTTGCCATGGAAGTGTCGTCCCACGGCTTGCACCAAGGGCGCGTTGCGGCGCTGGCCTTTGATGTGGCGGTGATGACCAACCTGTCCCGCGATCACCTGGATTACCACGGCACCATGGAGGCCTACGCTGCCGAGAAGGCTAAGCTGTTTGCCTGGAACGACCTCAAGTGCCGCGTGGTGAACCTGGATGACGCATTCGGCCGCCAACTGGCAGCCGAAGACCGTGAATCGCGCCTGATCAGCTACAGCCTGGAAGATTCCAGTGCGTACCTGTATTGCCGTGATGCCCACTTCAATGACGAAGGTGTGCTCGCGACCTTGGTAACGCCGCAGGGCGAACATCATTTGCGCAGCAGCTTGCTCGGCCGCTTCAACCTGAGCAACACCCTGGCGGCTATCGGCGCCTTGCTCGGCCTGGATTACGCACTGGATGAAATCTTGCGTGTACTGCCCAAGCTGGAAGGCCCGGTAGGTCGCATGCAGCGCTTGGGTGGCGGCAAGCAGCCGCTGGTGGTGGTCGATTACGCCCACACCCCGGACGCCCTGGAAAAAGTATTGGTCGCCCTGCGCCCACACGCCAAGGGCAAGCTCCTGTGCCTGTTCGGCTGCGGCGGTGATCGTGATCGCGGCAAGCGTCCGCTGATGGCCGAGATCGTCGAGCGCCTGGCCGACGGTGTGCTCGTCACCGACGACAACCCGCGCAGCGAAGACCCGAGCCAGATTTTCGATGACATCCGTGTCGGTTTTAAAGACGCGTCCCACGCGACCTTCGTTGCTGGTCGTGGTGCAGCCATCGCCCAATTGATCGCCAGCGCCAGCGCTGACGACGTGGTGGTGCTGGCCGGTAAAGGTCACGAGGACTATCAGGAAATCAACGGCGAGCGTCATGCCTTCTCCGACCTGGTCGAGGCGGATCACGCCCTGACCGCCTGGGAGGTCGCCCATGCTTAAAGCGATGACATTCAGCGAACTGACCCAGGCCCTGTCGGCCCGTGTGTTGTCGAGCGATTGCAGCTTCGACGGCGTCAGTATCGACAGTCGCAACATCAAGCCGGGGCAGTTGTTCGTAGCACTGGCCGGCCCGCGCTTCGATGGCCATGACTACCTGAATGATGTCGCCGCCAAAGGCGCCGTAGGTGCCTTGGTGCAGCGCGAAGTGGCAGAGTCCACCTTGCCGCAGCTGCTGGTCGCTGACACCCGCCTGGCCCTGGGTCAGCTGGGTGCGCTCAACCGCGCCGCGTTTGACAAGCCAGTGGCCGCCGTCACCGGTTCCAGCGGCAAGACCACCGTTAAAGAACTGCTCGCCGGTATCCTACGCACGCGCGGGCCGGTACTCGCCACCCGTGGCAACCTGAACAATGACTTCGGCGCACCGTTGACCCTGCTCGAACTGGCCCCGGAACACACGGCGGCCGTCATCGAGCTGGGCGCTTCGCGTATCGGCGAAATCGCCTACACCGTGGCGTTGACCAAGCCCCACGTGGCAATCATCAACAATGCCGGCACCGCCCACGTGGGCGAGTTCGGCGGCCCGGAAAAAATCGTCGAGGCCAAGGGTGAAATCCTTGAAGGTCTTGATGCCTCGGGCACCGCTGTACTGAACCTGGACGACAAGGCTTTTGAAACCTGGCGCGTACGCGCTGCCGGGCGCAAGGTCCTGACGTTTGCCGTGCTCAACGCCGCCGCCGACTTCCATGCCTCCAGCATCACCGTGGATGCCCGTGGTTGCCCGTCCTTCACCTTGCATACCCCGCAAGGCAGCGAGCACGTGCAGTTGAACCTGTTGGGCAACCATAACGTCGCCAATGCCCTGGCGGCTGCGGCTGCGGCTTACGCCTTGGGCGTGTCGCTGTTCGGCATCGCCACGGGCTTGGGCGCCGTGCAGCCGGTCAAAGGGCGCACCGTCGCGCAACTGGCCACCAATGGCATGCGCGTCATTGATGACACTTACAACGCCAACCCGTCCTCGATCAATGCCGCCGTTGACCTGCTCAAGACCTTTGCCGGGCGCAAAGTGCTGGTGCTGGGTGACATCGGCGAGTTGGGTGATTGGGCCGAGCAAGGTCACCGCGAAGTGGGTGCCTATGCCGCTGGCAAAGTCGACGCGCTCTACGCGGTCGGCACGAACATGGCCCATGCCGTCGACGCCTTCGGCCTCGGCGCGCGGCATTTCGCGAGCCAGGCCGAGCTGATCCAGGCGCTGGTCACGGCTGAACAAGACAAACAGACAACCATTTTGATCAAGGGATCGCGCAGCGCGGTGATGGAAAACGTCGTCGCGGCCTTGTGTGGCTCAAGTACGGAGAAACATTAATGCTGCTGCTGCTGGCTGAGTATCTGCAACAGTTCTACAAAGGCTTCGCGGTCTTTCAGTACCTGACCCTGCGCGGGATCCTGGGTGTGCTGACCGCGCTGTCTCTGTCGCTGTTCCTAGGGCCGTGGATGATCCGCACCCTGCAGAACCTGCAAATTGGTCAATCGGTTCGCAATGACGGCCCGCAGTCTCACCTGTCCAAATCCGGCACCCCGACCATGGGCGGTGCGTTGATCCTGTCGTCCATTGGTATCAGCACCCTGCTGTGGGCCGACCTGCACAACCGCTACGTGTGGGTGGTGCTGCTGGTAACCCTGTTGTTCGGCGCCATCGGCTGGGTCGATGACTACCGCAAAGTGATCGAGAAAAACTCCAAGGGCCTGCCGAGCCGCTGGAAATATTTCTGGCAGTCGGTGTTCGGCCTGGCCGCAGCGATCTTCCTCTACACCACGGCGCCAAGCGCGGTGGAAACCACCTTGATCATCCCGATGCTCAAGGATGCCAGCATTCCACTGGGCATCGGCTTCGTGGTGCTGACCTATTTCGTGATCGTGGGCTCCAGCAACGCGGTCAACCTGACTGACGGCCTCGACGGCCTGGCGATCATGCCGACGGTGATGGTGGGCGGCGCGCTCGGCATCTTCTGCTACCTGTCGGGTAACGTGAAATTCGCGGAATACCTGCTGATCCCCTACGTACCGGGCGCAGGTGAGTTGATCGTGTTCTGCGGCGCGCTGATTGGTGCCGGTCTGGGCTTTCTGTGGTTCAACACCTACCCGGCGCAAGTCTTCATGGGTGACGTCGGCGCACTGGCGCTGGGCGCGGCCCTGGGCACCATCGCGGTGATCGTTCGCCAGGAAATCGTGTTGTTCATCATGGGCGGTGTGTTCGTGATGGAAACCCTGTCGGTGGTCATCCAGGTGGCCTCCTTCAAATTGACCGGGCGCCGTGTATTCCGCATGGCGCCGATTCACCACCACTTTGAACTCAAGGGCTGGCCCGAGCCACGCGTGATCGTCCGCTTCTGGATCATCACCGTGATTCTGGTGCTGATCGGCCTTGCCACCCTGAAACTGAGGTAGAAACGAGTGTCCCTGATCGCTTCAGACCACTTCCGCATCGTTGTCGGCCTCGGCAAGAGCGGCATGTCCCTGGTTCGCTTCCTGGCGAACCGGGGCACGTCGTTTGCCGTGGCCGACACGCGGGAAAATCCACCGGAGCTGGTCACGCTGCGCCGTGACTACCCGCACGTGGAAGTGCGTTGTGGCGAGCTGGATGTCGAGTTTCTGTGCCGCGCCGACGAGCTCTACGTGAGCCCCGGCCTGGCCCTGGCGACACCGGCCCTGCAAGCCGCTGCGGCCCGTGGCGTGAAGCTGTCCGGCGACATCGACCTGTTCGCGCGTAACGCGAAGGCGCCCATCGTGGCCATCAGCGGCTCCAACGCGAAAAGCACCGTGACCACCCTGGTCGGCGAGATGGCGGCTGCGGCCGGCAAGCGCGTGGCCGTGGGCGGCAACCTTGGCACCCCGGCGCTGGACCTGCTCAGCGACGATGTCGAGCTGTACGTGATGGAGCTGTCGAGCTTCCAGCTGGAAACCACCCACGACCTCGGCGCCGAAGTGGCGACCGTGCTGAACGTGAGTGAAGACCACATGGACCGCTACAGCGGCCTGCCGGCTTATCACCTGGCCAAGCACCGGATCTTCCGAGGTGCCAGGCAAGTGGTGGTCAACCGCCAGGATGCCCTGAGCCGTCCGCTGATGGGCGAAGGCCTGCCGTGCTGGACCTTTGGCCTGGGCAAACCCGATTTCAAAGCCTTTGGCATTCGTGAGGAGAATGGCGAGAAATACCTGGCCTTCGAATTCCAGAACCTGATGCCGGTGCGTGAGTTGAAGATCCGTGGCGCGCATAACCAGTCCAATGCCCTGGCGGCGTTGGCGCTGGGGCATGCCGTGGGCCTGCCGTTCGATGCCATGTTGTCGAGCCTGCGCACCTTCGCCGGGCTTGAGCACCGTTGCCAGTGGGTGCGCGACTTGAATGGCGTGAGCTACTACAACGACTCCAAGGCCACTAACGTTGGTGCTGCATTGGCCGCTATCGAAGGCCTGGGTGCCGATATCGAGGGCAAGCTGGTGCTGATCCTTGGTGGTGACGGCAAAGGCGCCGACTTCAAAGACCTTAAAGGCCCGGTGGCTGCTCAGTGCCGCGCCGTGGTGCTGATGGGCCGCGACGCCGACGTGATCGCCGCCGCCCTCGGTGACGGCGTGCCGCAGGTACGTGCCACCTCCCTGGACGATGCCATCGCCCAGTGCCATGCCCTGGCCCAGCCCGGCGATGCCGTGCTGCTGTCGCCGGCGTGCGCCAGTTTCGACATGTTCAAGAACTACGAAGAGCGCGGCCAGCTGTTCGCCCGCGGCGTGGAGGCCTTGGCATGAGTATCAACTTCCGTAACATCATCAAGCCCTACCCGTCGCCGATCATTACTGGCCGTGGCATCGACCTGGATTTCCCGATGCTCGCCGGTTGCCTCGCGCTGCTGGGCCTGGGCCTGGTGATGATCACCTCGGCCTCCTCCGAAGTGGCGGCCGTGCAGTCGGGCAACACCCTGTACATGATGATCCGTCACCTGGTGTACCTGGTGATCGGCCTCGGCACCTGCATCGTCACCATGATGATCCCTATCGCCACCTGGCAACGCCTGGGCTGGTTGATGCTGATCGGTGCGTTTGGCTTGCTGGTCATGGTGATCCTGCCCGGCATCGGCCGCGAGGTGAACGGTTCGATGCGCTGGATCGGCTTCGGTGCGTTCAACGTACAGCCGTCGGAAATCGCCAAGGTGTTTGTGGTGATCTACCTCGCCGGTTACCTGGTGCGTCGTCAGAAGGAAGTGCGCGAAAGCTGGATGGGCTTCTTCAAGCCGTTCATCGTGCTGCTGCCCATGGCCGGCCTGTTGCTGATGGAGCCCGACTTCGGTGCCACCGTCGTGATGATGGGCGCGGCGGCGGCGATGCTGTTCCTCGGGGGCGTGGGCCTGTTCCGCTTCACCTTGATGGTGGTGCTGGCGGTGGCGGCCGTGACCATTCTGGTCCAGGCGCAACCCTACCGGATGGCCCGTCTGATCACCTTTACCGACCCATGGTCCGACCAGTTCGGCTCCGGCTACCAGTTGACCCAGGCGCTGATCGCCTTCGGTCGCGGCGAGTGGCTGGGCGTGGGCCTGGGCAACAGCGTGCAGAAGCAGTTCTACCTGCCGGAAGCGCACACCGACTTCGTGTTCTCGGTACTCGCCGAAGAGCTGGGTGTGGTCGGTTCGCTGTGCACCGTCGCGCTGTTCGTATTCGTGTGTGTGCGTGGCATGTACATCGGCTTGTGGGCCGAGAAGGCCAAACAGTATTTCGCCGCGTATGTGGCCTACGGCTTGTCGTTCCTGTGGATCGGCCAGTTCCTGATCAACATCGGTGTGAACGTCGGCTTGCTGCCGACCAAGGGCCTGACCTTGCCGTTCCTCAGTTACGGCGGCAGTTCGTTGGTGATCTGCTGTGCATGCCTGGGCTTGTTGCTGCGCATCGAGTGGGAGAGTCGAACTCACTTGGGCAGCGAAGAGATGGAGTTCAGCGAAAGCGACTTCGCCGAGGAGCCGACCCATGGGCGCTAATGTGCTGATCATGGCAGGCGGTACCGGGGGCCACGTGTTCCCGGCCCTGGCGTGCGCGCGGGAATTCCAGAGCCGTGGCTACACCGTGCACTGGCTGGGCACGCCCCGTGGGATCGAAAACGAGCTGGTGCCCAACGCCGGTTTGCCGCTGCACCTGATCAATGTGTCCGGCCTGCGCGGCAAGAGCAAATTGTCCCTGCTCAAGGCGCCGTTCGTGTTGCTCAAGGCGGTGTGGCAGGCGCGCAAGGTCATCCGTGAATTGAAGCCTGTGTGTGTGCTTGGTTTTGGTGGGTACGTGACCGGGCCGGGTGGTGTTGCCGCCAAGCTCGCGGGCGTGCCGGTGATCGTGCACGAGCAGAACGCCGTGGCCGGTACCGCCAACCGCCTGTTGGTGCCCTTGGCCGCGCGGGTGTGCGAGGCCTTCCCGAAGACCTTTGGTGCATCCGACAAATTGCGTACTACCGGCAACCCGGTGCGCACGGAACTGTTCATGGACATCGCTCGCCAGGCACTGGCCGGGCGCAAGGCACACCTGCTGATCATGGGCGGTAGCCTGGGCTCCGAGCCCTTGAACAAATTGCTGCCCGAAGCGCTGGCGCAACTCCCTGTGGAATTGCGCCCGGAAGTCTTCCATCAGGCCGGCAAAGATCACGGTGAAGTCACCGCCACGCGTTATCGCGAAGCCGGTGTGGAGGCGAACGTACAGCCCTTCATCAAAGACATGGCCCACGCCTATGGCTGGGCCGACCTGGTGGTCTGCCGCTCCGGTGCGCTGACCGTCAGTGAACTGGCTGCCGCCGGTCTGCCGTCCTTGCTGGTGCCTTTGCCCCACGCGATCGACGATCACCAGACCCGCAACGCCGAATATTTGGCCGGGGAGGGCGCTGCCTTCCTGCTGCCGCAAAGAACGACTGGCGCCGCCGATTTGGCCGCACGCCTGACCGAGGTTTTGATGCAACCGGAACGACTCAACAGCATGGCGAGCACCGCAAGCCGCCTGGCCAAACCTGACGCAACCCGCACCGTGGTCGATATCTGCCTGGAGGTGGCCCATGGTTGAGAATCAGAAAGCCATGCCGCAACCCGAAATGCGCCGCATCCGTCGTATCCACTTCGTCGGCATCGGCGGCGTGGGCATGTGCGGTATCGCCGAAGTCTTGCTGAACCTGGGCTACCAGGTGTCCGGCTCCGACCTGAAAGAGTCGCCGGTTACCGACCGCCTGAAAACCTTTGGCGCGCAGATCTTCATCGGCCACCGCGCCGAGAACGCTGCCGAGGCCGACGTGTTGGTGGTGTCCAGCGCCGTGAACACCTCCAACCCGGAAGTGGCCACTGCCCTTGAGCGTCGCATTCCTGTAGTGCCACGCGCCGAGATGCTGGCCGAGCTGATGCGCTATCGCCACGGTATTGCCGTGGCCGGTACCCACGGCAAAACCACCACCACCAGCCTGATCGCCTCGGTGTTCGCCGCCGGTGGCCTGGACCCGACGTTCGTGATCGGTGGCCGCCTGAATGCAGCCGGTACCAATGCCCAGCTCGGTACCAGCCGTTACCTGATCGCCGAAGCCGATGAAAGTGACGCCAGCTTCCTGCACCTGCAACCGCTGGTCGCCGTGGTCACCAACATCGACGAAGACCACATGGCCACTTACGACGGTGACTTCAACAAGTTGAAGAAAACCTTCGTCGAGTTCCTCCACAACCTGCCGTTCTACGGCCTGGCCGTGGTGTGCCTGGACGACCCGGTGGTGCGCGAGATCCTGCCGCTGGTCAAGCGTCCGACCGTGACCTATGGCTTCAGCGAAGACGCCGACGTGCGCGCCATCAATGTGCGCCAGGAAGGCATGCAGACCTTCTTCACCGTGCTGCGCCCGGACCGCGAGCCGCTGGATGTCTCGGTGAACATGCCGGGCAACCACAACGTGCTCAATTCCCTGGCGACCATCTGCATCGCCACCGACGAAGGCGTCAGCGATGAAGCCATCGTCGAAGGCCTGTCGCGCTTTGCCGGCGTGGGCCGTCGCTTCCAGGTCTACGGCCAGTTGCCGGTAGAAGGTGGCGACGTGATGCTGGTGGATGACTACGGTCACCACCCGACCGAAGTCGCGGCCGTGATCAAGGCCGTGCGCGGTGGCTGGCCTGAGCGCCGCCTGGTGATGGTCTACCAGCCGCACCGCTACAGCCGCACGCGCGATCTGTACGACGATTTCGTCAATGTATTGGCCGACGCCAACGTGTTGCTGCTGATGGAAGTCTACCCAGCCGGTGAAGAACCGATCCCGGGCGCCGACAGCCGCAAGCTGTGCAACAGCATCCGCCAGCGTGGCCAACTGGACCCGATCTACATCGAGCGTGGCGTGGACCTGGCGCCGCTGGTCAAGCCGCTGCTGCGTGCCGGCGACATCCTGCTGTGCCAGGGTGCCGGTGACATTGGCGGCCTTGCCCCTAAATTGCTGGCGAGCCCGCTGTTTGCCGCCGAGAAGGGGAAGTCGAAATGACCACTGATTACGGCTCCCTGTTTTCGACTATTTCGCCTGCCGACTTCGGCCGCGTGGCCGTGCTGTTCGGCGGCAAGAGCGCTGAGCGCGAAGTGTCGCTCAAGTCCGGCAATGCCGTGCTCGAAGCCCTGCAAAGCGCCGGCGTGAACGCATTTGGCATCGACGTGGGCGATGACTTCCTCGCTCGTCTGCAGGCCGAGAAGATCGACCGCGCCTTCATCATTCTCCACGGCCGTGGCGGTGAAGACGGCAGCATGCAAGGCCTGTTGGAATGCGCCGGCATCCCGTACACCGGCAGCGGCATCCTTGCTTCGGCCCTGGCGATGGACAAGCTGCGCACCAAGCAGGTGTGGCACAGCCTGGGCATTCCAACCCCGCGTCACAGCGTTCTGTGCAGCGAAGACGATTGTATTTCTGCAGCCAAGGAACTGGGCCTGCCTTTGATCGTCAAACCTGCCCATGAAGGCTCCAGTATCGGCATGGCCAAAGTGAACTCGGCCGCCGAATTGATCGACGCATGGAAAGCGGCAAGTACCTACGATTCGCAAGTGTTGGTGGAACAGTGGATTTCCGGTCCCGAGTACACCATCGCCACCCTGCGTGGCCAGGTATTGCCGCCTATCGCATTGGGCACGCCCCACACCTTTTACGACTACGACGCCAAGTACCTGGCTTCCGATACCCAGTACCGGATCCCGTGCGGCCTTGACGCAACCAAAGAACAGGAATTGATGGACCTCACGGCGAAAGCCTGTGAGGCGCTGGGTATCGCCGGTTGGGCGCGGGCAGACGTGATGCAGGATGACCAAGGGAATTTCTGGTTCCTGGAAGTCAACACCGCGCCAGGGATGACCGACCACAGCCTGGTTCCTATGGCAGCTCGTGCCGCCGGCCTGGACTTCCAGCAGTTGGTGCTGGCGATCCTTGCAGCCAGCATTGAGCCTCGAGGCTAAGCACATGAACGGCGCATCGCTTCGTCATCAGCCCCCACAAGCACCGAGCCGCAAGCCGGTGCCACGGGGTGCCAGCCGAATGGTGGCTAAAGAGCCGATGTCGGCGCGCCTGCCGAAAGCCAATTTTGGTTTCCTCAAGGCGCTGTTCTGGCCGGTGCTGCTGGTGGTGTTGGGCTTCGGAACCTACGAGGGCGCGCAGCGTCTGTTGCCGTATGCCGACCGGCCGATCACCAAGATCAGCGTGCAGGGCGACTTGAGCTATATCAGCCAGCAAGCGGTGCAGCAGCGCATCGGCCCGTACCTGGCGGCGAGCTTCTTCACCATCGACCTGGCCGGCATGCGCTCGGAACTGGAACAGATGCCGTGGATCGCCCACGCCGAAGTCCGTCGCGTATGGCCGGACCAGGTGACGATCCGCCTGGAAGAACAACTGCCCGTGGCCCGGTGGGGTGACGAAGCGCTGTTGAACAACCAGGGCCAGGCGTTCACCCCGCGTGAGCTGGCCAACTACGAGCACCTGCCGCAGCTGTTCGGGCCGCAGCGGGCGCAGCAGCAAGTGATGCAGCAGTACCAGGCCCTGAGCCAGATGCTGCGGCCACTGGGCTTCTCCATTGCACGCCTGGAACTGCGTGAACGGGGTAGCTGGTTTTTGACGACCGGGGCAGGCAGTTCCGGCCCGGGCATCCAGTTGTTGCTGGGACGCGACCGCTTGGTGGAAAAGATGCGCCGCTTCATTGCCATCTATGACAAGACCTTGAAAGAACAGATTACGAACATTGCGAGCGTCGACCTGCGTTACGCCAACGGCCTTGCCGTCGGCTGGCGTGAACCGGCTGCGCCCACGGCAGCGCAACCCGCTGTCGCGAAGAATTAAGAAGAGGCAGGACCCATGGCAAACGTGCAAAGCGGCAAAATGATCGTCGGTCTCGATATCGGCACCTCCAAGGTGGTGGCGCTGGTCGGCGAGGTCGGGGAAGACGGCACGATCGAAATCGTCGGTATTGGCACGCATCCGTCCCGGGGCCTGAAGAAGGGCGTGGTGGTGAACATCGAGTCCACCGTGCAATCGATCCAGCGCGCCATCGAAGAGGCGCAGCTGATGGCCGGTTGCCGGATCCACTCGGCGTTCGTCGGCGTGGCGGGCAACCATATCCGCAGCCTGAACTCCCACGGCATCGTGGCGATCCGCGACCGCGAAGTCAGCTCCGCCGACCTTGAGCGTGTCCTCGACGCTGCCCAGGCCGTGGCGATCCCGGCTGACCAGCGCGTGCTGCACACCCTGCCGCAGGACTACGTGATCGACAACCAGGAAGGCGTTCGCGAGCCCCTGGGCATGTCGGGCGTACGTCTGGAAGCCAAGGTCCACGTGGTGACCTGCGCCGTCAACGCCGCCCAGAACATTGAAAAATGCGTGCGCCGCTGCGGCCTGGAAATCGACGACATCATTCTGGAGCAGTTGGCCTCGGCCTACTCGGTACTGACCGACGACGAAAAAGAACTGGGCGTGTGCCTGGTGGACATCGGCGGCGGCACCACCGACATCGCGATCTTCACCGAGGGTGCGATCCGTCACACCGCCGTGATCCCGATTGCTGGCGACCAGGTGACCAACGACATCGCCATGGCGTTGCGCACACCGACCCAGTACGCCGAAGAAATCAAGATCCGCTACGCCTGCGCCCTGGCCAAGCTGGCCGGTGCCGGCGAGACCATCAAGGTGCCGAGCGTGGGCGACCGTCCACCGCGTGAGCTGTCGCGCCAGGCCCTGGCCGAAGTGGTCGAGCCACGCTACGACGAGCTGTTCACCCTGATCCAGGCTGAACTGCGCCGCAGCGGCTACGAAGATTTGATCCCGGCCGGCATCGTGCTGACCGGTGGCACCTCGAAGATGGAAGGCGCGGTCGAACTGGCCGAGGAAATCTTCCACATGCCGGTTCGCCTGGGCGTGCCCCATGGCGTCAAGGGCCTGGGCGACGTGGTGCGCAACCCGATTTACTCCACTGGCGTGGGCTTGCTGTTGTACGGGCTGCAAAAGCAGACCGACGGCATTTCCCTGTCGGGCCCGAGCATCCGTGACAGCTACCGCGGCGACGACGAAGCCAAGGCGCCGTTGTTCGAGCGTTTGCAGGCCTGGGTCAAGGGCAACTTCTAAGCGATTTACCGCAACACCGACACACCGCAGCACCGTTGTAAGCAGTAGGCGAAAAAACTAGAGAAATGAAAGGAGAGGGAACATGTTCGAACTCGTAGACAACATCCCCGCAAGCCCGGTCATCAAAGTGATCGGTGTCGGCGGTGGCGGCGGCAACGCTGTCAACCACATGGTCAAGAGCAACATTGAAGGCGTTGAATTCATCTGCGCCAACACTGATGCCCAGGCGCTGAAAAGCATCGGCGCGCGGACCATCCTGCAATTGGGCACCGCCGTGACCAAGGGCCTCGGCGCTGGCGCGAACCCGGAAGTCGGCCGTCAAGCCGCCCTGGAAGACCGCGAGCGTATCGCGGAAGTGCTGCAAGGCACCAACATGGTGTTCATCACCACGGGCATGGGCGGTGGTACCGGTACCGGTGCTGCGCCGATCATTGCCGAAGTGGCCAAGGAAATGGGCATTCTGACGGTTGCAGTCGTGACCCGTCCGTTCCCGTTCGAAGGCCGCAAGCGCATGCAGATCGCCGACGAAGGTATCCGTCTGCTGTCTGAAAGCGTCGACTCGTTGATCACCATCCCCAACGAGAAGCTGCTGACCATCCTGGGCAAGGACGCAAGCCTGCTGTCCGCGTTCGCCAAGGCTGACGATGTACTGGCCGGTGCCGTTCGCGGTATTTCCGACATCATCAAGCGCCCAGGCATGATCAACGTCGACTTTGCCGACGTCCGTACTGTCATGAGCGAAATGGGCATGGCCATGATGGGCACTGGTTGCGCCAGCGGTCCGAACCGTGCACGTGAAGCCACTGAAGCGGCCATCCGCAACCCGTTGCTCGAAGACGTGAACCTGCAAGGTGCACGCGGCATCCTGGTGAACATCACCGCCGGTCCTGACCTGTCCCTGGGTGAGTACTCCGACGTGGGTAGCATCATTGAAGCCTTCGCTTCCGAGCACGCCATGGTCAAAGTCGGCACCGTGATCGACCCGGACATGCGCGACGAGCTGCATGTGACCGTGGTTGCCACCGGCCTGGGTGCAAAAATCGAGAAGCCTGTGAAGGTCATCGACAACACCCTGCACAACAGCCAAGCCAGCCACGCGAGCCAATCGGCTGCCGCTCCAGCGCCTGCGCGCCAGGAACTGCCGTCGGTGAACTACCGTGACCTGGACCGTCCGACCGTGATGCGCAACCAGGCTCAGGCCGGTGCTGCGGCGTCCCGTAGCCCGAATCCGCAAGATGATCTGGACTATCTGGACATCCCGGCATTCTTGCGTCGTCAGGCCGATTAATGGAATGTATCAGGGCTATGAAGGTGATTGGTGTTCAGCAAAGGTCTGGTCTGCTATTATCGCCAGCCTTTGTTGATACCAGTTCGCAATTTGCGCTCAAGCGGTCCAAGCCATGATTAAACAACGCACCCTGAAGAATATTATCCGTGCCACAGGTGTAGGTCTGCACTCCGGGGAGAAGGTATACCTGACCCTCAAGCCTGCACCTGTCGACACCGGCATCGTGTTTGTTCGTGCCGACCTGGACCCTGTGGTGCAGATTCCTGCTCGCGCGGAAAACGTTGGCGAAACCACGATGTCGACCACATTGGTCAACGGTGACGTCAAAGTGGACACGGTGGAGCACTTGCTCTCGGCCATGGCTGGCCTGGGCATCGATAACGCCTACGTCGAGCTCTCCGCGTCCGAAGTCCCGATCATGGATGGCAGCGCTGGACCCTTCGTATTCTTGATTCAATCTGCCGGCCTGGAAGAACAGGACGCAGCCAAGAAGTTCATTCGCATTCTGCGGGAAGTGACAGTAGAAGACGGCGACAAGCGCGCCACCTTCGTCCCGTTCGAAGGCTTCAAAGTGAGCTTTGAGATCGATTTCGATCACCCGGTATTCCGTGACCGCACCCAAAGTGCAAGCGTGGATTTTTCCAGCACTTCGTTCGTAAAAGAAGTCAGCCGCGCCCGTACCTTTGGTTTCATGAGTGACATCGAGTACCTGCGCAAGCACAACCTCGCACTCGGCGGCAGCGTTGAAAACGCCATCGTGGTCGACGCGGATGGTGTACTGAACGAAGACGGCCTTCGCTATGAAGACGAATTCGTGAAGCACAAGATCCTCGATGCAATCGGTGACCTCTACCTGCTGGGCAATAGCCTGATAGGCGAGTTCAAAGGCTTCAAGTCGGGCCACGCCCTTAACAACCAGCTGCTGCGCAAGTTGATTGAGCAGACAGACGCTTGGGAAGTCGTGACCTTCGAAGATGCCAGCACCGCACCGATCTCTTACATGCGTCCCGTTGCGGCGGTGTAAGTAACAACTCTCTTTCTTTAGTTTTGAAAGGCCACCTTCGGGTGGCCTTTTTTTATGCCTGCGAGTTCGATTGCGCCGCAGTTCAAATGTGGGAGTTGGCTTGCCAGCGATGGCAGTGTTGAATCCACCGTCGCCATCGCAGGCAAGCGAGCTCCCACAGTGATCGGGTTCACAGATTTTGTTGCGTAGCGGCATCCACGATCCGGTTGCGCCCCGTATGCTTGGCCTCATACAACGCCTGGTCCGCACTCAACAACAGCGCCTCCAATGACACACGGCTGCGCTTGTTCCACGTGCTCATGCCAATGCTCACCGTGATCGGCGGCTCATCAACCGACAGCCGAGGCAGGCGCTCGACGCTGCAGCGAATATGCTCGGCAATCACCCAGGCGCCCTTGGCGTCGGTATGCGGCAGCACCACCGCGAATTCTTCCCCGCCGTAGCGCGCCGCCAAATCGGCAGGGCGGCGGATGTTATCGCCGATCACCTGGGCCACCCTGCGCAACGCTTCATCCCCGCCATGATGGCCATGACGATCGTTGAAGGCCTTGAAGTGATCCACATCGATCATCAGCAGGGTCAGCGGCTCGGTTGAGCGCTGTGCCCGGTCCCATTCCAGGCGCACGCGTTGATCAAGGGTGCGACGGTTCGCCAGGCCGGTCAGGGCGTCGGTGGCTGCCAGTTCTGACAGCACCTGTTCGGCGCGATGACGGCGGCGCAGTTCCTTGCTCAACATCCAGGTCAGCCACAACAGGCCTGCGCACAGCACCCCGGTGGCCAGGCTGATGAGCACGGCGGCACGCTTCCATTGGGCGAACACCTCATCGGTGGACAACGCCACGGCCACGATCAACGGCAAGGTGCCCACGGTGGAAAAGGTGTATAGCCGCTCCTGGCGGTCAACGCTGGACGTGCCCTGGAAGCTGCCGTCGCGCTCCTTGAGCATGCGTGCCACGTTCGGGCGCTGGCTGAGGTCCTTGTCGACCATGTCCAGCTCCAGCATCGGTTGCTGCGCCAGCAGGATGCCCTGGTGGTTGATCAGGTTGATGGTGCCGTTGCTGCCGATGTTCAGGCTGCTGAACAACTGGTGGAAGTACGACAAGCGCATGGACGCCACCGCAACGCCCTGGAAGCGCCCGTCCGGCGACGAAATGCGCCGGCTGAATGCGATGCGCCATTGGTCATCGCAGATGCACCGCGCCATGAACGGGCGACTGATATACAACCCGATATCAGGTGCCTTGCGATGCACCTGGAAATAGTCACGGTCGGCAAAGTTGCCAGTCTTGGGCGTCAGCAACGAAGAGTCGGCAATCACTTCGCCATTGGCGTCCAGCAGCAGGATATCGCCCTTGTAGGGCGCAGCGGCGGAGCGATCAAACAGCACCAGGTGGCGGATGCTCGCCGAGACGCCTTGCAGGTCATTGCGCTCGGTGGCGGCAATCAGACCCTTGAGGGCCATGTCGTAGAGTTCGACGTTACGCAGCACATCGGCGTCGATCAATTGGGTGATGTTGTTGGCGGTGCGTTTGGCGCTCTGCAGGGTGTTGGCGTGTTCGCGGATCAGCAGGGCCGTCACGATCGCCATGATCAGCAGGACGGTGAGGACGCTGCCCACGATCAGCAGGCGTTCCGGGCGGCGTGTTGGGCGGGACAGGCTCGGGCTCATCGGGTGTACTTCTGCTGCAAGGATGCCCTTAGCGTAGCCCTTGAATTGCACTGTCGGGTATCGCCGATGAGCCCGTTCAGCAGGCGCCAGCCTCTGCCACCCGATTGCGCCCGCTGTGCTTGGCTTGGTACAGCGCCTGGTCGGCACTGAGCAACAGCGCCTCCAGCGGTTGGCGGTTGCGTTTGTGCCAGGTGCTCATGCCGATACTCACCGTGATCGGCCGTTCGGCGCCGGCCACCCAGGGCAAATGCTCGATGCTGCTGCGGATGTGTTCGGCAATGACCCGGGCGCCCTTGGCGTCGGTATCGGGCAGCACCACCGCAAACTCCTCGCCGCCATAGCGGGCAGCCAGGTCGGCGGGGCGACGGATATTGCTGCCGATCACCTGGGCCACCGTGCGCAGTGCCGCGTCGCCACCGTGATGACCATGGCGGTCATTGAACGCCTTGAAATGGTCCACGTCGATCATCAGCAGCGTCAGTGACTCGGTGGAGCGCTGTGCCCGCTCCCACTCCAGGCGCAGGCGCTGGTCCAGGGTGCGGCGGTTGGCCAGGCCGGTGAGGGCGTCGGTGGCCGCCAGTTCCGACAGCACCTCCTCGGCACGATGGCGACGGCGCAACTCCCGGCGCAACATCCAGGTCAGCCACAACAGGCCAATGCACAGCACGCCGGTGGCGCCGCTGGTCAGCAGCGCGGCGCGTTGCCAGGGCGCAAAGACGTCCTCGCTGGCCAGTGCCACCACCACGATCAAGGGCAACTCGCCGACGTTGCTGAACGTATACAGCCGCTCTGTACCCGAGAGCGACGAGATCGCCCGGAAACTGCCTTCACCTTCGCGCAACATGCGTTTGAAGTTGGGCCGGTCACTCAGGTCCTTGTCGATCATGTCGCGTTCCAGCAGCGGTTGCTGGGCCAGGAGAATGCCGCGGGTGTTCAGCAGGTTCACCGAGCTGCCGTTGCCGATGGTGAGGCGGTTGAACAGTTGATCGAAGTACGCCAGGCGCATCGTCGCCACCGCGACCCCGGCAAATTCGCCATTGGGCCCCGACACTCGGCGGCTGAATGCAATGCGCCACACCTGATCGCAGTCGCAGCGGATCTTGAACGGGCGGCTGATAAATAGCCCCGCCGTGCTGTTGTTCTGGTGAGCCAGAAAGTAATCCCGGTTGGCGAAATTGCGCGGTGTCGGGTGCGGTGTCGAGGAGTCGGCGATGACCGCACCGTTGGCATCCAGCAACAGCACTTCGCCCTTGAAGGGCGCGGCGGTGGATTGATCAAACTGCACAAGGTGCTGAATATCGGCTGACACATGCGCCAGGTCCTTGCGCGTGGCGGCGGCGATCAGCCCTTGCAGAGCCAGGTCGTAGAGCTCGACGTTGCGCAGCACATCGGCATTGATCAGCTGAGTAATGTTGGTGGTCGATCGCTTGGCGGCCAGCAGGGTGCTGGCATGTTCGCGGCTGAGCAGGGCGGCCACGATGATCACGATCAGGAGGACGGTGAAACCACTGCCCAGCATCAGCAACAGCTCTGAGCGGGAGGGCAGGTTACCAGTACGGGGTTGACTCATCGCGCAGACTTCAACGGAGTAGATGCTGGCAGTTTAGTGCTGCGCGATGAAAATTAAATGATTGGTTAACAGGAAATCAGAACACGTTGATCGGATAGTCCACGATCACCCGGTATTCATCCACGTCCCGATCCACCGCCGAGTAGCCCTTGCCACCCCGGTTGGTCGCCCATTGCAGGCGTACCGCCAGGTCCTTGGCCTTGCCACCCTGCACCACATATTTCAGGTCAATGTCCCGTTCCCAATGCCTGGCATCTTTGCCATCGGCGCTGTACCAGGCGCTGTAGCCACGGCTATCGGGGTCGACTTTGGTCAGGTCGGTCTTGCCGCTGATGTAGGACACGGCAGACGTCAGGCCCGGCAGGCCAAGGCCGGCGAAGTCATAGGCGTACTTGAGTTTCCAGGAGCGCTCGTTGGGCCCGTTGAAGTCCGAGTACTGCTGGGAGTTGTCCAGATAGATGCTGTCGCCCTGGGTGATGTAGTCGAACGGTGTGTTGCCGTTCACCCGTTGGTAGGCGGCGGTAACGCTGTGGTTGCCCACGCCCACGGTGAAATGCAGGCTGTAGGTGTTGTTGTCGATCGCCCCCAGCAGCGATTGCCCGGTGTCCTGTGTGCGGTAGTAGTGCAGGCCCGGGTTGAGGCTGACCTGGTCGTTCAGGGCGTAGGTGTAGTCCAGGTCGTAGTAGTACTGGTGCCACACGTCCTTGAGTTCGGAGGCGTACAGGTTGCTGGTCAGCCCTGGCACACCGCTGAAGGACACGCCGGCCCAGTCCAGGTGCTGGCTGTCGGCGTGGTCGGGCAAGGCGCCGTAGCTGGTGCCGATGCGGCGATGACCGCTCTGGTTGTAGAGCTTGGTGAAACTGGCCTGGCCGCCTTCGAACATCCAGCCATCGAAACTGTGGTTGGCCAGGCTCACACCTCGGAACGTCTGCGGCAGCATGCGGGTCATGCCGCCGGCGATCACCGGGTTGTTGAGGAACAGGTCGCCGGCTTTCAATTCGCTATCAAACGCGCGCATTTTCAGCGTGCCGCCAGCGGTCGAGAACGACCCCGGGGCTTTGCCGTTGCCCGAGCCCACGGGCAGGATGCTGGAACCGTCGGTGCCGCCGCCGCCGTCCAGCTTGAGGCCAAGCATGGCGTGGGCGTCCAGGCCAAAGCCGACGGTGCCCTGGGTGTAGCCGGATTCGAAGGTGCCGAGAAAGCCCTGGCCCCATTCCTTGCTGTCATCAGTGTGGATGTCGCGACGGTCGCGGTTCATGTAGTAGTTGCGGGTGTTGATCGTGAGGTGGGCGCCTTCGACGAAACCGTCGGCGGGGGTGGTGTCTGCCGCGTGGGCAAGGGGGGTAATCGTTGCTGTAATTGCGAGGAATAACGGGGTGAACGTCAGCGAGTTCTTCACCGGTGGAGCTCCTTTGGGTCAATCGAAAACGGCCAATGTCGTGGGGGTGTGCCTGGCCTTTTTTACGGCAAAAAAAAGCCGCTGAAGTCAGCGGCTTTGAACAGATTCCCAGTGTAGAGCCCTGGAAATAAGTCGAGGGAAATTCGGGTAAGCGGGAAGCTGCCTTGCCGTCTCGCTCATCGGTGCGTCAAATTAACGCAGATGAGCGGTGCGATACAGAGTGTAACAAGATAATGACTGTTGCCCAAATCGCAACAGTTAGAGACGTGGAGGGCTTACCTGATACACCGCAGCTCCCACATTTGGGCCAAGGTGTTTTGGGGCTATACGGGCAGGGTGATGCCGAAGGTGTTGCCGCCGCCATCACTGCGCACAAACACATCCCCGCCATGCATCAATGCAATCGCCTTGACGATGGCCAGCCCCAAGCCGTGGTTGGCGCCACTGTTGCTGCGCGAGGCATCCACCCGGTAGAAGCGCTCGAACAGGCGTGGCAAATGCTCGCTGGCAATCTCGTCTCCCGGGTTGGTGACCCCGATTGCCACCTGTTGGTCCTGCACTTCAATGTTCACCTCGATGACCCGCCCGGGCGCGGTGTGCTGCACCGCGTTGCTCAGCAGGTTGATCAAGGCGCGGCGCAGGTGGGCTTTTTCGATGTGGACCAAGGCATCCCCGCGCACCCTCACCTTGACCTGGGCGTCTTCGAGGATGAAGTCCAGGTAATCGAGGGTGGTTGCCACTTCATCGGCCAGGGAGCTTTCGATCAGCTTGGTGGCCTTGCTGCCCTGGTCGGCGCTGGCGAGGAACAGCATGTCGTTGATGATCGAGCGCAGCCGTTCCAGTTCTTCGAGGTTCGATTGCAGCACCTCGAAGTAGTGCTCGGCCGAGCGCCCACGGGTCAGCGCCACCTGGGTCTGGCCGATCAGGTTGGTCAGCGGCGAGCGCAGTTCGTGGGCCACGTCGGCATTGAATGACTCAAGGCGCGAGTAGGCTTGCTCCACGCGGTCGAGGGTGGAGTTGAACGAGTTGACGAACTGGCTCAATTCCGGCGGCAGCGGCGACAAGTGCAGGCGCCCGGACAGTTTGGGCGGGGCGAGTTTCTGCGCTTCATCCGAGAGTTTGCCCAACGGCTTGAGGCCGATGCGCGAGACCCAGAAGCCCAGCAGCGCCGCCAGCGCCACGCCGACACAGGCCAGGCCGATCAAGGCCATCAGCAGTTGGTGCTGGGTGGCACGGAAGTTCTCGGTGTCGATGGCGATCATGAAGCGCAGGGGCGGGCGTTGTTCCTTGGCCGGGAACTGGCTCAACAGCACCTTGAACGGGTACTCGTGCCCGGGCAGACGCAGGTCGCGCTTGCCGGTCGGCCCTTCGGCGAAAGCGCGGATCTGGGCGTCGGGGTTGCCGTACTCGTACATCGGATCGCTGCTCACCACCCAGAAGCGGATGCGCTTGTCTTCTTCGCCGAGCAGCTTGAGCTTGGCGGTGATTTTCGCCCAATGGTCCGGCGTGCCGAAGCGGTTCACCGACGACTCCAGCACGCTGTAGCGCGCGTCCAATTCGGCACCCGGCAACAACCCCAGGCCACGGTCCACCTGCTGGTACAGCGCGCCGCCGATCAGCATGAAGATCAGCAGTGCCACCAGCGTGAACATACCGCTCAGGCGCAGGGCGATGGAGTTAGCCGACACTGCGGTTCTCCAGCACGTAGCCCATGCCACGGATGGTGTGCAGCAGTTTCTGTTCGAACGGCCCGTCGAGTTTGGCGCGCAGGCGCTTGATCGCCACTTCCACCACGTTGGCGTCACTGTCGAAATTGATGTCCCAGACCATTTCCGCGATGGCGGTCTTGGACAGGATCTCACCCTGGCGCCGTGCCAATACGCTGAGCAGCGAGAACTCCTTGGCCGTCAGATCCAAGCGCAGGCCGTTGCGGCTGGCCTTGCGGCTGATCAGGTCGATCCACAGGTCGGCGACCGTCACCTGCACCGGCTCATGGCCACCGCTGCGACGGGTCAACGCCTGCAGGCGCGCTACCAGTTCCAGGAACGAAAACGGTTTGCCCAGGTAGTCATCGGCGCCTTCGCGCAAGCCACGAATGCGATCTTCCACGCGCTCGCGGGCGGTGAGCATGATCACCGGCGTCTGCTTGCGCGCGCGCAAGGCTCGCAGCACACCGAAGCCATCGAGGCCCGGCAGCATCACATCAAGCACTATCACGGCGTAATCGTTCTCCAGCGCCAGGTGCAAGCCCTCGACACCTTCGCGGGCTACATCGACGGTGTAGCCTTGTTCTGTCAGGCCGCGGTGCAGGTAGTCCGCGGTTTTTTCTTCATCTTCAATAATCAGGACGCGCATGACACCGCCTCAGTGTGTGGTCGCCAACGCAGGCGCAGGTGTGGGCCGGTGGAAAAACTTCTCAAGGTACAAGTATATGACCGGTGTAGTGAACAGCGTCAGCGCCTGGCTCACCAGCAAGCCGCCGACCACCGCGATACCCAGTGGCTGGCGCAACTCGGCGCCGGCGCCATAGCCGAGCATCAGTGGCAGGGCGCCGAGCAGGGCCGCCAAGGACGTCATGATGATAGGACGGAACCGTGTGATGCAGGCCTCGAAGATCGCATCCTGCGGGGTGAGCCCGCGTGTACGCTGGGCCTCCAGGGCGAAGTCGATCAGCAGGATGCCGTTCTTCTTCACAATACCGATCAGCAGCACCAGGCCGATCAGCGCCATGATCGAAAAGTCCTGGCCCAGCAGCCACAACATGACCAGTGCACCCAGGCCCGCCGAGGGCAGGGTCGAGATGATGGTCAGCGGGTGCACAAAGCTCTCATACAGCACCCCCAGAATGATGTAGACCGCCACCAGCGCGGCGAGGATCAGCCACGGCTGGCTCGCCAGCGAACTCTGGAACGCCTGGGCGGCACCCTGGAAGTTGCCGATGATCGAGGTCGGCATGCCGATCTCGTTTTTCGCCTGGTTAAGCAGGATCACCGCATCGCCCAGGGCCACGCCGGGCGCCAGGTTGAACGACAGGTTGGCGGCCGGGAACATGCCATCGTGGCTGATGGACAAGGGCCCGACCGTGGGGGCATCGACGCTGGCCAGTGCCGACAGTGGCACCATCTCATTGGTCAGGGGCGAGCGCAGGTAGAAGTAGTTCAGGCTTTCGGCCTTGCCGCGCTGGCGGGTGTCGAGTTCCAGCACCACCTGGTACTGGTTGATTTCGGTCTGGAACTCGTTGACCTGGCGTTGCCCGAAGGCATCGTACAGCGCCTGGTCGACGTCGGTGGCGGTCAGGCCGAAGCGTGCAGCCGCGCGGCGGTCGATGGTGATGTGGGTGATGCTGCCGCCCAGTTGCAGGTCGTTGGAAATATCGCGGAACGCCGGAATGGAGCGCAGTTTTTCGGTCAGGCGTTGGGTCCAGGTATTGAGCGTCGCGCCGTCGTTGCTTTTGAGCACGTATTGGTACTGGCTGCGGCTGGGGCCCGAGCTGAGGTTGATGTCCTGGCCGGCGCGCAGATACAGGACAATCCCCGGTACTGCGGCCAACTTGGGCCGGATGCGGTCGATGAATTGGCTGGCGGACACGTCCCTGTCACCCCGGTCCACGAGGGAGATCCAGAAGCGGCCGTTGGCGATGGTCTGGTTGCTGCCGGTGACGCCGACGGAGTGGGAGAAGGCTCGCACGGCAGGGTCGGCCTTCATGATTTCGGCCAGTGCTTTGTGCTTGGCAACCATGTCCGGATACGACACGTCCGCTGCGGCTTCGCTGGTGCCGAGCACGAAACCGGTGTCCTGTACCGGGAAGAAACCCTTGGGGATAAACACGTAGCCGACCACGGCCAGGCCCAGGCTCAGCAGGAAAATACCTGCCATCGTGCGTTGATGGGCCAGGGCACGTCGCAGGTTTCTTTCGTACCCCGCCAGCAGGCGTTCACCAAAGCCGGGTTTGTCATGGGGCCGATGGTGGGGCGCCTTCATGAACAGCGCCGCCAGGGTCGGCGCAAGTGTCAGGGACACCACGACGGAAATCAGGATGGTCGAGGTGGCGGTCAAGGCGAATTCCTTGAACAGCCTGCCGACCACGCCGCCCATGAACAGCAGCGGGATAAACGCGGCCACCAACGACACGCTGATCGACACCACGGTAAAGCCAATCTCGCTGGCACCCTTGATCGCCGCCTCGCGCTTGTCCAGGCCGGTTTCGAGATGGCGATGGATGTTCTCCACCACCACGATCGCATCGTCCACCACAAACCCCACGGCCACCACGATGGCGACCAGGGTCAGGTTGTTCAGGCTGAAGCCCATCACGTACATCAGCGCAAAGCTGGCAATCAGCGACACGCCCAGCACGCTGGACACAATGATGGTGGCCGACCACTGGCGCAGGAAAATCGCCATCACCCCTACCACCAGCAGGATGGCGATCAGCAGGGTCATTTCCACTTCGTGCAGCGAGGCACGGATGGTGGTGGTGCGGTCCATCAGCACGCTGACCTGGACCGAGGCCGGCAGCATGGCTTCCAGGCGCGGCATTTCGGCTTGGATGCGTTCTACGGTCTCGACAATGTTGGCGCCGGGCTGGCGAGTAATCACCAGGTTGACGCCGGGAGTGTCAACCGCCCAGGCCTGGACGTAGGCGTTTTCCGAGCCATTGACCACCTTGGCCACATCCCGCAGTTGCACGGGGGCGCCGTTCTTGTAGGAGATGATCAGGTCGCCGTATTCATCCGGGTGAAACAGCTGGTCGTTGGTCGCCAGGGTCGACACGCTGTTCTTGCCGTACAGCGCGCCCTTGGCCAGGTTCAGGCTGGATTGCTGGATGGCCAGGCGAACGTCCGCCAGGGTCAGGCCGATGGCTGCGAGCTTGTCGGGCGAGGCCTGCACGCGGATCGCCGGGCGTTGCTGGCCGGTGATATTGATCTGGCCGACGCCGTCGACCTGGCTGAGCTGCCGGGCCAGCAGGGTTTCTACCAGGTCGCTCAACTCGGTACCGGGCATGTCATGGGAACTGACGCTGATGATCAGCACCGGGCTGTCTGCCGGGTTGACTTTGCGCCAGGTCGGCAGGCTCGGCATATCACTGGGCAGTTTGCCGGCCGCGGTGTTGATGGCGGCCTGCACCTCCTGCGCCGCCGTGTCGATGCTCTTGTCGAGGGTGAATTGCAGGGTCAGCAGGCTTGATCCCAGGGCGCTGCTGGAGGTCATCTGGGTCATGCCAGGGATGGCACTGAATTGCACTTCCAGCGGCGTCGCCACGGAGGACGCCATGGTGTCGGGGCTGGCGCCGGGTAGCTGGGCGGTCACCTGGATCGTTGGGAATTCGGCTTCCGGCAGAGGGGCGATCGGCAGTCTGGGGAACGCGATCACCCCCAGCAGCACCAGGGCGAATGTCAGCAGCAGGGTGGCGACCGGGCGATCAATGCACCAGGCGGAAACCGACCCCCGCGCCGTCATGGCTGCACCTTGGCGTCAGCGGTCTGGATCACCTGGGGTGGCTCCTTGAGAATCTCGATCTTGGCACCGGACTTGAGGCGCGACTGGCCATCACTGACCAGCACGTCACCGGCCTGGATGCCCTTGAGGATATTGAGTTCGCTGTCCTGGTACAGCACCTGCACCGGCACGATGTCCACCTTGTCGCCGTTGACGCGATACACGAAGTGCGAGTCCAGGCCTCGCTGCACCACGGTCGGCGGCACGGCCAGGGCGTTGCGGTCGAGGGCGGTCTGGATCTTGATCGTCACCAGCTGGCCCGGCCAGAGCTTCTGCGTGTTGTTACGGAACTCGGCTTTGGCGCGGATAGTGCCAGTGGTGCTGTTGATCTGGTTGTCGATCAGGCTCAGGCGGCCTTCGCCCAGCAGCTCACTGTGTTCACCTTCGGTATCGGCACCGAGAAAGGCGTCGACGCTGGCCGGGTGCTCGGCGGCGATCAGCCCCTGCAAGGTCGGCAGCATTTGCTGTGGCAGGGAAAACTCCACGGCGATGGGATCGATCTGGGTGACGGAGAACAACCCTTGGGTGTCGCTCATGCGAAGGAAGTTGCCCTCGTCCACCGTACGAATGCCGACGCGGCCTGTAACCGGGGAACGAATCTGTGTGTACGAAAGCTGAACCTGGGCCGAGTCGATCGCGGCCTGATTGCCTTGCGCCGTGGCTTTCAACTGGTTGACCAGGGCTTGTTGCTGGTCGTAGGTCTGTTTCGACACGCCGTCGTCGATGCTCAATTCCTTGTAGCGCTTGAGGTTGACCAATGCCACTTGCAACTGCGCCTGGCTCTCGCCCAACTGCGCCTTGGCCTGGTCGAGGCTGGCGCGGATCGAACGGTCGTCGATGGTTGCCAGCAGGTCGCCGGCCTTGACCAGTTGGCCTTCCTTGACCAGCAGTTTGGTGAGGATGCCGTCGATCTGCGGGCGGATCACCACGCTGTGCAGCGACAGCACCGAACCGATGCCGCTGACATAACGCGGCAGGTCCTGTTCGACCACGTTGATCACGCGCACCGGCACGGCCGTCGACGCCACCAGTTTGGTCTTGGCGGGCCGGGTGAACACCCAGGCTGCGATGACCACTATCACGAGGATGCCTGCGATCAAGGCGGTGTTGCGTCGAGTAAGCATGCTGAGGGCGCCGGGACAGAAAGTGGGAGGATGAAGGCGTACTTATAGCCTGTGGACCCGGTCAACAAAGTGACCGCTATCTGACAGCGCTGTCAGTTAAGGTAGGACCATTCGTACAGGCGGTGGTTAAAGATTAGGGAGGCACAGGTATACTGCGCGCCAGTGGGGCCCGCAAGCCGGCCTCGCCTCCTTTTCTGCACGCCCCGGAGCTTCCATGACTTCCCCGACACACCCCCCTGTTGAAGCGGCCGACCTCGTCGATCCGGCCGACGCTCAAAGCGTTGAAAAAGCCGAGATCCCGGCGTTCAAGTTTCCGTTCAAGCCGGGGGAATTGGCCGGGGCCAAGCCTGCCGCGCAGCCTTGGTACAAGGGCGGTGCCAAGAACGGCCATACCAAGACCCCAGGCATGGCACCACCGGGTACACGTCGCTCGATGGGTAAACGCTGAGAGTAATGGGTCACACATTGCGTCGATTGTTGCCTACAGCGTTAGTCGACATTTCTGCTTGTAGGTCCGTCTCCATTTCTTGAAAGCTTGCGCAGCATTGGTCTCGCCCCGGTTGATGTCGACTGGGGCGGTTGCTGCCGTTTTTCAGGAAAAGGATGTTTCCGTGGTCTTGATACACATTTGTGTAGCGCTTGCCTTGTTACTCTCCGTTGATGCGGTCGCGGTCGTCGAGCAACCGCGCGAAGAAATCCGTTTCGGCGTTGCCGCACTCTTTCCCCCTTTCCAGAACCGTAACCCGCAAGGGCAGTTGGTCGGCTTGAACATCGAGTTGGGTAACGCCCTGTGCACGCAACTCAACGTGCGATGTACCTGGGTCGACCAGCGGGTCGTCGAGGACTTTTCCTCCCTGGAAGCCCGGCAATTCGACGCGATCATGGGCATTGCGCCGACGCCGAAACGGCGCCAATGGGTGAGTTTCACCGACAACCTCCATCCCTTCACCACCCGCCTGGTTGCCCGCAGAACGTCAGGCCTGAGGCCGACTGCGCGTTCCCTGCGCGGCAAGCGCGTAGGGGTGTTGCTGGGCAGTAATCGTGAAGCCTTTGCGCGTTCGCAGTGGGAGCCGCAAGGTGTGCTGATCAAAAGTTTCTGGCTTAACCAGGAGTTGGTCCGCAGCCTGGTTGCCGGTGATATCGACGCCACGTTGCAAGGCTCGGTGGAGATCCGCGAGGCGCTGCTCGACACGGCCGACGGCGAGGGGTTCGACTTTCTTGGTCCCGCCGTTTCGGCTGACCTGCTCGGTGACGGCGTATCGATCGCCCTGCGCAAGACCGACACCGCGTTGCGCAACCAACTCAACCGCGCGCTGGAGCAACTGAGGCAGAGCGGCGAATACCAGCGCATCCTGCAGCCCTATCGGCTTGATGCTCCGTTTGCCATGCAGTGATGGCTAATTAATTGCGCGGAACATGAGCTGGATCAATCTTTGCCCTTTCGGTGCGCTTAGAGTCGACGCCCTGCCGACTCCTCCAATAATTACGAGCGCGCTTATCCATGAAGATCAATCTGCCGGTCACCGGTCGAAATGTGGACTTTGCCCCTGACGCCAACATCCTTTCGACCACCGACCTGACAGGCGCGATTACCTACGCCAACGGGGACTTCATCGACGTTTGTGGCTATAGCCGCGAGGAACTGCTCGGTTCACCCCACCATCTGTTACGTCATCCGGATATGCCGGCCGCTGCGTTTGCGCACATGTGGCGCACCCTGAAGAGCGGACGGTCGTGGATGGGCATGGTGAAGAACCGTTGCAAGAACGGCGACCATTATTGGGTCAGTGCCTACGCCACACCGGTGACACGCGAGGGTAAGGCGGTGGAGTACCAGTCGGTGCGCACCAAGCCCGACACGCGCCGGGTGGTGGCAGCGGAGCGCGCGTATGCGCAGTTACGGGCGGGCAAGCGCCGCAGACTGCCGGCGTTCGGCATGGGGGCGAAGTTATCGGCTTGGGTGATTGGCACCAGTGGTATGACCTGGGCATTGGGTTTGGTCACCTATTCCCTCGCTTGGCAACTGCTGGCCTTGGTGGCGGGGTGTGCGGTGGGGGCTGCGGGGGTCAAGGTGATCATGCGCCCTCTCGCACAGTTGAATCAGCGGGCGCGGCTGATTGCAGACAACCCCCTGAGCCAGGCGATCTACACCGGGCGCAGCGACGAGTGCGGGCAGGTCGAGTTCGCCTTGCAGATGCTCGAAGCCCAGGTGGGCGCGGTAGTGGGGCGCATCGGTGATGCGTCGTTGCGTTTGTCCGGGCATGCGGCGCAACTGGTGGCGCATCTGGACAGCAGCCAGGCCAGCAGCCAGGGCCAGCAGGCCCAGACCGACCAAGTGGCGGCGGCGATCCACCAGATGGCCGCCAGCGTTGCCGAAGTCGCCAACCATGCGCTGGAGGCCTCCAAGGCCGCCGACCAGGCCGGCAGTGAAACCCGTGAAGGTCACCAGCGCGTCGATGAGAGCCGCGATGCGGTGCTGCGCCTGTCCGATGAGCTGGCGCGCGCGACACAGGTGATCCATCAACTGGAAAGCCACAGCGGTGAAATCAGCGGCGTACTGGAGGTGATCCGCGCGATTGCCGAGCAGACCAACCTGCTGGCTCTCAACGCCGCCATTGAGGCTGCGCGCGCGGGTGAACAGGGGCGGGGTTTTGCCGTGGTCGCCGATGAAGTACGCGGCCTGGCCCAGCGCACCCAGCAATCCACCAACGAAATCCAGCGCATGATCAGCACCCTGCAAAGCGGCGCGCGCGATGCCGTGCAAGCCATGGCCCACAGCAGCGAACATGTCGAGGCCAGTGTCCAGCAGGCGCAGCGGGCAGCGGCGGCCTTGGACGGTATCAGCCAGCGCGTGACCCAGATCACCGCCATGAGCCAGCAGATCGCGGCGGCGGTGGAAGAGCAGAGCGCCGTCAGCGAAGACATCAATCGCAATATCGTTGGCATCCGCAACGCCGGTGAGGCCACCGTCAACGCTGGCCGGCAAAGCCAGCTCAGTTCTGGCGATGTGGCGACGCTGGCCGATGACTTGCGGCAGCTGGCGCAGGAGTTCTGGGGCAGGCGGCACTGATCTGGGTTGGCGTTGAATGTGCTGGCCTCATCGCGGGCAAGCCCGCTCCCACATTTTGGAATGCGATTCCCCGTGGGAGCGGGCTTGCCCGCGATGAGGCCAGTCGGCCTTACGCAGCCCTCAACGAAATAAACGCATAGTTGGCCGGCACCTCGGTGGCAATCTGCGCGCCGGCATCCAGCAACTGTTCGGCGATGTCCATCCCCGACACATGGAACACCCACTCGTTTGACACGGCGGGCTGGTCAACGGCCAAGGCGATCGCCTGGGCAAAGGCATGCATGTCCGGCAGGTAGGCAGTAAACCCGTCGCCCTTGAGCGCCGTGGTGCGAATGCCCAGCAAGGCGCAGACGGCTTCCTTGGTTTGCACGTCATCACGGTCGGCCTGGCGTGAACGGCGAATCAGCTCGGCTAATTCCTGATCCATCAGTTCGCCGCCAACGATCAGCGCCGGCCCTTGCTCCCAGGATTCTGGCGGGCAGTCCTTGGCGGCCGGGTTCAATGGAATGTGCGGATTGATCTCCATCGGGTAGATACGGCACACCAATGGCCGGCGCTCGTAGATGCGGCAACGGTCGTCTTCGTCAAGATTCCGGCAGCGCCCGGCGTTGTAAGCGGCAAAGGTGATTGCCACAAACGCCTCGGTATTGCCGCTGGGCACCACCACCGAACGACGCTCGGCGTGTTCGCGTTGGGCCTGTGGCAGGCCCAGGCCATTGCCCAGGAAACCCTCCACCAGAACAATGACGTTTCCGCCGTCAGCCGCCCACTGCCGGGCTTCGTCGAGGGTCAGGGGCACGTGATGGTCGGTGCAGCATTTGCCGCAACCCACGCAGGAAAAGTGAGTATTCATGGAGGATCTGTCACCAGGCAAGGTCAGAGGGCACTCTCGAACGGCGGCGGGTTTTTACCTCTATCCGCCGTTCAGGCTCTCTGGAAGCAAGTTGTGCGCCAGTGCCTATCAGTGGTCTTGCACGACATCGCGCAGGACAAACCGCATGCCCGCACTTTCGTACAACTGCCGGGCACGCCCGTTGCTCTCCAGCACCTTGAGGTCCACGTAGGGTTCGCCCCGTTGCTTGAACACGTGGAAGGTGTGCAGCAACAAGGCCCGACCCAGCCCCTGGCCCTGGGCGCAGGGGTGTACGGACAGGTTCTTGATAAAGGCGCTGGTCCAGCACTGGGCCACGCCAAGGATGCCATCGCGGTTACTGGCCACCAGGCACAGGCTGGGGTCGAACTCGGCATCGGTGGTGAACTGCTGGCGCCATTCCTCCAGACTGGCCACGCGGCCGCCGCCTTGCGCCTGGGGCATGCTCAACACGGCATGAATTGCCGGGGCCAGTTCATCGCGGTAATGGTCCAGCTGTGTACCCGCCGGCCATTGCGGCGCAGGCAGGCTGCCGAGGAGGTCGCGGCGTAGCAGCTGGAAGTATTCGGCCAAGGCTTACAGGCCCTTTTGTGCCACGGTCTGGGCCGCGACCACCAGGCACTTGGTCAACTCGGGCGAGGAGAACTTGGTCAGCACCGCGTCGGCACCGGCCAGGCGGGCTTTCTCGCTGTTCATCGCGCTGTCCAGGGAGGTGTGCAACAGCACATAGAGGTCCTTGAAATCCGGGGTTTCGCGCAGGGTGCGGGTGAGCGCATAGCCGTCCATTTCAGACATCTCGATGTCCGACACCACCACGTTGATCTGCTCCACCGTGCCTTGCAGCTCCAGCAGCACATCAATGGCTTCCTTGGCGCTGCGGGCGGTGTGGCAGGTCAGGCCGAGGTTGCGCAAGGTGTGCACCGATTGCTGCAGGGCGACCTGGCTGTCGTCCACCACCAAAATCCGCGCATTGCCCAGCACTTCGGCCTCTTCCATGGTCAGGTCGGTGGGCGCCGCTTCGATCGGTGCCGGCGCTATGCCGTGGATGACTTTCTCGATATCCAGCACCTGCACCAGCCCGCCTTCCACCTGGGTGACCCCGGTGATGAACGCACGGTTGCCGCCGGAACCATAGGGCGGCGGGCGAATGTCGGTGGTCAGACAGTGCACGATCTTGCTCACCGCCTGCACATGCAGGCCCTGCTTGGAGCGACTCACGTCGGTGACGATCAGGCAGCCGCCGTCGGGGTCTTGCAGGGGCATTTCCCCCAGGGCACGGCTCAGGTCAATCACCGACAGCGAGGCGCCGCGCAGGGTGGCGATGCCTTTGACGTGCGGGTGGGATTCCGGCAGCCGGGTCAGGGGCGGGCAGGGGATGATTTCGCTGACTTTCAGCAGGTTGATCGCCATCAGCTTGCCGCTGCGCAAGGTAAAGAGCAGAAGCGAGAGTGAATCTGCGCGGGCTTTGGTGGTGGACATAAAAACCTTCTGTGGATCAGGGATGACGATCTATACAGAGTTATCGACCCGCACGCCAAAAACTGTAGACGTTACCTGTGGCGAGCGAGCTTGCTCCCGCTGGGCTGCGAAGCGGCCCTAAAAGCTAAGGAGCGCTCCGCACTCCAGCGCGAGCAAGCTCGCTCGCCACAACAAGCCGGGCTCCTACAGGTTAAGGGGAGCAATCGGGGCTGCTGAATCAGCCCTTCCAGACTTGCGGGTTTACCAGATCCTGCGGGCGCTCGCCCAGCAAGGCACTGCGCAGGTTGGCGAGGGCGCGGTTGGCCATGGCTTCGCGGGTTTCATGGGTCGCCGAGCCGATATGCGGCAGGGTCACCGCGTTGCTCAGTTGGAACAGCGGCGACTCCGCCAACGGCTCCTGCTCGTACACATCCAGCCCGGCGCCACGAATACGCTGGGTCTGCAAGGCTTCGATCAACGCCGGTTCATCAACGACCGGGCCACGGGAAATGTTGATCAGGATCGCACTGGACTTCATCAAGCCCAGCTCGCGGGTGCTGATCAGGTGACGGGTCTTGTCACTCAACGGCACCACCAGGCACACGAAATCCGACTCGGCCAGCAGTTGGTCCAGGCTGCGGTACTGCGCGCCCAACTCCTGTTCCAGCGCGGTCTTGCGGCTGTTGCCGCTGTACAGGATCGGCATGTTGAAGCCCAGGCGCCCACGTCGGGCCACGGCTGCGCCGATATTGCCCATGCCGACGATGCCCAGGGTCTTGCCGTGCACATCGCAGCCAAACAGCGGTGCGCCGACGCTGGCTTTCCATTGGCCGGCCTTGGTCCAGGCGTCCAGCTCGGCTACCCGACGCGCGCTGCTCATCAGCAGGGCGAAGGCCAGGTCAGCAGTGCTTTCAGTGAGCACGTCGGGGGTGTTGGTGAGCATGATCCCGCGCTCGTTGAAGTAGGGCACGTCGTAGTTGTCGTAGCCCACCGACACGCTGGACACCACCTCCAGCTTGCTTGCACCTTCCAACTGCGCGCGACCCAGCTTGCGGCCCACACCGATCAAGCCGTGGGCATGGGGCAGGGCTTCATTGAATTGAGCGTTGATGTCCCCGCGCTTGGGGTCGGGCACGATCACCTCGAATTCCTGTTGCAGGCGTTCGATCATTGGCGGGGTGATACGGCTGAAGGCGAGGACAGTCTTTTTCATTGCAGGCGGGCTCATCGACTACGGGAGAATGCCAAGCACGCTAACATTCTTATCCAAAGTTGTCAGGACACCACCGAACCAATGTGAACACTGCTCAAAATGTGGGAGCGGGCTTGCTCGCGAAGACGGAGTGTCAGTCAATACATCTTTGTCTGATACACCGCTTTCGCGAGCAAGCCCGCTCCCACATTTGATCTTTATTGACGGTTAGAGATCAGGTGGCCATGCGCACGCCGCCCAGGCCGCCGCTCAGTTCATAGGCGGCCAACTCCGCCTGGTGCGCTGCGAGGATTTCCGGCAGCGAACCGCGCAGGTATTCCACCCAGGTCTTGATCTTCGCATCCAGGTATTGGCGTGACGGGTAGATGGCGTACAGGTTCAGTTCCTGCGAGCGGTAGGTCGGCATCACCCGTACCAGCGTGCCGTTACGCAAACCTTCGATGGCCGCGTACACCGGCAACAGGCCGACGCCCATGCCGCTGGTGATCGCGGTTTTCATCGCATCGGCCGAGTTCACCAGGAACGGCGAGGTGTTGATCGCCACGCTTTCCTGGCCTTCGGGGCCGTTGAAGGTCCATTTGTCCAACTGGATCACCGGGCTCACCAGGCGCAGGCAGGCGTGGTTGAGCAGGTCCTGCGGACGTTGCGCACAGCCTTTGGCCTTGACGTAGTCCGGCGAGGCGCAGGCGATGCTGTAGGTAATACCCAGGCGCTGGGACACAAACCCCGAGTCCGGCAGTTCGCTGGCCAGCACGATGGACACGTCGTAGCCCTCGTCGAGCAGGTCCGGCACGCGGTTGGCCAGGGTCAGGTCGAAGGTCACGTCCGGGTGGGTGCGGCGGTAGCGGGCAATGGCGTCGATGACGAAATGCTGGCCGATACCGGTCATGGTGTGGACTTTCAACTGCCCGGCCGGGCGCGCGTGGGCGTCGCTGGCTTCGGCCTCGGCTTCTTCGACGTAGGCCAGGATCTGCTCGCAGCGCAGCAGGTAGCGCTTGCCGGCTTCGGTCAGCGCAATACGGCGGGTGGTGCGGTTGAGCAAGCGGGTTTGCAGGTGGGCCTCAAGGTTGGAGACCGCGCGCGAGACGTTGGCTGTGGTGGTGTCCAGTTGCACGGCGGCGGCGGTGAAGCTGCCGGCTTCGGCCACGCAACTGAAGGCGCGCATGTTTTGCAAAGTGTCCATGGAGTGTTCTCAGGGGAGATAACAAATTGTGACAGAAAGTTACGCCGTCCAGTGATCCCTACCAACGGATTATCGCCTGAACGGTAACAAAGATTCACAGGAATGCCAGCTTATCGTCCTCCATGCCGCCGCCTAGAATTGCGCCACCTTTCCCGCTCCACCTCTCAGGAATACGCGTGCCGTGCCGCTTCGCATCAGCAGAGAGCTAAAGACTCTCAGTGTTTTGGCCTTATCGTTAGCAATCAGCGGCTGCATCGGAACCGGAGGAATCGCCCCCCAAGGCCGGGCCCTCAGCGTCAACTCCCTGGCCACCGACGAAGCGATCCAGAGCGCCGCCCGCGACGCCCGTTGGCCCACCGCGCAATGGTGGCAAACATACGGCGACCCGCAACTGAACCGCTGGGTCGACCTCGCCACGCAAAACAGCCCGAGCCTGGCCATGGCCGCCGCCCGTGTGCGCCAGGCCCGTGCCATGGCCGGGGTTGCCGAATCGGCCGAGTCGTTGCAGGTCAACAGCGACACCAGCCTCAAGCGCCACAACTGGCCGAAAGATCAGTTCTACGGCCCGGGTGAACTCAGCGGTGCCAACACCTGGGACAACAATGCGTCCCTGGGCCTGAGCTACGCCCTGGACCTGTGGGGGCGTGAAAGTAACACCACCGAGCGTGCTGTCGACCTGGCACACATGAGCGTTGCCGAAGCGCGCCTGGCCCAGCTCGAACTGCAGAACAACGTGGTGCGCGCCTATATCCAACTGTCGTTGCACTACGCCCACCGCGACATCGTTGCCGCCACCCTGGCCCAGCAACAGCAGATCCTGGACCTGGCCAACAAACGCCTGAACGCTGGCATCGGCACCCACTTCGACGTCAGCCAGGCCGAGACCCCGTTGCCGGAAACCCATCGCCAGCTGGATGCGCTCGATGAAGAAATCGCCTTGACCCGCAACCAATTGGCGGCGCTGGCGGGCAAGGGCCCGGGGGAGGGCGCGCACTTGCAGCGCCCGACACTGGCCTTGGCCGCCCCGCTGGCATTGCCGTCGAGCCTGCCCGCGCAACTGCTCGGCCAACGCCCGGACGTGGTCGCCAGCCGCTGGCAAGTGGCGGCGCAGGCCCGTGGTATCGACGTGGCCCATGCCGGCTTCTACCCCAACGTCGACCTGGTCGGCAGCCTGGGCTACATGGCCACCGGCGGCGGCATGCTGGAATTCCTGGCCGGCAAGAAATTCAACTACAACGTCGGCCCGGCGATCACCTTGCCGATCTTCGACGGTGGCCGCCTGCGCGCCGAACTGGGCGAAGCCAGCGCGGGTTATGACATTGCCGTCGCCAAGTACAACCAGACCCTGGTCAATGCGCTCAAGGGCATCAGCGACCAGTTGATCCGTCGCGAATCCATGGACAAACAAGCGACCTTCGCCGCGCAATCGGTGGCCTCGGCGCAGAAAACCTACGACATCGCGATGATCGCCTATCAGCGCGGCCTCACCGATTACCTCAACGTGCTGAACACCCAGACCTTGCTGTTCCATCAGCAACAGATCGAGCAGCAAGTGCAGGCCGCGCGGCTGAGTGCCCATGCCGAACTGATCACCGCCCTGGGCGGTGGCCTGGGAGCGGGCAACGATGTGCCGCAGGACGCCAAGACGCTCCCGAGCAAGACCCCGGCGGCGCTGGCCGTGTTTGATCACTGAGTAGGTGTCGATGACTCCCTTGCCTGCACCGCTGCGCTGGCTGCATTCCCTTGAGTGGCGCCGCGGTTTTTTCGACTGGGCACGCAGCGACGGCGTGACCTGGGTGTATATCTTCAAGGTGCTGATCGCCGCGTTCCTCACGCTGTGGCTGGCCATGCGCCTGGAGTTGCCGCAACCGCGAACCGCGATGATCACCGTGTTCATCGTGATGCAGCCCCAGAGCGGCCAGGTGTTCGCCAAGAGTTTCTATCGCTTCCTCGGCACCCTGGCGGGGTCGGCGGTGATGGTGTTTTTGATCGCCTTGTTTGCGCAAAACACCGAGCTGTTCCTCGGCGCACTGGCGATCTGGGTAGGTATCTGCACGGCTGGCGCCACGCGCAACCGTAACTTTCGCGCCTATGGTTTTGTGCTGGCCGGCTACACGGCGGCGATGGTCGGCTTGCCGGCCCTGGCCCATCCGGACGGTGCCTTTATGGCGGCGGTATGGCGCGTGCTGGAAATCTCCCTGGGGATTCTGTGCTCCACGCTGGTCAGCGCCGCGATCTTGCCGCAAACCTCCAGCGCCGCGATGCGCAATGCCTTGTACCAGCGTTTTGGCGTGTTCGCGCTGTTCGTCACCGACGGCTTGCGTGGGCGCAGCCAGCGCGAGGGCTTCGAGGCCAGCAACGTGCGCTTTATCGCGCAAGCCGTGGGCTTGGAAGGGCTGCGCAGTGTCACGGTGTTTGAAGACCCGCACATGCGTCGGCGCAATGGCCGGCTCAGTCGCTTGAACAGCGAATTCATGAGCATCACCACACGCTTCAACGCCTTGCACCAGTTGCTCGAACGCTTGCGTGCCGATGCGGCGGACCACGTGGTCGCTGCGATCAAGCCCGGTCTGCAGGACCTGGCCGAACTGCTCGATGGTTTTTCCGGCCGTGCCCTCACCAGCCCCGACGCCGCAGGGCTGGTGGCCCAACTCAGCGCCTACAAGGACGGCTTGCCCGCCAAGGTGCGTGCCCTGCGCACGGCCTTCCAGGAAGGTGAACCCAGCGAAGCCGAGCAGCTGGATTTCCACACCGCCTACGAGCTGCTTTACCGCTTCGTCGACGACCTGCACAACTACGCGCAAACCCATGCGTCACTGGCCGATCACAGCCACGAACGCGAACAGTGGGACGAAACCTTTACCCCCAAGACCAACTGGCTGGCCTGTGCGGCATCGGGCATTCGTGCGTCATTCATTCTGGTTGTGCTCGGCAGTTACTGGGTGGCCACGGCCTGGCCCAGCGGCGCGACCATGACCCTGATCGCCGCCGCCACCGTGGGCTTGTCTGCCGCTACGCCCAACCCGAAACGCATGGCCTTTCAAATGGCCTGCGGCACCTTCATTGGTGCGCTGGTGGGTTTTGTCGAAATGTTCTTCGTGTTCCCTTGGATCGACGGCTTCCCGCTGCTGTGCGTGATGCTTGCGCCGGTGATCATCTTCGGTTCGTTCCTGGCATCACGCCCCCAGTACGCCGGTGTTGGCGTGGGCCTGCTGATCTTCTTCAGTACCGGCTCGGTGCCCGACAACCTCACGGTCTACAACCCCTACACTTTCATCAACGACTACATCGCCATGGTCATCGGCATGCTGGTGTGCGCGGCGGCCGGCGCGATCATCCTGCCGCCCAACAGCCGCTGGTTGTGGCGCCGGCTGGAGCAGGACCTGCGTGAGCAGGTGGTGTATGCCATCAGCGGCAAGCTCAAGGGCCTGGCGTCGAGCTTTGAAAGCCGCACCCGCGACCTGCTGCACCAGGCTTACGGCCTCGCCGTCGGCCAGCCGCAGGTGCAGCGCGACCTGCTGCGCTGGATGTTCGTGGTGCTGGAAGTCGGCCACGCGATCATCGAATTGCGCAAGGAACAGGCGATTCTGCCGGTGCATCCGGCGTATGCCGAGTCCCAGCCGTGGCGCCAGGCGATCCGTGTGATGGGCCGTTCGCTGGTGCGGTTGTTCCTGCAACCCAGCGCCAGCAACCTGGAGCGCGGCTTGATCGCCGTAGACCATGCGATCAGCCGCGTGCAGGCCACCGACGAACCCTTCGCGCCGCACTTCGACACCTCGGCCCTGCGCCGGGTGAAAAGCTACCTGCACTTTATCCGCACCTCGTTGCTCGACCCGCAATCGCCCCTCGCTGCCCTCAAAGGAGCTGCGCATGCCCCGTGAAAT
Source organism: Pseudomonas sp. BIGb0164 (assembly GCF_024810135.1). Classification (NCBI taxonomy): domain Bacteria; kingdom Pseudomonadati; phylum Pseudomonadota; class Gammaproteobacteria; order Pseudomonadales; family Pseudomonadaceae; genus Pseudomonas; species Pseudomonas sp. BIGb0164. The sequence continues at coordinate 531,137 of NZ_JANUEA010000002.1, read as the reverse complement.
CGCGTTCCACGGCATTTATATGCCGACCATGACCCTGATGTTCCTGATCGCGGCGGGGCTGGCCTGGGGCGTGGACCGCTTCCTGGCCGGGTACGACCTGTACCGTTTTTTCTGGCACCCGGCGTTGCTGCGCCTGAGCCTGTTCGTTTGTCTGTTCGGCGCGCTGGCGCTGACCGTCTACCGTTGAGAATGCCCTGATGAAAAAGTTTTTCAGCCTGCTCGCCACCTTGCTGGTATTGGCGTTGGCGATCTGGATTGGCCGCACGTTGTGGGTGCATTACATGGAGACCCCCTGGACCCGCGACGGCCGTGTGCGCGCCGACATCATCAACGTGGCCGCCGACGTTACCGGTGAAGTGGTCGACGTGCCGGTGCGCGACAACCAGTTGGTGAAGAAGGGCGACCTGCTGATGCAGATCGACCCCGAGCACTACCGCATTGCCGTCAAGCAAGCGCAGTCGCTGGTGGCGTCACGCAAAGCCACCTGGGAAATGCGCAAGGTCAACGCCCACCGCCGCGCCGACCTCGACGCCCTGGTGATCTCCAAGGAAAACCGCGACGACGCCAGCAACATCGCCGACTCCGCACTCGCTGATTACCAGCACGCGCTGGCGCAACTGGAAGCGGCCGAGCTGAACCTGAAACGCACCCAAGTGGTGGCGGCGGTGGACGGTTACGTCACCAACCTGAATGTGCATCGCGGTGACTACGCGCGCATCGGCGAGGCCAAGATGGCCGTGGTCGATATGAACTCGTTCTGGGTGTATGGCTTCTTTGAAGAAACCAAGCTGCCCCACGTTAAAGTCGGTGACAAAGCCGATATGCAGCTCATGAGCGGCGAGACCTTGAAGGGCCACGTGGAAAGCATCTCGCGCGGCATCTACGACCGCGACAACCCCGAGAGCCGTGAGCTGATCGCCGATGTGAACCCGACGTTCAACTGGGTGCGGTTGGCCCAGCGGGTTCCGGTGCGGATTCACATTGATGAAGTGCCGGAAGGTGTGTTGTTGGCGGCGGGCATCACTTGCACCGTTATCGTCAACGAATAACCCTGTAGGTGCCGGCAAGCCGGTTCCTACAGTAGGTGGTGTCAGGCCTTGATGAAGGTTTCATGCAGGTGGCGCCACAACAGCGCGCCGCTGGCCTGTTTCTCGAACACTACGGTGGCGCGGCGGTCTGTCTGAGTGCCGCTGTCATCCACCTGATGCTCGCGGTAAGTCACCGTCGCGCCACGCGCATGCCGGTCAATCCCGGCCATTTCGCTCAAGGTGATTTTCAGCCCCGGGCGCATGCCGCCCAGGCGTGTGAATAGCGCTTTAACGCCGGCCGCATTGACCCGCGTCCCCGTCGCGGGCGCCACCATGCTGAACTCGGGGGAGAAGCGCGCCAGCAGGTTTTCCAACGTGCCCTCAGGCGCAACTCCGGCAAACCATTGCTCGATCTCGACGTGGGTCTGGATCACTTCTTCAAAAAAGTCGCTGTAGTCGATCATTACAAACTCCGTTCCAAGCCAAAGCGCTTCTTCAAGACGCGTTCCAATAAACCCTTGGGCAACAACGCCGCCATCAACGGCAACGCCCGGCTGCCATTGCCCGCGCGCAGCAGGCGTGGTGGCCGGGGTTGCTGAACGGCCTTGAGCACCTCGGCGGCGAATTGCGTGGCCGGGGTTGGTTTGTCCTGGGAGGCCTGGCTGCGTGCGCGGATGCCGTCGCGGATGGGCCACCACGGCGATTGTTCGTTGATCAGCAATTCCGCCTGGGCCCCGGCATTTTTCGCGAAGCTTGTGTTGATGGCGCCGGGCTGGACTTCCATGACTCGCACGCCAAACGGCGCCAATTCCATGCGCAGCGCATCACTCAAGGCATGCACGGCGGCTTTCGAGGCGCAGTAGGCGCCGGCAAACGGGGTGACCAGCACGCCGGAAACGCTGCCGATATTCACCACCAGGCCTTTGCTGCGGCGCAGGGCCGGGAACAGCGCCTGGGTCACGCCGACGATGGAAAACACGTTGGTTTCGAACTGGCGCTGCAGGGCGTCGGTGCCGCCGTCGAGCAGCGGGCCCATGGCGCCGTAGCCGGCGTTATTGATCAGCACGTCCAGTTCGCCCACCTGGGTGGCCAGGGTTTGCAGGGCGGTGCTGTCATTCACGTCCAGCAGCACGGCGTGGAAACCGGCGTCGTTGAGGGCGATCACGTCGGCTTCGCGGCGGGCGCTGGTCAGCACGTGATAGCCGGCCGCCTTGAAGGCATCCGCCAGGGCGCGGCCGATACCGCTGGAGCAGCCGGTGATGAGTACGTTGGGCATGGGTCAATCCTTTGTCAGTCCGAGAAGCCACCTTGCAGGTGTTCGGCACGAAATTCCAGGGTTTGCGGGCGGTAACCGGGGCGCAGTGGCGGGGTGGGCAAGCAGTCTTCCCAGGTGGCGCCGGCTTGCAGCTCGCCGGGGCCGCGGTAGCGCGGGGCGGCGTAGACGTTGTCGGCCAGGTTGACGGTGTCACCCGGCGCATAGGCGGCGACGCGCCAGCGCAGTTCGGTGAGGGGCACGTCGTTACCGTTGTTCAGGGTCAGCTTGAGCGGCCGATCGGCAGGGCATTCGTCGGCCGCGTAGGTGATGCGCAGCTCCAGGCGCGCCAGTTGCGAGGCTTCGCGGTTGTCCAGCCACACCACCCAGATCGCCACGAAACCCAGGCCCACGGCGGCCGCGAGGGACACCGGCAAGGCCTTGGCGGGGTAGCGCAGCAGCAGGATCAGCCAGGTGATGATCAGGAGAACGCCGAAGAACATGGAGACCACCTCGAATTGGGAACGAGCATCCTAACGTAAGCGTAGGTGGGATTGGTCAGCTTGAGATAAGTGTTGATTCGGCGGGCGCTATCGCAGGCAAGCCAGCTCCCACAGTTGACCGTGTTCCAAAGGATGTACTCGGTCAACTGTGGGAGCTGGCTTGCCTGCGATGGCGCCTTCAGCATCACTGCAAAACCCAAAGAAAAAGCCCCCGCCCAACCGGCTGCGGATAGGGGACGCAGTCGGCTGGACGGGGGCTTCTTGTACGACAGTATTACTGCGCGATGGTTTTCACCGACACGCCACGCTCAACCGGCGTCGAGCGACCGTAGATATCTTCAAACCGCTCGATATCGTCTTCGCCCAGGTAGCTGCCCGATTGCACTTCGATGATTTCCAACGGGATCTTGCCCGGGTTGCGCAGGCGGTGCACCGAGGCAATCGGGATGTAGGTGGACTGGTTCTCGGTGAGCAGGAACACGTTCTCGTCACAAGTGACTTCGGCGGTGCCGCTGACCACAATCCAGTGTTCGGCGCGGTGGTGGTGCATCTGCAACGACAGGCACGCGCCCGGCTTGACCGAGATGTGCTTGACCTGGAAGCGACCGCCCATGTCCACCGAGTCGTAGGAGCCCCACGGACGGTAGACTTCGCAGTGGTTCTGGGTCTCGCTGCGGCCCTGTTCGTTGAGGGTGTTGACCATCTGCTTGACACCCTGGACCTTGTCCTTGTGGGCAATCATCATCGCGTCCTTGGTTTCCACCACCACGATGTTTTCCAGGCCGATCACCGACACCAACTTGCCGTTGCCGTGGATCATGCAGTTCTTGCTGTCCTGGATCACCACATCGCCCTTGCTCACGTTGCCGTTGGCGTCTTTATCGTTGACGGCCCACAGCGACGCCCAGCAACCCACGTCGCTCCAGCCGGCGCTCAGTGGCACCACGCAGGCGCGCTGGGTTTTTTCCATTACGGCGTAGTCGATGGAGTTGTCCGGGCAGCAGGCGAAGGTGGCTTCGTCGAAGGACACGGTGTCGGCGGTCTGCTCGCTGCGCTCCAGGGTCAGCAGGCAGGTGTCGTAGATGTCCGGATCGTGCTTTTTCAGCTCTTCGAGGAAGCGGCTGGCACGGAACAGGAACATGCCGCTGTTCCAGAAGTAACCGCCGCTTTTGACGAACTCGACGGCGCGTTTTTCATTGGGTTTTTCCACGAACTGCTCGACGCGGCTCACGCCCTCGGGCAGCAGCGAATCGTTGGTGGACTTGATGTAGCCGTAGCCGGTTTCCGGGCGGGTGGCCGGCACGCCGAACAACACCATCTCGCCACGCTCGGCGGCCACGGTGGCCAGGGCCAGGGCGCGTTGCAGGGCTTTCTGGTCGTCGATCACGTGGTCGGCGGGCAGCACCAGCATCAGTTCGTCGCGGCCTTCATTGACCAGCATCATCGCGGTGAGGGCCACGGCCGGCGCGGTGTTGCGGCCGAACGGCTCCATCAGGATGCGCTGGCTTTCCAGCTTGCGGGCGCTCAGTTGCTCATTGACGATGAAACGGTGGTCCTTGTTGCAGACCACGATTGGCGTGTCCATGCCTTCGAACACCAGGCGCTCCAGGGTTTGCTGGAACAAGGTGTGCTCGCCGGTCAGCGCCAGGAATTGTTTAGGGAACTGTTTACGGGAAAGCGGCCAAAGACGTGAGCCGCTACCACCGGAAAGGATTACTGGGATCATGCTGTTTCTCCTTGAATCGATATGGGTCAGAGCCTATGGGAGGGGGCTTGCTCCCGAAAGCGGCGTGTCAGTCGGCACATCTGTGGATGAACCACCGCATTCGCGAGCAAGCCCGCTCCCACAGAGGGAGCGTCAATTTCAAAAGCTAATCAGCGGGTCGACACCGGGCGTTTCACCCAGACTGGCGAGAGGCTCGAACCGGAGCCCGTCACATACAGCACCGCCGCTTCACCACGTTCCAACGCAACCGGCTTCACATCGCCGACTTTCTTGTCACCGTCATACAACGCCAGGCTCACTTTCACCGGGTTGATTTCACGTTCGCCACGGCCCTTGGCGGCCACCGACTGGACCACGTCGGTCTTGCCATCTGCCGTCTTCAAGGTCAGGGCCTTGTCGCTCAGGTTCTGCACACGCACCAGGGACTTCTGCTTGTTCTTGAACGGCGGCTCTTCGATCAGCTGGGGCTGGCCGCTGCCGCTGTTGACCAGGGTGTAGTAGTGGTCGGGGGCGAGCTTGACCGGCACGGTCTGGCTGCCCACCTTGGCGCTGTAGTCACCGCCCGGCATGAAGCTGAAGTCGCTGCTGGCTAGGGGCGCAACGTCGCTCAGGTTGGTCGCGCCGACGGTGGCGCTGACTTCCTGGTTGCTGGCGTTGTAGATCCGCACGAAGCTCGAACCTTTCGGCGCGGTTGGGCCATAGAGCGCGGCGTCACCGCCGGCGAAGGCGGACATCGATACGACGCTCAAACCGGCTGCAATGGCCAGGGTTTTAGCGAGACGACGAGGAGTTGTAGTGAAAGTCATGTGAGTTACCTCTCTTTCAGTTTTGCGCCCGGTCGGGCGTCTCGGATTTTTGTGTGTTGATAGCCATGTTTTGTTGGCGCGAACCGGCTTGTTTAAGCTGCGCAACCCAGGACGGGTCGGCATCACCGATTTCGTTGTTCACGGGCAGATAACGTTCAGGAAACTCCCAGATCAGCACCTGGGGCGGGCTGTTTTTGAAGTCGTCGCTCTTGAGGTAGCTGAGCATCGGCAGGATCGGGCCGTGGCCGTCTTCGGCGTAGCTGACCACGTCGCTGTGCAGGGCTTGCTTGAGCGCACCGACAAAGTTCCAGTTGGGGTTGGCGCTGTAGCTGGTGCCGACCAGAGCCACCGGGGTTTCGCTGTCGCTGAACAGGGCATTGTCACCTTTGGTTTCGGCCAGGTGCGTGACGCGTTTTTCCAGCGGCTCCTTGGGCGGCATCAGGTTTTCGAACAGCGGGTCCAGGGGCAGGAACAGGCGCAGGTCGCCTTTGTGCGGTGCAGTGTTCTCGGCCTCGGTGACGAAGCGCTGTGGCTCGCCGCTCAGCGGGGTTTTCTCGCGAATGGTCGCTGCCAGTTGCTTGGCGGCGATCTCGGCACCGTCTGGAGTCCAGTGGGTGTCGGTGCGCAGGAACACTTGCTTGCCGCCCAGCTTGGCTTGTTGCAGCGGGCCAAGCAGGTCCGGGGCGATGATCTTGTCGGCGGCGACACGGGCGTGGAAGTCCTGGTAGAGGTTGGCGTGGATGCTCGCCGGTTTCACCTCACCCAGGTGCTCCGGGTACAGGCGCACCTTGGCCGGCACGATCGCCATCACCAGTTGGATGCCCTGGGCCTTGAGCTTCTGGCGCACGCCTTCGACCAGCGCGTAGTTGCCTTCAAGGTTCTGGTCTTCGTTGACGGCGGGGTTGAACTCCTCGTCGCTGTACAACCAGTGATCGCGGCCCAGCACCACGCCAGGGCGACCTTCATTGAACAGCTTGTAGTCCAGCGCGGCCCACAGGTTGGTGCCCAGGCGCTTGATCGGGAACTCGTCGTCGTAATGGGTCTCGACGGCTTTGGTCCAGCGACCGTTGAGCACGGTAGCGTCGGCATTGGTGCTGAAGCCGAAAAAACTGCGCAGCGACCAGGCGCCCAGGGCCAGCAGCACCACCAGGAACAGGCCGATATAGAGGACGCGTAATGAACGGGTCATGGTCGGCTCCCTCAGAATTGGAAGTAAAGGAACGGCGAGAAACTCTGCGCCGACAGTTTGAGAATCGACGCCACGAACAGCAGCAGCACCGCAGCGCGCATGGCGTAGCGTGGCCAGTCAGCGGTCCAGTAGGCCGGTTGCACGGCGGCGTCCTGGCCCACGGTGAAACCGGGCTGGTGGATGCTGCCGGGGGTGTCGCCCGGGACGGCCTTGATCAGGCTCGGGTCAGCGGGCTTGGTTTTATCGGCTGGGCGGTTGGTGTAGAAGTCGCGCAGGCCGAAGAACGCCAGGGTTGCATACGCCACCACCAGGGTCGCCACTTGCAGGCCGGTGAGGCTGGCGCGGTTGAGTTCCGACAGCGACCACTCGCCAAAGCTGAACATCGCACCGTACATACGGCCGGCAACGTGCAGGTTCTCGGCGCGGAAGATCACCCAGCCCATCACCACCAGCAGGAAGGTGAAGGCCCAGCGCACGACGTTGAAGCTGCGTGGCGCGGTGTTGAGGCCGATGGCTTTTTCAATCGCCAGCCACATGCCGTGCCAGGCACCCCACACGATGTAGGTGATGTTTGCACCGTGCCACAGGCCACCGAGGAGCATGGTCAGGAACAGGTTGCGGTAGGTGATCAGCGTGCCTTTGCGGTTGCCGCCCAGGGTGATGTACAGGTAGTCACGCAGCCAGGTGGACAGGCTGATGTGCCAGCGCCGCCAGAACTCGGTGATCGACTGGCTGATGTACGGCTGCTTGAAGTTTTCCATGAAGCGGAAACCCATCATCAAGCCCAGGCCGATGGCCATGTCGCTGTAGCCGGAGAAGTCGAAGTACAGCTGCGCGGTGTAGGCCAGCGCGCCGAGCCAGGCATCGCCCGTGGTGGGGTTTTGCAGGGCGAAGCAATGGTCGGCCACCACCGCGAGGGTGTCGGCGATAAAGACTTTCTTGATGAAACCCTGCATGAACCGCGTGCAGCCCTCGGAGAACTTGTCGAGGGTGTGGGTGCGGTTGTTGAACTGGTCGGCCAGGTCGCGAAAGCGCAGCACCGGGCCGGCAATCAGGTGCGGAAAGATCGCCACGAACGCCGCGAAGTCGATCAGGTTGCGGGTGGCCGGGGTATCGCCACGGTACACGTCGATGATGTAGCTGATGGACTCGAAGATGTAGAACGAGATACCAATCGGCAACAGCACGTGGGTGAGGATGAACGGCTCAAGGCCCATGGACTTCATCATCACGTTGATGCTGTCGACGCCGAAGTTGGCGTACTTGAAGTAGCCGAGGATGCACAGGTCGACGGCCACGCCGAGCAGCAGCCAGCGCTGGGCCGGCTTGGTGCGCACGCCGGCTGCACCGACTTTTAGGCCGATCCAGTAGTTCCACAGCGTCACGGCGGCGAACAGCGCCAGGAAGTCCACTCGCCACCAGGCGTAGAACACGTAGCTGGCAATCAGCAGCAGCAGGTTGCGATAGCGTTGCCCGCTCAAGTAGTACAAGCCGAGAAAGATCGGCAAGAACAGAAACAGGAACACATTGGACGAGAAAACCATCCCGATCTCTCCATGTTTAATCACAGTCAAGGGCCAGAGCCCCCCCAAACCCCCCCACGAAAATTCGGGGGAGGGCGGTACAGCATTCCAACTGTCGAAACCAGCTCCCACATTGGACCGAGTCCAACCGGGAGCCATGTAATCAGCTGCCTTTGTTGCCTTTCTCATGCGCCGGGTCGTAGACCTTGGTCAGGTCACCCCCCAGGCGGAACGTCTTGAACGGCTGCATTCCGTGCTTGCGCTCCACCACATCCGGGGCGCAGGTGTAGAGGGTGCAGAAAGGTTCGAGCCAGGCGAATTTCATGTCCTGCTTCAAGTCCTTCATGTCCTGCTCTTTGCCGTTTTTCTGCTCGAAGATGTCCGGGTCCTTGACCCCGGCCAGCACCTTGTCGCCCAGGCGCTTGAGTGCGCTGTTGTTTTCCTGACGCAAATCAACACCGTTGACCAGAGCAAAACTGGCGATCATCGACAGCGGCGGCAGGGCGTAGTTGTGGTACGACAGGGCGCGTTGCTGACGCTTCAATTCGTTGGGCAGGAAGCCTTGGTCATCGACCTGGTTCACGCCGACCTTGTATTCCTTCACCGCCCAATCAAACAGGTCGCGACGGTTGGTGGCGACGGACGTTGCCATCACCGACCATGCAGCCCAATAGGAGTGGTTGTTGGTTTTTTCCAGCGGCAGGTTGTCCCAATCGCTGACGACCTGATCGGCGAGTTTGTTGAACCACGCCTCGATTAACTGCGATTCCTGCTGGTGGTTGGCCAGCGGGTGGGAGTCGGAAAACTTCAGGCGCACATAGGCCGACGCCATGCTGCCCAGCGCCCATTTGCGCATGGACTTGCCGGTGTGGTTGAAGTCCTTGGACATCAACGCATCCGCCCGAGCCCAAGTCGCCAGCCAATTCAAGGTGCATTCCAACTGCTCCGGGCGACCGTCGCGCATGAACTGCATCACACGCTTGCTGGTGTCTTTTTCCAGCTTGGTGATGTCGGCCGTGCTGTCGCGAAAGGCTTTTTCGGATTGCACGTTCAGGGTGGCGCGGGCTTTGTCGGAGCCTTCGTACTTGCTGCGAAATTGCAGCGAACCGGTGTACGGCGCCGGCATGGCGTCGCAGTCATTCTTGAAGTCGCCGGTCTTGAACGCCTCGATCGGGGCGAAGTAGCCCTGAGGCGGGCGCAGTGGCGCGGCGGCGTTAACCGAGCCTGCGAAGATCGCAAGGCCGAGTAACGTGGGGATCAATAACTTCTGCATAGGTAACCTCATTGCCCAGTTGAAGCGGTCTGTTGACCACCGGCTGGGAATACGTTGCGTGTGCAAATTTTCGCTTCAACCTTCTGCGCGGCCTGGCCTGCTTCGGGGCCCTGGACTTCCACGGCCAGCAAGTTCTGCGAGGCCCAGTCTTCATCGGTGCGCAGTTCGAAGGCGAAACGCCCGTCTGTATCGGATGTTTCGGGTTTTTCGATCTTGAGGTCCTCGTGGCGCCCGTTCATGTACCAGAGGGTGGCTTGCAAGGTTTTCACCGATGGATCGGCGAAGCGGATGTCTACCTGGTGGTTGGCGTTACGCAGGTCTTTGTTCGAACTGTTCACCAGCAATTCGTTCTTGCCGGGTTTCAAGGTGGTGCTGGAGGTCATCTGCGCGGTCTTGCCTTCGCAGCCGTTGTCGAGCAACGCCATCATCTGGCGGTAGATGGTTTCCTGGTCCAGGCGGTACAGCGGCGAGAATTCCCAGATGAGGATTTTCGGCGGGCTCTTCTGGAATTCATCGCTGCCCAGGTACTGGATCATCGAGCCTTCCAGGCCACCGCCCGGGAAGGCGACGTTGAGGATGTCAGCGCCGATTTCCTGTTCCAGGAAGCCCGCGAAATTGTAGTTCTTGCCGCTGTGGCTGGTGCCCACCAGGGTGATCTGCGGGTTGCCCGAATCGCCGAACAGGTCGCCGTCACCCGCTTCGCCCTTGGGCTCGGTGGTGAACTGGTCCATGTACTGGATCGCGTAGCTGGTGCCGCACAGTTGCCCGGCCATGTTGTGCAGGGTGCCGGTCTTGCCCATGCGCCCGGAGCGCTTGGTCTCGAATTCGCGCTTGGGAATGTCGGCGAACTCCGGCATGGCGCGCACTTTTTCAGCGACGATTTTCGCCGTGCGTTGGGCGCCGTACGGCGTCCAGTGTTGGTCGCCACGGAAGTAGAAATCGTGGGCCGGCAGTTCATCCGGGAGTTGCTCGTTGGTGAGCGGCGACAGGTCCGGCACCACGTAGCCCATCTTGGCGAAACGGCCGAGCATGGTCTTGTAGTTGGCCAGGGCCTTGTCGAAATCGAACTTGGCTTTTTCTTCAGGATTGAGCTTGTTGCGGTTCACCAAACCACGGGTTGGCTGGTAGACCACCACCAGTTCCACGCCCTTGGCCTTGAACGCATCGTGCAACTGTTGCATGCGCTTGTAGCCGGCCGGGCTGGTGTCGAACTCGGTGCGCAGGTCTTCCTGGGTACGGAACAACCAGTCGCCCTGGGCTTGCACCAGGGTGGTGAAGTTCTGCTGGTAGCGTGTGGTGTAGTTGCGCGCATCGTGGGCGGCCGGGCACAGGCTGCAGCAGGGTTCGGCGGTAAAGGTCGGGGCCTTTGCTTCGTCGGCGCGTACGCCCTGGCTGGCCGCCAGCAGGCCGAGGGTCAGACCCGAGAGGCTCAGCAGTTTGATCATGTGTGGGTGCATAAGGGTCATCCTCAGTCCTGCATTTCGGTCTGGCGTTCGACAGGGTCGATCAGCACGGCTTTCTGCTGGCGCACCAGCAGGTCGAGAATCTCTTCCTGGCGATCACCAAGAACGCCGGAGAAGCTGATGCCACTGGATTTGGTCGGCGCCAACATCGACACGCGGTACAGCTCGATGCTCAAGGGCGAGTCGATCGACAGTGGCCCGCTGCCGTTACCGGCCAGCTCGCCGCCCACCAGGATCAGCGAGACCTTGGCGTCGAACGGGTCGAGGGCGATGTCGCGGTCGGTGTCGGTCAAATCCTTGATGTGGCCGTAGACGCCGGTCAGGCCGTTGGCCATGGCGGTGTTCTCGTACAGCTTGATGTTCACGCTGTTACGCACGCGGATGCCGTGGCGACGGTTGCTGATCACCTTGTTGCCCCACAGCAGGTTGTCGCCGCTCTCATAGAGGGTGATGCCGTCGGTGTGGTTGCGGTAGATCTCGTTGTCGGCGATCAGGTTGTTCACGCTGTTACGGTCGATCACCAGGCCCGACAACTTGTTGTCGTAGCTGCGGTTGTTGAAGATGAAGCTGTCGTTCACTTCCCGGGAAATGATGATGCCGTGCTTCTTCTTGGTGCCGTACACGGTGTTGTCCGCGATGATCAGGCCGTGGGAACGGTCGTGGGGGTCAATGCCGTAGACGATGTTGTCCTTGTAGGTATTGCCCTTGAGTACAAAACCGGTGGTCTCGTAGCAGTAGAAGCCGTACCACATGTCCGAGAATTCGGAATCAATAATCCAGCCGGTCGGTTCCGGGCGCTTGAGCACCTTGGCCATGTTCGGCGTGTACTGGGAAATACTCACCCCGTACGACTTACTGTTGGCGTAGCCGAAGCTGGCCATCTTGCTGTTGGCGACGTAGGTCTCGGTGCCGCCCCAGGCCAGCAGGAACGGGCGGAATTCCTTGGGCGACTTGAACAGCGCCGGGCCGTTGGCTTTTTCGCTCCAGCCGGTGATCCGGGTGTCACGCACAAACAGTTGGCCGTCGTTGATCAGGAACGAACCGGCTTCCTGGGACAGGCGCAATTCCTGGGTCTTCTTGTCGATTTCCAGGATGCCTTTGCGCCCGACCACAATCGGCAGCTTGGCCAGGAACACACCCGGCGAGGTTTCGCTGAAGTACTGCTTGGGCACCTTGCCCAGCAGGTCCTTGAGGTTCATGTAGCCGTCATCGACGAAGATCGCCTGGGGAATGCCGTGCTGGCGCACCACCCACTCGGCCATCTTGTTGTCACCACCGATAAAGTCCTTGAGGGCGTCTTCCTGCATCATGCGACGCAGGCTGATTTTGCCCGGCTTGGTCCGCACGATTTTCTTGTCCATCGCGGCGGCGGTATAGCCCGACAGGTCTGGCAGGGCCGGCTTGGTCATTTCCAGCGGCGCCGTCGGCGGGCTGGAAATGGTGTAGGTCTTGGCCTGTTGCAGCTCTTTGGCGATGGTCGGCGCCTTCACCGCCGCACCGTCGGCAAAGGCCGAAGTGCTGGCCAGCAGCATGGCTGCGACCAGCAGGCTGACCGAGCCTTTGAGGGCTTGAGGGTTCATCGCGCAGGCTCCCATCAGAATTTCCAGATCACGTCGACAAAGGCGCGATGCATGTACGAGTCCACCTGGCTGCCATAGGCGTCACCCGGTTTGAACACGCCGGCACGAAAGCGCACCAGGGCCGACGGTTCGTCGATCGACTGGCTGAGCGCGGCCGGCAGCAGGCCTTTCTTGAAGTACTTGGTGACGACCAGGTCCATCTCTTGGCCCAGGTCTTTCTTGCCGTCTTCAAGGGGCAGGGAGGTGCTGGAGAGGATCGCGCCGGTCACGTCATCGGTGTTGTTCTGCACCGCATCGATGCCGTTGCTGCCCACCGGCTTGTTGCCGTCGACGCGCCAGAACTTGTGGTACACCAGGCTGGCGTCGTAGTCCTCGCGCAGTTGCCAGGAACCGAACAGGCTCATGGACTGCATGTTGTTCATCTCGCCACGGAACGCTTCGCCGAAACGGTGCAGGCGCGATTGGGTGCCGGTCCAGTTCGAACGGTTGCTTTGCAGGCCGTTCTGTTCGTACTCGGCGCTGGCACGGGCGTAGGCCGCGCCCACTTGCCATTGCGGGTCGAGGCGCAGGCGGATACCCAGGTCGGTGGCCCAGCCGTTCACGTCATCGCTGCGCTTGGCATTCGTTGGGCGGGTGCCGTCGGCATTCAGCGCGTTGACCGTGTCACGGTTGCCCTGCATGCCGGTGACGCTGGCCCAGTAGTTGACGGTGTTGGTGTTGCGCCAGTTGTAGGCGTCGCTGTTGGCTTCGATACCGAGCCAGGTCAGGTCGCCGTTTTCGCGCTTGTCCAACGGGTCGGACGCCACGCCCGGTTCGGCGTAGTCGAGCTTGCCGTCGTCATGGGTGTGGTGACCGCGCAGGCCGATCCACTGGCCCGGCGTCCACTGGTAGGCGGCGTCGGCGTAGAAGTGTTGGCGGTCCTTGTCCTTGGGCGACAGTTCCTTGAGGTCAGTGCGGTATTCGCTGAAGCGTTCAGCGGCGCCGATATTGGCCTTGAGCAGGGTGGTGTCGAAGGTCCAGTTCAGCGCCTCGATGTTGGTGTCGCGCCATTGGCCGTCGTCATTGCGCAGGCGCTGGCGACCGAACTTGAGGATCTCGCCGGGGTAGGGCGTGAAGCCGCTGTAGCCGACCCAGAACTCGCGCAGGGCCAGGTAGTTTTTCTTGGCCTTGCGGTCATCGTTGCTCGACTGTTCCGTGGTGTCATCGGCCGACTGTTGCAGGGTGTCGGTCTCGATGATGTCGCTGGACGTCACGGCCTGGCCCATGGCGTAGGCACTCCACGCGCCGCTTTCGCCGTAGATCCACGGGCGCAGGTCGAGGCCGATGCCGTTGACGTCGCCGCCTTTCTGGGTGCCGAGGTCGCGGTCATCTTCGGACTGCGCGGTGGCTTTGACTTCCAGGCCGAAGTTCTTGGCTTCGGTGAGCGCAGCCAGGGTCGGGCACGACCACAACAGGGCGAAGGTCAGGCCGATACCGGCCTTGACGAATGGATTGAGCTTCATAGGGATTCCTCACCGTCTTCTTCATCCAGGGCGTGCAATTGCAGCGTGCTCTGGGCCAGGGTGCCGCGGGCGGCCAGCTCTTGTTGCACCAGGCGTTGGCCCTGGGTGCGTTGCTCCGGGGTCAGCGGGGCTTCAAGCTGAGTGGCCAAGTCGTTGGCCTCTGGCGTGTCCTGGGCTTTAGCCAACTGGCTGAAGACATAGGCGTTCAACGGGTCGGGCTTGGTGCCCTTGCCTTGGGAAAACAATTGAGCGATGGCGAAGTCGGCGCTGTTCTGGCCGTTGCGCGCAGCGGTCAGCAAGTGGTCCAGGGCTTTTTGCGGGTAGACCTTGCCCAGGTAGCCACGGCGGTAGATCTGGCCGAGGTAGTAATCGGCCGCCACTTCCTTGCCCACAGCTTTTTCGAAGTGTGCTTCGGCGGCCTTGGCATCGGCCGGCACCCACTTGCCTTCGTAGTAGAGCTTGCCCAGCAACAGCTCGGCGCGCGGTTGGTCGGCGGCGCGGCCGTTGTCCAGGTACTTCATCATCTGGTCGACGTCGCCGAGTTCCGGGAAGTCGTAAAGCAGTTGTGCCAGGCTGACCCAGGACGCTGGGTAGCCAGGGGCGATTTTTTCCAGCAGGGCCTGGGCGGTTTTCTCGTCCGGCTTGCCCAGGGTGGCATCGCCGAGGACGCGAGCGACGCTGTCGACCCGTTGCGCGGTGACGGTGCCACGGCTGTAGCCGGCTTCCATTTGCTTGAGCAGCTCGGCCTGTTTTTCGGGTTCGGCTTTTTTCTGGTAGACCGTGGCCAGCTCGACGTAGCAGATATCGGTGCTGTTCAACGCGGCCTTGCAGATGCGCTCCACATCATCCAGGTGCTGGTCGTAGGTGCCCTGGGTGCGATACAGCAGCACCTGGGCCAGACCGGCTTCCGGATAACCCGCCGCTTGCCACTTGCTGATCTGCTGCTGGGCGTTCACGTTCGGGAAACTATGAGGGTATTGCAGGTACAGCATCGCCAGCGGGATCAGGGTGTTGCCTTCGCCATTGGCGAAGGCTTTTTTCAGCAGGCCTTCGGCTTCGTGCTGCTCGGCTTCGGTCGCGCCGGGCTTGGCCACCAGCAGGCGACCGAGGCGAGCCTGGGCGCGCGGCGACGTGTCAGCGGCGGCGCGGTAGGTGGCTTCGGCCTGGCGGATCTGCTCGGGGTCACGGGTGGTCACCTGGATATCGGCCAGGCCCACTTGGGCCTCGCTGTAACCCAGGTCGGCCAGTTGCTGGTAATTCTGCTGGGCGGTGACGGTGTCGCCGCGCTTGAGCGCTTCATTGGCCAGGCGCTGGTCGGGCAGGCCGGCGCAACCGGCCAGAGAGACCGCTAATGCCAATGTGCACAGAGATCCAATGTGGGAGCGGGCTTGCTCGCGAAGAGGGAGTGTCAGTTGATGCATGTGTTGGCTGACACACTGCTTTCGCGAGCAAGCCCGCTCCCACAGGGACCGCGGTGTTTTCATAGGAGTCATCACAGGCATGTCCTCTGCTTACAGACCGTGAGCCATGGCTTTGTCGATCAGCCAGTTCAGCGAAGGGCCACGGTCGCTGGTCACTTCCACCGGGCGGCCGGCGTAGGTGCTGTCCAGCGGTGCGTCAGGCTTGATCTGCACGCGGATGTCGGAGGACAGGTCGGCGCTGTTCAGGCTGGTGCTGCTGACGATGGTGCCGGTGCGGACCTGCTCTTCGTCGGCCACCTGGAAGCTCACCGGCGTACCTGGGCGCACGTCGGCGAACTGGCGATAGGTGAAGCGCGCTTCCACGTTGGCCAGGCTGCCGCGCGGTACCAGTTGGAAGATCACGTCGCCTTTGCTGGCGTATTGGCCGTCGGCCACCAACTGCTGGGCCACTACGCAATCGCAGGGCGACGTCAGGGTGCCGGTCATTTGTTTGCCGAACAGCTCTTCAACCTTGGCCGGTTGCAGTTGGTCTTCGTCCAGATGGCCCTTGAGTACATCGAGCATGCTGGTGCTGAACGTGGCGAGCGGCGCGCCCTTGGCGGCCACCGCGTCACCTTTGAGCAGGCTCTGCACGGTGCCGTCGCGGGGCATGGTCACGTTCATGCCGGGCACGCTGACCAGGCCCGCCTGGGCATGGCTGACGAAGTACATGCCGTACACCGACTTGAACACGAAACCGAACGCGGCCAGGCCGACGATGAAGATGCCAGCGCTGAAGGTCACCGCACGCAGGCGACCGAAAGCGGTCATGCCGCTGCCACTGTCCTTGACCTTGCGCGCCTTGGTGAAGTTGTCGCGTTGCAGGGTCGCCAGCACGTCGCCCATGGTCACGATGTCGCCGGACAAGTGCGAGGTGATCAGGTGGCGCAGGGTAGAAATATCCTGCGGTTCCAGGTTTTGGAACTGGCAACCGGTGCGGCCGGTCTGGCGGTCGTAGGAGCGGATCTGCAGCTCCACGTCCATGGCCAGGCCCAAGTTATCGATCACGAATTGCAGGCGGCCCTTGTGCACTTCGCCGACGGTCAACGGCTGGGTGGAGGTGAAGGCCAGGCCGCCGGCAGACAGGTCGATCACCCGTGCTTCGGTCGGTGTGCGGTCAGTGTTGAAGAAGCGCAGCTTGGCCGGGATTTTTACGCGGGCATGCTGGCGCTGGGCTTCGGATTCGTGGACAACGTTGACGTTTGCTTGGCTATTCATCGGTGTAATTCCTAGGTTAATTCAGGCTTGGCAGGGTCAGACCATCATCAGCAACACGGCGACGAAAATGCTGCCGGCGGAGAAGGTCATGGTCCGAGACGACCAGGTGTTGAACCAACGTTGAAAGCTGGCCAAATCGCGGGTCAGTTTGGTGTCCTGGCGGGTCCAGGACTGTTGATCAAGGCGGAAGAACACGTAGATCTTCACCAGCGCGCCCATGATCTGGTTGTAATAGAGAATCACCGGGTAGGCCGGGCCGATCTTGTGGCCGGAGCACGACAGCAGCAGGGTGAGAATCAGGCGGGTGATGCCGATCCACAGCAGGTAGGCGAGGATGAACGCGCCGCCGTACTTGAAGGTGGCGATGATCGCCACCGTCAGGCCGAGCAGGGAGGTCCACATCGACACACGCTGGTCGAACAGCACGATGCTGGTGAACAGGCCGAGGCGGCGAACACCCAGGCCCAGGGCACGGGAGTTCTGGCGCAGGTTGTTGCCGTACCAGCGGAACATCAGCTTGCGGCTGGCCTTGATAAAGCTTTTTTCTGGTGGGTGTTCCACGGTGTTGATCGCGGCGTCCGGCACGTAGAAGGTGTCGTAGCCCAGGCGCATCAGGCTGAACCAGCTGGACTTGTCGTCACCGGTGAGGAACTTGAAGCGGCCCAGGCGCCAGTGTTGCAGCGAGTCGCTTTCCACGTCGGCGATAAAGCCGGGGTCGGTCACTACGCTGGCACGGAATACCGACATGCGACCGGTCATGGTCAGCACGCGCTTGGACAGGGCCATGGAACACATGTTGATGTGACGTTGGGCGAAGCGCAGCTTGTGCCATTCGCTCATGATGTAGCCGCCACGCACTTCGCAGAATTCGTTGGTGGTGAGGCCACCGACGTTGCCGAACAGCTGGAACCACGGCACGGTCTTGCGCACCACGCCTTCGGCGAGCACGGTATCGCCATCGATCACGGCGACCACGGCGCGGTCATCCGGCAGGTGGCGGGAGATGGCGCGGAAACCGAAGGCCAGGCCGTCACGCTTGCCGGTACCGGCGATGCGCACGAAGTCGAGCTTCACGTGTTCCGGCGGGTTCATGCGTTCCCACAGGCTTTTCACCAGCAGTTCATCGGACATTTCCACCAGCGAGCACACCACGGTGGTGGGGAAGCCACATTCGATGGCTTCGCGGATCACCGAGCTGTAGACCTGCGCGGTGGTCAGCGCGTCGATACGAAAACTGGTGACCATCAAAAACACATGAGACGGGTCGGCGGCCTTGCCCAGTTTGCGCACTTTGCGGCGCAGGTGCGGGTAGACCACGTACAGGAACAGCATGCCGCGAAAGAAATGCGTAGCACCCATCGAGTAGCGCCAGATACCCACGGCGCCAATCAGGAAAATAAAATTCTTCGACTCCGAGTCGAACGTACTCGCCGGCAGCAGCAGGGCGAGTCCCATCAGCAGGCTGAGGAAGAACAGCCAGCCGGCGGATTGCAGCAGTACATGTTTTAACTTGGACATAAGCGTCATCCGAAGGTGAAGGAGGTTCCAGGCGGCAGGCGCTGGGGATGGAAACGCCTGCCGCTTGAAACTTGCCGTTGCTGTTACCAGCAAATGCCTTCGGTACGACCGGTCGCACAGGTGGCCTTGGACATGAAGCCCACCAGGTCGATCACTTGCTTGCCGTGTGGAGCGTTCTGCGCCAGGGCGCGGAATTTCTCGTCGCGGTTGCCGAGGATGATCACGTCGGAGTTGTTGATCACATCATCGAAGTCCGAGTTAAGCAGGGACGACACGTGGGGGATCTTGCCCTCGATATAGTCCTTGTTCGCGCCGTGGACACGAGCGTATTCGACGTTGCTGTCGTAGATGCTCAGGTCGTAGCCCTTGCCGATCAGCATTTCGGCCAGGTCAACCAGTGGGCTTTCGCGCAGGTCGTCGGTACCGGCCTTGAAGCTCAGGCCCAGCAGGGCGACTTTGCGTTTGTCGTGGCTGGAAACGATGTCGAAGGCGTTCTGTACTTGGGACTCGTTGCTGCGCATCAGCGAGTTGAGCAGCGGCGCTTCCACGTCCAGGGAGCCGGCACGGTAGGTGAGGGCGCGCACGTCTTTGGGCAGGCACGAACCGCCGAAAGCGAAGCCTGGGCGCATGTAGTACTGGGAAAGGTTGAGGGTCTTGTCCTGGCACACCACTTCCATCACTTCACGGCCATCGACGCCGACGGCCTTGGCAATGTTGCCGATCTCGTTGGCGAAGGTCACCTTGGTGGCGTGCCACACGTTGCAGGTGTACTTGATCATTTCGGCAACGGCGATGTCCTTGCGGATGATCGGTGCGTCGAGTTCTTCGTACAGCGACTGCAGGACATCGCCGGAAGCTTTGTCGAACTCGCCGATGACGGTCATCGGTGGCAGGTCGTAGTCGGCGATGGCGGTGGACTCACGCAGGAACTCCGGGTTGACCGCGACGCCGAAGTCGATACCGGCTTTTTTGCCCGAGCAGTCTTCCAGGATCGGGATCACCACGTTGGCCACGGTGCCTGGCAGCACGGTGCTGCGCACGACGACGGTGTGACGGGTGGCTTTGTCACGCAGGACAAAACCGATCTCGCGGCACACGGCTTCGATGTAGTCCAGTTCCAAGTCGCCGTTTTTCTTGCTCGGTGTACCGACGCAAATCATCGACAGGTCAGTGTCACGGATGGCGTCGGCGAAGTTGGTGGTGCCGCGCAGTCGACCGGTTTCGATCCCTTGGCTCAGCAGTTCACCCAGACCCGGTTCAACGATTGGCGATTTGCCCGCATTGATCAGGTCGATCTTTTCCTTGGAGATGTCTACGCCAACCACTTCGTGGCCACGGGCAGACAGGCAACCGGCACACACTGCGCCAACGTAACCCAAACCAAATATGCTGATGCGCATCGCATTTACCTCTTGTCATTGAAGACGATTTTAATCATGCCAATTAGATGGCCGGAGTTCATGTTTGCAAGCGTCACTGTTGCCGCGAAAGTTAGACGAATAGACGCCGACTTACCGCGTACAGGCATGTTAAATAGCGAGTGACTAACTATTGCACTCAAGTTGTGCGCAACTTGGCCTTGTTATTGGGGCTTGCCCTGAAATGCAGCCGGACTACCTTGGAGAAGGGCCCGACGCCGGTGCCGCAGGGGTTGGATAGAGGCTGAAAGCCTTTAACTATCAATCACCTGGGTGTCACCACCGACACATTTAGGTAAGCGCTGCCTTGGCCTATAGGGGATAGCAACCAGTCCTTATCGCCGCCCTCAACTCAATTCAGTTGATGATATGACCCGTGAGTCAAAGTTGATGGGGCAACTTTGCTACTTCCTTGGGTCGCTATGTAAGTCATCTCCTACAGAAACAGAGAATTTCGTTACCGGTGGTATGAGCCGTGCGTTTTGACGAAGTTCCAGGCCGCTCATCCTGTTTCCGGAAATTTCTTGAAATATTAGGAAAGATGGCACTGGTACTATATTGATAGCACTTGCTATTTGGGCCAGTAGTTGTGGGGAGTTGGTGCGGGGGGATAGTTTTGTGCCACTACTGTTTAAAAAAAGTGGTGCCACTACGAAAAAAAATGAAAATTGTCGAGTGAAAGATTCGTTAGGAATGCGTCAAGATATTTTTTGACGCCAAAATAATGGCGATTCGGAGGGCGAAATACGATTAAAAAATGTGGGAGCTGGCTTGCCTGCGATGGCGGTGTTGAATTCACCGACGCTATCGCAGGCAAGCCAGCTCCCACATTTGAACATCTGTGCTTTCGAGGGCTTTATTCCGGTGCGTGATCGCGCAAGAACACCAGGTTGTCGGGCTTGGACTGCTCGGCATTGAAGCGATAGCCCTGCACGTCGAATTCCTTCAGCTTGGCCGGATCGTTGATGCGTTCTTCGATCACGAAGCGGCTCATCATGCCCCGGGCCTTCTTGGCGTAGAAGCTGATGATCTTGTACTGGCCGTTCTTCAGGTCCTTGAACTCGGTGTTGATGACCCGCGCGTTCAGGGCCGTGCGCTTGACCGCCGAGAAGTACTCATTGGATGCCAGGTTCAGCAGCACGTCGTCACCTTGCTCGGCCAGGGCTTCATTCAGCCACTCGCTGATACGCGTGCCCCAGAACGCATACAGGTCTTTGCCGCGCGCATTGGGCAGCTTGGTGCCCATCTCCAGGCGGTACGGCATCATCAGGTCCAGGGGGCGCAGCAGGCCGTACAGGCCCGAGAGCATACGCAGGTGGTCCTGGGCGTAGGTGAAGTCGGCATCGCTGAAGGTTTCGGCATTCAAGCCGGTGTACACGTCGCCCTTGAACGCCAGCAATGCCTGCTTGGCGTTGGCGGGGGTGAAAGCCGGGGTCCAGCTGCCGAAACGGGCAGCATTGAGGCCGCCGATCTTGTCGGACACGTGCATCAATTCGCTGATCTGCGCCGGGCTGAGCGTGCGCAGCTGCTCGATCAGTTCCTGGGAGTGGTCCTGGAATTGCGGCTGGGTAAAGCGCTCGGTCGCAGGCGCAGTCTCGAAATCGAGGGTCTTGGCGGGGGAAATCACCGTCAGCATGAAGTCGTCTCCTTAAATCGTGGGGGGATTCTAGGGGGTTGAGGCGTTCGACTCCACCTATCACGCCAATAGACGCGCAATCGCTGGGCGTGGTGGATCGGCTATAGTGGCCGACGACTCTGGAAAGGGAGACCCTTTGTGCGAATTGCGCTTTTATTGTCCGCCTGCCTGTTTTGCCTGGGCGCCCAGGCAGCACCCGTGGACGTGGCCAGCCTGGACCGTGGCACCTGGCCTGAAAAGCTCAGCAGCCCCGCGCTGTTCGATGTGGCCTCACGCGCCGAAATCCTGATGTTCGCCCACAGCCTGCTGGCCAGCGAAAGCCAGGACGAGACTGCCCTCAAGCAACGCCTGGGGTTAAAGATCATCAACCTGGCGGCCATCGACGACCTGCGCCGCCAGCTGTGGCAACGCTTGCTGGAGAACTACACCTTCGCCCAGCAGAGCTGCGAGGAGGACGCCTCGTTCTGTTACCTGGTGGAAAACATGGACGACCTGCGCGAGCAGGCGGGCAAGTTCGAAGTCAGCGAAAACTCCTTCTATATAGGCTGGGCCGGGCCCAGTCATCACTTTCACGAACGCTACCTCGACGAACTGCTGCGCAAGGCCGCGCTGTTTCCGCAGATCAGCAGCGAAGTCGCGCGTTTTGGTGACCACGAACGCAATGGCGACGAACTCAACGACCGCCTGTTCCTGCTGACCTTCGACGGCGGCCCGGCGCCGGTCAGCGGCAACACCGACTGGCTCACCGATTACCTGCGCAAACAGAAAATGAACGCGACCTTCTTTGCCCTCGGCAGCAGCCTGCAGACCCGCGTGGAACGCAGCTCTGCCGCTGATGTGCAGGCGTTGTACCAAGGGCAGTGCGTGGGCATCCAGGGTTGGCAGTACCGTTCCCACAGCCACTGGGTCGACTGGCAGAGTTCCATTACCCGCACGGCCTCGCTGGTACAGAACCTGATGCCGGAGAACTACGTGCCGCTGTTTCGCCCGCCCTATGGTCAGCGTCGAGCGGACAGCCAGGGGTTCTTCCAGTCCCAGGGTTTGCAGGTGGCGTTGTGGGACATCGACTCCCAGGATGACCCGGGCAAGCTCAAGCCCGACGAGTCGGCGCAACGGGTGCTGACGTTGATGCTGCTGTGGCGCAAGGGGGTGATTGTGTTCCACGACACCCAGGACAAGGCGCGGGTGGCATTGCCTTTATTGATGCAGGCAACGGCGCAAAGCGGGCTGGGTTGGCAGGACTGTCGGGAGGCGTTTCGCTGAA
This sequence comes from Pseudomonas sp. BIGb0164, assembly GCF_024810135.1. NCBI lineage: Bacteria > Pseudomonadati > Pseudomonadota > Gammaproteobacteria > Pseudomonadales > Pseudomonadaceae > Pseudomonas > Pseudomonas sp. BIGb0164. The sequence continues at coordinate 508,778 of NZ_JANUEA010000002.1, read as the reverse complement.
ATCACGAAGTGCCCGGCCCTGTTGGGGATGAGGCATTTTTGGGGTGATTTTCGAGGGTGTTTCGATGCAGGCGGACTTCCGACTTTAACGGGGTCGCTGGCACTCGGCTAGTGCTATTCGTCATCCTGAAAAATAAACTTCAAAAAAGCGTCAAAGTGCTTTTTCCTGTCATGGCTTTTGCGGTATTACGAAGTCAGATCGCCGAAACCTGCAACACAGGTGGCGTCTTCCAAGACTCCTCATGTGGGCACTGCACTTGACGTCACTTAAGGTGCAGTCGGTGGTCGAATCGAGGCGCAGCACCGCCCAGGTATTGCGTCGAATGGCTCCCACAAAGGTGACCGAGTATGGATGATCATGGACGTAACCCTTCTTCCGACCAGCCAATCCTTTATGTGCTTGATACCAACGTACTGATCCACGATCCAAACGCGCTGCTTAACTTCGAAGAACACCACGTCGCCATCCCGATGATCGTGCTTGAGGAGCTCGACAAACTCAAAAGCGGACACCACAGCGTGGCCGCCGAATGCCGCCAGGCCATTCGCCTGATCGATAAAACCTTGGGTGAAGCCTCACCCGAAGACGTTGAAGTCGGTGTGCCGATCCAGCGTGGCAAAGGCGGGCCCAAGGGCTTGCTGTCGATTCTGATGAGCAAGCGCAGCGAGCCCAACAGCCTGCTGCCGGAAAACCTGAACGACAACAAAATCATCAACCAATTGATCGACCTGCACGCTCGCGACAAGGACCTGCGCGTGGTGCTGGTGACCAAAGACATCAATATGCGCCTCAAGGCACGAGCGTGTGGGATCGCTGCCGAGGACTACAGCACCGACCAACTGGTCGACGACGTGTCGATGCTTTCCCGGGGTTATCACATGATGACCGGCTCGTTCTGGGACCGCGTCAGCAAGGTCGAAACCCGCCAGGGCCATGGCCGCACCTGGCACCAGGTGCAACTGATCGACAACCTGCCGGCCGTGCATATCAATGAATTCATCGTCGACGAACAGGGCTTCGTGGGCTGGATCAAAGAGATCCAGGTCGACAAGCTGCTCATTCTCGACCTGCATCAGGAACCCCTGTTGCACCAGGAAGCCTGGGGCCTGAAACCGCGTGATATCTACCAGAGCCTGGCGCTGTATGCGCTGCTCGATCCGGACATCCACCTGGTCAACCTGACCGGTGCGGCCGGTTCCGGTAAAACCATTCTTGCCCTGGCTGCCGCCATCGAGCAGACCATGGTGACCAAGCGCTATCGCCGCATCATCGCCACCCGCAGCGTTCAGGGCCTGGACCAGGAAATCGGCTTCCTGCCCGGCACCGAGGCGGAAAAAATGGAGCCGTGGCTGGGGGCGATCACCGACAACCTCGAAGCCTTGCACATGGATGACGAAAACACCCATGGCAGCGTCGACTACATCCTCAGCAAAGTGCCGTTGCAGTTCAAATCCCTCAACTACATCCGAGGTCGTAGCTTCCAGCAAAGCCTGATTTTGATCGATGAATGCCAGAACCTTACGCCGCACCAGATGAAAACCATCATTACCCGTGCCGGCGCCGGTTCCAAAGTGGTGTGCCTGGGCAACCTGGCACAGATCGACACCCCTTACCTGTCCGCGACCAGCTCCGGGCTGACCTACCTGACGGAACGCTTCAAAGACTTCCCGAACGGCGTACACATTGCGCTGCAAGGGGTTCCTCGTTCGATTCTGGCTGAATACGCCGAATCTCACCTGTAACCACTACCCACTGTAGGAGCCGGCTTGCCGGCGATGGGGCCCTTGAGGACGCCATCGCCGGCAAGCCGGCTCCTACACAATCAGCGCTGCGCAAAACTGACCCACGGGTTTACAATCGCTGCTCCTGATCAGGAGTATCCCTGTGCTGACTCATCTCGATTCCCAAGGTCGCGCCCACATGGTCGACGTCACCGACAAAGCCGTGACGTTCCGTGAAGCGGTGGCCGAAGCGCGGGTGCGCATGTTGCCCGAGACCCTGAAAATGATTGTCGACGGCGCCCACCCCAAGGGCGACGTGTTCGCCGTGGCCCGCATTGCCGGGATCCAGGCAGCGAAAAAAACCAGCGACCTGATCCCCCTGTGCCACCCGCTGATGCTGACGGGCGTCAAGGTGGAACTCAGTGCCGATGGCGTCGATGCAGTGCACATCCTGGCGCGCTGCAAGCTCTCCGGTCAGACCGGCGTGGAGATGGAGGCCCTCACGGCTGCCAGCGTCGCCGCCCTGACCCTCTATGACATGTGCAAGGCGGTGGACCGCGGCATGACCATTGAAAACATTCGCCTGCTGGAAAAGCTCGGCGGCAAGAGCGGACACTTCAAGGCGGACCAGGCATGAGCATCAACGTATTGTTTTTCGCACGTTACGCCGAAGCAGTGGGCTTTGACTCACTGGAAATGGAAGGCGATTTCGCCACCGTCGATGCGGTGCGGCAGGCCCTGGCGAGCGACCCTGAGTTTGCGGTGCTCAACGAAACCAGCCTGATGTGCGCGCGCAACGAAGAATTGTGCAGCCTCGATGAGCCGGTGCAAGCCGGTGATGAAGTGGCGTTCTTCCCGCCCGTGACCGGGGGCTGACCATGGCCATTCGTGTGCAGCCCCAGGCGTTCGATCCGGGTGCCGAAGTCAACGCGATGCACGCAGCCAATGTCGGCGTGGGCGCGGTGGTGAGCTTTGTGGGCTATGTGCGCGATTTCAACGACGGCCTCGATGTGGCGGGGATGTTCCTGGAACATTACCCCGGCATGACCGAGAAAGCCCTGGCCAAGATCGCCGTGGAGGCCGAGCAGCGCTGGCCGTTGCTCAAGCTGGAAGTGCTGCACCGCATCGGTGCCCTGGAGCCGGGCGAGCCTATCGTCTTCGTCGCCGCCGCCAGCGCCCATCGCCAGGCGGCGTTTGATGCCTGTGCATTTGTGATGGACTACTTGAAAACCCGGGCGCCGTTCTGGAAAAAAGAAAACACCAGCGCAGGCCCGCGCTGGGTAGAAGGGCGCAGCAGCGATCACGCGGCGGCAGATCGCTGGAAATAATCACCTAGTCACGCCGGTGAGCTCCCACATTTGGATCTGCCGCGTTTTAGAGAGCGTGGCGAGTCAATCTGCCGGGGGAAAGCATCGCCTCAGTCAGTCCCATGCCGATAAGCGCTTCGGGCAACGGCTCCCCTCGCGCCAGCGCCGCGCTGGCCTGGCCCATGGCTGGCGAGGTCTGGATGCCGTAACCGCCTTGGGCGGCCACCCAGAAGAACCCCTCCCGCTGCGGATCAAACCCGCACACCAGGTCGCCGTCACTGACAAAACTGCGCAGCCCCGCCCACGTGCGGGTCGGGCGGCGGATGGTCAAGGTGGTGGCTTCTTCGATGTAGTAGATGCCCATGGCAATGTCCAGTTCTTCGGGCTGCACGTCGTGGGGTTCTACCGGGTCGGCGTTGGCGGGTGAGCCCAGAAACATGCCGGCATCCGGCTTCATGTAGAACGAACCGTCCAACGCCGCCAGTTCGGGCCAGGCATGGATATCCACATCGCCAGGCGGGGCGAAGGTAAACGCGCTGCGGCGCTTGGGTTGCAGGCCAATCGGGCGTGCACCGGCCAAGGCGCCGATCTGGTCGGCCCACGCGCCGGCGGCGTTGATCACCACCGGCGCGGTGAATACTTGATGAGCGGTGTGTACCTGCCAGCAACCCTGGGTGTCGCGGTGCAGCTGCTGTACTTCGCTGTTGGTGTGGATCTCCCCGCCATTGCGCCGAATACCGCGCAGGTAGCCTTGGTACAGCGCGTCGGTGTCGATATCGCAGACGGTCGGGTCGTAGATCGCGCCCTGTACTTTTTCCGGGCGCAGGATCGGCATCATCTCCAACGCGTCATCGGCGTCCAGCAGGCGGGTGGCGGGCACCAGTGCCTTGGCGCTCTGGTACTGGCGCTGCAGTTCCTCGGCATCACCGACCAGGTCGACGATGATTTCGCCACGCGGTGTCAGCAAGGGATGCTCGGTGAACCCGGCAGGTGGATGGTCGAAGAAGGCGCGGCTGCCCAGGGTCAGGGCGCGTACCTGCGGTGTGCCGTAGGCGGCAATGTAGAGCGCGGCGGAGCGGCCGGTGGAGTGGTAGCCCGGCATCGACTCGCGTTCCAGCACGATGACGCGGGCGTGTTGCGACAGCCAGTAGCCGGTTGAGGCACCGGCAATGCCGCCGCCGATGATGAGGTAGTCGGCGTGGTTCATGGCTCCTCCTGGAATCCTCACTTGAAAGCACCGCCAAACAACTCTGGAAGCTGGCTGCATTCCAAAGCAGGAACCCGATCCACTGTAGGCGCCGGCTTGCCGGCGATAGCTACCTCAAGGCCAGCGGCGATCTTAGGGCCCTCATCGCAGGCAAGCCAGCTCCTACAGGTTTACCGCTTTCCAGCTTATGGGCGTTTGCGCTCGACAGGACGCAACAGATGCGTCGGCGGCGTTTCGCAGCTGATCTTGCGGCCCAACAGCGCCTCGATCGATGGCAACTGGTACGAGTCATCTTCCCCGGCAAAACTGATCGACACACCCGCAGCGCCCGCACGACCGGTACGGCCAATGCGGTGCACGTAATCATCCGGCACTTCCGGCAGGGTGAAGTTGATCACGTGGCTGATGCCGTCGATGTGAATCCCGCGGCCCGCCACATCGGTGGCCACCAGCACGCGGATCTTGCCTTCGCGGAAGCCTTCCAGGGTCTTGATGCGCTTGTGCTGCGGCACGTCGCCAGACAGTTGCGCTGCGTTGACGCCGTCGCGCACCAGGCGCTCTTCGATGCGGCGCACTTCGTCCTTGCGGTTGGCGAATACCATCACGCGCTCCCAACCGTTGTCGTTGACCAGGTTGTAGAGCAGCTTGTATTTGTCGGCGCCGGCCACGGCGTAGATGTGTTGCTCGACGTTTTCGCTGGCCACGTTTTCCGCTTCGATCTCGACGATGGACGGGTCAGTGGTCCACTGCTTGGCCAGGTTCATCACGTCATCGGTGAAGGTGGCGGAGAACAGCAGGGTCTGGCGCTCGGATTTTGGCGGGGTTTGGCGAATGATCTGACGCACTTGTGGGATGAAGCCCATGTCGAGCATGCGGTCAGCTTCGTCCAGCACCATCACTTCGACCATGTCCAGGTGCACGTCGCCGCGCTGGTTGAAGTCGAGCAGGCGGCCGGGGGTGGCGACCAGGATGTCGCAATGGCGCGCTTCGAGGTGCTTGAGCTGCTTGTCGAAGTCCATGCCGCCCACGAACGTCATGACGTTGAGGCCGGTGTACTTGGTCAGGTCGGCGGCGTCCTTGGCGATCTGCACCACCAGCTCCCGGGTCGGGGCGATGATCAGCGCGCGGGGCTCACCCATGTAGCGCTCTTTCGGCGGCGGCGTCTGCAGCAGCTGGGTGATGATCGAGATCAGGAACGCGGCGGTCTTGCCGGTGCCGGTCTGGGCGCGGCCGATGGCGTCTTTGCCGGCGAGGGTGAAGCCCAGCACCTGCGCCTGGATCGGCGTGCAGTACGGGAAGCCCAGGTCCTGGATGGCGTGCATCAGTTCCGGGGCGAGTTTGAAATCATGGAAGCGGGTCTTGCCTTCCTGGGGTTCGACGACAAAGTCTTCGAGTTTCCACGGCTTGACCGGTGGTTTGGGCGCACGTTCACGGCGTGGCTTAGGCGCTGGCGGCGCGGCTTCAGCCGGTTTTGCCTGCTCAGGCGGTGTCACCGTAGGCGTTTCAGGCTGAGCGACAGGTGCAGTCCGATCGGGCTGTTTACCGTCATTGCGGCTGCCAGCAGTCGGGGCAGGGGCAGTGGGAACAGGCGCGAGCGGCTCGGCCTCGCTTTTGCCGAACATCTTCTTGAGTGCTTCGAGCACGGTGATCTCATTAATTGGTTAAGGAATGTACGCCGGCCAGTGTAATGCAAGAATCGGGCGCGGCGTAGTGTGTCTGTCATGTGGCTACATAATGTGTGGTTTTCAGCCCAGGCGAGCGGTCAACCAGGCACCTATGTCGCGTATCTCTTCGGGTAACACTTCGTGGCCCATTGGGTATTCCTGCCATGTCACGGTGACACCACGGCTCTTCAAATGCTCGTAGGCGCTGCGCCCCATGGCGTTCTGGACCACCTCGTCATATTGGCCGTGGAGGCACAGGGTGGGAATGCGTTGCTGGCTGGCGGACAACTCCAGCTCGTCACCGAAGGTGGGGGCGTAGGTGGAGAGGGCGATCACGCCACCCAACGGGCCTTCCCAATTCAGGAATGCGGTGTGGTAGACCACGGCGCCACCTTGGGAAAAACCGGCGAGGAAAATTCGCGAAGCGTCTATTCCGGTCCTCTTCTGCGCTTCGATCAGATCCGTGACCGTCTTCGCCGACACCTCCAGCTCTTCCAGGCTGATGGAGCGGGCCGGGCTCATGGCCTTGATGTCGTACCAGCTGGGCATCTCGTAACCGCCGTTGATGGTGACAGGACGGGTCGGCGCCTGGGGCAAAACGAAGCGGGTAGTCAGCAATGTTTCCTGCAGGGCTTCGGCCACCGGCAGGAAGTCGTAGCGATCGGCACCCAGGCCATGCAACCAGATAACGCAGGCGTCTGCGGGCTTGGCGGGCTGAAGAATCAAGGGTTCGGTCATGTCTGCTCCATATATGTGCGTGCGCGCCGATTGAGTGCGTCGGAACGGTGCGCGACGGGTTGATCTGTTAAGAGAATGTCGCAAGGTTGAATCTTTTTCTATTGACCATGGGCTGAAACGACTCAGCCGGCACTCTGGTACGGGCCTTGCTATGTGTAGGTCGATGTCAGAACTAACCCAGGACGGTAACACTATCAGTGACTGCCGCTTGTGGGATAGCAACTGGAATTATTGCGAAAACCTCACGCCGCTCGACCTAAAAAAAGCCAACACGGGTCGATATCGCCTCATAAGGGTGCGCTGGGGTTCTAGCTCCGACACAACAAGAGCAAAACTGGAGGTTTGAATGAAGGTATTGAAATCCACCCTGGCCATCGTGTGTGCGGCGGCCGTGCTGGGTGTTAGTGGTTTCGCCCAAGCCGGCGCCACCCTGGACGCCGTGCAGAAGAAAGGCTTTGTGCAATGTGGCGTGAGTGACGGCCTGCCGGGTTTCTCGGTACCGGATGCCAGCGGCAAGATCCTGGGGATCGACGCTGACGTATGCCGCGCTGTAGCCGCTGCCGTTTTCGGCGACGCTACCAAGGTCAAATTCAGCCAGTTGAATGCCAAGGAGCGTTTCACCGCGCTTCAGTCAGGCGAAGTCGACATCCTGTCGCGTAACACCACCATGACCAGCTCCCGCGATGCGGGCATGGGCCTGAAATTCCCAGGCTTCATCACCTACTACGACGGTGTTGGCTTCCTGGTGAACAACAAGCTGGGCGTGAAAAGTGCCAAGGAACTGGACGGTGCAACCATCTGCATCCAGGCCGGTACCACCACGGAGCTGAACGTTTCCGACTACTTCCGCGCCAACAACCTCAAATACACCCCGATCACCTTCGACACCTCCGATGAAAGCGCCAAGTCGCTGGAATCCGGTCGTTGCGACGTGCTGACCTCCGACAAGTCGCAGCTGTTCGCACAGCGCAGCAAGCTGGCTTCGCCGAAGGACTACTCGGTTCTGCCGGAAACCATTTCCAAAGAACCACTGGGCCCAGTCGTACGTAACGGCGACGACGAGTGGCTGGCCATCGTGCGCTGGGTTGGCTACGCCATGCTCAACGCTGAAGAAGCCGGCATCACCTCGAAAAACGTTGAAGCTGAAGCCAAGTCCACCAAGAACCCGGACGTTGCGCGTCTGCTCGGTGCTGACGGCGAATACGGCAAAGACCTGAAACTGAAAAAGGATTGGGTTGTACAGATCGTCAAGCAAGTCGGTAACTACGGCGAAGTCTTCGAGAAAAACCTCGGCAAGAGCACCCCGCTGGAAATCGACCGTGGCCTGAACGCGCTGTGGAACAACGGCGGCATTCAATACGCACCACCTGTGCGCTGATCGCTGATGGTTCTGTCACCCGGTGGGCCAACCGCCGGGTGATGTTCTGTTCCATTCTTTCCGGGGCACTTCATGCAAAATCAAATCGGCGCACCAAAGCAGAAGCTCAGCTTCAGCGATCCCAAAGTGCGTGCGTGGCTCTTCCAGATCATCACGATTGTGGCGGTGGTCTCGCTGGGCTGGTACCTCTTCAACAACACCCAGACCAACCTGCAACACCGGGGCATTACCTCGGGTTTCGACTTTCTTGAGCGCAGTGCCGGTTTCGGCATCGCGCAGCACCTGATCGACTACACCGAGTCGGACAGCTACGCCCGTGTGTTCGTGATCGGTTTGCTCAACACCTTGCTGGTGACCGTGATCGGTGTGGTGCTGGCTACGATCCTCGGGTTCATCGTCGGCGTGGCACGCCTGTCGCCCAACTGGATGATCAACAAGCTGGCGACGGTGTATGTGGAAGTGTTCCGCAACATCCCGCCGTTGCTGCAAATCCTGTTCTGGTATTTCGCGGTGTTCCTGACCATGCCAGGGCCGCGTAACAGCCACAACTTTGGCGATACCTTCTTTGTCAGCAGCCGTGGCCTGAATATGCCGGCAGCACTGGCCGCTGATGGTTTCTGGCCATTCGTGGCGAGCATCGTGGTCGCCATCGTGGCCATCGTGTTCATGGCCCGCTGGGCCAACAAGCGCTTTGAAGCCACCGGCGTGCCGTTCCATAAGTTCTGGGCGGGCCTGGCGCTGTTCATCGTGATCCCGGCGTTGTGCGCCTTGATCTTCGGTGCCCCCCTGCACTGGGAAATGCCGAAGCTGCAAGGCTTCAACTTTGTCGGCGGCTGGGTACTGATCCCCGAGCTGTTGGCACTGACCCTGGCGCTGACCGTCTACACGGCCGCGTTCATCGCCGAGATCGTGCGTTCGGGCATCAAGTCCGTCAGCCACGGCCAGACCGAAGCCGCGCGCTCCCTGGGCCTGCGCCCTGGGCCGACGCTGCGCAAGGTCATCATCCCGCAGGCCCTGCGGGTGATCATTCCGCCGCTGACCAGCCAATACCTGAACCTGGCGAAGAACTCGTCGCTGGCCGCCGGTATCGGTTACCCGGAAATGGTTTCGCTGTTTGCCGGCACGGTACTCAACCAGACCGGCCAGGCCATTGAAGTCATTGCCATCACCATGAGCGTGTACCTGGCGATCAGCATCAGCATTTCCCTGCTGATGAACTGGTACAACAAGCGCATTGCGCTGATCGAGCGGTGAGGAAACACCCATGAGTACGCATACTTTCAAACCTGATATGCCGCCGCCGAGCAAAGTCTTCGGCCCGGTGGCATGGATGCGCGCCAACCTGTTCTCCAGCTGGCTCAACACCCTGCTGACCTTACTGGCGATTTACCTGGTGTACCTGGTGGTGCCGCCGATCCTGCATTGGGCCATCATCGACGCCAACTGGGTGGGCACCACCCGCGCCGACTGCACCAAGGAAGGCGCCTGCTGGGTGTTTATCCAACAGCGCTTCGGGCAGTTCATGTACGGCTACTACCCGGGCGACTTGCGCTGGCGCGTAGACCTGACCGTGTGGCTGGCCATCGTCGGCGTGGCGCCGTTGTTCATCTCGCGCTTCCAGCGCAAGGCGATCTACGGCCTGAGCTTCCTGGTGCTGTACCCGATCATTGCCTACTTCCTGTTGCACGGCGGTGTGTTCGGCCTGACCAACGTGGCGACCAGCCAATGGGGCGGCCTGATGCTGACCCTGGTGATCGCCACCGTCGGTATCGCCGGTGCCTTGCCGTTGGGCATCGTGCTGGCGCTGGGGCGGCGTTCGAACATGCCGGCGATTCGAGTGGTCTGCGTGACCTTCATCGAGTTCTGGCGCGGCGTGCCGTTGATCACGGTGCTGTTCATGTCTTCGGTGATGCTGCCCTTGTTCCTGCCCGAAGGCATGAACTTCGACAAGCTGCTGCGGGCCCTGATCGGCGTGATCCTGTTCCAGTCGGCCTACGTGGCCGAAGTGGTGCGCGGCGGTCTGCAGGCCATTCCCAAGGGGCAGTACGAAGCCGCCGCCGCGATGGGCCTGGGTTACTGGCGCAGCATGGGCCTGGTGATTCTGCCGCAAGCCCTGAAGCTGGTGATCCCGGGCATCGTCAACACGTTCATTGCGCTGTTCAAGGACACGAGTCTGGTGATCATCATCGGTTTGTTCGACCTGCTCAACAGCGTCAAGCAAGCCGCTGCCGACCCGAAATGGCTGGGCATGGCCACCGAAGGCTATGTGTTCGCCGCCCTGGTGTTCTGGATTTTCTGTTTTGGTATGTCGCGCTATTCCATGCATCTGGAACGCAAGCTCGACACAGGCCACAAGCGTTAGGAGTTCTTTTATGAGCGAAGCAATCAAAAAGCCTGTGGGCCCTGAAGGCATTATCCAGATGCAGGGCGTCAACAAGTGGTACGGCCAGTTCCACGTGTTGAAAGACATCAACCTCAACGTCAAGCAGGGCGAGCGTATCGTGCTGTGCGGCCCGTCGGGTTCGGGCAAGTCCACCACCATCCGCTGCCTCAACCGTCTGGAAGAGCACCAGCAAGGCCGCATCGTGGTCGATGGCGTGGAGCTGACCAACGACCTCAAGCAGATCGAAGCGATCCGCCGTGAAGTCGGCATGGTGTTCCAGCACTTCAACCTGTTCCCGCACCTGACCATCCTGCAGAACTGCACGCTGGCGCCGATGTGGGTACGCAAGATGCCCAAGCGCAAGGCCGAGGAAATCGCCATGCACTACCTGGAGCGCGTGCGTATCCCGGAGCAGGCCCACAAGTTTCCAGGGCAGCTGTCCGGCGGCCAGCAACAGCGTGTGGCGATTGCCCGCGCACTGTGCATGAAACCGAAAATCATGCTGTTCGATGAGCCGACCTCGGCACTCGACCCGGAGATGGTGAAGGAAGTACTCGACACCATGATCGGCTTGGCCGAAGACGGCATGACCATGCTGTGTGTAACCCACGAAATGGGCTTTGCCCGCACCGTGGCCAACCGTGTGATCTTCATGGACAAGGGCGAGATCGTGGAGCAGGCGGCGCCGAATGACTTCTTCGACAACCCGCAGAATGACCGGACCAAGTTGTTCTTGAGCCAGATTCTGCATTGATCGATGGGTGAATAAATAAACCCGGCCTCGTGCCGGGTTTATTTTTGCCTGCGGTTTTTGTCAGGAGGCTTGAGCCGCCAGCAGCTGCGCATCCTTGGCGATGAGCAGTTGGTTCAAGTCTTTCCCCGTGTTGAGGACCTCGATTTCAGCCAGCAGGTGTGGGTGTTTATCCAGAAGGCGCATTAACGTGAGCAACGGTTCCGACGGAAAAATTTCAGCCCGTTCGTAGCGTGAAAATGCATGGTGCCCGCGGACGGTGAAGAGCCTCACCGCATCTTTTTGTGTGAGGTGCAGTTTGCGGCGGATTCGCTTTATTTCGGCGGCGATGATTTTGCGCGCGTCGATCAACAGCAGATCAGAGGCCTTGCAATAACACTCTGCACTGTCGTCGTGATCGAATTCAACTTCATGGCAGACCTCGCATTCCCAGCCTGCAATGTCGGGGATATCTCGAACCATTCCCCGCGTGTTGATCGTGAAGGTGCGACCTTCGAAATGCTGCATTGCGTCATGGGTTCCGCAGCTCATGCATTGCTGGGGTCTCATAGGGTTTTCTCCTTGAAGGAGATTACGGGAGGACCACCGCCTGGGCGGTCAATGACCTTGATGTAAATCGCCGTGCCGTAAATCTTGATCAGGTAGACGTCCTGCCATACCCGATGGTCTGCATAGGTCGTCATCGATTTGTGCAACATTCGGCGCTCAAGGGCGCAGACCACCTGTTGCATATGGTCGGGGCTCAGCTCCTTTTCCTGCTTAAGAACCGCAGTGCGTTGCCTTTGTAGGCAACTCCGAATAGGCTGTAGGAAAATTCATCCTATGATTGGACGAAAGCTTAAAGCCCATGACAGACATCGCCCCCTTGATCAAACGCTCCCTGGTCGACCAGGCCCTGGAGCAGCTGCGCCTGCGCATCAGCCAAGGCGTGTGGGCCATTGGTGAGCGCCTGCCCACCGAGCCCGAGCTGTCTGCCGAGTTGGGCATCAGCCGCAATACCGTGCGTGAGGCCATGCGTGTGCTGGCGTTTTCCGGGTTGATTGAGATCCGCCAGGGTGACGGCAGTTACCTGCGCTCGATGACCGACCCGCTGGGCACGATGCGCGCGTTGTCTCACTGCACCCTGGAGCAGGCGCAAGAGACCCGGCAGATTCTGGAAGTGGAGGCGATCAGCCTGGCCGCGTTGCGCCGCACCGACGAAGACCTCAAAAGGTTGCGCGAGGCCCTCGACGCCAGCGCCGCGCTGTACCACGGCGATCTGGAGGCCTATATCAGCGCCGACCTGATCTTCCACAAACACTTGGTGGACGCCGCGCACAACCCGGCGCTGAGCGAGTTGTACCAGTACTTTTCCGCCATCGTCGGCGCCCAGTTGCGCCAGACCTTGAACATCACTCCGCGCCGCCAGGCAGTGTTCGACCTGCATATCGCCTTGCTCGAAGCCGTCGAAAAACAAGACCCGGAACGCGCCAAATCCCTCTGCCGGCAGTTGATCAATGAACCCTGAAACCAAACTCGAAGAACTGTTGATCGACGCCGAAGCCGACGACGAAGTGGTGCAACACACCCCACCCGCCATGAGCCGCCCATGGTTGCTGATCCTGGGGCTGGTCCTGGTGGCAATGAACCTGCGCCCGGCGTTGTCGAGCCTGTCACCGTTGCTCAATGACGTATCGGCCAGCCTGGGCTTGTCGGCGGCCAAGGCCGGCCTGCTGACCACCTTGCCGGTGATGTGCCTGGGTTTGTTCGCACCACTGGCGCCGATCCTGGCTCGGCGTTTTGGCGCCGAGCGGGTGGTGCTGGGGATTTTGCTGACGCTGGCCGGCGGTATCATCCTGCGCAGTTCGTTCGGCGAGGCCGGGCTGTTCACCGGCAGCCTGATCGCCGGCGCCAGCATCGGCATCATCGGCGTGCTGCTGCCGGGCATCGTCAAGCGTGATTTCGCCAAACAGGCGGGCACCATGACCGGCGTGTACACCATGGCGCTGTGCCTGGGCGCGGCGCTGGCGGCGGGGGCCACGGTGCCGTTGAGCCACGCGTTCGGTAACAGCTGGAATATCGGCCTGGGGTTCTGGATCGTGCCCGCGCTGATCGCGGCGTTGTTCTGGTTGCCACAGGTGGGGCAGAAACAGGGTGCCCATCAAGTGGCGTACAAGGTCAAAGGGCTGCTGCGCGATCCGCTGGCCTGGCAAGTGACCTTGTACATGGGCCTGCAATCGTCCCTGGCCTACATCGTGTTCGGCTGGGTGCCGTCGATCCTGATCAGCCGTGGCCTGAGCGCCACCGAAGCCGGCTTGCTGCTGTCCGGTTCGATCATCGTGCAACTGCTCAGCGCCCTGACCGCGCCGTGGCTGGCGACCCGGGGCAAGGACCAGCGGCTGGCCATCGTCGTGGTGATGCTGCTCACCCTTGGCGGGTTGTTTGGCTGCCTGTTTGCGCCATTGGACGGGTTGTGGGGCTGGGCCATTCTGCTGGGCTTGGGCCAGGGCGGTACGTTCAGCCTGGCGCTGACCCTGATCGTGCTGCGCTCGCGGGATTCCCACGTGGCCGCCAACCTGTCAGGCATGGCGCAGGGCATTGGCTACACGCTGGCGTCCATGGGCCCGTTGGCGGTGGGTGTGCTGCATGACTGGACCGGTGGCTGGGGTGCCACCGGCTGGGTGTTCGGCGTGATCGGGCTGGGCGCGATCATCGCCGGGTTGGGGGCCGGTCGTGCCCTGTATGTGGGGGTGACCAGCGAGAGGGTTTAGAGATAGCGCACGGTCAGGGTGACCGAGCCATCCAGCGGCACTTCGTTGGTCAGGGTCAGGCCTTGGGAGGGAGCGATGGCACCGGCCACTTGCAGGTCGGTGACCAGGCGTTGTACCGGCACCGGGGCCAGTGTGTTCATGTCGGCGAAGCTGGTCAGGCCGTCATCCACCAGAGCACTTTCGCGCTCCCAGGTGACACCGCCGTCGAAAGAGGCAATGCCGCGGACGTTGACGTCATCCGCAACAGGCCCCGACATCGCGACCGTGAAGTAGCCCAGTTTCTCAGTGTCATTGATCAAGCCAAGACCGAAGTTGTAGTAGTCCTGGTTCGATTCCGAGCCGGCTCGGTTGTCCTTGAGCGCGACGGCAAACAGCGTGGAGGCATCGCAGGTCACGGTCATTTGCAGGTTCTGCCTGGGCAGGTAGGTCGGCTGGTCGGGGCGCAGGTCCTTGGCCGACAGCTTGCCGAAATCGACCACGCCGCCATTGTTCAGTGCCGGCGCGCAGGCGCTGGGCGTAATGCTGCCCTGGACGCTCAGGTCGACACTGGAGGCCGCGAGAGCCTGGCCGGTGCTCGCCAGCAGCGCGGCGACCAACAGGTTACGAGTGATGCTCATGGTGTTGCTCCTACAGGGTTGGGGAAAAAACGCGAATTACAGGTACACAACTTCCAACGTGGCTGACCCGTCCATCGGCGTTTCCACGCTGAGGTCCAGGTTCTGCCGGGCGTTGATCGTGGCTTCCAGCTTCAGGGTGCTGGTCAGCGTCTGGATGGCCGACGGGCCGGCGGTGCTGCCGACCACGTCGGTGAAACCGAGCAGGCTGCGCGAGCCGACATCGATGGGATTGAGGTTGGCCATGCGCCAGGCCAGTCCGCCGGTGGTGGATTCGGTGCCGTACACCACGGCCAGGTCATCGACCACGGTTTGCCTGGGGTCGAAGCTCACTGAATAAACGCCGATTTTGTTGCCGCTGGTGTCCAGGCCCAGGCCGTAGAAAATCTCGCTGTTGACGTGGGCCGTGCCGTCGCGGTTGTCGCGCATGCGCAGGGCGAAGCGGCCGGGCGCGTTGCAGTTGACGGTGAGGGTCAGGTACTTGTGGGGCAGGCGCGTGCCATTGGTGAGGTTGAGGTCATTGCGCGAGATCTTGCCGAAGTCGACCAGCCCGCCGCCGGACAGCAGTGGCGTGCAGGCCATGGGCGTGATCAGGCCGGTGACAGCCAGGTCGACAGTGGACACGGCGTGAGCGGTGCCCGACGACAATGCCAAGGCAATCAGAAGGTGCTTCATGGGAGGGCTCCTAGAGGTAGTTGAGTTCGAGGGTGGCGGCGCCGTCGAGGCGCACTTCGCTGCCCAGGTCCAGCGTGCCCAGTGGTGCAATCACCGCTTCCAGGCTCGTGGTGGTGCTGAGTTGTTGAATCGGCACGGGGCCGCTGGTGTTGCCGGCGCTGGTGCTGAAACCCAGGAAACGGCTGGCGCCAATCGCCAACGGGTTGGCGCTCGCGCTGCTCCAGGGGGCGGTGCCGGTGGGGGAGTCGGTTCGATAAAGCCCTGGGAAACTGTCGGCGGTGGTGCGCGCAGGGTCGAAGACCAATCGGTAGCGGCCGATTTTTTGTTGCTGCGCGTCGAGTCCCAGGCCGTAGGTCGTGTCGTCTCCCGGACCGGTGGCCGAGCCTTGGCGGTTATCCTGCAGGCGCAGGCTGAACGCGGTCGGTGCGTCGCAGGCCACGCTGACCACCAGTGGTCGCGGGGACAGGGCCGTCTCTTTGTCGGCGTTCAGGTCCATTACCGACAACTTGCCGAACGCCACTGTGCCGCCGTTGGACAGGCTAGGGGTGCAGGCCGCAGGGGCGAAGCGGGCTTGCAGGCGCAACTCCCGCGAGCGTCCCGTGTGGACGGCATCGACCACGCCGCTGGTGTCCCAGGTAACGGTATCGCTGACGCGCAGGGCGTCTTGCCGGGCCCAGGCGCTGACCTCCAGTTGCAACGACAAGCTGCGCCCGATGACCGGTACGCCGGCACGCATCGGCACGATGCCGTGTTCAGGACGCCAGCGCAGGGTTGTTGCGCTGCTCACTGGCGGCTGGCCGCTGCCGGGAACCAGGCCCAACTCCACCGGTTGGCCGTCGAGCAGTGCGTCGCTGGCCCGCAGGCTGTAGCTGCCACGGCCGGTGAATTGGAAGCGCTCGGTGCCGGCTGCCAACCCGCGATAGAACAGGCTCAAGTCAGTGGGCGTGGGGCAGTTCAGTGTCAGGCTCAGGCGCCGCTCGCCCAACAGGTGCTCGGCTGCGGCTATCGGCGACACCGCCCGGTTCACCAGGCCGAAATCCACGGCGGTTTCGCTCAGGTTCAACTGGCACTCATCCATGCCCCAGGCATTTGCGCCCAGCAACAGGCTGGCGGACAACAAGGCAGGTTTCAGGCCCATGGTTAAGTTCCTCATGGTTGGCACCGCGCCGGTGCGGTTTCGTAATACACCTCGGGATCGCCTCGTTCGGGCAAGTCGAAGTCCAGGCGGCAACGGGGCCGGCCGGGGGCGCTGACCCACAGTTCGCGACGGTCCAGCACGTCCGGCAGGAACACTTGGCTGCCTTCCTGAACCAGGGTCACGAACTCGCCGTCGGCGGTGCTGATGGCGGCGCCACGAGGCAGGGGTTGTCCATTGGCGTCGGTCACGTTCAGCAGCGCGCGGCGTGTGAGGGCCACGCCGAACTTGACGTTGTCTACGGCGCCACGTCCGGCCGACAGCACGGCCAGGCCGTTGCTGATGTCGGCGTTGCGCGGCAGCGAGCGGGTGTGCACTTCCACCGGGCTGCGGCCGTAAGGGCTGAGCTGCGACACCACGGCCTGGCCTTGCCAGTCGGTCCACACCGGGCCACTGGGGGTGCTGACCTTGATGCCGGCCATGTCGCCTACCGACATCAGCGCAAAGGTCTCGCGCACCGGGTAGGGCGAAAACGTCAGCCCATCGCTGTGCAACACCATCCCACCGCGTGCGCCACCTTGATAGCTGGAGCGTTCCTGATTGTTGCGGGTGTAGTTGAAGTCCAACTGGCTGTAATACGGCAACGTCGAGACACCGATGGATGACTCCACCTCACGGTCGCGGCTGTCACGTTCAACGCCTACCTGGTAGCTCAACTGGTCGTTGATTTGTTCGCTGACCCCGGCCCCGATGCGGTGATCGCCTCCGGCATTGCGCGCCCAGGCACGACCGCGGCGGCTCTCGCCCAGGGGCACGCTGATGTTCAGGTACACACTGTCATCGCTCTGCTGGCGGCCGCCCACTTGCCACTCGGCGCTGGCGGACACCGATACACGCCCAAAGCTGGTGCCCCACGACGCCAGCGCGCGGCTGCTGCTCTCACCGGTAAACGAGGACGAGCGTGAAATCCCGGCGCTGAACGCGCCGAGCATCGGGTGTGACCAGGACGCTGTGGCGCTTTGCTGATCGCGATAGCGGGAGCGGCGTTGCTCACGGGTTTCGGTGGTGTAGGTGGAGTCCTCGAGGTCGCGGTAGCCAAGGCTGCGCCAGGAGCCGGCCGTGGTGATGGCCCAACGTTCGCTCAGGCGTTGGGACCACGACAGATCGGTTTGCACGCCCTGCTCGTTACCGTTGCGGGTGGCCTGGGCCACTTGGGATGAGGCCTGGAACTGACTGTCCTGCCACGGCAGCCAGGCCAGGCTGGCACCCGCCGCGCGGTAATCCTCGGCGCCCAGCACACCGGCGCCCACGCTGACCTGTGGGTGCAATGCACCGCTCCAGCCGCCGCTGACCACCCAGGGCTCGGCCCCTTCACCGGCACCGAGCTTGCGCACGCGCCCCGCCGCCACCGAGTAACCCGGCGCTGGCAGGCCCAGGCCAAGCATGGCGGCGGGCACGGTGAAGCGACGTTCTTCGCCGCTGCTTTCCTTGACCGTGACTTCCACATCGGAGCGGCTGTTCAAGCGCCGCACATCGGTGAGGGAGAACGGCCCCGCTGGCACCACGGTGGAGTGAATCAACGTGCCGTTCTGACGGATCTCCACCTGGGCCGGGCTGTTGGCGATGCCGGTGATGGTGGCGCCCTGGTTCTGGTCCTGCAGGGCCGTCTCGGTGAGCACCTGGGCCCCGGTGATCTGTGCGCCGGCCAATACCGGGTTGTAGAGGTTGATCTGCCCGGCCTGGAACACCGCTTGCTGTTCGGCAAAGGTGCGCTGGGCGTAGGCGTCCAGGTGGGTGGTGCGCGACACCTTGTCTTGCCAGGTGCGTACCTGGCGACTGCGCACGATCCAGTCGCCGGCGTTGAAACCGACCTCGGTGTTGGCCGAGCCGAAACGGCTGGTGTCGTCGCCGAACTCGTTGTACAGGCCGCTCAGGTCATAGTTGAGCAGCCCGGCGAACCCGCCAGTCTGGTAGCCGGACACATCGCGCACGGTCGGGCGCAGCGCCTCGGTGGGCACGACCAGCGACAGGCTGAGGGTGGCCGGGTCCTGCTCGATCACGGTCTGTGGGTAGGCCTCGAGAAAAGCATGGCATTCGCCATCGTCGGCCGGCACGCGCAAGTGGCCCGCATCCAGCAGGGCCTGGTTGAAGCACAGCACGCCCTGCCCGTTGAACACCACATCGACCCGCCCACGTCGCTGGCCGTTCACGTTGAGGTTCAGGGCATGGCGCCCGGCCGTGAAGCGCGGGGCTTCCAGCAACAGGTTGGCCAATTGCGGGTCAATCCCGCGTTGGGCCAAGGTTTGCGGGTCGAACGAGCCGGCGCCTTCATCGGCAAGGGCGGCAGCCGTTGGCAGCACGGTGCCCAGGCTCAGCGCAACGCCCGCCAGCCATTTGCGCGCCCGGGGTGATGAAACACCAGGCACGGCTTCGCCGTCGCGATCAGTCATAACTGTGCTCACAAGTCGTACTCGAATAAGTGGAGGCAGGCCCGCGTCAATCCTTCGCGACGGGAGAGCTCCTGGTGGCCTTCAATGGGAGGCCACTTCGTTATCAGGGCGCCGGCATTGGGCCCGCCGGCGCTGCGATCAAAGGGTGATCGGTGCTTCGTAAGGCGCCACCGCAAACCCGTAGACGGTGGCCGGTTGCATCTGCACGGTGCTGGCCTGGGCTTGGCTGGCGGCCACGCTCAAGGTCTCGCCGGGCAGCACATAGGTGCGCGGCAGCAAGGCCGAGCCTTTGCCGGGCAGCAAGGTCAATTCCTGAGCCAGGCGGACCACGTAGGGCGTCGGGTTATTCACACTCAGTTGCTGGTTCTTCAGGCTCCAGACCAAGCCGGTCCAGGGCGTGCGATTCGGTGCGAGCCCCTTGGGATGCAGGATCACCGGCAGGTTCTGGCGCACGGTGACCCCGACTCGCGCATGCCCGGCCTGGCCTTCTGTGCGGCCTTGGGGCATGCCTTCGAAGATCACCCGTTTCAAGCGCTGGGTGGTCAGGGGGGTGGCCGATTGCAGGATGAAACGGATCAACTGGCTCTTGGACGGCTCGACCCGTGTCAGCGGCGGCGTGACAAACAGCAGCGGCGCCGTGTCTTCAGGAATGTCTTCGAGGGTGACGTGCAGCAAGGCGAGCTTGGTGTCGGTGTTGGTCACCGACACCGAGGCTTCACCATCGGCCTCGTTGACGATCACCACCGACGTGTCCGGGACCATGCCATCGGCGAGCACAAGGGTGGGGCCCCACAACGTCAGCGCCAGCGCGGCGAGGTAGAGGCCGGCATAGCGAACCAGGTTGAACACCCGTGTAATTATTTTGGCAACGCAAGGGAAGGGGAGCATGACTACAGATACCTCAGGTCTAGCACGATGGAGCCGTCCAACGGCACCTCTTGGTCGAGGGTCAGGTAGGCGGCGGCGTTGATCGACGTTTTGATTTCCAGCTTGGCGGTGAGCACGCTGTGCGGGTCCGGCACCAGCGTGCCGGGGTGCGCAAAGCCCATGTAGTTGTCCGGGTAGGCGTTGGTTTCGGGAAACCAGGTCAGGCCTCGATTGCTGGAGGCCAGCACAATGGCGCGTTGGCCATCGCCCACCGCTTCGCGAATGGCCAGGGCCACCGAGCCCAGGCGTTCAGCCGGGGCATGGACGTTGTTGCCCAAGCCGTAATAGAAGCCAGGGCCCACGGAGGAGTCGGCACGGTTATCCACACCGACCAGCACGAACAGCACGGGCTGGTTGCAGGTGACGTTCATGTCCAGTGTGCGCAGGGGCAGTTCGGTGAACTCGTACTGATTGAGCGAGCGGGCCGGCACCCGCCCATGGTCGACGATGCCGCTGGGCGACAGGACCAGCGTGCAGGCACTCGGGGTGACGCTGCCGGTCAATGTCACGTCGACCTTCGAGGCACACAGGGCGGAGGTGGCGGTCAGGCAGAGACCGAGCGTCATCAAGCGGCGTGAGAGCGTGTTCATGGTCGATGTTGGAACCGTGTTGAGGGACATCCGTGAGTGCGGCGCTGGGCGCAACCCGGGAAGGCTGCGCCCGTTTTCCATTACAGGTATTTGACGGTCAGGGTCGTCGAACCGTTGATCGGCACTTCCTCGGTCAGGGTCAGGCTGTTGGCCGGGGCGATGTAGGGGATGATGACCACATCGGTGACCAGCGACTGCACCGGCACCGGGGCGATGGCGGTGGTATTGGCCACGGAGGTTATGCCGTTGTTGGTCAGGTACATGTAGCGGGTCCAGGTCAGGCCGCCGTCACTGGAGGAAATGGGCCCCAGTTCCGTGCCATCTCCGACCGGCGATTGCAGGTACATCTGGAAGGCACCGAGTTTTTCGCTGCCATTGACCAGTCCCAGGCCAAAGTTCCTATCATCGGGTAACGAAGCCGACCCGGCACGATTGTCCTTGGGTTCGATTGCTACCAGTGTTGCCGCGTCGCAGGTGACGGTCATTCGCACGGTCTGGTCGGGCAAGCGGGTGGGGCTGTCGGCATTGAGGTCCTTGGCCGAAATCTTGCCGATCTCCACATTGCCGCCGCCGGACAGCTCCGGCTCGCAGGCTTTTGGGGTGATTATTCCACGCACGGTCAGGTCCACGCTGGAGGCGGCCAGGGCAGTGCCGGTCCCGGTGAGCAGCAGGGTGGCGATCAGGGCATTCAGGGCTTTCATGGTGTTGCTCCTTTCAAGGCAAGCAGAGGGAAAAGGGTCACAAGTACTTGAGTTGCAGCGTGGCCTGGCCGTCCAGTGGCACCTCATCAAGAAGGGTCAGGTCGGTAGCGGGCACGATGATGGTGAATGCGCGCAGCCGGGCATTCAGGGTTTTCAGGGCGATGGGCGTGTTGGGGCCGTCGAGGGCGGCAAACGAGGTCAGTGCTTCATGCCCCAGGTAGATCGAAGCGGACCAGTTGGCGCCGCCGTTGCTTGAGGTGATGACCTTGACCGGTTTGTCATCGGCCACCGGGTCGAACAGCGAGAACGCCACGCTGCCCAGTTTTTCTTTTTCGGCGGTCATGCCCAGGCCGTGGTGCCTCGGGTTGATGGCAGAGGTGCCCGCGCGGTTATCCACGGTGGTCAAGGTGAAAAAGGTCTCTCCCTCGCACTGCACTTCAAAGCGCATCTCGGCCGCATCGAGCAACGTGGGGGAGCTGGGTTGCAGGTCCTTGGAGGTCATCTTGCCGTGGTCGATCACGCCACCGTTTGACAGTACGGACGTGCAGGCTCTGGGGGTGATGGTCCCGGAGACGCTCAGGTCCGTACTGCTGGCAGCGAACGCGCCAGGCGCAAGGGCGGCTAGCAGGAAGGCGAGGGTGGGTCTATCCATGGGCACAAGTCCTTGTAAGGTAGGGTTGAGGGTGAGGCACTACAGGTAAATCAGGTCCAGCGTGGCTGAGCCGTCCAGTGGCACCTCGCGATCCAGGGTCAGGCCCTGGGCCGGTGCGATCAGCGTGCTGACACGTATTTGCACACGCAGCGCTTGGATCGGCAGCGGGCTCCAGACGCCGGAAGAAGCGTCCCCGAACGCGGCCAGTCGTAGCGGCGGCAAGGCGACGTTGTCTTCAACCACGCTCCAGCTTTGGCCGTTGTCTGATGACTGCAATTGAGTGATGGGCGCGTTCTCTGCCAAGGGGGTATGCAAGGTGGTGTGGAACACACCGAGCCGCTCGCTGGCGTTGATCAGGCCGAGCCCGAAACCGTAGGGCTCGGCCGCGCTGGAGCCGGCACGGTTATCGGTGAGCCTCAGGGCAAACAGGGTCGGGGCCTGGCAGTTGACGGCCGCAGGCAGCTGGGTGAGCGGCAACGGGGTGAAGGACTCGCGGTTCAGATCGCGGGCGGCGATCTTGCCGTAGTCGACTAGACCCTCTTGGGCCAGGCTCGGTTTGCACGCGCTGGGGGTGATGTTGCCGCGTACTGCCAGGTCGACGTTGCTGGCGGCGAACGCTGCGGGGGCCAGGTTGAGCACGAGGCCGAACGTGCTGCAACGGCACAGCGTTGAGGCCTTCATAGGTAGCGCAACTCGAACGTGGCGGACCCGTCCAGGGGAATGGTTTCGCCTGCCGGGATCTGGCTTTTTGGAAAAATGTAGGGCTGGACAATCAGGTCCAGCGCTACATCTGTCAGGGAGACGGGGGCGCGTGTGCCGGAAGTCTGATTGCCGAAAGCACTGAGTGTATTAGCCGGTACCTGCCGTTCGGAGTTGTAGATCCAGGTCGAGCCGTTATCCAGGGAGTAGATCGGGTAGGCGCTGGGGTCGTCGGTGACCACGTTTTCCATGGTCAGGAAATACGTGGCGATCCAGTTTGTCGGGCTGATCCGCCCCAGTACGAAGGAGGCGGCGGGGCCCGCCATGGAGGATCGATTGTCCTGGGCGTTCAACGCGAACAAGCTCGAACCTTCGCAATTGACCGCCAACTTGAAGAGGGTCCTGGGCAGTTCGGTGACCTCGGTCGGGTCCAGGTCCTGGGTCGAGATCTTGCCGTAGTCCACCAGCCCGCCGTTGCTCAGGCTAGGCCTACAAGCGCTCGGGGTAATGGCACCTTTGACCGAAAGGTCCACGGAGCTAGCGGCCAGCGCCGTACTGGCGTGGGCGATCAGCAGGGCTCCGGCCAGGGCGGCGAGAGAGTCTTTCATCACAGTCGGTATTCCTATGCACGGATCAGGGGCAGAGCGGCGCGGTGAAGTTGCCCATGGGTTTTATGGTTGTGGTGGGCACGCGTCGCTTTAAGGGAAAGCGGGGAGGAATTTATCGCCGGGCGGGAGAGGCGGAAATGCAACTATTACGAATGACAGGGTGGCAATGACAAAAGGGGGTTGTTTAAGCAGAAAGCCTGATTTTCGAAGGCGATCGGCTGATTTATCGTAGTTTTTGTATCGTCGCCCTGCATGCATTCGGATATTTTGCGCCCGTCTTGATTGCTTGTACCCAACCCGCACGGGTTCAGGTGATCGTCCTTAATTACGCAAAGTCAGGGTGAGTTGATCGCTCTCATTGAGGGCAGCATGCCTGGCCACTTTTCAAACCGACGTTCGCCGACAATAGCGCCTGAAGCCCGGGTGCTGGTGGTGGATGACCACTGCACTTACCGCCTGTTGCTTGGCTCACTGCTTGAAAAACTCGCGGTGGCCTACCAGTGCTGTTGTGATGGGCAGCAAGCCCTGCACGCCTTGGCGACCGAACATTTCGACCTGGTGATCAGCGACTGCCGCATGCCGGTGATGGATGGCTATACCCTCACCCGTGAACTGCGCCGCCGCGAACAGGCGGCGGGCCGCCCCCCTGCCATCGTGCTGGGCTTGAGCGGCAGCCTGGGGCCGGAAGAAATTCGCCAGTGCGTGGCTTGCGGCATGGACGGCTGGTTGATCAAACCCATCGGCTTTGCGCAATTGCGTGAGGTGCTGCGCTGCTGGCTGCCGCCAGAGCCTGCGGGCATCGTCGAGAGGGAGGTGGGCACTGTCCGAACCGGTCGTCGCAGCTTTCCCAATCGTGCCAGCCTGATCGATGCCTTCGGTTCCTGGGATGTGGTGGAGCCGATGCTGTTCAGTCTTATCCAGGAAGCGCATGCAGACCTGGCGGTGCTGGTTCATGCCCAGGCCGACCTGGATGCCAGGCTGGCCGCACAGTGCTTGCATCGCTTGGTAGGCAGCGTGGCATTCCTGGGGGAAACCGGCCTGGAGGCCGGCGCTGCGGATCTGATCGAGCGTGTGCAATTGACGGGCATGGCACTGAACCGGCCGGTGTTGGATGAGTTTCGCCATGAAGTGGAATGGTATTTGAACTACTTGGCTCAACTTTGAAGGAATATATCCTCTAACTATGTAGTACTTTTCCTTATGTAATTTCTCTTATTTATGTAGGAAGTAGTGAGGGCCTTATTAAGTGTGGGGTTTGACGCACTAAGAGCGTTTTATTTCTGGTTGTTGCAGAAACATGATCGCGGTATTTTGGCGGTCTCAAATTGCCATCATGGAAAAACCGATGATTCGCATCATTATTGCTGACGATCACCCTATTGTTCGCGTGGGCCAGAAAGTGGTGATCGAGGCGAGTGGCAAGTGCAAGGTCGTGGGGGAGGCCGACGGGCCTGACCAACTCCTGGAGTTGGTCGGCCGAATACCCTGCGACGTGATCGTGACTGATTTTGCCATGCCCGGTAATCAGCAAGCGGATGGGTATGGCTTGCTGGGACTGTTGAACCGCCAATACCCCGATGTACCGGTGATCCTGGTGACCATGTTTGCCAATATCGCGACCCTGCGTGCAGCCTTCAGCCACGGCGCTCGGGGGATTATCGCCAAGAGTGCGTCTGCCCGGGAATTGCCCCAGGCCTTGACCGCTGTGGTGCAAGGGCGTGAGTTTGTCAGTGAGTGCCTGCGTGTGCAGTTGGACCAGGCATGCCTGGCCCAGCCGACCCAGGCACCCAAGTTGTCGGGCAAGGAGCAAGAGGTCGTGCGCATGCTCGCCAGCGGGATGACAGTCAGCCAGATTGCCGCGCGGGTCAATCGCAGTATTTCAACTATCAGCAAACAGAAGAGCACGGCAATGCACCGGTTATGTATATCAACCGATGTAGATTTGTTTACCTATGCGCGAGATGCCGGGATGGTGCCTTAGTTGGGGCTTGGTAAATAAGTTTGGCGTGATGACAGCACTTTTACTCTGTTGAGCCTGAATAACTTCAGGGCGACGGTATGGCCCAGCTATTTATCGAGCCTGTAGTTGCTCAAAGTTGGCGTGGCGGGGTCGATAAGGCAGGGGGACTTTCAAAGGTACCTGAGCGGTTAGCTGATTGATGCCTGTCGAAGGGGTGTAACTCGGACCTCACCCCTTTCATTGACGTAGCAAATGTACATGGCATTGCGCCCATGGGCAGACTATCGTGCAACCCGGATAACAATAGCGCCCGGAGCCTGCCCATGAGTGATGCCCACACCGCCCTGATCAACCGTTTCTACCAGGCCTTCCAGCGCCTTGACGCCGAGGCCATGGCCGCCTGCTACACCGACGATGTGGTGTTCAGCGACCCCGCCTTCGGCCCATTGCATGGGCGTGATGCTGGCGACATGTGGCGCATGCTCACCACGCGCGCCAAGGACTTCTCCCTGACCTTCGACAACGTGCGCAGCGATGAGCGCAGCGGCGGTGCACATTGGGTCGCCACGTACCTGTTCAGCGCCACCGGTAACACGGTGGTCAACGATATCCAGGCGCGCTTTGTGTTTCGCGACGGCAAGATCTGTGAACACCACGACAGCTTTGACCTGTGGCGCTGGTCGCGTCAGGCGCTGGGCACCAAAGGTTTGTTGCTGGGCTGGACGCCGCTGGTGAAAAACGCCGTGCGTAGCCAGGCCCTGCGTGGTTTGAAGGCGTTCCAGGCCAGTCGTTGATAAGCTGGGCGCTCTTCTGGTTTTGCCGGCTCGACCTGTGACTGAAACTTCTGAACCCAAACCCTGGTTTGTCTACCTGGTACGCGCCGCCAACGGCTCGTTGTACTGCGGCATCAGCAATGACCCGGTGCGCCGTTTTGCCATGCACCAGCGTGGCAAGGGCGCGCGGTTCTTCCTGTCCAGCCCCGCCGTGGCGCTGGTGTACACCGAGCAGTGCGCGAGCAAGGGCGAGGCGTTGCGCCAGGAACGGTTGATCAAGAAGTTGAAGAAGAGCGCCAAGGAGTGCCTGGCGGCGAGCAGCCCATTGATTTGACTGATGGGTTCCCATCGTCCCCAATCGGTGTGTTGCAGGCTAAGCTAGCGGCTCACTTATCGAGCGGAGCCTGGTATGTCTGAGTTGATTCTTCACCACTACCCCCAGTCCCCTTTTGCTGAAAAAGCCCGCCTGTTGCTGGGCTTCAAAGGCTTGTCCTGGCGCTCGGTGCATATCGCGCCGGTGATGCCCAAGCCGGACCTGATGCCCCTGACCGGTGGCTACCGCAAGACCCCGGTGCTGCAAGTGGGCGCCGATATCTACTGCGACACGGCCTTGATCGCCCGGCGTCTGGAACAGGAAAAAGCCGCCCCGACCCTGTTTCCCCAAGGCCAGGAATTGACCACCCAAGGCTTTGCCGCCTGGGCGGATTCGCTGGTGTTTTCCCATGCCGTTGCGCTGGTGTTCCAGCCCGAGTCCCTGGCGGTCAAATTTGCCAAGGTGCCGCCGGAAATGATCCAGGTGCTGGTCGCCGACCGCAAAAAGCTGTTCAGCGGTGGCACGGCGGCGCGGGTGCAACTGGAACAAGCCCTGCATCAGTGGCCGGCGATCATCAGCCGCATCAATCAGCAATTGCAGCATCAGGCGGGGGATTTTCTGTTCGGCGAACCTTCGATTGCCGACTTCTCCCTGGCCCACCCGTTGTGGTTCCTCAAGGGCTCTTCGGTGACCGCGCCGTTGGTGGATGCCTATCCCGCCGTAGCAGCCTGGCTGGATCGCGTGTTGGGCTTTGGCCATGGCACGTCCACCCCGATGAGCGCCGAGCAAGCCCTGGACGTCGCGCGCAATGCGAGCCCGGCCGTGCTGCCGGATGAGGTTTTCGACGACTTGAACGGCTTCAAGGTCGGGCAGCAGGTGACCATTTCGGCGACCGACTACGGCACCGACCCGGTGGCGGGCGAGCTGCTGTTTGCCGGGCGTGAAGAGCTGATCCTGCGCCGTATCGATGAGCGTGCCGGCACCGTGCATGTGCATTTCCCCCGCATGGGTTTTTGCATTCAGGCGCAATAAACAAATTTTTTTGCAAAGAGCAGTGAGGTAAATCGCCAGCCCATCCGTGTAGTGCTTGAAACTGCGATCTATTCGCATTAACAGCGTTTTCTACACGGGTTCTCACAGCATGAAGTCGATGGCGGGCGGTTTGGTTAAACAGTGGCTGGGAGCCTCGGTATTGGCGGTTTCGGGGTTGGCGTTGCTGCCCTTGGGCATTGCACAGGCGCAGGAGCAGCAAAGCACCCAGTTCAACTTTGCCCTGGCAGCCAAACCGCTGCCCCAGGCCTTGAGCGACTTCAGCCGGGTCACTGGCATCAGCGTGATCTACACCGATGAGGCGCCCTACGGCCTCAGCGCCCCCGCCGTCAGCGGCCAGATGAGTGCGACCCAGGCCCTGCAACGCCTGCTGGGCAAGTCCGGCTTTACCTTCCGTCAGATCGATGCCCGTACCCTGGCCCTGGAGCCGGTGCCCACCGACGGCGCCCTCAACCTCGGCGCCACCACCATCAGCGGGGCCAGCCAGGTCCAAGACAGCACCAGCTATCAGCCGCCGCCCACCAGTTCGGTGATGCGCTCCCACGGCCTGCTGCTGGAAACTCCGCAAACCGTCAACGTGGTGCCGGCCCAGGTCCTGCGTGACCAGACCCCGCGCAACCTGGACGATGCCCTAGGCAATATCAGCGGCATTACCCAGGCCAATACCCTGGCCAGTACCCAGGACGCGGTGATGCTGCGCGGCTTTGGCGACAACCGTAACGGTTCGATCATGCAGGACGGCATGCCCATCGTGCAGGGACGTGCTCTGAACTCCACGGCCGAACGCGTCGAAGTGCTCAAGGGCCCGGCGTCATTGTTGTACGGCATCCAGGACCCGGGCGGCGTGGTCAATATCGTCAGCAAGAAGCCTGAACTGGTGCAGTCCACCTCGTTGACCGCACGCGGCTCGACCTTTGGTGATGGCAAGAACGGCAGCGGCGGCAACCTCGACACCACCGGCCCGATTGGGGACAGCGGCTTGGCCTATCGCCTGATCGTCGACCATGAAGACGAAGATTACTGGCGCAACTTCGGCACCCACCGCGAGACGCTGGTGGCGCCGTCCCTGGCCTGGTACGGCGACACCACCAAAGTGGTGTTTGCCTACGA
Source organism: Pseudomonas sp. BIGb0164 (assembly GCF_024810135.1). NCBI lineage: Bacteria > Pseudomonadati > Pseudomonadota > Gammaproteobacteria > Pseudomonadales > Pseudomonadaceae > Pseudomonas > Pseudomonas sp. BIGb0164. The sequence goes on along the minus strand of NZ_JANUEA010000002.1, from coordinate 480,622 downwards.
GCACCGCGAATTCCTCTCGCCGTTCGACCGTGGCACCGCCATCGACCCCAAGACCAACCACCCGCTGGATATCCCTGCGACCCGTCGCCTGGATGAGCCGTTCAACAACATGGAGGGCCGCTCCGACCTGTACCGCCTGGAAGTCGATCATGACCTGAACGACGACTGGAAAGCCCACTTCGGCTACAGCTGGAACCGCGAGACCTACGACGCCAGCCAAGTGCGCATCGTGACCGTGAACCCCAACGGCACCTTGACGCGCAGCATGGACGGCACCGGGGGCGCGTTGACCACTGACCGTTTCTCCACGTTCAGCCTGGAAGGCAAGGTCAACGTGGCCGGCATGCAGCATGACCTGGTGTTTGGCCTGGATGACGAGTACCGCAAGATCTATCGCGCGGACCTGATTCGCCAGGCACAACGCAGTGCGTTCAGCTACCTCAACCCGGTGTATGGCCGCGATGTGGAAGGCACCACCGTCAGCGCCAAGGACAGTGCCCAGACCGACTTGCTGCGCAGCGATTCGCTGTTCTTCCAGGACGCGATCCACCTGACCGACAAATGGATTCTGGTGGGCGGCGCGCGCTACCAGATGTACGATCAATACGCGGGCAAAGGCGTGCCGTTCACCGCCAACACCAACGGTAACGGCCAGGCCTGGGTGCCGCGTGCCGGCCTGGTGTATCGCTACACCGACGAGCTGTCGTTCTACGGCAGCTACACCGAATCGTTCAAACCCAACTCCACCATTGCGGCCCTGGCCGATGGCAGCAAGTTGACGGGCGACCTGACGCCGGAGAAATCCAAGTCCTGGGAACTGGGCGCCAAGCTCGATATGCCGGGGCGCATCACCGCGAGCGCGGCGCTGTTCAACATTGAAAAACGCAACGTGCTGGTCTCAGTCGGCTCTGGCGCAAACACCATCTACAGCATCGCTGGCCAGGTGCGTTCCCGTGGCCTGGAACTGGACGCCACCGGCCAGTTGACCGACCAATGGAGCCTGATCGGCAGCTACGCCTACACCGATGCCCTGGACACCAAGGACAAGGACCCGACCCTGGAAGGCAACCGCCTGCAGAACGTTGCGAAGAACACCGCTTCGCTCTCGGCGGTGTATGACTTCGGCAATGTTTTTGGTGGCGACCAACTGCGCGTGGGCGCCGGCGCTCGCTATGTGGGCGAGCGCGCCGGCGATGCGGCCAACGACTTCACCCTGCCGGGCTACACCGTGGCGGACGCGTTTGCGACCTACGACACCAAGATCGAAGGGCAGAAGGTCAAGTTCCAGCTCAACGTGAAGAACATGTTCGACCGCGTCTACTACGCCTCGGCGGCGAGCCGGGTGTTTGTGTCCTTGGGCGATGCGCGCCAGGTGTCGGTCTCCAGCACGTTGACGTTCTGACGGCCCTGTGGCGAGGGCGCTTGCTCCCGCTGGGCTGCGCAGCAGCCTGAACCGGAGACAAGCCCACTCGCCACAAAGGAACGGAGCTGTTAGCGTTGCCGCCATTGAAGCCTTGCGGGAAAACGCTACTGATGCGGTTGCAGAAATGGATACACACCAGCGCAATGCTGGTTGCCTTGAGTGTTGTGCTGGGCGGTTGCGCCAGTGTTTCGCAGACGTCGGGTTCAGCCCAGCTGGACCAACTGCTGGCCGACCCGGCGCTGCACGGCGCCACGGTTTCCCTCATGGTGCGTGATGCCCGCAGCGGCGCCACGCTCTACCAGCACAACCCGCGCACGCGACTGGTGCCGGCCTCCAATCTCAAGTTGTTGACCACGGCGGCGGCCATGGATGTGCTGGGGCCGCAATACCGTTTTGCCACGCAATTGCTGAGCAACGGCATTCGCCAGGGTGATCGCCTGACTGGCAACCTCTACCTGCGCGGCCTGGGCGACCCGACCCTGCAGTTTGCCGACTATCAGGCACTGGCGGCGCAACTCGCCAGCCAGGGCATCCGTCAGGTGCAGGGCGACCTGGTGTTCGACGACACCTGGTTTGACGCCGAACGGCTGGGTGTCGATTGGTCCCATGACGATGAAAGCACCTACTACGGCGCGCAGATTTCGGCGCTGACCGTGTCACCCAACAGCGACTTTGATGCAGGCTCCGTGCTGGTGACCGCCAAGGCGCCGTCGCGGGTCGGCCAGCCGGTGGGGGTGGAGATCTTCCCGCCCACCGACTACCTGCAGTTGAGCAACCGCGCCGTCAGCGGCCCGGGCAATACCTATGGGATCAACCGCCGCCACGGCACCAACCTGTTGCAACTCAGTGGTGCGGTGGCGCCGGGCAAGCAGAGCCAGCAACTGGTGAGTGTGTGGGAGCCGACGCAACTGGTGGCCAACCTGTTCGAGCAGGCCCTGGCGCAGCAAGGCATCGTCGTGTCCGGACGGCGGATCATCGGCGGGGGCTCCCCGGTTGCGATCACCGTACTGGCCGAACACCAATCGGCGCCGTTGCAGGAGCTGATCACGCCGCTGCTCAAGCTGTCGAACAACAACATGTCCGAAGCCTTGCTCAAGGCCATGGGGCGCCAGACTGCCAATAGCGGTACGGCGGCGGCGGGTGTGGTGGCGGTGGCCGGGTTTCTCAAGCGCCAGGGCCTGGAGACGGCGGCGCTGAACCAGGTGGATGGCTCCGGTTTGTCGCGGCGCAACCTGGTGTCATCGCAAACCCTCACCGACCTGTTGCTGGCGGCCAGCAAACAACCCTGGTTCAACGCCTGGTACAACGCGCTGCCGATTGCCGGCAACGCCGACCGCATGACGGGCGGCAGCCTGCGTTATCGCCTGGTTGGCACGCCGGCGCAGAACAACCTGCACGCCAAGACCGGCTCCATGGGCGGTGTGTCGTCGCTCAGTGGTTACATCAATGATGCGCGCGGGCACCGGTTGGTGTTTTCCATGGTCACCAACAACTACGTGGTGGCGGGCGCGCAGGTCAAGGCCCTGGAAAACCGCGTGGCCGTGGCCCTCGCCGGTTGGGACAACTGATTCAGGGCTGGTAGCCCATGCGCCAGCTCACGGCCCGGGTTGCCGCCAGCAAATGCTGGGCCGCCGGGCCATCTTCATCGGCATGGAACAGGGAGGTGGGGCCGACCACGGTCATCACCGCCGCCACGTGCCCGACCGCGTTGAACACCGGCGCCGAGAGCGCATCCACCCCGGGCATCAGCAAGCCATGCACAAAGTGCAGGCCTCGGCTGCGGATCTGTTCGCAGGCGCTGGCGTAGGTCTGGTCGTCCGCCAGGGTATGGGCAGTGCCCGCCTGGATTTCGCGCTCGCGCAATTCCACGGTCTCCCGTGACGGCAAATAGGCGCTGAATACCAGCCCGGTGGAGGAACTGAGCAGAGGCAGTACCGAACCCAGCTGCGTCACCACCGTCACCGCACGCACGGCGGGTTCGATCTGCACCACGGTGGCGCCCTGGTTGCCCCATACCGCCAAAAAGCAGGTTTCGTTCAATTCATCGCGCAGCTCCGCCAGGGGCATCGCGCCGACTTTCAGCACGTCCATGCTGCCCAGCGCGGCCAGGCCCACGCGCAATGCTTCGCGGCCCAGGCCGTAATGGTTGGTGGCGGTGTTCTGTTCGGCAAAGCCCGAGGCGATCAGCGCTTGCAGGTAGCGATGCACCTTGCTGGCCGGCATCTGCACGTGTTCGGCCAGGCGCGACAGCGACGTGGCGGGGGACAGTTCGGCCAGGGCCTTGAGGATGTCGGTGCCCACTTCGGCCGAGCGGACTTTCTGTTTACCGGTGTCGCGGGGCTTTTCCATGGGGCAGCGGGAATCCGAGAGATGAATGGGCGTCTTTATAGCTTGACGGTCGATGGTGATCAAATTACGTTATGCGTAACTGGATTACGATAAAAACAACTTCCGCTCAGAGGATGATCCATGACCCTCGAATACCTGTCGGGCTTCGGCAATGAATTCGCCAGCGAAGCCCTGCCCGGCGCGCTGCCCGTCGGCCAGAACTCCCCGCAAAAAGCGCCCTACGGGCTGTACACCGAACTGTTCTCCGGCACCGCGTTCACCATGGCGCGCAGCGAAGCCCGTCGCACCTGGCTGTACCGCATCCAGCCGTCGGCCAATCACCCTGCCTTCGTCAAACTTGAGCGGCAATTGGCTGGTGGCCCGCTCGGCGCGGTGACGCCTAATCGCTTGCGTTGGAACCCGCTGGATATGCCTGGTGAGCCGACGGACTTCATCGATGGCCTCGTCGGCATGGTCGCCAATACCGGGTCGGAAAAACCCTCTGGCATCAGCATTTATCACTACCGCGCCAACCGCTCCATGGACCGCGTGTTCTTCAACGCCGATGGCGAACTGTTGATCGTGCCCGAGCAGGGCCGCTTGCGCATCGCCACTGAACTGGGCGTGTTGGAAGTGGAACCGCTGGAAATCGTCGTGCTGCCGCGTGGCCTTAAATTTCGCATCGAGCTGCTGGACGCCCAGGCGCGCGGCTATGTCGCCGAGAACCATGGCGCACCGCTGCGCCTGCCAGACCTTGGGCCTATCGGCAGCAACGGCCTGGCCAACCCGCGTGACTTCCTCACGCCGGTGGCCCACTACGAAGACCTCAAGCAACCGACCACCCTGGTGCAGAAATTCCTCGGTGAGCTGTGGGCCTGCGAGCTGGATCATTCGCCGCTGAACGTGGTGGCCTGGCACGGCAATAACGTGCCGTACAAATACGACCTGCGCCGCTTCAACACGATTGGCACGGTGAGCTTCGATCACCCGGACCCGTCGATCTTCACCGTGTTGACCTCGCCCACCAGCGTGCACGGCCTGGCCAACCTCGACTTCGTGATCTTCCCGCCACGCTGGATGGTGGCCGAGAACACCTTCCGTCCGCCGTGGTTCCACCGCAACCTGATGAACGAATACATGGGCCTGATCCAGGGCGCCTACGACGCCAAGGCCGAAGGTTTCCTGCCGGGCGGTGCGTCGTTGCACAGCTGCATGAGCGCCCACGGCCCGGACGGAGAGACCTGCACCAAGGCCATCAACGTCGAGTTGGCACCGCACAAGATCGATAACACCATGGCCTTCATGTTCGAGACCAGCCAAGTGCTGCGCCCTACACAGTTCGCCCTGGAATGCCCGCAACTGCAAAACACCTATGACGCGTGCTGGGCTTCGCTGCCCGCCACCTTCAACCCGAACCGGAGATAACCCATGACTCAGCCCACCCTTACCCGCAGCTGGGTAGCCTCCGCCAACGGTCACACGGACTTCCCCCTGCAAAACCTGCCGCTGGGCGTGTTCAGCATCAACGGCTCGGCGCCGCGCGCGGGCGTGGCGATTGGCGATTCGATCCTGGACCTGCAGGCGGCCATCGGCGAATTCGAGGGTGATGCCCGTCGTGCCGTCGAGGCAATGACCAGTGGCCAATTGAATGCGTTTTTCGAACTGGGTCGTGGCCCGCGTGTGGCGTTGCGTGAACGCTTGCTGGAACTACTGGCCGAAGGCAGCACGCTGCAAACTCGCGAGGCGCAGGTGCTGCACCGCGCCACCGACTGCCAGATGCATCTGCCGGCGAAGATCAGCGATTACACCGATTTCTACGTTGGCATCGAACACGCGCAGAACGTCGGCAAATTGTTCCGTCCCGACAACCCGCTGCTGCCTAACTACAAGTACGTGCCCATCGGCTACCACGGCCGTGCCTCGACCATTCGCCCCTCGGGCACCGACGTGCGCCGCCCCAAGGGCCAGACCTTGCCGGCCGGTCAGGCCGAGCCGACCTTTGGCCCGTGCGCACGCCTGGACTACGAATTGGAACTGGGCATCTGGATCGGCCAGGGCAACGACATGGGCGACTCGATTGCCATTGGCGACGCTGCCGAGCACATCGCCGGTTTCTGCCTGCTCAACGACTGGTCGGCGCGGGACATCCAGGCCTGGGAATACCAGCCGCTGGGGCCGTTCCTGTCGAAGAGCTTCATCACCACTATTTCCCCATGGGTCGTCACCGCCGAAGCCCTGGAACCGTTCCGCAAAGCGCAACCGGCGCGCCCTGAAGGCGACCCACAACCACTGTCGTACTTGCTGGATAAACGTGACCAGGCCGCGGGTGCACTGGACATCGAACTCGAAGTGCTGCTGACCACCGCCGCCATGCGTGAGCAGAACCTGCCGGCGCATCGCTTGGCGCTCAGCAACAGCCTGCATATGTACTGGACTGTCGCGCAGTTGGTGGCCCACCACAGCGTCAATGGTTGCCAGTTGCAGGCCGGCGACCTGTTCGGTTCGGGCACCTTGTCCGGGCCGGAAGCGGGCCAGTTCGGCAGCCTGTTGGAGATGACCGAAGGCGGCAAGAAAGCCGTCGAGCTGCCGTCCGGTGAGGTGCGCAAGTTCCTTGAGGACGGTGACGAAATCATCCTGCGCGCCCGTTGCCGCCGCGAAGGGTTTGCCTCCATCGGCTTCGGCGAATGCCGGGGCACCGTAACCGCAGCGCGCTAAGAGGGCAGGGCGATGGAACTCTACACCTACTACCGTTCCACCTCGTCGTACCGGGTGCGCATCGCGCTGGCCCTCAAGGGTCTGGATTTCAGCGCGATCCCGGTCAACTTGCTGGTGCCACCGGGCGGCGCCAACCGCCAGCCGGAATACCTGGCGATCAACCCCCAAGGCCGCGTGCCGGCTTTGCGCACCGATGAGGGCGAGTTGTTGATTCAATCGCCCGCGATCATCGAATACCTGGACGAGCGTTATCCACAGGCACCCCTGCTCTCTAAGGATCTGGCGACCCGCGCCCATGAGCGTGCGGTGGCGTCGATCATCGGCTGTGATATCCACCCGCTGCACAACTCCAGCACCCAGAACCTGCTGCGCCAGTGGGGGCATGATGAGGCGCAATTGCTGGAGTGGATCGGCCATTGGATCAGCCAGGGGCTGGGCGCGGTGGAGCAATTGATTGGCGACCGAGGCTTTTGCTTTGGTGAACAGCCGGGCATGGCTGACGCGTTTCTGATTCCCCAGCTGTACGCGGCCGAGCGCTTCAAGGTGCCGTTGACGGCGTACCCACGTATCGGTCGTGTGGCGGCGTTGGCGGCGCAGCATCCGGCCTTTATCCAGGCTCACCCCGCCAACCAGCCCGACACCCCCTGACCCTGTGGGGCCCGGTTGGCTGGCGATGGCGGTGTGTCAGGTAGACCGCTATCGCCGGCAAGCCGGCTCCTACAAGGTTGCGCGTGGCCATAAAAATAAAATAATAGGTACCTTGCGATGCACTCTCAGATTGCCAGCTTTCGCGCGGCACTCGACGCCCGTCCGGTGTCGCGCTACCAGTGGTTGATTCTCTTGTTGCTGGCCATGCTGCTGGTGACCGATGGCTACGATGCTCAGGTGCTGGGTTACGTGGTGCCGGCCCTGGCCAAAGATTGGGGTCTGGAAAAGGCTGCGTTCGGCCCAGTGTTCAGCGCCAACCTGCTGGGGCTCACCTTGGGCTCGTTGCTGGTGACGCCCCTGGCCGATCGGTTTGGCGTGCGGCGCATCCTGCTGGGCTGCGTGCTGATCTACGCCACCCTCACGGTGTTGATGGTGTTTGCCAACTCACTGACCACCTTGATGGTTGCGCGGTTTATCTGCGGCATCGGCATGGGCGGCGCGATGCCCAGCGCCATGGCCTTGATGTCGGAGTATTCCCCACCGCGCCTGCGCACCCTGATGGTGACGTTGGCGGCGTGCGGCTTTTCGTTTGGTGGCGCGGCGGGTGGGTTCGTGGCGGCCGGGTTTATCGAAGGCTACGGCTGGCAAGCGGTGTTCCTGGCGGGTGGCGTGACGCCGTTGTTGCTGTTCCCTTTCCTGATGTGGCTGTTGCCCGAATCCTTGCCACGTTTGTTGCGTGACGCGCCGCCTTATGCGCGCCTGCAAAAGGTCACGGCGCGCATGCTTCCGGGCTGGCAGCCGCCGTTGGCGAGTGCTGCAGATAACCTGCAAGAACAAGGCAGCAAGCTGACGGTGGTCGAGCTGTTCCGCCACGGTTATGCGCGCCCGACCGTACTGATCTGGGCGACGTTTTTTGTCAGCCTGATCCTGCTGTATTTCATGATCAGTTGGCTGCCGTCGCTGTTGCTGGAAAGCGGCCTGGCGTTGAAGGAAGCCAACCTGGTGACGTCGATGTTCCTGTTTGCCGGCACCTTGGGCGCCATCGGCATGGCTTGGTTCGCCGATCGCTTGAAACGCAAGGTACGCCTGCTGTCTGGCGTTTTGGCAGCGGCGGCGGTGTGTACCGTTCTGCTGGGGCTGAACCATGACAACCCACGCTACCTGGTGGCCTGCGTGTTCGCCGCCGGGTTCTGCATCATCGGTGGGCAACTGACCCTGAATGCTTTCGCCAGTAACTTCTACCCCGCACATGTTCGGGCGACGGGCACTGGGTGGGCGCTCGGCGTTGGGCGATTTGGTTCGATTCTCGGGCCGCTGTTTGGCAGCTTGTTGTTGGCGATGCACATTCCGGTGGAGCAGATTTTCTTCTTCTGCGCGATTCCGGCAGTGATTGCGGCGCTGTTGATCATCCAGGTGCGTTCGCCTGGCATGGATGTGCCGAAAAGCCCATTGCCCGGCGATATTCTCAAGGCCCCCGGCAATCACTGATTCACCCCGCCCAACGGAAGGCGCTTGCTTGCCGGTGACTTGTAATGAGCGGGCTTGCCCCGCGCCGCGGTGTGTCAGGCACAGCGGCGTGTCAGGCACAGTGGTGTGTCAGGCACAGCGGTGTGTCAGGCACAGCGGTGTGTCAGGCACTGTGGTGTGTCAGGTATGCCGTGGCGCGGGGCAAGCCCGCTCACTACAGTCGGGTTCAGTGCACGATGGTGTTGGGTGGCAAATGGCCCAGGCGTTCGGTCAGGCGCAGGCGTTGGATCGGGTCTTCGCTGAGCAGCAGCGCATGCTCCAGGTCAAAGCGCTCGGCACTCGGGCAATCCAGGCGCTGGTATAGACTGGCGCGTGCCAGGTAGTCGGCGGCGCTGGCGTTGCCCAGTTCCAGCACGCGTTCGGCGTCGATCAGGGCATCCAGCGGCGCATCGTTGGAAAGGTGCAACTGGCGCAAGTTGCGTGACAGCCGTTGCAGGATCGAACGAGGTTCTGCGGTGAGCAGGTGCTCGGACTGCAACTTGAGGTTCGGCCCGTACTGGCGGTGCAGCAGTTCGCGGCAATCGTTGGGGTACAGACGCCGACCGCCACAGGGGTCCAGCAAGTGATCGGCGCCCGGCACCCGCAGCAGGAAGTGGCCGGGAAAATTCACCCCGACCATCGGAATGTTCAGGCGTCGCGCCAATTCCATCGCGATCAACCCCATGGCCAGCGGCTGCCCGCGTTTGCGCTGCAGCACCTTGTCCAGCAAGGCGGCGGCGGGGCGCAGGGGGGTAAAGTCGTCCTGGGCAAATCCCAGGTCATTCATGCGCCGCAGCAGGGGCTGGCCCAGTTCGTCGGCGGGCAGCATGGGCATGCCGACGCTGACCTGTTGTTGCAACAAGGTGAAGTCTTGCAGGATCACCTGCGGTTGCACGACCGGATCGTGCTCGGCCGCAATCCACAGCGCGGCTTCGAACAGCGCAGGGGGCGAACGTTCCAGGCAGGCAAAAAAGGCTGTGCGGGGATTCATTGCGTTCTCCGGCAGATGCCCCCGTTTTAGCCTTGCTGAGAATTTTCGTCCAGCACATTGGGGAAATATCCCACGGTCTTATGTCGCAAGGCCTGCAAAACCGGGCGGCTTATTCCAGCGCACTTCGGCAGTTTTTTACCGTAAGCCTATACTTGGGCCTCTACCAGAAGTGATTCGGGAGCTCATTGATGTTTGCGCTCATGCACAGCACCCGCCTTGAATCGCTGCACCTGAGCGTCGACCCGGCCACCGGGCTGAAGGCGATCATAGCCATCCACAACAGCCGTCTGGGCCCAGCCTTGGGCGGCTGCCGCTACCTCGCTTACCCCGACGATCAAAGTGCCGTGGAAGATGCTGCGCGCCTGGCCCAGGGCATGAGCTACAAAGCCGCCCTGGCCGGTTTGCCGGTGGGCGGTGGTACGGCAGTGATCATCCGCCCCGTGCATGTGGAAAGCCGCGCGGCCTTATTCGAAGCCTTTGGGCGTTGCATCGAAAAACTCGACGGCCGCTTCATCACCGCCATCGACAGCGGCACCTCAGTGGCTGACATGGACTGCATCGCCCAGCACACCCGTTTCGTCACCAGCACCACCGCCGCTGGCGACCCGTCGCCCCATGCCGCCATGGGCGTGTTCACCGGCATACGCACCACTGCGATGGCCCGCCTGGGCAGCGACAACCTGGAAGGCTTGCGTGTGGCGGTCCAGGGCCTGGGCAATGTCGGGTTTGCCCTGGCCGAACAGCTGCATGCGGCCGGCGCTGAATTGCTGGTCAGCGACATCGACCATGGCAAGGTGCAACTGGCCATGGAGCAACTCGGCGCCCACCCCATCGCCAACGACGCCTTGCTCAGCACGCCCTGCGACATCCTTGCGCCCTGCGGCGTTGGTGCGGTGTTCAATCGCCACAGCGTCGGCCAGTTGCGTTGCGCCGCCGTGGCCGGTTCCGCCAGCGCGCAGTTGACCAACCTCGACATTGCCGACCAGCTGGAAGGGCGCGGCATCCTCTACGCCCCCGACTATGTGATCAACTCGGGTGGGCTGATCTACGTCGCGCTCAAGCACGGCGGTGCAGAGCTGGCGGACATCACCGCACACCTGTCGAACATCGGCGCACGCCTGACCGAGATCTTCGCCCACGCCCAAGCCGAAAAGCGTTCCCCCGCACGGGTGGCGGACGAATTGGCCGAGCGCCTGCTGTACAAATAAGCCAGGCATTAAAAAGGCCCTGAGTCAGTGACTCAGGGCCTGTTCAATTCGGGCTTTATTCTGCCGGTGCGTTCAGCAACTCGGACAACGCATCCGGCTGGCTCTTGAACGCCTTGGCAAACACATCGCGGTTCTTCGCCATGTAGATCCCGGCTTCTTCCACCTGCTGCTCGCTCAGGGACGGCACGGCTTTTTGCAACACTTCTGCCAGCAACTCAGCGAGTTCAAGCATCTTGTCATGACGGTCAGCTTCGGCTTTATCCATGAACAAACGCTCCAGATCTCGGCTGCTGCGGTATACCACTTCGACGGCCATTCACCACCTCACATGCCTTCACGATAGTTGTCTTTTGCGACTACTGTATTCATATACAGTGAAAAGGGTAAGCCAAACCGTGGGGTTTGGGTAGCAGTTTTTTAATGTAGCCCGTAAATACAGGTTTGCCGTGCCTCATGTCACCCCGCCACCATCTTATATCGGCCTCTGGCCTTTTTTCTGCATGCAGAACAACCGTCACGTCTAACCCGCATTATCCGGTCGAGTCGACCTAAGGAAGCATCATCGTGAAAATCAACTGGGCCGAAAAGCTGCGCCAGAACGTGCATGAACTGGCTGAGTCCCTGGGCAACCTGTTTGTCGAGTCGTTCCACTACCTGGCACTGTTCGCCATTGGTGCGGTGACGGCCTGGGCGGCGGTGATGGAGTTTTTGGGGATGCTAGAGAACGGGCACATCAAGATCGATGACATCTTGCTGCTGTTCATCTACCTGGAGCTGGGCGCAATGGTCGGGATTTACTTCAAGACCAACCACATGCCGGTGCGCTTCCTGATCTACGTGGCGATCACCGCGCTGACACGCCTGCTGATCTCCAACGTGTCCCACCACAACCCGCCTGATGTAGGCATCATCTACCTGTGCGGTGGGATTCTGTTGTTGGCGTTCTCGATCCTGGTGGTGCGCTACGCCTCGTCGGCGTTCCCGTCGGTGAAGGTCGAAGGCCCGCGCCGCAAAGGCGAGGCGAGCCTGGAAACCGAGAAGGGCGAGCTTTAAAGCCCGACGCTGAAGGGCAGGGTGTTCGTAGGCGGTCGCTGCAAGCGCTGGTGATCGCCATCGGTCATCACCGCCAGGATCTCCATGGCGCTGTGGCCCTGCTCGATGGCGATGCCGAACTGGATGCTTTGCACCAGGCGTTTGAGCCGTTGCGGGTCATTGCGTTGTTCGGCGCTGATCATGCGCTTGGCCACCACGCCCGACTCGTTCGAGAGGGTGAGCATGATGCTGCCATCCAGCCGTTGGATACTCAGGTTGACACGGTAGTTGGGGGTGAAGGTGTCTGTGATGATCTGAAAAGGATTGTCCATGGTGCGTTACCGCCTGATAAGAACATGCAGTCATTGACGACCGGTGTCGGGATTAGTTCGCGTTTCCTGACCACTGGCCAAAGTCCGTTTCCCTCATAAGCGGTACAGCAAGGGCCGTGCCGTGTAGAGCACTCATAGGCAGTGAGGTGCCAATGTGGGAGCGGGCTTGCTCGCGAATGCGGTGTGTCAGCTCAAGAATACTTGGCTGAAGGACCGCTATCGCTGGCAAGCCCGCGCCTACAGGGGGCGCGGTGTTGTGGGCTATTTCAGGGCAGTACCGAGAAAACGATCGCAGACAGCGCAATCAAGCCGATCACCACCACAAACACATTCGACACCTGGCCCGAGTACTGGCGCAGAGATGGCACGCGACGGATCGCGTACATCGGCATCAGGAACAGCAGGCACGCGATGATCGGCCCGCCCATGGTCTCGATCATGCCCAGGATGCTCGGGTTGAAGGTGGCCACGGCCCAGCAGGTCAACACCATGAACAGGGCGGTGCTGCGTTCCAGCCATTTGGCCGACAGCGAACGATTACGGCTGCGCAGGGATTTGACGATCAAGCCCTGGAAGCCTTCGCTGGCGCCGATGTAGTGGCCGAGGAAGGATTTGGTAATGGCCACCAGCGCAATCAACGGCGCGGCGTAGGCGATTACCGGGGTCTGGAAGTGGTTGGCCAGGTACGACAGGATCGAAATGTTCTGGGCCTTGGCCGCTGCCAGGTCGGCAGGCGACAGCGCCAGCACGCAGCTGAAGCAGAAGAACATCACCGTCAGCACCATCATGCCGTGGGCCGTGGCCAGGATGCCGCTGCTCTTGCGCTCGGCCTGGGCGCCGTACACGCGTTTCTGGTCGACGGCGAAGGCCGAGATGATTGGCGAGTGGTTGAAGGAAAACACCATCACCGGGATCGCCAGCCACAGGGTCTTGAGGAACAGCGGCATTGGCATGCCATCACCGGCAGAGGCGAAGAACGCGCCGTTCCAGTTAGGGATCAGGCTGAACGCCAACAACAGCAGGGCGGCGACGAACGGATACACCAGCACGCTCATGGCCTTGACGATCACGCCTTGGCCGCAACGCACGATGGCCATCAGGCCGAGGATCAGCACCAGTGACAGGACCGCCCGCGGCGGCGGGGTCATGTGCAGTTGGTGTTCCATGAAGCTGCCGAGGGTGTTGGTCAGTGCGACGCTGTACACCAGCAGGATCGGGAAAATCGCGAAGAAATACAGCAGGGTGATCAACTTGCCTGCGCCGACGCCGAAATGTTCCTCGACCACTTCGGTGATGTCGCCGGATTTGCCCGACAACACAAAGCGCGTCAGCCCACGGTGGGCGAAGAAGGTCATCGGGAAGGCCAGCAGTGCCAGCACGATCAGCGGCCAGAAGCCACCAACGCCGGCATTGATCGGCAGGAACAAGGTGCCCGCGCCGATGGCGGTGCCATACAGGCCGAGCATCCAGGTGGTGTCGTGTTTGGTCCAGCCGGTGGTCACGGTGTTTTCTAAAGCGGGACTTGCTTTTGAAGGTGTATCGGCAGCAGGTGTACGTACATCGGTCATCGTTATTGCCTCGTTATTATTTTTGCGCGGGCTCACGTTGGGGCGGTCAGGAAATGCTCCTCAGCATTCCACCCAGTTCACGGCCAGGCCGCCCCGTGAAGTTTCTTTGTATTTGTCATGCATATCGGCGCCGGTATCGCGCATGGTGCGAATCACCCGGTCGAGGGAAATGAAGTGTTTGCCATCACCGCGCAGGGCCATTTGCGTGGCGTTGATCGCTTTGACGGCGGCGATGGCATTGCGCTCGATACACGGCACTTGCACCAGGCCACCGACTGGATCGCAGGTCAGGCCGAGGTTGTGTTCCAGGCCGATTTCGGCGGCGTTTTCCAGTTGCTCGGGTGTCGCACCCAGCACATCGGCCAAGCCGGCAGCGGCCATGGCGCAAGCCGAACCGACTTCACCCTGGCAGCCGACTTCGGCGCCGGAGATCGAGGCGTTTTTCTTGCAGAGAATGCCGACCGCGGCGGCGGCCAGGAAGAAATTGACCACGTCGTCGTCGCAGGCTGCGGGGTTGAACTTCATGTAGTAGTGCAGGACGGCAGGGATGATGCCCGCCGCGCCGTTGGTCGGTGCCGTGACCATGCGCCCGCCCGCCGCGTTTTCTTCGTTGACGGCCAGGGCAAACAGGTTGACCCACTCCATCGCCGACAAGGTCGACGTGATGACATTCGGTTTGCCGATTTCCAACAGGTTGCGGTGCAATTTCGCGGCGCGACGGGGCACATCCAGGCCGCCCGGCAAGATGCCTTCATCGCGCAAACCCTGTTCCACGCATTCGCGCATCACCGACCAGATATGCAGCAGGCCACTGCGGATTTCCTCGTCGCTGCGCCAGGCACGTTCGTTGGCCATCATCAGCTCGGAAACCCGCAGGCCATGCGTGTTGCACAAGGCCAGCAGTTCGACTGCGCTGGAGAAGTCGTAGGGCAATTCCACTTCGCTGGTCGGCGCAATACCCGACTCAGCCTCGGCGGCTTCGATGATGAAACCACCGCCCACCGAGTAGTAGGTTTGTTCGCTCAACAGGCCGTTGTCGCCGTAGGCGTGCAGGGACATGGCGTTGGGGTGGTAGGGCAGGCTTTCGTCGAGCAGCAGGAGGTCGTGTTGCCAGTTGAAAGCAATGTCCTGGGTGCCGGCGAGCAGCAGGCGACCGGACTCGCGCAGTTGCTGGATGCGCGCATTGATGGAGGTTGGGTCAACCGTATCTGGCCATTCACCCATCAGCCCCATCACGCAGGCGCGGTCGGTGGCGTGGCCGACACCGGTGGCTGACAACGAGCCGTACAGGCGCACTTCGACACGCCGGGTGTCGTTCAGTAGATGTTGGTCTTTCAGGGCTTGGGCAAAGGTCGCGGCCGCCCGCATCGGGCCGACGGTATGGGAGCTGGACGGGCCGATGCCCACCTTGAATAGATCGAAAACACTGATAGCCATGCTAAAGCCTTACAAGCAATGGAGTAGAAATCGCTGCCATGTTTTGTAGGACGAGCGGAATTGGCGCGATACTGAGCCTCTGGATCGGCACTGACCAACGAATTATCCTAAGACACCCTTTAGCAGGACTAAACCCTATGACTCGCCCCCTTCATGGCCAGACCTACGTCTGGTTGCACGTGTTTTCCTGCGCGGCGCGGCATTTGTCGTTCACCCGTTGCGCCGAAGAACTGCACATCACGCCGGGGGCGGTGAGCCAACAAATTCGCCAGTTGGAGGAGCGCCTGGGGTTTCGCCTGTTTCATCGGCGGGCGCGTGGCGTGGAACTCAGCGCCGAGGGGCAGCGGCTGGCGACGACGGTGGGGGAGGCCTACGGCAGCATCGATGCGGAGCTGCAGCGGCTGGACGCGGGGATGATCAGTGGCACCTTGCGCTTGCGCTCGATCCCGTCGTTTCTCGGCAAGTGGCTGACGCCGCGCTTGCCACGGCTGCAGCAGCGTTTCCCGGACATCCAGCTGCGTATGGTCGCGGAAGACAGCAGCATCGCCCTGCACGAAGGCGACTTCGACCTGGCGATCGATTTGAACGACGGCAGCTACCCCGGCCTGTTATCCACAGCCCTGCTGGACGAGCAGATTTTTCCGGTGTGCGCCCCCAGCCTGCTGCGTGGTCGCCCACCGTTGCATGGCCCGGCTGACCTGGTGCATTTCCCGTTGTTGCACGACATCACTGCGTGGCGTGGGAGTTATGAGTACGCGGAGTGGGAGTTTTACCTGAATGCCATCGGCTATCACGAGGCCGATGTTCGGCGCGGGCACACCTTCAACCGCAACCACCTGACGATCGAGGCTGCCATCGCCGGTATGGGCGTGGCCATTGCGCGGCGCACCTTGCTCAATGATGAGCTGGAGCGTGGCACCTTGATCGTGCCGTTCGGCCTGGCGGTGCCCAATCACAAACGCTATGTATTGCTCTATGCGCCAGGCGCGCTGAGCCACCCGGGCGTAAGGGCGGTGCATGATTGGCTGGTGGAAGAAGCGGGGATTTTTCGCGGATTGCACCCCTTGGGTGAGGGGCAATTGTGAGGTTATTCAGGCGTAAGAAGATGTAACTAACTCCCCACCCTAACAGCGTTTTTGCTCGTAGTCAGACTTAATTTGTAATGTGGGATTTATCTTTGCAAAGGGGTTGAATTACTTCTCTGACTGCTCAATTGTGTCATCAAGAGGTCATGGTTACACCACACCGGTGTTGCAGTTGTGACCTCCCGCGAGCTAGCTGAAATAAGGGAAGAACTATGCAAATCCAAGTCAATAGCGATAACCATATTGAAAGCAGCATCCGACTGGAGGAGTGGGTACGTACTACCATTGAGAGCACGCTCGAACGTTATGACGAACATCTGACCCGCGTTGAGGTTTACCTGCGCGATGAGAACGGCGACAAGCCCGGCCCCCATGATTTGAGTTGCCGACTGGAAGCGCGGCCAAAGGGCCATCAACCGGTCTCGGTCTGCGACAAGGCCGACACGCTGGAACAGGCCATCGACGGTGCTGCCATCAAGCTGGAGCATGCATTGGAACATCTGTTCGGCAAACTGCAAGGCAAGCCGCGCGCTGCCGGCAAAAGCCAGCCGACCACCAAAGTGAATGAAGACGAGCTTGAACAGGAGTTCCTGGAAAAAGAACGTGCCGTGTTCAACGGCTGATCACTGACAGTTACTTCATCGCCACTAAAGACGGGCCTGCATTTGCAGGCCCGTTTTCGTTGTGGGCGCTTTCGAGCCTAGCGAGGCTGCGAGAGCGGCGGCACAGGCGACATATCAATCGACTGTGCCGCCGCGATCGCTGCGGTGCGACGATTCGACAAGCCAGCGCCTACAGTGGATCTTCGTCGCTGCACACATCCCCTGTGGGAGTTGTCGAGCTTTAGCGAGGCTGCGAAGGCGGCGGCACAGGCGACATCTCAAAAAGGCTGTGCGCGGCTGCGGAAAAAATGCCAACTCAACAACGCCAGCACGCCTGCGCCAATGCCCGCAAAGAGCATGGCCCAACCGGCGCCGTGGCGCAGGGCGGCCTGGGCATCTGTGGTCGTCAGCCCGGGTACATCCAGCTTGCCAGCGGCAATGTGCTGGCTGATGGCACTCCAGTCCATGGCCGTGGTTGCGGGCAGCAAACTGGCCAGCTGATGGCTGATCCCTAGCAATAACACCAAGCCCATTAACGCAATATTGAGTGCCAGCGTGATCAGCCGCGCACTGAGGTCGATGCCCGACGCCATGCCCGCACGGTCAGCCGAAACCGAGCCGGTGGTGGTATTGGTGGTGGGTGAGTTGGTCAGCGCCAAGCCGATACCGGCGAGCACGCAACTGCAGAGCACCAGTGCGGTACTCGGCTGCTCTGCACGGTTGATCACGGCCATGGCGATAAACCCCGCGCCCATCAGGCCAAGGCCCAGCGGGATGATGCGTTCGGCGCCATAGCGCAAGGCCAGGCGTTCGGCCAGCGGCGGCACCAGCAAGGTCGGCAGGGTGTAGGCGAGCAGGGCGCCGCCGGTGGTCACGGTGTCGTAGCCCAGGCCCGCCTGGAAGTAGAGCGGCAAGTAGATCATGAACGGCCAGAAACTGAAGTTCATGCCGATCGAACCCATCAGTGCGCCGTTGAAACGCTGGATACGAAACACCGAAAAATCGAACATCGGATGCGCACTGCGTCGTTCAATGAAGATGAACAGCAACAGCCCGGCCAGCGACAAACCGGCCCAGCCGAGCATGGCCGGGGTGGCAAAGCCGTGTTCGGTGCCTTGGGTGATGAAGTACACCAGCGCGAACACCGACAGCGTCAAAGTGAGCATGCCGGCGATATCCAGGCGATGGCCGGCCGGGTCGCGGGATTCCTGCACGCTGATGCGCAGCAGCACCAGGGTGAACAAGGTCAGTGGCACATGCACCAGGAACACCCAGCGCCAGTCAGCCATGGCCAGGATCAACGCACCTACGATCGGCCCGAAACCCAGGCCGATACCTGCAATCACGCCCCATATCGCGAAGGCCCGGGCTCGCGCCGTGGGCTCGCGGAACAGGTGCGACAGAATCGCGAATTGGCAGATCATCATCGCGCCTGCCCCTATCCCCTGCACGAAACGCGCAGTGATCAACGTGGGTGCGCTGTCGGCCAGGCCGCAGGCCAGCGAGGCCAGGCCAAAGACCCACAAGCACAGCACCAGCATGCGCCGGCGGCCAAAGCGGTCGGCCAGGGTGCCGGCGGTCATCAGTACGCTGGTGCAGGCCAGCGTGTAGGCGTTCATGATCCATTGGGCGTCCTGGAAGCCCGTGCCCAGTTGCTGTTCCAAAGTGGGCAGGATGACGGGCACGCTGGAAATTTCCAGGCCGAACATCAGGGCGACTAGGCAAACGGCGGTGAGGGCGAGCGCGTTCCTGGCCGCATGGGGTGTGCTGACGGCCGATAACGTGGCGGCGGTTGGCATGGGATTCTCCTGAAGGTTGAGGATTCGGTTATTTTCAGGGGAATCTGGTTCTTTATTCGTGATAAGTTTTCTGCTGATAAGGGATCTAAAGGCGACAATTGCACCATGACCACTCCGCGTTTCGATGGCGTCGAACTCTTTTTGCAGATCGTGGAAAGCGGCAACCTGACGCAAGCCGCCGAACGGCTGAACCTCACGCGCTCTGCGGTAGGCAAGGGCCTGGCGCGGCTGGAGGCACGCTTGGGCACTTGCTTGCTGCAGCGCTCCACACGGCGTCAGTATCTGACCGAGGACGGGCAGGCGTACTACGAACATTGTTTGCGGGCACTGGCTGAGCTGGAGGCGGCCGAGTCGGTGTTGGAGAGTGGTCGGCAGCAGCCACGCGGGCGCTTGCGGGCGAGTGTGCCGCTGGCCTTCGGTCATCACTATGCGGCGCCGGCGCTCTGGGGGTTGATGGATCGATACCCGGAACTGGAAGTCGAGATTTGCTTCTCGGACCGCATGATCGACCTGGCGCAGGAGGGCTTCGACATTGCCGTGCGCATTGGCTCATTGCCTGATACGGATCGACTGAGCGCTCGCCGCCTGGGCGAACAGGTTGTGGGCCTGGCGGCTTCGCCGGCGTACTTGCAGCGCAAGGGACGTATTGCAGGGATTGATGACCTCGCAGGCCATCGAGGTATCGCCTACCGCAGCAATACGGCGTACCGCTCGCGTGTGGCGTCCCCCTTGGTGTTGGACGACCTCCAGGCCGTGGCCGACGCCGCGATTGCAGGCGTTGGCCTGGCCTGGTTGCCGAGTTGGCTGATTGCGCATTACGTCTTGCGCGGTCAGTTGGAGCCGGTTTTGCCGGGCTACCGGGAGCAGCCTTCACCGATCCATGTGATCTGGCCGACGGCCCCACACATGCCGGCCAAAACGCGCTGCGCAATTGATGCGCTGGTGGCGGGCACGCCCAGCTGCCTGGCGGGCAGTTAATTCCCTTTTCGACAAGCCAGCTCCTACAGGGGGGCGTGTTTAAAACGCGATGGAGGTTTGCACGTACACCGTACGTGGTTCGCCCACATATTTGCCCTTGTTGTTATCGTCGAACGAGCGGGTGTAGTACTGCTTGTTGAAGATGTTTTTCACGCCGACCGCCACGTTCAAATCCGACAGCTGCGGACCGAAGTCGTACGCCGCGCGGCTGCTGAACAGCATGTAGCCGGGGATGCGTCCGGTGCTGCCGTCGGCACTTTCGGCCACGGTGTTGGCGTTGTCGGCGAACTGGCTGCTCTGGTAGCTGCTGTCCAGGTTGAGCTTCCAGCGGCCTTCGGTGTAGCCCACGCCGAGGGTGCCTTTGTGCTTGGACGAGAAGGGCACGCGGTTGCCTTTGTTCGGGCCGTCTTCGCGGATGGTCGCATCGACATAGGCATAGGTGGCATACACATCAAACCCCGCCAGCGCCGGGCTCAACCCGTCGAGGGCGTAGTTGACGCTCGACTCGATGCCCTGGTGACGGGTTTCGCCACGGGCAATCACTGAGTCGTTGGTCTGGTTGCTGTCGTACTGGTTATCGAAGTTGATCAGGAACGCGCCGATTTCCGCACGCAGGGTGCCGTTGTCATAGCGCGTGCCGAGTTCCCAGGTGCGGGCTTTTTCCGGCTTCACTTCGCCGCTGGTCACACGGTTGGGCATCTGGCTGTACTGCACGCTGCCGAACGAGCCTTCGGTGTTGGCGTAGAGGTTCCAGTCGTCGGTGAGGTGGTAGAGCACGTTCAACGCCGGCAGCGCGGTGTTGTAGTCGCCCTTGTATTTGACGTTTGTCAGGTTGTTGGTCTGCTGGGACTCGATCATCTCGTAGCGCACGCCCGGGGTGATGGTCCACTTGCCGATGTCGATGCGGTCATCGACGAAAAACGCGTTGGCTTCGGTGGCGCCACGGGTGTCGCGGTCGTTGCGGCTGTTGGTGTTGGGCAGTTGCTGGTTGGCGCTGATCGGCGTGCGGTAGCGCAATTCATGGCCGGCTTCGTTGATGTAGCGGTAGCCCACACCCACTTCATGGCTGGTGGGGCCAAGGTCGAAGCCCTGGGCAAAGCGGGTTTCAAGGCCGCGTACCCAGTACTCGCGCGGCGACAGCGACAGGAAGGTGCCCTGGTCCAGGTAGCCGTTGCGCAGTGTGGTGGTGAAGAAGGTGTTGGCGGTGAATTCGCGGCGGTCTTCCTGGTAGCGGTAGCCGGCGTTGAACATGGTGCGACGGCCCCAGAATTTGTCGTAGGGGCGGGTGGACTGATACGGATCGGCCTTGTAGTCCTTGACGTTCAAACCGCCGGGCATATCGGCCTGGCCTTCGTAGTACTGCGCCATGGCGTTGAAACTGTTGGCGTCGTCGAGCTGGTATTTGCCCTTGAGGATCAGGTCGTCGATGCGCGTGTTGCTGTTTTCCCGCCAGTCGCCGCCACGGGTGCCCGAGTAAAGGATCGCACCACCGAGGCCGTTGTCGGCAGTGCCGCCGGCGAGCAGGTTGCCAGTGGTCTTGAAGCCGTCGTGGCTGGACGACGGGCTGGTCTCGGTCTGCAAACCACCTTTGACGGTCGGTGCATCGGGGATCGCCCGGGTCACGAAGTTGACGATGCCCCCGACGTTCTGAGGGCCATAGCGCACGGCGCCACCGCCGCGTACGACATCGACGGCGTCCATGTTGCCCATGCTGATCGGCGCGAACGACAACTGCGGCTGGCCGTACGGCGCGAAAGGCACCGGAATACCGTCCATCAATACCGTAGAGCGCGACGCCAGGCGCGGGTTGAGGCCGCGAATGCCGAAGTTCAGCGCCATGTCGTGGCTGCCGGTGCCGTTGTTTTCCGGGGCGTTGACGCCGGGGATTCGGTTGAGCACATCGCGGGCCTGGGTGGCGCCCTGGCGTTCGAATGCTTCGCGGCGGATCACGTCACGGGCACCGGGGTGTTCGAATACATTGGTCTGCTGCGCGTCGCCGAGCCAGTCGCCCACCACGTTGGAGGTTTGCAGTTCCAGCGTGGAAGGGGCGCTGGCCGGTTGCAGGCTGTAGGCATTGTTGCCCTCGGCGCGGGCTTGCAGGCCTGTGCCTTCCAGCAGTTTCTGCAGGCCTTCGGCGGCGCTGTAGTTGCCAGACAGCCCGCGACTTTGCAGGCCGGCCGTCACTTCGGAGCCGAACGAAATCAATACGCCAGCCTCACGCCCGAATTGATTGAGTGCCGCTTCCAACGATGCCGGAGCAATGTGATAGGGCTTGGCATCCGCCGCCATCACATGAGGAATCACCGTAAGACTGAGGCTGGCGCCCAGTAGGAGTTGGCGCAAGGTACGGGTGAGAAGCGTCGGTTGCTGGGGCATGAAGAGCGGTCCTGAGAAGGAAGGATCAAGGTGGCTTTCCTTCTCTGTCACGCGAGGTGTGGAAAACGGCTCACGGTGTTGCACACTAATTTCAGACCCGTGCCTGCACCGTCACCCAGTAGCGGGTGAAACGCCGCACGTTGACGGGCAGGCTGACTTCCAGCAGGTCGAGGATGCGCTCGCTGTCGTCCAGCGGGTAGCTGCCGGAGAGCAGCAAGTTGGCCACCTGCGGGTCACAGTTGAGTTGGCCACGGCGATAGCGGCCCAGTTCGGCGAGGAAATCCTCCAGGCGCATGTGCGCGGCCACGAGCATGCCGTCGGCCCAGGCGCCGCTGTTGGCGTCGATAGGGCGCGGGGTGTCCCAGCCCTTGCGTGTGAAATTGACCTGACGCGACGCCTCGACCGTCAGCGGCAGGCCGCTGTAGCGGTTGGGCATCACGTCGACGTGGCCGTCGAGCACGGCCAGTTGGGTGTGATCGTTGAACTGGCGCACGTTCCAGCGTGCGGCTTGGCTGCTGAGCAAACCCTGGCCGGACAGCACCTGCAGCGGCGTAGTGCCGGCCTTGGCGGTCAGCAGGATTTCGCCTTCCAGCAGGCGGATCAAGCGTTGCTGGCCATCGAAATGCACATCCACGGCGCTGCCGGTGTTGAGTTGCAATTGACTGCCATCGGCCAGCTGCACTTTGCGCCGCTGGCCCACGGGGCTGCGGTAGTCGGCGGTGAGCGGCGGCAGGATATGTTGCTGGCGCAGGCTCCAGGCCGCGGCCGACCCGGCGCCGAGGATCAGCAGCAACTTCAGGGCCTGGCGTCGGCTGCTGGACTTCGGTGCGTTCAAGGCGGCGTGCGCCAGGGGTGAGGGCATGCCGCGCAGGCGTTGGTTGACGCGTTGGATGTGGTCCCAGGCGCGCTGGTGTTCGCTGTGGGCGTCCAACCATTGTTGCCAGGCGGCCTGCTGGCGCGGGTTGAGCGCGCCTTGCTGCATTTCCATCAGCCAGTGCACGGCTTGCTCGGCGACTTGGGTGGAGAAATTCATAGGGCAAAGTAGCAGCGCATGGCCGCTTTATTCAGGTGGCGCTTGACCGTGGCAATGGAGATGCCCAGTTCCGCGCCGATTTGTGCGTAGGTCAGGCCGTCGAGCTGGGCCAGCAGGAACGCGCGTTTGACCTGCACGGGCAGGCCATCGAGCAGTTGGTCCAGTTCCAGCAATGTTTGCAGGATGATCGCGCGGTCTTCTTCCGAAGGGGCGACCTGCTCGGGCATCTGCGTCAGGGCGTCGAGGTAGGCGCGTTCCAGGTCCTGGCGGCGGTAGAAGTTGAACAGCACGCGTTTGGCGACGGTGGTGAGGAAGGCACGCGGTTCGATCAGCGCCGGGGTTTCCCGTGCGGTGAGCACGCGTATGAAGGTGTCCTGGGCCAGGTCGGCCGCGCTTTCCGGGCAGCCGAGCTTGCGCCGCAACCAGCCGGTGAGCCAGTGGTGATGGTCGTGGTACAGGACTTCGACGGTGTTGGACGGCTGCAACGCAATCACTCCACAAGCATCGGCATGCTTTAGAGAACAAGAATTGTTCGCATTGTAGGGCGCGCGATACGGTTCGGCAATCCGTGGCGGCGGGTGATTCATCCGTTCTATTTTGCTTATGAGAATATTTATCATTAATATTGCGCGCTGATGAATCTGGCGCTTCCCGCATGAAAAGCAAAACCTCATTGCCCGTTGTTTACCGTCTGGCCGTAACGTCCCGCGTGCTGGCCGCCGTGGTGGGCGGCTACCTGATGGCATCCCTGGCCAGCATCTGCCTGGCGCTCTGGATGCCAACGTCCCGCGCCGACGCGGTGATCACCGGGATGATGAGTTCATTTGTGTTCTACCTGCTGGCCGTGCTCTGGTGTTTCGCCTGCCGTACGGCGTGGCGTGCATGGGCGGGGGTGATGGTGCCGAGTGCGTTGTTCGCGACCCTGGCTGGCGTGGGTTTCTGGATGGCACGCACATGAAAGAGGGTTTTCGACAGGCAATGGCCTGGCTGCACACCTGGGCCGGCTTGATCTTCGGTTGGTTGCTGTTCGCGATTTTCCTGACGGGCACCCTGTCGTACTTCAACGATGAAATCAGCCACTGGATGCAGCCCGAAGTGCAGGCCCATCCGCTGGATGATGCGCGCAGCCTTGCCGCCGCCCAAGCCTACCTGCAACAACAGGCACCGAGTGCCGCACGCTGGTTCATCACCCTGCCAGACAGCCGTGACCCCGGCCTGTCGGTGATGTGGCAAGACAAGATCGACCCCGGCAAGCGCGGCAACTTCATCCAGAAAACCCTCGACCCCGTCACGGGCCAAGCGGTCCAGGCCCGGGAAAGCATGGGTGGCGAATTCTTCTACCGTTTCCACTTCCAACTGCAGATGCCCCACCCCTGGGGGCGCTGGCTGTCGACCACTGCGGCGATGGTGATGCTGGTCGCATTGATCACCGGCATCATCACCCACAAGAAAATTTTCAAGGACTTCTTCACCTTCCGCCCCCGCAAGGGCCAGCGCTCCTGGCTCGACGGGCATAACGCGGTGGGCGTGCTGGTGCTGCCCTTTCATTTGATGATCACCTACAGCAGCCTGGTGATTTTCATGAGCCTGGTGATGCCGGCGCCCATCGCCGCCTCCTATGGCAACGACACCCGTGCGTTCTTCAATGACGTATTTCCGGCCACCAACAACGCGCCGGCGCTGGGCCAACCGGGCCGCTTGCTGCCCTTGGGGCCGATGTACGAACAGGCGCGGACACAGTGGGCGGGCGGGCATGTGGGCCGCTTGACGATCAACAACCCGGGCGATGTGAACGCCTCGGTCAATGTGTTCCGCGCCGGTTCCGATCGCGTGGTGCATGATTTCGGCAGCACGGTGTCGTTCAACGGCACCACCGGCGAGCTGTTGCGGGTCAGTGGCGAACAATCGCTGCCGGCTGCGATCAGCGGCAGTTTCTACGGCCTGCACATGGGCCATTTCGCCGGCCCGGTGCTGCGCTGGTTGTACTTTATCTGTGGCCTGGCGGGCACGGCGATGATCGGCACGGGGCTGGTGATCTGGCTCGGCAAGCGCCAGCTCAAGCATGTCAAAAGTGGTGTGATGCCATTCGAGCTGCGGCTGGTGGAGGTCCTGAATATCGCCAGCATGTCGGGGCTGATGATCGCCATCGCGGCGTTTTTCTGGGCCAACCGCTTGTTGCCGATCGGCCTCTCCGCACGCTCCGATTGGGAAGTGCAGACCTTTTTCATCGCTTGGGGCCTTAGCCTGTTGCACGCTGTGTTGCGGCGAGGTCGCCAGGGTTGGGTTGAACAGTTGAGCCTCGGTGCGCTGTTGTTCGTGTCGATACCGCTGCTCAACGCGCTGACCACCTCGCAACACCTGGGCGTGTCACTGGCCAGGGGCGACTGGGCCATGGCCGGGTTCGACCTGACGTGTTTCGCCAGCGGCGTGTTCCTCACCTGGGCCGCCTGGAAGATGCAGCACCGCACGGCACCGCAGCCCAAGGCGGTGCGCGCGGGCTCGTTGACACTAGAGCAGGAGGTGAACTGAATGCTGCTCGCCTTCCTGCTGTGCTACGCCGGGTTTACCGCGTTATGCCTGGCCACTGACCGCCACCATGGCGAACTGTTGCACAGCAAACCCATGCCCGGCCGGCGCTTGGGGTTGCGTGTGGCGGGGTGGTCGCTGTTGGCCGTGGCCATCTGGCCGGCCGTCGCCGCCACTGGCTGGAGCCAGGGCCTGGTGGAGTGGTGCGCGGTGTTGATGCTCAGCGCACTGTTATTGGTGTTGCTGTTGCCGTACCGGCCAAGGCTGGCCTTGATCCTGGCGGGTGTTGGCTTGCTGGCCAGCCCGGTTGCGGCCTTCGCCATACTCTGAGCCTTCCATGATGATCAGCACGCCACCGGAATCCCCAGACAGCCAGCACCCGGATGCGGCCGGTGGACGTGCGCATTTTTTGCAGGTGTTCTTGTCCCAGCGCTCGCAGATGGAAGCGCTGGTCAGCCGACGCGTGGGGTGCCGCGCCACGGCGGCCGACCTGGTGCAGGACCTGTTCCTGCGCTTCTGGCGCCGACCGCTGGTGCAGGTCGAAGAACTCAGCACCTACCTGTTGCGTTGCGCGGGCAACATCGCCATCGATCACCTGCGCAGCGAAGGCGCCCGGGTGCGTAGCAGCGAAGGTTGGCTTCCGGAACAACAGGACAACCAGGGCTCCGAGCCCCAGGCCGCACTTGAAGCCGGCAATGACTTGCGCCATGTCGAGGCCGCCCTGCGCAGCTTGCCTGAGCGCACCCGGCAGATCTTCCTGCTCAACCGCATTCACGGGCGTAAATACGCCGAAATCGCCAAGGCCATGGGGGTGTCCCAAAGCGCTGTGGAAAAACATATGATGCGTGCCCTCGAAGCCTGCAAAGCCAGCCTTCGCGAACCATCGCCCCCACGCACGCCAGGGAAAGCACCGTGAACGTCACCCCCACGCCCGCCCAGGAACAAGCCGCACTGGCTTGGCTGAGCCTGTTGCATGACCAGCCCAGCAGTGGTGACCAGGCCACGTTCAGCCGTTGGCTGCGCGCCGACCCTGCGCATGTCGAGGCCTACTCCCAGGCGCAGGTGTTGTGGGAGTTGAGTGAAGTGCCGGCGCGCAGGCTGGCGGACGAAGAGGCATTGGCGTTGCAGGGTTACCTCAATGCGATGAACACCTCGAAGCGCTCGCGGGCGATGCGCTGGTCCGGCGCTTTGGCGATGGCCGCCTGCCTGCTGTTGATGGTGTCCATGGGCGCCGGCTGGCAGCCGTCGCGCTGGGTCGATGACTTCGGCGCGGACTACGTGACGGCGCCAGGTGAAGTCAAAACCGTCACGCTGGCCGACCAATCCCAAGTGACGCTTGATGCCGACAGTGCCATTGCCGTGGATTTCAGCCATGGCGAGCGGCATATCCAGCTGCGTCGCGGCGCAGGCTTTTTCAGCGTGACACACACGGGGCAATCGTTTGTGGTGGGGGCAGGCAGTGGCGAAGCGCGGGTGCTGGGCACACAGTTCGAAGTGCGCCTGCAGCCGGCAGGCGCCGAGGTGACGGTATTGTCCGGACGGGTGGGTGTGACGCCATCCAAGGCGGGCCAGCAGCAAGTTCTCACGGCCGGCCAGCAAGTGGCCTACGCCGACGGTATCGCCGAGCCCCTGCACGCGGTCGACAGCGAATCACGCCTGGCCTGGCGCGACGGCTGGCTCAACTACTACAAGGCGCCGCTGGCGGACGTGGTCAAGGACTTGGGCCGTTATTACCCGGGCCGCATCCTGTTGCTGAACGACGACATGGCCGCCAAGCGCGTCAGTGGCAGCTTCCCCAGCAAAGACCCGCAGGCGGTGTTGAACGCGTTGCAGGCAGTGTTGGGGTTTGAACAGCACCATGTGCTGGGGCGGATGATCGTACTGCGTTAGAGGCTGTAGGAACTGGCTTGCCGGCGATAGTGTCACCGCGGTGTGCCTGACAGACCGAGGTGTCTGCATCGCAGGCAAGCCAGCTCCCACACAAGCCAGATTCCAGGCAAACCAGCATTCACACAAGCCAGCTCCCATAAGGTGTGGGTTATTTCAGTGCTGCCATGATTGCGTCAGGGTTGTAGGCGCGAATCAGCGTGCCGTTCACACTCACAAACGGAATCCCGCCGCCGCCCAGCGCCTCATACGCTTTGCGCGCCTGGGCGTCTTTCTCGATATCGACGGCCTGGTACGGAATGCCTTTCTGGTCCAGAAAGCGGCGGATCTGCTTGCAGTAGCCACACCACTCGGTGGCATAGAGCGTCACGCGTGCCGAAGCGCGCACGTGCTCTGAAACCACCTGTGAGGGGTTGAACACCCGCTCGATCTTGCCCCAGTTTTCGAACACCACCACCACGAGCAATACCAGCAGGACTTTCTTGAAGACTCCGCCCAGCATCAGTTGCGGCGCTTGAGCTGGTCGGTCAGCTGAGTCGGCAGGCCCTTGATGATCAAGGTGCCAGCGACTTCGTCGTACTCGATCTTGTCGCCCAGCAAATGCGCTTCAAAACTGATGGACAGGCCTTCGGCGCGGCCGGTGAAGCGGCGGAACTGGTTGAGGGTGCGCTTATCCGCCGGGATTTCCGGCGACAGGCCGTAGTCCTTGTTACGGATATGGTCGTAGAACGCCTTAGGCCGATCTTCATCGATCAAGCCCGACAATTCTTCCAGGCCCATGGGCTCGCCGAGCTTGGCCTGACTGCTGGCGTAATCGACCAGGGTCTTGGTTTTTTCGCGGGCGGACTCGTCCGGCAGGTCTTCGCTTTCAACGAAGTCGCTGAAGGCCTTGAGCAGGGTACGGGTCTCGCCCGGGCCGTCGACGCCTTCCTGGCAGCCGATGAAGTCACGGAAGTACTCCGAGACCTTCTTGCCGTTCTTGCCCTTGATGAACGAGATGTACTGCTTGGACTGCTTGTTGTTCTGCCACTCGGACACGTTGATCCGTGCCGCCAGGTGCAGCTGACCGAGGTCCAGGTGGCGCGAGGGGGTCACGTCCAGCTCGTCGGTCACCGCCACGCCTTCGCTGTGGTGCAGCAGGGCGATGGCCAGGTAGTCGGTCATGCCTTGCTGGTAGTGGGCAAACAGCACGTGGCCGCCGGTGGAGAGGTTGGACTCCTCCATCAGCTTTTGCAGGTGCTCGACCGCGGTGCGGCTGAAGGTGGTGAAGTCCTGCCCGCCGTCAAAGTATTCCTTCAACCAGCCGCTGAACGGGTGCGCGCCGGACTCGGCATGGAAGAAACCCCAGGCCTTGCCTTGTTTGGCGTTGTAGCTCTCGTTGAGGTCGGCAAGCATGTTCTCGATGGCGGCAGATTCAGACAGCTCTGAATCGCGGGCATGCAGAACTGCAGGTGTGCCGTCGGGTTTTTTGTCGATCAGGTGGACGATGCAATGACGGATCGGCATGGGCTTCTCGGCTGGTTGAAGGGGAGCGGTTGGCCTCCCCGAAAAGTCGCCCAGTGTACCGCACCCATTGGTCAAGACACGCTTCGAAGGACATTTTGGACGCTCTCCGACGGGGCATATTCCTTTTTTTCACGGTTTAGAGCGATAAAGCTGACCAAATGGGTAGGTAGAAGCGGATATTTCCCCGTCTCTGTGCTAGTTTTGCCCCGTCTTACGCCAAGTCTCGGCGTTAAGCGTGCATTCAGCATCTGTCAGGTCGAACCAATCCCCGTTTCAAGCATCTATAACCCCGATCTCCGTGGTTATAGCCGGGGGTGCCAGGCCATGACGGTCGGGCTCGACGGCTGACACTGCACTCTGCAATCCATATGAATTTGATAGGGAAGGAACACCACAATGGCTATTACTAAAGACCAACTGATCGCTGACCTGGCTGAAGCTGTAGACGCACCGAAAACCACCGTGCGTGCTCTGCTGGACCAACTGAGCCAAGTTGTTGCTGATCAGCTGGAAAACGGCGGCGAAATCACTCTGCCAGGCGTTGGCAAACTGAAAGTGACCGAGCGTCCTGCCCGTACTGGCCGTAACCCTTCGACTGGCGCTGCCATCGAAATCGCTGCCAAGAAAGTTATCAAGCTGGTTGTGGCCAAAGGCCTGACCGACGCTGTTAACAAGTAAGACGCAGCAAAAAAAACCGTGCTCCGGAGCGATCCGGGCACGGTTTTTTGTTGCCTGCGATTTGGTTTATCGCACCCAGCGCTGGCGCCAGATCAACTGTTCGTTCTTGGTCTGGAAGGTCCAGGCGACGAAACGGCTTTGTTTCTGGCCCTGGGACATTTCCACCACCTGGCTTTCCAGTGCACCGGCCTTTTTCAGCGCGGTTTCAATGGCGGGCAGGTTGGAGGCTTTCGAGACCAGTGTGCTGAACCACAGCACCCGATGGGCGACCTTGGCGCTTTCGGCGATCAACTGGGTCACAAACCGCGCTTCACCGCCTTCACACCACAGCTCGGCCGATTGGCCGCCAAAGTTCAGCACCGGCAATTTACGCTTCGGATCGGCCTTGCCCAGGGCACGCCATTTGCGTTCGCTGCCCTTGGTAGCCTCTTCCATGGACGCATGGAAGGGCGGGTTGCACATGGTCAGGTCAAATGACTCGCCAGTCTCCAGCAAGCCCAGCAGGATCTGCTTGGGGTTGGTCTGCTGGCGCAGCTGGATGACCTTGCTCAAGTCATTGGACTGCACGATGGCCTTGGCGGCGGCCACCGCGATAGGGTCGACCTCCGAGCCCAGGAAGTTCCAGCGGTACTCCATGTAGCCAATCAGCGGGTAGACGCAGTTGGCGCCCATGCCGATGTCCAGGACCTTGACGATAGAGCCGCGCGGGATCTTGCCGTCGTTGTTGCTGGCCAACAGGTCGGCGAGGAAATGCACATAGTCTGCACGCCCCGGCACCGGTGGGCACAGGTAGTCGGCCGGGATGTCCCAGTGCTGGATCCCGTAGAAGGACTTGAGCAGCGCCCGGTTGAACACGCGCACTGCATCGGGGCTGGCGAAGTCGATGCTTTCCTTGCCGTACGGGTTGATGATCACGAATTTCGCCAGTTCAGGCGTGGTCTTGATCAGCGCCGGGAAGTCGTAACGGCCCGTGTGACGGTTGCGCGGGTGCAGGGTGGCCTCTTTGCGTGGCGCGACGGGCTTTGCCGTGGCAGCGGTTTTAGGCTTCTTGCGCGGAAGTTTTGGCGTGCTGGGGGCGGTCATGATGATTCTGGTGTTGGCTCAAAGTGGGGGGCATTGTCACACATCTTGGACCCAACCCGGTCAACTGTGGGAGCTGGCTTGCCTGCGATACAGGCGACTCGGTTAATCAACCTGACCGCGTCGATGCCTTCGCAGGCAAGCCAGCTCCCACATTGATCGAGGGTGTTCAGATGGAGAGGGGGGGGCAAGGCATAAAAAAAGAGACCCGAAGGTCTCTTTTTTACACAGGTTTCAGCTTACAGGCTGGAAATCCGCGCATGTTGCTCCGCCAGCTTGCCCAGGGCCTGTTCAGCCTCGGCCAGTTTGGCGCGTTCTTTCTCGATCACTTCTGCCGGTGCCTTGTCGACAAATGCCGCGTTGGACAGCTTGCCGCCCACCCGTTGCACTTCGCCTTGCAGGCGCGCGATTTCCTTGTCGAGACGGGCCAGTTCCGCACCCTTGTCGATCAGGCCGGCCATCGGCACCAGCACTTCCATGTCGCCAACCAGTGCGGTAGCAGACAACGGCGCTTCGGCATCAGCGGCCAATACTGTGATGGATTCGAGCTTCGCCAACTTCTTGAGCAGAGCATCGTTCTCGGTGAGACGACGCTGATCTTCAGCACTGGCGTTCTTCACGAACACCGCCAGGGGCTTGCCCGGGCCGATGTTCATCTCGGCGCGGATGTTGCGCGTGCCGAGCATCAGGGTCTTGAGCCATTCGATATCGCTTTCGGCCGCCTCATCAATACGTGCTTCGTTGGCCACTGGCCAAGGCTGCAGCATGATGGTCTTGCCTTCGATACCGGCCAGCGGCGCGAGGCGCTGCCAGATTTCTTCGGTGATGAACGGCATGAACGGGTGTGCCAAACGCAGCGCCACTTCCAATACGCGCACCAGGGTGCGGCGAGTGCCGCGTTGGCGTTCGATCGGCGCGTTCTCGTCCCACAGCACCGGCTTGGACAGTTCCAGGTACCAGTCGCAATACTGGTTCCAGATGAACTCGTACAGGGCCTGTGCGGCCAGGTCGAAACGGAACTGGTCGAGCTGGCGGGTCACTTCGGCTTCGGTGCGTTGCAGCTGCGAGATGATCCAGCGATCCGCCAGGCTCAGTTCGACGGCTTCGCCGTTCTGGCCGCAGTCTTCGCCCTTGTCCAGCACATAGCGCGCCGCGTTCCAGATCTTGTTGCAGAAGTTGCGATAGCCTTCGACGCGGCCCATGTCGAACTTGATGTCACGACCGGTGGACGCCAGCGAGCAGAAGGTGAAGCGCAGGGCGTCGGTGCCGTAGCTGGCGATGCCGTCGGCGAACTCGTCGCGGGTCTGCTTCTCGATCTTCTTCGCCAGTTTCGGCTGCATCAGGCCCGAGGTGCGTTTTTGCACCAGGGTTTCCAGGTCGATGCCGTCGATGATGTCCAGCGGGTCCAGTACGTTGCCCTTGGACTTGGACATCTTCTGGCCCTGGCCATCCCGCACCAGGCCGTGCACGTACACGGTCTTGAACGGAACCTGCGGGGTCCCATCTTCGTTCTTCACCAAGTGCATGGTCAGCATGATCATCCGGGCAACCCAGAAGAAAATGATGTCGAAGCCGGTGACCAGTACGTCGGTGGAGTGGAATTTCTTGAGGAATTCGGTCTGCTGCGGCCAACCCAGGGTGGAGAACGTCCACAGGCCCGAGCTGAACCAGGTGTCCAGTACGTCGTTGTCCTGCTGCAGCGCAACGTCGGCACCGAGGTTGTGCTTGGCGCGCACTTCGGCTTCGTCGCGGCCTACATAGACCTTGCCCGACTCGTCGTACCAGGCCGGAATGCGGTGGCCCCACCACAGTTGACGGCTGATGCACCAGTCCTGGATGTCACGCATCCACGAGAAATACATGTTTTCGTACTGCTTGGGCACGAACTGGATGCGGCCGTCTTCCACGGCGGCGATGGCAGGTTCTGCCAACGGCTTGGTGGACACGTACCACTGGTCGGTCAGCCACGGCTCGATCACGGTACCGGAACGGTCGCCCTTCGGCACTTTCAGGCCGTGGTCGTCCACGCTCACCAGCAGGCCGGCAGCGTCAAAGGCCGCGACGATCTGCTTGCGTGCTTCGAAACGGT
Source organism: Pseudomonas sp. BIGb0164 (assembly GCF_024810135.1). Taxonomy (NCBI): domain Bacteria; kingdom Pseudomonadati; phylum Pseudomonadota; class Gammaproteobacteria; order Pseudomonadales; family Pseudomonadaceae; genus Pseudomonas; species Pseudomonas sp. BIGb0164. The sequence goes on along the minus strand of NZ_JANUEA010000002.1, from coordinate 447,795 downwards.
CGAGGCCGGCGTATTCGGCCGGGATCTTGCCGTCGATGCTCTCGTTCAGCGTGCCGTCCAGGTTGAACACCTGGCAGGCCGGCAATACGGCGGCGTTTTTATCGAAGATGTTCAGCAGCGGCAGGTTGTGGCGCTTGCCGACTTCGTAGTCGTTGAAATCGTGGGCCGGGGTGATTTTCACACAGCCGGTGCCGAATTCAGGGTCGCAGTAGTCGTCCGCGATGATCGGGATGCGGCGGCCAACCAAGGGCAGCTCGACGAACTTGCCGATCAGCACCTGGTAGCGCTCGTCGTTCGGGTTAACCGCGACGGCGGCGTCGCCGAGCATGGTTTCCGGACGGGTGGTGGCGACGATCAGGTAATCATTGCCTTCAGCGGTCTTGGCGCCGTCGGCCAGCGGGTACTTGAGGTTCCACAGGAAACCCTTCTCGTCGTGGTTTTCCACTTCGAGATCGGAAATTGCCGTGTGCAACTTGGTGTCCCAGTTCACCAGACGCTTGCCGCGGTAGATCAGGCCGTCTTCATGCAGGCGCACGAAGGCTTCTTTAACAGCTTCCGACAGGCCGTCGTCCATGGTGAAGCGCTCGCGGCTCCAGTCGACGGACGAACCCAGGCGACGGATCTGACGGCTGATGTTGCCGCCGGACTGGTCTTTCCATTCCCAGATCTTTTCCAGGAATTTCTCGCGACCCAGGTCGTGGCGGCTCTGGCCGGTGGCTTCGAGTTGGCGCTCCACCAGCATCTGGGTGGCGATACCGGCGTGGTCGGTGCCCGGCTGCCACAGGGTGTTGCGGCCCTGCATGCGGCGGAAACGGATCAACGCATCCATGATCGCATTGTTGAAGCCATGGCCCATGTGCAGGCTGCCAGTGACGTTCGGTGGCGGAATCATGATGGTGTAGGAATCGCCCGCGCCTTGCGGGGCGAAATAATTCTCGGATTCCCAGGTGTTGTACCAGGAAGTTTCGATGGCGTGCGGCTGGTAGGTCTTATCCATGCGCGGCGGGACCCTAGTTGGCATTTATTCAGGAAAGCCGGCAAGTATAACGGGGCAGGGCGTGGAGGGCGAGTTGAAGACGGCCTGAAGGTCGATGCAAACCAATGTGGGAGCTGGCTTGCCTGCGATAGCTATCTGTCAGTCAACTCATCAGTGCCTGATACACCGCTATCGCAGGCAAGCCAGCTCCCACAGGAGATCTGTCCATCTCAGGACTGGTATTGGCTGAGCAATCGCTCCATCCGCGCATCCATCCGGCGTTTGATCTCCGCCTCGATATGCGGGGCAAAGTCGTCGATCACGTCCTGCATGATCAGTTGCGCGGCGGCGCGCAGTTCGTTGTCCAGGTGCAGCAGCAGGGCGTCAGGCGCTTTTTCAGCGGCGGCAGGCGCAGGTTCGGCAGCGGGAGCCTCAGCAACTGGCTCGGGCGTCACGGGCTTGCCGCCGACCATGTCGAACAGCAGCGGAATCTGTACCTCGCCTTCGACCGATTCGGTCAACAGCGGCGGTTGCAAGTCATCATCACCGAGCAACTGACGGATCGACTCCAGGTCGTCCAGCAGGTGGTCGTCTTTTTTTATAGGGTTGGGAGTGTCCATCGTTTACTCAAAGTCGTTGTAGCCGGTGATCTTGGAGAGGATAGCCCTGTTCACGGTAGAAACGGAAACTCTCCCGCGCGGCCTGACGAATAGCCGGATCTTCCACCACTACTTCGGCCACCCGGGCAAACGCCTTGGCAAAGGGCGGCACTTTCAGGTCCAGGTTGACCAGCAGGTCATGGTGATCGCCGCAACTGTCCCCTAAACCGAGGACAACCAGGCCGTCGGGTTCGGACTCGGCGGGGCCGTGGGGCACGAAACTTTCGCCTTTGAAACGCCACAGGCGGGCGTCCAGTTCGTCGCGTTGGGCGGCATCGCTGCAGTGCAGGTAGATACGGTGGCCCATGCGCCAGGCTTTTTCGGTGAGTTTGCAGGCAAAGTCCAGGCGCGCAAGCGGGTCGGCGCTGGGCAATATATAGAAGTCGACTTGGGTCATTACATTTCCTGGGCTTACGCATACCCCCTCGTAGGAGCCCGGCTTGCCGGCGATGGCGTCTTTGAAAACGTGCGCGAAGCGTCCCCAATAGCTGGGGACTGCTTCGCAGTCCAACGGGAGCAAGCTCCCTCGCCACAACAAGCCGGGCCCTACAAGGGTGTTGCGGTTAGGCCTTGGCGCGATCCAGCAGGTACTGGGTCAGCAGGGGAACCGGACGGCCAGTGGCGCCCTTGTCCTTGCCGCCGCTGGTCCAGGCCGTGCCGGCGATGTCCAGGTGCGCCCAGTTGAAGTTCTTGGCGAAGCGCGACAGGAAGCAGGCTGCGGTGATGGTGCCGGCTTTCGGGCCGCCGATGTTGGCGATGTCGGCGAACGGGCTGTCCAGCTGTTCCTGGTACTCATCGAACAGCGGCAGTTGCCAGGCGCGGTCGTCGGCTGCTTTACCGGCGCTGAGCAGTTGCTCGATCAGCTCGTCGCTGTTGCCCAGCAGGCCCGAGGTGTGGGAACCCAGGGCCACGATGCAGGCACCGGTCAGGGTGGCGATGTCGATCACGGCCTGCGGCTTGAAGCGCTCGGCGTAGGTCAGGGCGTCGCAGAGCACCAAACGGCCTTCGGCGTCGGTGTTGAGGATTTCGACGGTCTGGCCGCTCAGGGTGGTGACGATGTCGCCCGGACGGGTCGCGCCGCCGCTCGGCATGTTCTCAGCGCAGGCCAGGATGCACACCAGGTTGATCGGCAGCTTGAGCTCCAGCACGGCACGCAGGGTGCCGAACACGCTGGCGGCGCCGCCCATGTCGTACTTCATTTCGTCCATGCCCAGGCCCGGCTTGAGGCTGATGCCGCCGGTGTCGAAGGTGATGCCTTTGCCGACCAGGGCGTAAGGCTTCTCGGACTTCTTGCCGCCGTTGTATTGCATCACGATCAGGCGTGGCGGCTGGTCGCTGCCCTGGCCCACGGCGTAGAACGAGCCCATGCCCAGTTCCTTGATCTTCTTCTCGTCCAGCACTTCGACCTTCAGGCCCTTGAACTCTTTGCCCAGCGCCTTGGCCTGTTCGCCGAGGAAGGTGGGGTGGCAGATGTTCGGTGGCAGGTTGCCCAGGTCCCGGGTAAACGACATGCCCTTGGCAATGGCGGTAGCGTGGGTCACGGCGCGCTCGACTTCAGCCTGGGCAGCCTTGATGGTCAGCAGGGTGATTTTTTTCAGGGCGCGAGGTTCGGCCTTGGTGCTCTTGAATTGGTCGAAGATATAGCCGCCATCCACCAGGCTTTCAGCCAGCAGGCGGGTCTTGCCATAGCTGTCACGGCCTTTGACCACCACTTCATCCAGCGCCAGGGCCGCATCGGTGCCGCCCAGGCCTTTGAGGGTGGTGAGGATGCCGCTGACGATCTTGCGGAAAGGGCGGTCGCCCAGTTCGGCATCTTTGCCCACGCCCACCAGCAGCACGCGGTCGGCCTTGAGGTTGGGCAGGCTTTGCAGCAGCAGGCTCTGGCCCACTTTGCCGGCCAGGTCGCCGCGCTTGAGGACCGCGCTGATGGCGCCGCCGCTCAGTTCATCCAGTTGCTTGGCGGCGACGCCGAGTTTGCGGCCTTCGCCGACAGCGACCACGAGGGTGGCGGTTTTCAACGTTTCGGGGCTAACGCTTTTTACAACCAATTCCATTTTCGGGTCCCTTATAAAGGTCTGAGAGCCTGGCGTTTGTACGCAGGCTTTAAAGCATGGCAGCTGTGTAAACCGCCAGCGACAAAGGCCGCAGTTTGAACCTCGCCAGCGGAGCCTGACAACCCTTGCCAGCAGCTTTGTGTACGCGCATGAGGTTGCGCAGTGACAGGCGCGGCCAATCACAGGATAATGCGCCATCTTTTTAGCCGGCCCGTGTAAACGGGCTGACTGGTATGCTTGCTTGTTTGGCCGCCTTAGCCTGACAACCCTGGAGTGTCTGGTTTGATCGTCTTCCGTTATCTGTCCCGCGAAGTCCTGTTGACCCTGAGTGCCGTGAGTGCGGTATTGCTGGTCATCACCATGAGTGGTCGTTTCGTCAAGTTCCTTGCCCAGGCTGCCTCGGGCGCCCTGGATCCGGGCTCGTTGTTCCTGATCATGGGCTTCCGCCTGCCGGGCTTCCTGCAACTTATCCTGCCCCTTGGCCTGTTTCTCGGCATCTTGCTGGCTTATGGCCGGTTGTACCTTGAAAGCGAGATGACCGTGCTTTCCGCCACCGGCATGAGCCAGCAGCGTTTGCTGGCCATGACCATGGTGCCGGCCGCCGGTGTTGCGCTGGTGGTGGCCTGGCTGAGCATGAGCCTGGCGCCACAAGGGGCCATGCAGTTCCAGTTGCTGCTGAACAAGCAGGACGCCATGACCGAGTTCGACACCCTGGAACCCGGGCGTTTCCAAGCGCTCAATGACGGCACGCGAGTGACCTACACGGAAACCATGACAGAAGACCGCGCCAACCTGGGCGGCGTGTTCATCTCCCAGAAAAACCTGGGGCAGAACCAGAAAGACCGTGGCATTTCCATTCTGGTGGCCGACACCGGCCGCCAGGAAGTACGCCCTGACGGCAGCCGTTACCTGATCCTCGAAAATGGCTACCGCTACGATGGCAGCCCTGGCCTGGCGGACTATCGTGCAATCAAGTACGACACCTATGGCGTGATGCTCGCCAAGCCCGATGTCAGTGACGAAGTGACCGACCGCGATGCGCTGCCGACCTCGTCGCTGTTCGGCAGCCAGGAGCTGCGCTCCATTGCCGAACTGCAGTGGCGTCTGTCCCTGCCGTTGCTGGTGTTCATTGTCACGCTGATGGCCGTGCCGCTGTCGCGCGTCAACCCGCGCCAGGGCCGTTTCCTTAAGCTGCTGCCGGCGATCCTGCTGTACATGGCCTACCTCACCATCCTGATTTCCGCCCGTGGTTCCCTGGAGAAAGGCAAGCTGTCGCCGGTCCTGGGCCTGTGGTGGGTGCACGGGATTTTCCTGGCGATCGGCCTGGGGTTGCTCTACTGGGAGCCTATTCGTTTGAAAATGAAGAGCCGTCGTGGCCTGAAGGAGCTGGCTCGTGGCTAAGCTAGATCGCTACATTGGTAGCAGCGTACTGATCGCCATCCTGGCGGTATTGGGCATCATCCTCGGCTTGGCTTCGTTGTTCGCCTTCATTGATGAAGTTGGCAACGTCACCAATACCTACACGGTCATGGATGTACTGGGCTTCGTGGCGCTCACCGCCCCGCGTCGCCTCTACGACATGATGCCGATGGCCGCGTTGATCGGTTGCCTGATCGGCCTGGGCAGCCTGGCCAGCAGCAGCGAACTGACCATCATGCGCGCAGCCGGTGTTTCCATCGGCCGCATCGTCTGGGCGGTGATGAAACCCATGCTGCTGCTGATGGCCTGCAGCGTGCTGATCGGCGAGTACGTGGCACCGCCCTCCGAAGCTGCAGCCCAGGCCAACCGAGCCCTGGCACAGGGTTCGGGCGATGCGCAAAGCTCCAAGCACGGCCTGTGGCACCGCCAGGGTGATGAGTTCATCCACATCAACGCCGTGCAACCGGGCGGCCTGTTGATTGGTGTGACGCGCTACACCTTCGACAAAGAGCGTCACATGTTGTCGTCCAGCTTCGCCAAGCGTGCGCAGTACAGTGATCAAAAGTGGCAGCTGACCGACGTCACCACCACTTACTTCCGCAATATCGGCCAGGGCATCAAGGCCAGCACCGAAGTCATCAGCGTGCCGAGCGAGGCGTGGGATATCGCGCTTAAGCCGGAACTTCTGAATACGGTAGTGATGATCCCGGAAAGCCTGCCGATCTCCGGGCTTTGGGGGTACATCCACTACCTGAAGGACCAGGGCCTGAACAACGGCCGCTACTGGCTGGCATTCTGGGTAAAAGTCTTGCAGCCGGTGGTAACCGCTGCGCTGGTGTTGATGGCCATCTCGTTCATCTTCGGCCCGCTGCGCTCCGTGACCCTGGGGCAGCGTGTGTTCACCGGCGTGCTGGTAGGTTTCACCTTCCGCATTGCCCAGGACCTGCTCGGCCCCTCGAGCCTGGTGTTTGGCTTCTCGCCGCTGTTTGCGGTGCTGGTGCCCACCACTATTTGCGCCCTGGCCGGGTTCTGGCTGTTGCGCCGGGCCGGTTGATACCGCGCTTATGTTCAAAAAATGCCCCAGTCGAGAGACCGGGGCATTTTTGTTCTGGTCAGCAAAGATGACGTCTGGCCAGAGCATCAGGTACAATTCCCGGCTATTTTTCAGCGGGCAATCTGCCTGCAGCCTTTTTGAGTGTTGATCCGTGAGTGATTTGAGTCATATCCGCAATTTCTCCATCATCGCCCACATTGACCATGGCAAGTCGACGCTGGCCGATCGATTCATCCAGATGTGCGGCGGCCTTGCCGAGCGTGAAATGGAAGCCCAGGTACTGGATTCCATGGACCTCGAACGCGAGCGCGGGATCACCATCAAGGCCCACAGCGTTACGCTGTACTACAAAGCCAAAGACGGCATCACCTACCAGCTGAACTTCATTGATACCCCGGGCCACGTCGACTTCACCTACGAAGTCAGCCGTTCCCTGGCGGCCTGTGAAGGTGCCTTGCTGGTGGTTGACGCAGGCCAGGGCGTTGAAGCGCAATCGGTTGCCAACTGCTACACCGCGATCGAGCAGGGCCTGGAAGTCATGCCCGTGCTGAACAAGATCGACCTGCCACAGGCCGAGCCCGAGCGCGTCAAGGAAGAGATCGAGAAGATCATCGGCATCGACGCCACCGACGCCGTCACCTGCAGCGCCAAGACCGGCCTGGGTGTCGACGAAGTGCTCGAACGCCTGGTGCACACCATTCCTGCGCCCACCGGCAACTACGACGATCCGCTGCAAGCGTTGATCATCGACTCCTGGTTCGACAACTACCTGGGCGTTGTCTCCCTGGTACGCGTGCGCCACGGCCGTGTGAAGAAGGGCGACAAGATCCTGGTCAAATCCACCGGCAAGATCCACCTGGTGGACAGCGTCGGTGTGTTCAACCCCAAGCACACCGCTACCGTTGATCTGAAAGCCGGTGAAGTAGGCTTCATCATCGCCGGCATCAAGGACATTCACGGTGCACCGGTGGGTGATACCCTGACCTTGAGCTCCACGCCCGACGTCGACGTGCTGCCAGGTTTCAAGCGCATCCAGCCACAGGTCTACGCCGGCCTGTTCCCGGTCAGTTCCGATGACTTCGAAGATTTCCGCGAAGCCCTGCAAAAGCTGACCCTCAACGACTCGTCGTTGCAGTACACCCCGGAAAGCTCCGACGCCCTGGGCTTCGGCTTCCGCTGCGGTTTCCTGGGCATGCTGCACATGGAAATCATCCAGGAGCGCCTCGAGCGCGAATACGACCTGGACCTGATCACCACCGCGCCAACGGTTATTTTCGAGCTGTTGCTGAAAACTGGTGAAACGATTTACGTCGACAACCCGTCCAAGCTCCCGGATCTCTCGGCCATCGACGACATGCGCGAGCCTATCGTGCGGGCCAATATCCTGGTGCCGCAGGAGCACCTGGGCAACGTCATCACCCTGTGCATCGAAAAGCGTGGCGTACAACGCGACATGCTGTTCCTCGGTACCCAGGTGCAAGTCACCTACGACATGCCGATGAACGAAGTGGTCCTGGACTTCTTCGACCGCCTCAAGTCCACCAGTCGCGGCTATGCTTCGCTGGATTACCATTTCGACCGGTACCAATCGGCTAATCTGGTGAAACTGGACGTGCTGATCAATGGCGACAAGGTCGATGCCCTGGCGCTGATCGTGCACAAGGACAACGCGCACTACAAAGGTCGCCAGTTGACCGAGAAGATGAAAGAACTGATTCCGCGCCAGATGTTCGACGTCGCGATCCAGGCCGCCATTGGCGGGCAGATCATTGCACGGACCTCCGTCAAGGCTCTCAGAAAGAACGTACTGGCCAAATGCTACGGCGGTGACGTAAGCCGTAAGCGCAAGCTGCTTGAGAAGCAAAAGGCCGGTAAAAAACGCATGAAGCAAGTAGGCAACGTGGAAGTTCCACAAGAAGCCTTCCTTGCGGTGCTCAGGTTGGATAGTTAGGTCCTATGTCACTAAATTTCCCGCTGTTGCTGGTCATCGCCGTTGCCGTTTGCGGTCTCCTGGCGTTGCTCGATCTGGTGTTCTTCGCCCCGCGTCGGCGGGCGGCTATCGCGTCCTATCAGGGCAGCGTCGGCCAGCCCGATGCCGTGGTGATCGAGAAGCTGAACAAAGAGCCGCTGCTGGTTGAGTACGGCAAGTCGTTCTTCCCGGTGCTGTTCATCGTGCTGGTGTTGCGTTCGTTCCTGGTGGAACCGTTCCAGATCCCTTCGGGGTCGATGAAGCCGACCCTGGACGTGGGCGACTTCATCCTGGTGAACAAGTTCTCCTACGGGATCCGTTTGCCGGTGATCGACAAGAAGGTCATCCAGGTGGGTGATCCGCAGCGTGGCGATGTGATGGTGTTCCGCTACCCAAGCGACCCGAACGTTAACTACATCAAGCGTGTGGTGGGCCTGCCGGGTGACGTGATCCGCTACACCAGCGACAAGCGCTTGTTCGTCAATGGCGAGTCGGTTGCCGAGAAATTGATCGGCGCCGAGCCGAACACCCTGGGCAGCGCTGAGCTGTACCTGGAAAAACTCGGTGCGGTGGAGCACGAAATCCGCAAGGAAATGAGCCGCTACCGCGCGATGCCGGATGGCGAGTGGAAAGTGCCAGCCGGGCACTACTTCATGATGGGCGACAACCGCGACAACTCCAACGACAGCCGGTACTGGGATGATCCCAACATTCCCAAGGACCTGCTGGGCATGGTCCCCGACGAGAACATCGTCGGCAAGGCCTTTGCGGTCTGGATGAGCTGGCCGGAACCCAAGCTCAGCCACCTGCCGAACTTCTCGCGGGTCGGGCTGATCAAGTAATACAAGCGGCGCTGTGAACACAGCGCCGAATGCTTTTCTGGGGCTGGGACAATTTTGTAGCCGGCCCCAAGCAGCACCAACCAGGATGTGAATTTGAACACTGCGTCAATCGTCGATGGCCGCCGGTGCCACCAACTAGATATGGATAAACCGTGACCGTTTCCCTAAGTCGTCTCGAGCGCCAGCTCGGCTACACCTTCAAGGACCAGGAATTGATGGTCCTTGCCCTCACACACCGCAGTTTTGCCGGGCGTAATAACGAGCGCCTGGAATTCCTCGGTGATGCCATCCTCAATTTCGTCGCCGGTGAAGCGCTGTTCGAGCGTTTCCCCCAAGCCCGTGAAGGCCAGCTGTCGCGCCTGCGCGCGCGCCTGGTGAAGGGCGAAACCCTGGCTGTGCTGGCCCGTGGCTTCGGCCTGGGCGAGTACCTGCGCCTGGGCTCCGGCGAATTGAAGAGCGGCGGTTTCCGTCGCGAGTCGATCCTGGCCGACGCCCTCGAAGCGCTGATCGGTGCGATCTACCTGGACGCAGGCATGGAAGCGGCCAAGGAGCGGGTCACCGCCTGGCTGACCTCCGAGATCGAAAGCCTCACGCTGGTCGACACCAACAAAGACCCCAAGACCCGCCTGCAGGAATTCCTGCAGTCCCGTGGTTGCGAACTGCCACGCTATGAAGTGGTGGATATCCAGGGTGAACCCCATTGCCGCGTGTTCTTCGTGGAATGTGAAATCACCTTACTGAACGAAAAAAGCCGAGGTCAGGGTGTGAGCCGTCGTATTGCCGAACAGGTAGCGGCCGCAGCAGCACTGATTGCCCTGGGCGTGGAGAATGGCCATGACTGATTCAACCGCAACACGCTGTGGCTATGTTGCCATCGTCGGCCGCCCGAACGTGGGCAAGTCCACGTTGCTCAACCACATCCTCGGCCAGAAGCTCGCGATCACTTCGCGCAAGCCCCAGACCACCCGCCACAACATGCTGGGCATCAAGACCGAAGGCAACGTGCAAGCGGTCTACGTCGACACCCCGGGCATGCACAAAGGCGGCGAGAAAGCCCTCAACCGCTACATGAACAAGACCGCTTCGGCGGCGTTGAAAGACGTCGACGTGGTGATCTTCGTGGTCGACCGCACCAAGTGGACCGATGAAGACCAGATGGTCCTGGAGCGCGTGCAGTACGTCACCGGCCCGCTGATCGTCGCGCTGAACAAGACCGACCGTATCGAAGACAAAGCCGAGCTGATGCCCCACCTGAGCTGGCTGCAGGAACAACTGCCGAACGCCCAGATCATCCCGATCTCGGCCCAGCAAGGCCACAACCTGGATGCCCTGGAGCGCGTGATCGCCGAGCACCTGCCGGAGAACGAGCACTTCTTCCCGGAAGACCAGATCACCGACCGCAGCAGCCGTTTCCTCGCCGCCGAACTGGTGCGCGAGAAAATCATGCGCCAGATGGGTGCCGAGCTGCCGTACCAGATCACCGTCGAGATCGAAGAGTTCAAGCAGCAGGGCAAGACCTTGCACATCCATGCGCTGATCCTCGTCGAGCGCGATGGCCAGAAGAAAATCATCATTGGCGACAAGGGCGAGCGCATCAAGCGCATCGGCACCGAGGCGCGCAAGGACATGGAGCTGCTGTTCGACTCCAAGATCATGCTCAACCTGTGGGTGAAGGTGAAAGGCGGCTGGTCCGACGACGAGCGCGCACTGCGATCCCTGGGCTACGGCGACCTGTAAGCGCCCTTCGGTAACGCCGCAAGTTAAAATGTGGGAGCGGGCTTGCTCGCGAATACGGTTTATCAGTGATGAATGTATCGACTGACACTCCGCTTTCGCGAGCAAGCCCGCTCCCACATTGGATAGTCGCAGTTTTCAAGACCGTGCTTGTCAGCGAGAACCTAATGTCCCAATCCCCACCCCCCAGCCAACCCGCCTACGTCCTGCACAGCCGCGCCTACCGCGAGACCAGCGCCCTGGTGGATTTCCTGACGCCCCAAGGCCGCCTGCGCGCTGTGTTGCGCAGCGCACGGGGCAAGGCGGGCACATTGGCGCGGCCTTTCGTGGCGCTGGACGTGGAGTTTCGCGGCAAGGGCGAATTGAAAAACGTCGGCCGCATGGAGAGCGTCGGCACTTCCGCTTGGCTCAATGGCGAGGCGCTGTTCAGCGGCTTGTACCTCAACGAACTGCTGATTCGCCTGCTGCCAGCCGAAGACCCGCACCCGGCCGTGTTCGATCACTACGCTGCCACCCTGCTGGCCCTGGCCGAAGGTCGCCCTTTGGAGCCGCTGCTGCGCGCTTTCGAATGGCGCTTGCTCGACGACCTGGGCTACGGCTTTGAACTGGCCAACGACCTGCACGGCGAGCCCATCGCCGCCGACGGCATGTATCGCCTGCAAGTCGACGCGGGCTTGGAGCGGGTGTACCTGCTACAACCCGGCCTGTTCCAGGGCACCGAGTTGCTGGCCATGAGCGAAGCCGACTGGACCGCCCCCGGTGCCTTGTCCGCCGCCAAGCGCCTGATGCGCCAGGCCCTGGCCGTGCACTTGGGCGGACGGCCGCTGGTCAGTCGCGAGTTGTTTCGAAAGCCCTGACAACCCCGTGTATGCTGTGCGGCGTTTCTTTCCCTTTTCAGGAGCGCTTCCGTGACCACCAGCAATCGCATTCTTCTTGGCGTCAACATCGACCACGTCGCCACCCTGCGCCAGGCCCGGGGCACCCGTTACCCCGACCCGGTCAAGGCCGCGCTGGACGCCGAAGAAGCGGGCGCCGACGGCATCACCGTGCACCTGCGCGAAGACCGCCGCCACATCCAGGAGCGCGATGTGCTGGTGCTCAAGGATGTGCTGCAAACCCGCATGAACTTCGAGATGGGTGTGACCGAAGAGATGATGCAGTTCGCCGAACGCATCCGCCCAGCGCACATCTGCCTGGTGCCCGAAACCCGCCAGGAACTGACCACCGAAGGCGGCCTCGACGTGGCCGGCCAAGAGGCGCGGATCAAGGCGGCTGTTGAGCGCCTGTCGAAGCTGGGCAGCGAAGTCTCGCTGTTCATCGACGCCGACGAGCGCCAGATCGAAGCCTCCCGCCGTGTCGGCGCGCCGGCCATCGAACTGCACACCGGCCGTTACGCCGATGCCACCACGCCCACCGAAGTGGCGGACGAGCTGCAACGCATCATTGATGGTGTGAGCTGCGGTCTCAAGGAAGGCCTGATCGTCAACGCCGGCCATGGCCTGCATTACCACAACGTCGAAGCGGTGGCGGCGATCAACGGCATCAACGAACTGAACATTGGCCATGCGCTGGTGGCTCATGCGCTGTTCGTCGGTTTCAAAGGCGCCGTGGCCGAGATGAAGGCGCTGATCCTGGCTGCCGCCAAGGCCTGACTCAACACAGTCTAAAAACCACTGAAGATCAAAAATGTGGGAGCGGGCTTGCCCGCGATTGCGGTGAACCAGTCAATGCTGCATTTGCTGACCCACCGCTATCGCAGGCAAGCCAGCTCCCACAGTTGATCTTTGGGGGGGCCGAAGCTGTGGTCGCCCGGCAAAACCCTTTGAATTCAGCCATGCGGCAATGCGAAGCCTTACTGTTTAGCCGATGCCGGTGTATCGTATCTGCCCTTTGCAGGCCCTGGCCTGCGGCAGATACGTGAGGTTGTTGTGTCCCGATCCTTTTCCCGTCGACAAATCCTGGGTGGTCTTGCAGGCCTTGCCGTCGTGGGCGTCGGTGCCGGTGGCGCCTACCGCTACTGGCTGGGGAAAGTCGCCGAGTCCGAGGCGGGCCACGATTACGAACTGATCGCCGCGCCTCTGGATGTGGAGCTGGTGCCTGGGCACAAGACCCAGGCTTGGGCGTTCGGCCCATCGGCGCCTGGCACCGAGTTGCGTGTGCGCCAGGGCGAATGGCTGCGGGTGCGTTTCATCAACCACCTGCCGGTTGCCACCACCATCCACTGGCACGGCATCCGCCTGCCGCTGGAAATGGACGGCGTGCCCTACGTCTCCCAATTGCCGGTATTGCCCGGTGAATACTTCGACTACAAGTTCCGCGTGCCCGACGCGGGCAGCTACTGGTATCACCCTCACGTGAACAGCAGCGAAGAACTCGGCCGTGGCCTGGTCGGCCCGCTGATCATCGAAGAACGCGAACCCACCGGTTTCAAGCACGAACGCACCCTGAGCCTGAAAAGCTGGCACGTGGACGAGGAGGGCGCCTTCGTCGCGTTCAGCGTGCCCCGTGAGGCAGCACGCGGCGGCACGGCCGGGCGCTTGTCGACCATCAATGGTGTGTCCCAGGCGGTCATCGACTTGCCGGCCGGGCAGATCACCCGCGTACGCCTGCTTAACCTCGACAACACCCTGACCTATCGCATCAACATTCCGGATGTCGAAGCGCAGATCTACGCGCTGGACGGCAACCCCATCGAGCCGCGCCCACTGGGCAAGGAATACTGGCTGGGCCCCGGCATGCGCATCTGCCTGGCGATCAAGGCGCCGGCGGCCGGCGAGGAACTGTCGATCCGCAACGGCCCGGTGCGCCTGGGCACCTTCCGGTCGGTGGCCAATGCCGATGCGCCTACCGAATGGCCACCCGCGTTGCCCGCCAACCCGATTGCCGAGCCCGACCTGGCCAATGCCGAGAAACTCAACTTCAATTTCGAATGGGTGGGCTCGGTGTCGGTCGATACCGACAACGGCAAGCCGCCCAGCCTGTGGCAAATCAACGGCAAGGCCTGGGACATCACCGACAAGACCTGCGCCGACCGCCCGATTGCCAAGCTGGAGAAGGGCAAGAGCTACATTTTCGAATTGAAGAACATGACCCAGTACCAACACCCGATCCACTTGCACGGCATGAGCTTCAAGGTGATCGCCTCAAACCGCCACACGGTGATCCCGTATTTCACCGACACCTACCTGCTGGGCAAGAACGAACGTGCCCGCGTGGCCTTGGTGGCGGATAACCCGGGGGTGTGGATGTTCCACTGCCACGTGATCGACCACATGGAAACCGGCCTGATGGCCGCCATCGAGGTGGCGTGATGCGCCAGTTTCGCCCCGCCGCCATCATCGACCGCAGCCGCGACCAGGACTTCATGCGCGAAGCCTTGGCCCTCGCCGCCCAAGGCGCCGCGCTGGGCGAAGTGCCCGTGGGTGCGGTGCTGGTGCAGGACGGTGAAATCATCGGCCGGGGCTTCAATTGCCCCATCAGCGGCAACGACCCCAGCGCCCATGCCGAGATGGTCGCCATCCGCGCCGCCGCGCAAGCCATCAGCAATTACCGGTTGGTGGGCAGCACGCTGTATGTGACGCTGGAGCCATGCAGCATGTGCGCCGGCCTGATCGTGCATTCGCGGATTGCGCGGGTGGTGTACGGCGCACTGGAGCCCAAGGCGGGGATCGTGCAGAGCCAGGGGCAGTTTTTTACCCAGGGCTTTCTCAACCATAAGGTGCTGTTTGAAGGTGGCGTACTGGCCGAGGAGTGCGGCACCGTACTCAGCGAATTCTTCAAGGCCCGCCGCGCCAAACCACAAGCCACCTGACACCGCATACCCCTGTGGGAGCTGGCTTGCCTGCGATGCAGACACCTCGGTAGGTCAGGCAAACCCAGGTGATGCCATCGCAGGCAAGCCAGCTCCCACCGTTGATCTCCATTTATTCAGATGGCGTGGGGTTATTTCTTGGCGATGATCACCGCCCGCATCGGCGCCGGCAGCCCTTCGATCGTCTTGCTGTGATCTTGCGGGTCCAGGAAGTCACTCAGTGACTGATACTTCATCCACTCCGTCCCGCGCTGTTCCTCGACCGTCGTCACGCTCACATCCACGCAACGCACATCACTGAAGCCCGCACGGCGCAGCCACAGCATCAGCGCCGGCACCGACGGCAGGAACCACACGTTGCGCATCTGCGCATAACGGTCTTCCGGCACCAGCACCTGCTGCTGATCACCTTCCACCACCAGGGTTTCCAGCACCAGTTCGCCGCCCTTGACCAAGGTGTCTTTCAGCGCGAGTAGATGTTCGATGGGCGAACGGCGGTGGTAGAACACGCCCATGGAAAACACGGTGTCGAAGCCTTCCAGATTGCTCGGCAGGTCCTCAAACGGGAACGGCAAATGCCAGGCCTTGGGTTCTGACAGGTAACGCTGAACCGCCTGGAACTGGCAGAAGAACAACCAGTTCGGATCAACGCCAATCACGCTGTCGGCACCGGCGCCGAGCATGCGCCACATGTAGTAGCCGTTGCCGCAGCCCACATCGAGGATGCGCTTGCCCTTGAGGTTCAAGTGCGGTGCCACCCGCGACCACTTCCAGTCCGAGCGCCATTCGGTGTCCACGTGCACGCCGAACAGGTTGAACGGGCCCTTGCGCCACGGGCTCAGGCCCATCAGCGCGGTGCGCATTTGTGCGCGGGTGTCGTCGTCGCAGTCGGTGTCGAGGGTCAGGCCACCCAGCAAATCTACGTCACTGGGCTGGATTTTCGGCAACGCATCCAGCGCACTCTGCCAGCGTTCCAGGTCGCCATGACCTTTCTCCATCTTGCTATCGAGTTGCGCTTGCAGGCCCTGGGCCCAGACGGCCAGGGGAGTGCCGACCAAATGGCGGGCAAGGGGGGACAGATCAATCATGGCAAGGCAATCAACGAGGCAAAGTTAAGACACTGGAACCACGGCACGACTTTCGAGAACCCGGCCGCCAGCAGGCGTTCGCGGTGTTCTTCGAGGCTGTCGGGCTTCATGACGTTTTCGATGGCGCTGCGCTTCTGGGCGATTTCCAGTTCGCTGTAGCCGTTGGCGCGTTTGAACGCGATATGCAGGTCGGTGAGCAAGGCGTGCTCTTCGGGGTCATTGAAGCGCAGCTTCTCCGACAGGATGAGCGCACCGCCCGGCAGCAATGACTGACGAATGCGCGACAGCAACGCCAGGCGCTCATCGGGCGCGATGAATTGCAGGGTGAAGTTCAGCGCCACCACCGAGGCCGGCTGGAACTGCAGCGCAAGGATATCGCCCTCGATCACCTCAACCGGCAACAGCTCCTGGAACATCGAGTCCTGGCCATTGAGGTATTCGCGGCAACGCTCGACCATCGCCGCCGAGTTATCCACTGCGATCACCCGGCAACCGTCGGTGCGCACATGGCGGCGCAAGGCTTGGGTCACCGCGCCCAGGGACGACCCCAGGTCGTAGAGCACGCTGTTGGGTTGGGCGAATTGGGCGGCGAGCACCCCGAGGTTTTCGACGATGGTCGGATAACCCGGCACCGAGCGCTTGATCATGTCCGGGAACACCCGCACCACGTCCTCGTTAAAGGCGAAGTCCGGCACCTGGGTCAGGGGCTGGGCGAATAGGCGATCGGGTTCTTTGCTCACGGTTGTTCCGGCATTGATGGGGAAAGGCCGGCATTTTAGCCAACTTGGCCCTCGTGTGCGCGGGTTGTCTGATGGAACGCCGATGCAGTGATACCCCACTGCCCCAGCCAATAGGTGGTGATCAGCAAATAGGGCGCAGCCTCGAATGCCACCACAAACCGGTTGATCCCAATCAGCGTGTCGGAAAACACAAACGACGCCGCGCCCGCTGCCGCCAAGGCCGCCGAGCGCTTTGGCACGCCGCTGCCCAGGCGCGCCAGCGCACGCCAGAGCATGGCGGTGATCACGGTGGCGTAAACCACCACCGGTATCAGCAAATCGCCCAGGCCGTGGGAAACCAGGATGCTCAACAGCACTGCACCCACGGCCAGGGCCAACACCAACGGCAGCAGCGCCAGGCGGCGGCAGTCACTGAAATAAGCCTTGAGGTACGCCAAGTGGGCGAACAGAAAGGCGCCCAGGCCAAAGATAAACAGGTCGCCCGGCCAGGCGAGTAACACATCGCCCACCAGGGAAAAAATCAGCCCCAGGCTGATCCAGCGTCGATAGTCAGTGGGCGGTGCGTCGTGCAGCCAACCGAGCAGCGCCAATACTGGCAGCGGTTTGACCAGCAAGCACAGCAAGGTCGCATGGGTGGTCAGGCCGTAGATAAAAGTACCGGCGCCCATCAACGCAAGAATCAGCCAAGGCATATCAGTTCACCGTGATGGCGCAGTCGAAGGATTCGGCAGGTTCGGCTTCCGGCTCCCAAGGTTGTTGGGAGGTCAGGCGCAAACGGCCCTGGCCGGTCGCAAACGCCTGGAAGCGCCAGGTGGACTGGCCGCCACCGCCGACGACGCCGGACTCCGAGCTGCTGTAGACCTCGGGGCTCAAGGCGCGCAGTACGCCCCCGGCGGAATCCTGGATGGCCCAGCGGTAGCCGGTGGTGGGGTTGCTGGGCAGGGTGAGGATCAGGTTTTGCCCGTTTTTGAGCTGGAGCGGGCAGGCGCTCTGGTCTTCCACGGTGACGTTCTGTTTCGGCGCACTGGCGCACGCAGCCAGCAGGGCAAGGCTCAGGGGGAGAAGCAGGCGGGCAGCGGTCATGGGGGCTCCGTTCATTCACGACGAACGGCGAGCATAACCGAAGATGAGACAAGGTGTGACAAGAGGGAGATTTGTGTTGAATGGGCTGGCGCTTTCGCGAGCAAGCCCGCTCCCACATTCGACCGTATTCCAAAGATGGACGCGGTCAACTGTGGGAGCGGGCTTGCTCGCGAAGAGGCCAGATCAGGCACTAGAGCGTTATCAGAACAGCACCTTCGCCACATCCGCAAAGCGCTTGGCAAAATGCACCGTCATGCCTTCCTTCAAGTACTCCGGCAACTCTTCAAAACTGCCACGGTTCGGCTCCGGCAAGATCAGCTCATGAATCTTCTGGCGCCGCGCCGCAATCACCTTCTCACGTACCCCGCCAATCGGCAGTACATGCCCGGTCAACGTCAGCTCACCGGTCATGGCCACGCCTTTCTTCGGCGGCTGGTTACGTGCCAGCGACAGCAACGCACTGGCCATGGTCACGCCCGCGCTTGGGCCGTCTTTAGGCGTGGCACCTTCCGGCACGTGCAGGTGCACAAAGGCTTCGTCGAAGAACTTCGGATCACCGCCGAACGACTTCAGGTTCGAGCTGATGTAGCTGTAGGCAATTTCGGCGGACTCCTTCATCACTTCACCCAATTGTCCGGTGAGCTTGAAGCCCCGGTTGAGCGTGTGAATGCGCGTGGCCTCGATCGGCAGGGTGGCGCCGCCCATGCTGGTCCAGGCCAGCCCGGTGATGACGCCGGTGCCAGACAAGACCTGCTCGTTGCGGAACACCGGCATGCCCAGTGAGCTTTCCAGGTCCTTGTTGCCGATCTTGATCACCGAGTCCGGCTCATCCAGCAGTTTGACCACCGCCTTGCGCACCAGCTTGCCCAGCTGTTTCTCCAGCTGTCGCACCCCGGCTTCCCGCGCATAGCCGTCGATCAATGCACGCAGGGCGCCGTCGCTGATGGTCAGGCTGTTTTTCGCCACACCGGCTTTTTCCAGCTGCTTTGGCCACAGGTGGCGCTTGGCGATGGCGACTTTTTCTTCGGTGATATAGCCCGACAGGCGAATCACTTCCATACGGTCCAGCAACGGCCCGGGAATGGAGTCCAGGGTGTTGGCGGTGCACACGAACAGCACCTTGGACAGGTCCAGGCGCAGGTCCAGGTAGTGGTCGAGGAATTCGACGTTCTGCTCCGGGTCCAGGGTTTCCAGGAGCGCCGACGCCGGGTCGCCCTGGAAGCTCTGGCCCATCTTGTCGATCTCGTCGAGCATGATCACCGGGTTCATCACCTCCACATCTTTCAGCGCCTGCACCAGCTTGCCCGGCAGGGCGCCGATGTAGGTGCGGCGATGGCCCTTGATCTCGGCCTCGTCGCGCATGCCGCCGACACTGAAGCGATAGAACGGCCGCCCCAGGGACTCGGCGATGGATTTGCCGACGCTGGTCTTGCCCACACCGGGCGGGCCGACCAGCAGCACGATGGAACCGGCGACCTCACCTTTGTAGGCACCCACCGCCAGGAATTCGAGGATGCGGCTCTTGATGTCGTCCAGGCCCGCGTGGTGTTTATCCAGCACCTTGCGCGCGTGTTTCAGGTCGAGCTTGTCCTCGCCATACACGCCCCACGGCACCGAGGTGGCCCAGTCCAGGTAGTTGCGCGTCACGGCGTATTCCGGCGAGCCCGTTTCCAGGATCGACAGCTTGTTCATCTCTTCGCTGATGCGCTTTTGCGCCTGGGTCGGCAGCACTTTGCCCACCAGGCGCTGCTCGAACTGCTCGACGTCCGCGCTGCGGTCGTCCTTGGTCAGGCCCAGTTCCTGCTGGATCACCTTGAGCTGTTCCTTGAGGAAGAACTCGCGCTGGTGCTCGCCGATCTTGCGGTTCACCTCGGCGGAGATTTCCTTTTGCAGGCGCGCAACCTCGACTTCCTTGCGCAGCATCGGCAGCACTTTTTCCATGCGCTTGAGCATGGGCACGCAGTCCAGCACTTCCTGCAACTCGTTACCGGTGGCCGAGGTCAGCGCGGCGGCGAAGTCGGTGAGTGGCGACGGGTCGTTGGGGCTGAAGCGGTTGAGGTAGTTCTTCAACTCTTCGCTGTACAGCGGGTTGAGGGGCAGCAGTTCCTTGATCGCATTGATCAGCGCCATGCCGTAGGCCTTGACCTCATCGGTCGGCTCGGAGGGCTGGTGCGGGTATTCGACTTCCACCAGGTACGGCGGGCGGTGGTGCTTGAGCCAGGTCTTGATGCGCACCCGGGTCAGGCCCTGGGCGACGAATTGCAGCTTGCCGTTCTCGCGGCTGGCGTGATGCACCTTCACCAGCGTGCCGTACAGCGGCAGGGCGGAGGTGTCGAAATGGCGCGGGTCTTCTGGCGGCGTCTCCATGAAGAACAGGGCCAGGGAGTGGTGGTCGGACTTGCTCACCAGCTCCAGGGTTTCGGCCCAGGGTTCTTCATTGACGATCACCGGCAGCACTTGGGCCGGGAAGAACGGGCGATTGTGGATCGGGATGATGTAGACCTTGTCGGGCAGGTTCTGCCCAGGCAGCGCCAGGCCGGTGTTCGACGAAGGGGTTTCAGCGTTTTCGGGGTCGGCGTAGTCGTTCAGGTCGTAATCAGGTAAGGCTTGCTGGTCGCTCATGGGGCACCTGCATAAGGAAGTATGGAGGTTAGATGGGGCGGCGCAGCGGTGGTTTCAATGGCGTTGAGCAGTTAGCAACAAATTGCATGATATTGACTGTAGGAGCGTTGAGTCAGCTGATTTTGTGCAGGTAGCTAGGCAGCGGCTGTTCGGGCAATACCGACAACACCTTCAACCGCTGCAACATCCGCTGCCTGGCCCGCTGCAAATGCTCGCGCAGGTTCAACGCTGCCGCATCAAACGCCCCATGCAGCAGCAACTCCAGAATCAAGCGATGTTCGGCCAACATGGCCGGGTCGGCACCGATTCCCAGCAAACGGTAGAAAATCCGGCTGATGATCATCGGGCTCTGGCCCTGGCGGATCAGCGCGGCAATCTTGCGGTTTTGCAAGCCGGCCAGGCAGCGTTGGTGCAGGTCTTCTTCGATCTGCTCGATGGCTTCCAGGCTGCAGTGGGGGTTGTCCTGGGCATCCCGCACGCGTTGCAACATGGCTTCGAGCAACTCGCGGTCCAGGTTGGGCGCGCTCTGGCGCAACGCTTCGGGTTCCAGGCAGGCGCGCAGTTCGTAGTCTTCGGTGACTTCCCGTGCGGTCAACGGCCCGGCCAGCCATTGGGAGTAGGGCTCTTTTTCCACCAGGCCACGGTCGCGCAAGCGCATCAACGCCTCACGCACCACCGCGCGGCTGACCCCGTAGTGGTCGGCGGCGGCTTGTTCATCCAGGCGGTAATGGCCGAAAGCGATGCAGGTGGACAGCGCCGCGCCGATCTCCTCGACGATGCGCTCGCCCAGCGGCCGAGTGTCCACCAAGTCCTGCTCGCCATCCAGGCCCAGGTGGGCATGGCTCAATGGCAGGCGCAGCGGCTCCATCGCCAAGCCTTCTGGGTTGATCAGGTAACCCCGGCCATTGAAGCGGCAGATCAGGCCTTCGTCATGCAGCAAATCCAGGGCCCTGCGCACCGGCACGCGGCTGGTGCCGAACAGCTCGGCCAGCGGCGCTTCGAGCAACACCAGGCCGTGGCGGGCAGTGCCATTGACGATCGCATCACGCAGAACCTGGTGAATCATCGCGTAACGGGAGGCCGAGGTGGACACTGCTTTCATCGGTTTCTCTGAGGCATGTAGGACGGTGGCCGGGGATTCTCTCATAAGTCGTGCCTGTCACTCTGCGCCACGTCAGTGGCACTTATTTGGGGCCTTGCCGATGGGGATGTTACTTTTTTGCACCAAAATGTACTTATTAATAAAAGATACATTATTTCATTGAAGTCGCTTTGCGATGCCCCGGCAAGATTTTTTTGCCTGGCTTGAAACCATCTATCCCGTAGCTCAAGGCCCAAAACCTGAGCAGCGCAAAATCTGTTTGGCAGAGACTGGCACGAAAGCTGCCTTTGTAAAATGTACATTTTATTAATATGTACGTTTTGTGAGGGTCATCTTGATGTCAGACGCCACTTCCATGGCCGAGGCTTTTGCCAGCGGTCGCAGCGACCCGGTGCAGGCCCTCGAACAGGCGCTCGATCAAGCGAGTCGCTGCCCAGGCGTGTTTATTTCCCTGACCGCCGAGCGCGCCCGCCGTGAAGCCGAAGCCGCCGCCGCCCGCTGGCGAGCCGGACAACCATTGAGTGTGTTCGACGGTGTGCCGCTGGCCTGGAAGGATTTGTTCGACATGGCCGGCAGCATCACCACGGCCGGCGCCGCCTACCGTCGCCATGCGCCCCAGGCTTTGCTGGATGCGCCCACGGTGGGCCTGTTGTGCCGCGCCGGGATGGTCAGCGTGGGCAAGACCAACCTCAGCGAACTGGCGTATTCCGGCCTGGGCCTGAACCCGCATTTCGGCACGCCGCACAATCCCCACGGGAGCGACCAACCGCGTATTCCCGGTGGCTCTTCCTCCGGGTCGGCCGTTGCCGTGGCCGCCGGGATCGTGCCCATCGCCATGGGCACCGACACGGCAGGCTCAATCCGCATTCCCGCCGCGCTCAATGGCCTGGTGGGGTACCGCAGCAGCAGTCGACGCTACAGCCGCGACGGTGTGTTTCCCCTGGCCCACACCCTCGACAGCCTCGGCCCGCTGACCCGCAGCGTGCGCGATGCCTTGGCCATCGATGACCTGCTTCACGGCCGTGCCCACACCCACAGCGCGCGCAGCCTCAAGGGCCAGCGTTTTGTGCTTGAACAAGGCGCCCTGGAAGACATCGAGCCGGCCGTGCGCAACAACCTGCTGCGCGCGGTTGACCGATTGCGAGCCCACGGCGCCCTGGTAGAGGTGCGCCCATCGGCCACGTTCCAGGCCACCCTGGCGCTGATCAAAAGCCAGGGTTGGCTCGGCTCCTTCGAAGCCTTCGCCCTGCATGAAGCCTTGCTCGACAGCGCCGACGCCGAACAGCTCGACCCTCGCGTGCGCCGTCGCCTCGAAGCCGCGCGTGCGTTGCCCGCCAGCCAACTGCTGCACCTGATGGACGCACGCCAGCGCCTGCAGCAACAACTGGTCGATGACCTCGACGGCGCCGTGCTCATCACCCCGACCGTCGCCCACGTGGCGCCGCCGCTGGCACCGCTGGAAGCCGACGATGACCTCTTCGTCACCACCAACCTCGCCACCCTGCGCCTGACCATGCCGGGCAGTTTGCTCGACATGCCCGGCGTGACCTTGCCCAGCGGCCGCGATGCCGGGGGCCTGCCCACCGGGCTGCTGCTCAGTGCCCCGACGGGGGAGGACGCTCGCCTGTTGCGCGCCGCGTTGTCCGTCGAATCCGTACTCAACGTTTAAGGAGACACACCATGGCTAAAGACATTCTCTGTGCATTCGGCGTCGACGTTGACGCCGTCGCCGGCTGGCTCGGTTCCTACGGCGGCGAAGACTCGCCGGACGACATCTCCCGCGGCCTGTTCGCCGGTGAAGTCGGCGCGCCGCGCCTGCTCAAATTGTTCGAGCGCTACGGCCTGCGCACCACCTGGTTTATTCCTGGCCACTCGATGGAAACCTTCCCCGAGCAGATGAAAGCCGTGGCCGACGCCGGCCACGAAATCGGCGTGCACGGCTACAGCCACGAAAACCCCATCGCCATGACGGCCGAGCAGGAAGAAATCGTCCTGGATAAATCCATCGAGCTGATCACCCAGGTCACTGGCAAACGCCCCACTGGTTACGTCGCGCCATGGTGGGAGTTCAGCAAGGTCACCAACGAGCTGCTGCTGAAAAAAGGCATCAAGTACGACCACAGCCTGATGCACAACGACTTTCATCCCTACTACGTGCGCAAGGGCGACAGCTGGACCAAGATCGACTACAGCCAACACCCCGACACCTGGATGAAACCCCTGGTGCGCGGCGAAGAAACCGACCTGGTGGAGATCCCGGCCAACTGGTACCTCGACGACCTGCCGCCGATGATGTTCATCAAGAAAGCCCCCAACAGCCACGGCTTCGTCAACCCGCGCCACCTCGAAGAAATGTGGCGCGACCAGTTCGACTGGGTCTACCGCGAACACGAACACGCGGTGTTCACCATGACCATTCACCCGGACGTGTCCGGCCGCCCGCAAGTGCTGCTGATGCTTGAGCGTCTGATCGAGCATATCCAGAGCCATGCCGGCGTGCGCTTCGTCACCTTCGACGAAATCGCCGACGACTTTATCCGCCGCCAACCCCGTACCTGACCCCCATGCTTCCACCCCTGAGGCGCAACCCATGTCCATCTACAACAAGCTTGACCTGACCGGCTGGAAACCCCGGCAACTGACGTCCCAGGAAGTGCGCTTCGCCACCTGGATCGCGTTCTTCGCCTGGGTGTTTGCGGTGTATGACTTCATCCTGTTTGGCACCCTGCTGCCGGAGATCGGCCGGCACTTTGGCTGGGGTGAAGTAGAGCAGGCTGAAATTGCAACCTGGGTCGCCGTGGGCACGGCGGTGGTCGCCTTTGCCATTGGCCCGGTCGTCGACAAGCTGGGTCGGCGCAAAGGCATCATCTTCACCGTGGCCGGTTCTGCGCTGTGCTCGGCGTTGACCGCAATCGGCGGCGCGTGGGGCAAATCACCGCTGATTCTGATCCGTTCGTTGGGTGGCCTGGGTTATGCCGAGGAAACCGTCAACGCCACGTATCTGAGTGAGCTGTACGGCGCCTCGGAAGACCCGCGCCTGACCAAGCGCCGTGGCTTCATCTACAGCCTGGTGCAGGGCGGCTGGCCGGTGGGCGCGTTGATCGCTGCCGGCTTGACTGCGCTGTTGCTGCCGATCATCGGTTGGCAAGGCTGCTTCATCTTCGCCGCGATCCCAGCCATCGTGATTGCGATCATGGCGCGCAAGCTCAAGGAGAGCCCGCAGTTCCAGATCCACCAGCGCATCAGCGAGCTGCGTAAAAGCGGCGCGGTGAAAGAAGCGCAAAACGTCGCCGTGACCTACGGCGTCGACTACGACGAACACAGCAAGGCCGGCCTCAAGGCGGCGTTCCGTGGCCCGGCCCGTCGCGCCACGTTGGTGATCGGCGCAGCGCTGCTGCTCAACTGGGCAGCGATCCAGGTGTTCAGCGTGTTGGGCACGTCGGTGATCGTCAGCGTGCACCACATCTCGTTCGAGAACTCGCTGATCATCCTTGTGCTGTCCAACCTGGTCGGGTACTGCGGTTACCTCAGCCACGGCTGGATGGGCGACAAGATCGGCCGTCGCAACGTGATCGGCCTGGGCTGGATGCTCGGCGGGCTGTCGTTCGCCGGCATGCTGTTCGGCCCGAGCAACATGGCGATGGTGGTCGGGCTGTACAGCCTGGGCCTGTTCTTCCTGATCGGCCCGTACTCGGCGGCGTTGTTCTTCATCAGTGAAAGTTTCCCCACCAGCATCCGCGCCACCGGGGGCGCGATCATCCATGCCATGGGCCCGATCGGCGCAGTGGTCGCAGGCTTTGGCGCCACCCAGGTGCTGTCGGCCGGCAGCGACTGGCAGACCGCCGCGCTGTGGTTCGGTGCACTGCCGTGCTTCTTGTCCGGCGCCTTGATGTTTGCCGCCCGCCATGTGCGTCCGGAAACCGTTCAGTAAGGAGTGAATGATGAGCCGTAAAGTTGCCTTGATTACCGGCGCCGCCAGCGGCATCGGCCAAGCCCTCGCCGTGGCCTATGCGCAAAAGGGCGTGGCGGTGGTCGGCGGGTATTACCCGGCCGATCCTCACGACCCGCACACCACCGTGGGCTTGGTGGAAGGGGCGGGCGGCGAGTGCCTCATGCTGCCCCTGGACGTGGGCGACAGCGCCTCGGTGAATGCGCTGGCCGAGCAGGCCGTGCAGCACTTTGGCCGGCTGGATTACGCGGTGGCCAACGCCGGCCTGTTGCGCCGCGCACCGTTGCTGGAGATGACCGATGCGCTTTGGGACGAGATGCTCAATGTCGACCTGACGGGGGTGATGCGCACCTTCCGCGCGGCGACACGGCATATGCGTGAAGGCGGCGCGCTGGTGGCGATCTCGTCGATTGCCGGTGGCGTGTATGGCTGGCAGGAGCACAGCCACTACGCGGCGGCCAAAGCCGGTGTGCCGGGGTTGTGTCGTTCGCTGGCGGTGGAACTGGCGCCGCTGGGGATCCGTTGCAATGCGGTGATCCCCGGGTTGATCGAGACGCCGCAGTCGCTGGATGCGAAGAACTCACTGGGACCGGAAGGCTTGGCCAAGGCGGCGCGAGCCATTCCGCTGGGCCGTGTCGGGCGGGCGGATGAGGTGGCCTCGCTGGTGCAGTTCTTGACCAGTGAAGCGTCGAGCTACCTCACGGGCCAAAGCATCATCATCGACGGCGGCCTTACCGTGCGCTGGCCGGACTAACGGATGTACATAGATCCAAATGTGGGAGCTGGCTTGCCTGCGATGGCGGTGGTTCAGTGAATACATGTGCTGCTGACCCACCGCTATCGCAGGCAAGCCAGCTCCCACAATGGATCGGTGTTTTGTCTGAGGAGTTTTTTGTATGAACCAACTGATTAACCGCCGCGCCGTCATCACCGGCGCCGGCAGCGGCATCGGTGCCGCCATCGCCCGTGCCTACGCCGCCGAAGGCGCGCGCCTGCTGCTGGCCGACCGCAACGCCGCGAGCCTCGCCGAAACGGCGATCACCTGCCGCAACCTCGGCGCCGAGGTGGTCGAGTGCCTGGCGGACGTCGGCACCGTCGAAGGCGCCCAGGCGGGTGTGGACCGTTGCGTCGAACACTTCGGTGGCATCGACATTCTGGTCAACAACGCCGGCATGCTCACCCAGGCGCGCTGTGTCGACCTGACCATCGAGATGTGGAACGACATGCTGCGCGTCGACCTCACCAGCGTGTTCGTCGCCAGCCAGCGCGCCTTGCCACACATGCTGGCGCAGCGTTGGGGGCGCATCATCAACGTGGCGTCGCAACTGGGTATCAAGGGCGGTGCCGAGCTTACCCACTACGCGGCGGCCAAGGCCGGTGTGATCGGTTTCACCAAATCCCTCGCCCTGGAAGTGGCCAAGGACAACGTGCTGGTCAATGCCATCGCCCCTGGCCCGATTGAAACGCCGCTGGTGGGCGGGATCAGCGACGACTGGAAGCGCGCCAAGGCCAAGGAACTGCCCCTGGGCCGCTTCGGTCTGGCTGATGAAGTGGCGCCCACCGCCATGCTGCTCGCCAGCGAACCGGGCGGTAATTTGTTCGTCGGCCAGACCCTGGGCCCGAACTCCGGCGATGTCATGCCATGAACGAGGTGTAGCCATGTGCGGACTCTGCGGATTGCTTGGCGAAGACCTGCACTGGAGCGACCCCCTGGGCGATGAAGTGCCAAGGCGCCGCGAGCGCCTGCGCCGGATCGCGGCGATCAACCAGGTGTTGGCGGTGTTCCGGCTCAAGGTCGAAGACTTCCAGGGCGCGTCCTACCTGTTGTTGGGCGCTACCGGTAAGCAAGAACTGGCGAGTGGCCTGGACCCACTGTGGCAGGCCGCCGAAAACATGCTCGGCCGTCCGTTGGACCCGCTCGACCCTAAGTTGCTCAACCATCTTGAACACTAAACCCAACCCCTGTGGCGAGGGAGCTTGCTCCCGCTGGAGTGCGCAGCGCTCCCAAGCTTTTGGGGCCGCTTCGCAGCCCAGCGGGAGCAAGCTCCCTCGCCACAAAGGAAAACATTGATGAGCATGGCTCTGAATGTCATCACCGGTTTCCTCGGCAGCGGCAAGACCACCTTGCTCAAGCGCCTGCTGCAAGGCGAGAGCCTGGGCGACACCGCGCTGCTGATCAACGAATTCGGCGACGTCGGTATCGACCACCTGCTGGTGGAAGAGGTGGCGCCCGACACCGTGCTGCTGCCCAGCGGCTGCGTGTGCTGTTCGATCCGTGGCGAGCTGAAAGACGCACTGCTCGGTCTGTTGCAGCGCCGTGAGCGCGGTGAAATCCCGGCGTTCAAGCGGGTGATCCTGGAGACCACCGGCCTGGCCGACCCGGCGCCGATCCTTGCCACCTTGAACAACGACGTGCAATTGCGCGGGCGTTTCCACATCGGCCTGGTGATTACCCTGGTCGACGCCAGCCACGCGACCTTGCAAGAGCGCCTGCACCCGGAGTGGCTGGCCCAGGTTGCGGCCGCCGACCGCCTGTTGCTGAGCAAGACCGACTTGGCCGGCGATTGCGCGCCGCTGCGTGCGCATTTGCAGGCGCTCAACGCGGGTACGCCGATCCTCGATACCCACGCTATCCACAGCGGCGATCAACTGCTGCTCGGTGAAGGGTTGCGCAGCGCCGAGCCGGCCGTCGAGGTTGGCCGCTGGCAACTGCATCAACCCACTGTCGCGACTCACGGCGCTGCCCAAGTGTGCTGCCTGAGCTTCGATCAGCCACTGGACTGGGTCGGCTTCGGGGTGTGGCTGTCGATGCTGTTAAGATGCCATGGCGAACGAATCCTTCGCGTCAAAGGACTGCTCAACGTGAACGCAAGCTCGGCCCCCATCGTCATTCATGGCGTGCAGCACTGTCTGCATGCCCCGGTCCACCTGCCTGCGTGGCCGGGCAGCGACCGCCAGTCGCGCCTGGTGTTTATCCTGCGCGGCCTGGACCCGGCGCTGTTGCGCCGCTCCTTCGACGTGTTCTCGCGGCGGTTTGCAGCATGATCACCTTACGCGTCCTCGGCACCTCAGTGACCCTGCTCGAATGCCTGCGCGTGCGGGCCGAGCAAGACCTGGGCATTCGCCTGGTGTATCAGGTGCACGATGTAGAGCAGGCCCAGCGCATCGCGGTGATGCAGCCCGACAGCTACGACCTCTACGACCAGTGGTTTCACAACGTCGACTTCGTGTGGCCGGCGCGGGCGATCCAGCCGATCGACACGCGGCGTATCGCGCTGTGGCATGAAATCAACGACCTGCCCAAGCGCGGGCGCCTGTCGGCCGATGATCGCCTGGGCAGTGGCAGCGTACCGAGCGAGCGCCTGTTCGTGCAGCATGACGGCAGCCTCGGCAGCACCGTGACCGAGCGCATCAGCATGCTGCCCCTGACCCACAACGCCGACAGTTTTGCCTACCGCCCCGAGCGCTTGCCCGACGGGTTCTGCCACGGCAACGAAAGTTGGGGGTGGTTGCTGGACCCGGCCTGGAGCGCCCGCACCGCCCTGCAGAGCGACGCCGCCATCGGTGCCCTGGACGCCGCGCTGGCGGTGCAGGGCGCGGGGCTGGCGCAGTTCAAGGACATCGGCAACATGAGCATCGAAGAGATCGACGTGCTCGCCGACATTCTGGTGCGCAAGCAGAGGGAAGGGCACTTTGCGGCGTTCTGGTCGGATGATGAAGAGGCGGCGCAATTGATGCTCAGCCCGACCATCGATATCCAGAGCCTGTGGTCGCCGACCTTGATGCGCCTGCATCGCGCGGGCGTGAAATACCGCTTGGCGGTGCCGCGTGAAGGTTATCGCGCGTGGTTCGGCGGGTTGTCGTTGTCACGCCATGCGCAGGGGCCGGTGCTGGATGCGGCGTATGCCTACCTCAATTGGTGGTTGTCGGGTTGGCCTGGAGCGGTGATGGCGCGCCAGGGGTATTACATCGGTAACCCGGCGCGCAGCCGTGATCACCTTAGCAGTGCCGAGTGGGATTACTGGTATGCCGGATTGCCTGCACGGGAGGAACTGCTGGGTAGCGATGGTTTGCCGTTGATCGACATGGGCGACGTGCGTGATGGGGGGTCTTATGAGCAGCGCATGGGGCATATTGCGGTGTGGAATTCGGTGATGGATGAGCACAACTACTTGGTGCGGCGGTGGGGGGATTTTATGCGGGCGCGCTGTGTTTGACTGAGTACATATCCGTTATTTAGGTAACGGCTACTTATGGTTCCGCTCTTACAGCGGCTCACTTTTGGAAAGGCCCAAAAGTAAGCAAAAGGCCTTCGCCCCAACACTCGGTGCCTCGCCTAGGCTCGGCATGCCCGAACGAAGGCTTAAATCCGTGGGCCGCCGCCACGCGCCATCCATGGCGCGGGGCGGCTAACCCGGCGTCCTGCCGGGTTACCCACGGATTCAAGCCTGCGTTCGGCCAGCGTGTTTAACGGGGCGCCTAAGATCAAAATCAAAAGCAGACGCGGCGGCCTGGTAGCCGACCGGTATCTAACTGTCGGCCCGGGTCAACTGTGGGAGCTGGCTTGCCTGCGATGCAAACACCTCGATATATCAGGCACACCCAATCGATGCCATCGCAGGCAAGCCAGCTCCCACAGTGGGGCTCCGCGTTCTGCCTGATTTTTTGCGCCATCGTTAACGACCATCGCCGCGGTGCGACGATTCGACAAGCCGGCTCCTACAGTGGACCGCGTTTGCCTTTGCCTTTGCTCCACACCACTCAAGCCGGCTGTCAGGTCGCTGTGCTTTTGATCTTGATTTTGATCTTAGGCGCCCCGTCAAACACGCTGGCCGGAATTCGGCAGGGATTTGGGGGGTAAGCCGGCAGTACGCCGGCTTAGCCGCCCCGCGCCATGGATGGCGCGTGGCGGCGGCCCCCCAAATCACTGTCGGATTACGGGTACACCGAGCCTAAGCGAGGTGCCGAGTGTTGGGGCAAGAGCCTTTTGGTTACTTTTGGGCTCTTTCCAAAAGTGACCCGCCGTAAGGGCGGAACCGTAAGCCGCCGTTACTCAAATAACGGATATGTACCCAAAGCAAGCCCCCAGCCAACCCATTGTCGCCAAAAAACCGCCACAACATTCCCCGGTTTTATTGGGTGCACTTAGCCCAAGTCCCAGCTAATCTGCTCAAACCAAATATCCAATAAAAATGGATGTTTTTTTGACGCCAGGTCAGCAGTCGCCAGGGAGGCCTATGACAAAGGGACGTAGTGGCAGAGACAAGCGCACGCTACCAGAGGGCACTGCAATGAGGTGGCGCCACACGTTCCAAACCCGCATTGCCGGGGTGCTGGCGCTGTTGCTGCTGGTGGTGGTGGCTGCCACCTACTTCGCGGTCAAGGCCGCCACCGGCCGCGCCGTGGAGAATCAGGCCCAAGTCCAATTGAAAACCGGCAGCCAGGTGTTCGAGCGCCTGCTGGACCTGCGTGGCCGTCGCCTGCAATACGGGCTCGATTGGCTCACCGTCGATGGGCCTTTCAAGCAAGCCGTGGCCGAGGGCAAGACCGTGCCGATACTCGCGGCGCTGCGTCGGCATGGCACCGGTATCCGTTCCAGCGAAGTGTTTGTGTTGGGCCTCGACGGCAAAGTGGTGGTCAGCACCTTGCCGATGCTCACACGCGGCGATGCGTTCCCCTATGAAGACGCGTTGCGCAAGGCGCGGCGCAGCGGCCTGCAGATGCTGATCGTGGCCATGGACGGCCGCCCGTACTTGCTGGTGCAGGACGAAGTGCTCGACCCGATGCCCATCGCCCGGGTGATCATGGGCTTTCCCATGGACAAGCTGTTTGCCAGCGAATTGCGCTCCATGAGCAACCTGGAAGTGTCCTTCCTCAGTGTGCAGGACGGTCGTCCCGGTCCGCTGTTCAGCACCCAGCCTGACGCCTACCAGGCCACCATCATCAGTACCTTGCGCGATGCGCACCTGAACCCGGAGCCGCAGATCAATCTGTTCTACGGGCAGCGCGTGCTCAGCCAGGTGTTGCCGCTGGCCAATACCGGCGATGGCGACGAAGTGCGGGTGCTGCTGCAAAGCCCGCTGGACCACGCGCTGGAATCCTTTGCGCCGCTGGACCGGCAATTCCTGGGCATAGCGCTGGCGGTGTTGTTGGTGTCCTTGGCGGGGGCATTGTTTTTGGCGCGGCGGGTCTCGCGCCCGCTCAATGCCTTGGTGGACGCGGCCGAGCGCATTGGCGCCGGTGACTATCGGACGCCGGTGCGGGTGCGCAGCCATGATGAGTTCGGCCTGCTAGCCCGGGCTTTCAATGCCATGCAAAGTGGTATCGCCGTGCGCGAGCGGCAGTTGGCGCACAACGCCCTGCATGACCCGTTGACCGGGTTGCCCAACCGCGCCCTGGCCATGGAGCGCCTGGGCAGTGCGATCAGCGCGGGCCGCCCGGTGGTGCTGCTGTACCTGGGTATTGAAAACTACCGGGTGATCAACGAAGGCTTCGGCCCCCAGGGTGTGGAAGAAATGCTGCGTGAGGCCAGCCGCTGTCTGTCCATGAGCCTGCTGGCCAGCGATACCGCCGCGCGCATCGCCGGCAGCGAGTTTTTGCTGTTGCTGGAAAACACCGAGATCGATCGCGCCGTGGCCCGTGCTGACCGCCTCTACAGCTTGCTCACCGAGCCCCAGCGCATCGGCAATGATGAGCTGCGCCATGAAGTGAGCATCGGCATCGCCGCTTACCCCGCCGATGGCCAGCAAGTGGAAGAGCTGATCAGCCGCGCCGCCATCGCCCGGCATGATGCGGCGACCTTGCCTGGTTATTTGCAGATTTATCAACAGGACCGCGACCTCGCGCACCAGCGCCAGATCACCTTGATTCGCGACCTGCGCCGCGCCGCCCTCGAAGGTGAGCTTTACCTGTGCTACCAGCCCAAGCTCGATTTGAAGCACGGCCATGTGCGCCAGGCCGAAGCCCTGCTGCGCTGGCAACACCCCACGCTGGGCCTGGTGTCGCCCGCCGAATTCATCCCGCTGGCTGAGCGCACCGGCAGCATGCGCAGCCTGACCCAGTGGGTGATCGAGGAAGCCATCCGGCAGATCGCCGAGTGGGGGCAGCGGGGCATGCATATCCAGCTGTCGGTGAATATTTCGGTGGATGACCTGGCCGACGATGACCTGGCGGTGCGTGTCACTGCACTGCTGATGCAATACGGCGTCATGGCCCAGCAACTGATTTTCGAGATCACCGAAAGCGCCATCATGCACAACCCGCAACAGGCCCTCAGTGTGTTGGAACAGCTGCGTGGCTGTGGCATCAGCCTGTCGGTAGATGACTTCGGTACCGGCTATTCCTCCCTCGCGCAATTGCAGCGCCTGCCGGTGCAAGAGTTGAAGATCGACCAGTCGTTCGTGCGCAACCTCGACAGCACCACCGGCGACGGGGTGATCGTGCGTTCCACCATCGAAATGAGCCACAACCTGGGGCTCAAGGTGGTGGCCGAAGGCGTCGAGTTCGAACCCAGCCTGAAGCTGCTCAAGCAGTGGAAGTGCGACACCGCCCAGGGCTACCTGATCAGCCGGCCATTGAATGCCATGGCGTTCGAGATGTGGATGCGCCGCGAGCGGGTGCCCATCTAGAAAACTGTTTCATCCTCCGCCAACAGCCACTTCAAAACGCCCGATGCGCTGCTTCGGGCGTTTTTCGTTGTAGTGGCCTGTTTGAGGTGCAAATAGAGCGTAAGCGCTTCATTGTGTTACTTGCGGTTGCACTAAAATACTTTGGTTGATTTTTAATCATTTAAATAACTAATTGATATTTATATATTTATTTCTATTAAATAAAAGTTAATCCTACTTGGCTCACCCTTTGCACAACACGCCGATGACGGATCACACTCATTAAAGCAGTGTGTACGCCATATAGTTGTGCCGCAAGAACGCAGGACGCTCGCAGGCGGTGCACCCCTAATCCATAACCCTTTCATGCCAAGGGTAGGCGCTCTGCTGCCCACCTTTAAGGCGCTCTATCGTCCGGAGAAAACCGCTATGTCACGAGTTGAATGGCCTGTGCGCCTGATGTTGCTGGTGAGTGCCACCGTGTTTTGCACTGCGTCACTGGCGGCGGACGATACCCCGTCGCCCAAACCGTTCGGGCACCTGAGTTGGGCCAGTGACGACGGGGCCAAGTCCCTGGATTTTGGCGGCTCGATTCGGCTCAACCATCGCTACGAAGACTGGAAAACCAGCAGCAATGACCCGGCGCGCTTGCTGTTCGACATTGCCCGTTTTGAGGTCAAGGGCAAGTGGGATCAGTTTTACCTGGACGGCGGCTACACCTTCCAGGACCGCAACCGGCGTTCGATCGAGCACGCCCTGGTGGGCTACAAATTCCAGGACGGCGATGACCTGCAACTGGGCATCGTCTACAAGCCGTTTGGCATTTACCCCTACCCGGAAAACGGCTGGACGTTTCATATCCCGTACTTCCTGGGCTATGCCGACAGCGCGGCGCCGGGCCTGAAATACAGCCACCCGTTGGGCGACTGGAACCTGCAGGCGGCGTTCTTTCCGCGCATGATCCCCGCCGACCGGCGCTACACACCGGAAGTCGGCACCTACAGCGACCTCAAGGACAACGCACTGGCCAGCCTGCACGGCCAGGACAATGAAAAGCGCAACCAGCTCGACCTGCGCCTGGCGCGGTCGTGGGGCAGCGATGGTTGGAAGAATGAATCCGGCGTGTCGCTGGCCGGCTCCCAGGTCTATAACGGCACCACCGATCGCAACGGCACCTACTGGGCTGCGGCCGCTCACACCACCTTGAGCAAGGGGCCCTGGAGCGCCCAGTTGATGGGCATTCGCTACCAGTACAACCTGCAGAACCCTGAGGGCGTGAGCGACGCCAGTGTGTTGATGGGCGCCAACGCGGCAAGCCCGGCCTACCTGGTGGCGGCCAAGGGTGATGTCGGGTTGCTGAACATCGGCTACACCGTGGACACGCCGCAGTTGGGCAAGGTCAAGAGCGTCAAGTTCTACAACGACTACAGCGTGCTGCACAAAGACCAGGCGCAATGGAACAGCTCGCAGATGGACACCCTGGGCGTGAAGCTGATGGCGGGGCCGATCATCACCTGGCTGGACCTGACCTGGGGCAAGAACGCCAACCCCTATGGCGGCGCGGAGAACGGCACCGGTTGGACCTCCACCACCTCGTCGGGCAGCAATGAGTGGTACTTCCGCACCAACGTGAACATCGGCTACTACTTCTAGCCGGATCGAAGCGTTGACCCAGGCAACATGACCTGCACATCACCTTGTAGGAGCCGGCCTGCCGGCGATAGCGGTAGGTCAGTGATTGCGTTTGTTCCTGATACACCGCCATCGCTGGCAAGCCAGCTCCTACATTTGATCTGCATCGGGCATGAAAAAAGGCGGCTACCTTCATCAGGTAGCCGCCTTTTTATTACCGCCAGCGAGGCTTAATCCGGCAGTTTGAACGCCATCACGTAGTCACCCTGCTTGGTGCCGAGGGAGCCGTGACCGCCGGCCATGACCAGCACGTATTGCTTGCCGTCCTTGCCGGTGTAGGTCATCGGGGTGGTTTGCGCGCCGGCAGGCAGGCGGCCTTCCCACAGTTGCTTGCCATTTTTCACGTCGTAGGCACGCAGGTACTGGTCCAGGGTGCCGCTGAGGAATGCCACGCCACCGGCGGTGGTGAACGTACCACCCAGGCTAGGCACGCCCATGGTCAGCGGGATCGGAACCGGCGAGCTGTCGCGCACGGTGCCGTTCTTGTGCATCCAGATGGTCTGGTGGGTGGTCAGGTCGACCGCTGCCACATAACCCCAGGCTGGTGCCTGGCACGGCAGGCCCATCGGCGACAGCAGCGCTTCGAGGATCACACCGTACGGCGCGCCTTTGTTCGGCTGCACACCTTCGGTTTCGCTCACGCGAGGCCCTTGTTTGGCGATGTCGGCCGCCGGGATCAGTTTCGATTTGAACGCCATGTAGCTCGGGTTCACGAACGCGATCTGGCGAACCGGGTCGACGGAAATACCGCCCCAGTCGAACACACCAAAGTTACCCGGGTAAACGATCGAGCCTTGCAGCGATGGCGGGGTGAACGGGCCGTCATAGCGCATCGACTTGAAGTCGATCCGGCAGATCAGTTGGTCGAACGGGGTCACGCCCCACATGTCGCGCTCTTTCAACGGCGGCGGCATGAAGTTCAGGTCGGACTTCGGTTGGGTCGGGGAGGTGTGATCGCCGGCCACTGCGCCTTGCGGTACAGGAATTTCGTTGATCGGCACCACCGGTTGGCCGTTGGTACGGTCCAGCACGTAGATGCTGCCTTGCTTGGTCGAGGCCATGACCGCTTGCTTGACGCCGTCAGCGGTCTTGATGTCGATCAGGGTTGGCTGGCCGCCCACGTCCATGTCCCACAGGTCATGGTGGGTGAACTGGAAGGTCCATTTCACATGGCCGGTGTCGATGTCCAGGGCGGTCAGGCCGGCGCTGTACTTCTCGGAGTCCGGGGTACGGTCGCCACCGTATTGGTCGGGCATCTGGTTGCCCATCGGCAGGTACAGCGTGCCGAGTTTTTCATCCACGGCGAACATGGACCACATGTTCGGCGAGTTGCGGGTGTAGGTCTTGCCCTCGGCCAACGGAGTGGTGTCGTCCGGGTTGCCGCTGTCCCAGTTCCACACCAGCTTGCCGGTGTGCACGTCGAACGCGCGGATCACGCCGCTCGGCTCGTCGGTGGAGACGTTGTCGGTCACGTGGCCGCCGATCACCACCAGGTTCTTGGTCACGGCCGGTGGCGAGGTGGAGTAGTAACCGCCCGGGGCGAAGCTGCCAATGTTGGCACGCAGGTCGACCTGGCCTTTGTCACCGAAGTCTTCGCACATCTTGCCGGTGTCGGCGTCCAGGGCGATCAAGCGGGTGTCGGCCGTCGGCACGAAGATGCGTTTCGGGCACACGGCGCTGACAGGCGTGGCGCTTGCCGAGCCGGTTGGGCTTTGCTCGGAGGCGTACGCTGCATCATCGTGATACGACACGCCACGGCAGGTCATGTGCGCCCAGCCTTTGAAGTTCTGCGCACCTTGGGTGGTGATCTTCGGGTCGAAACGCCAGATTTCCTTGCCGGTGTCCGGGTCCAGGGCAATCACTTGGCTGTGCGGGGTGCACACGTAGAGCATGCCGTTGACCTTCAACGGGGTGTTTTCCGCCGTGGTCTCGCCCGGGTCGTTAGGGCCTGGGATGTCGCCGGTGCGGTAGGTCCAGGCTGGCACCAGTTTGCCGACGTTTTGCGGGGTGATCTGCGCCAGCGGCGAGTAACGATCACCATGGGCCGAACGGCCGTAGGCGTTCCAGTCGCCATCGGCCTGGGTCGGTGCGGCGCTGGCCATGCCCGGCACGGCGTCGCGGTCCAGTTGGCCGGTCTTGACCATTTCACCCGGGTTGGTGAATTGGCTGGCCAGGGCGGTCGCACCGGCCAATACCACGGCGATGCTCAGCGCGCCGGTGCCCAGTGGTGCAGCTTGGGGGCGCAGCAACGGACGGCGGAACCACGGCAGCAACATGACGATGCCTAGGGCGAACAGCAGTGCCAGGCGCGGCACCAACTGCCACCAGTCCAGGCCGACTTCCCACAGTGCCCACACGGTGCTGGCAAACAGCACAAGCGCGTACACGCCCAGCGCAGCGCGGTGGCTGGCCAGCAGCAAAAGGCCGGTGAGGGCGATGCCGAGACCGGCCAGCAGGTAGTACAGCGACCCGCCGAGCATGCTCAGCTTGACGCCGCCCGCCAGCAAGGCCAGGCCCATGATCAGCAGCAAGACGCCTAGCAGCCTGGGCAGCAGGCGACTTGGGCTCGAGGCACCATCAGTGCTCATAGTGTGTTTCTCCGTGACGTTGGAATTATGTAACCCCGTGCTTCACTGTAGATGACGATTCGGCGCGGGCTTGGTTCAGCGTTAATTCGGTTTTTCTGGGGACAGCGGGGGTTATCCACAGGCGGGCGATTTATCCCCAGGCGCAGCGGGGTGTAAGACAGCGCTGTCTTTACGAGTAGGAATAATCGGCAAGATGGGGTCGACCGGGAGATGAAACGTTTCAGTTTGTTGCGGGCAAGGATAAAGGGAGAGGGCGCGCAGAGAAAGGGCTAATCGCAAGATGCATCATTTCAGATTTGGTAACAGTGACAGAACGTCGCTGCAAAACCAATGTGGGAGCGAGCAAGCCCGCTCCCACAGGGGGACCGCAGTTTGGTTAGAAGGTTGTTCGAATGCCAAATTGCACGCTTCTGCCCGGCGCCGGCGCGATATCGCGCAGGATCGAACTGGCATACCGCACGGTCTGGTTCGTCAGGTTTTCACCGTTCACAAACGCCAGCCACTGGCTGCCCCCCACGTTGAAGCGATACCCCGCGCTCGCCCCCAGCGTGGTGTAGCCGTCGGTGCCACTCTCGTTATCCGGCACACGGCCTTGGCCTGCGGCATGTTCCACGTCGATACGCGCCTGCCAGCGGTCCAGCTCCCACAGCAACCCGCTGTTCAAGCGCAGGGGGGCGATGCGGGGCAAGGCTTCGCCGGTGTCCAGGTTGGTGGCGCGGGTGTAATCGCCCGACAGCTCCAGGGCAAATTTGCCGTAGGCGCTTTCACCTAGCTTCCAGTGATCCTGGGCTTCGAAGCCGGCGAAACGGGCACGCACGCCTGAGTATTTGTATTCAGGAATGCCTGCGGCGTCTTCTTCGCCTTCATCGTTCAGCGTGCGGCCGGTGCCCAGCAAGCCGATGTAGTTGGAGAAGCGGCTGTAGAACACGCCAAAGCTGCCCTTGTGGGTGCCATTGTCAAAACGCAGGGCCAGGTCGCTGGACACGGCTTTCTCTTTCGACAGGTTGGCATCGCCCAACTCGTAGGTGCCGGTGGCAACGTGGGCGCCGTTGGCGTACAGCTCGTAGAACGTTGGCGCGCGCTCGGTGTAACCCAGGGTCGCGGCCAGGGACCAGACCGGCGTGAGGGTGTAGACCGCGCCCGACGACAGGCTGCCGGCGGTGAAGTCATTCGATTTGTCGGCACCGGCAAAGCGCGCGTTGCCCTTGGCATCCGGGTCGACCGTGGTGTGTTCCAGGCGCCCGCCCAGGCTGAGCTTCAGGCGCTCGGTGGCTTGCATTTCTTCAAGGATAAACAGCGCACCAGCATTGGTGTCGGTCTGCGGCACGAAGGCCTCTTCGCCCAGCGCCGAGAACTCGTTGCGGGTCACCTGGGCGCCGACCACGCCATCAAACGGGCCGATAGGTTGGTGGCGGGCTTCCACGCGGGCTTCATAGCCTTTGTTCTTGAAGATCGTGCCGGTTTCGCCGCCTTCGATTTCACGGTGCTCGTAGTCGGTGTAGCCGGCGTCGAGTTTCACTGCGGTGAACGGGCCTTGCAGGTTGCGGATCTCCGAGGCAAAGGCGTAGTGATCCTGCTTCATGCGGATGCGCACATCCTGCTCGGCGGGGGAGCCGTAGTTGCTGTCGTAGTTGCTGTAGGACAGCCCGGCATAACCGTCGTCCCAGGTGTAGGAACCGCCCACCGCGCCGCCGTCCTGGCGACCGTCGCTGTTGCCCAGGCGACCGTTTTTGCCGGGGCCGTCTTCGCTCTCGGGCGCATGGCGGCTGCGGGCGTAGCCGGGGATTTTCAGGTCGTTGAATTCCCGCGCGTTGGCGTCCAGGTGCAAGGCGAAGGTGCCGTTGCCGGCTTCCAGTTTGCCGGCGCTGCTGCGGATGGTGTCGGCGCCGCCGTAACGCAACTCACCGGCACCGTGGATGCCTTCGATGGCTTCGGTGGGGATGCGGTTGTCGAAGGTGTTGACCACGCCGCCGATGGCACTGCCGCCGTACAACAAGGCCGCCGGGCCGCGCACGATTTCGATGCGGTCGACGTTGACCGGGTCCAGCGGCACGGCGTGGTCGTAGGACAACGACGAAGCGTCCAGCGCACCCACGCCGTTACGCAGCAGGCGGATGCGGTCGCCGTCCTGGCCACGGATGATCGGGCGGCTGGCGCCCGGGCCGAAGTACGAAGAGGACACGCCAGGCTGCTTGTTGAGGGTTTCGCCGAGGCTGCCTTTTTGTTGCAGGGTCAGGTCATCGCCTTCCAGCACGGTGGTCGGCGAGGCGAGTTGCTCGCTGCCCAGCGGGTTGCCAGTGATGACTTGGGGTTGCAGTTCCAGGGCCTGGGTGTGAGAGCTGATCAACAGGGCGGCGGCAAGCGGGGACAAGCGCCACAGGGAGGAGAGGGACATCGGGACATTCCTTGGCAAAACGGCAAAAAGAGAAGGCTTAAAACGGTTTCGAGCGCGTTACTTTTCATAACAATCTGATAAGTATCGTTACAATATAACATCTCTTTTTTCGCTGAAAAGGGGAACTTTTCCCAAGGGTCTATATTCAATGGGGTGCTTCCCCCTGTACGCCCCGTCGGCTAAGGTGCGCGGCTGTATTTCCTCTTATTGCAAAAGGCCCGGCATGACCGCGACAAGCAACGACCCTCTTCACGGCGTGACCCTGCAGCACGTGCTCACCACCCTGGTGGAACACTACGAATGGTCGGGGCTGGCCGAGCGCATTGATATTCGCTGCTTCAAGAGCGATCCGAGCATCAAGTCGAGCCTGACCTTCCTGCGCAAGACCCCTTGGGCGCGGGAGAAGGTCGAAGGGTTGTACGTCAAGCTGATGCGCACCAAACGCCCGCTGGACTGACCCCATGAAGCGGTTCGTGGCGGCTGCAGCGCTGGCCGGTTGGGTGGGGTTGGCGATCCAGCAATACCTGATCTTCTATTCGCGCTGGACCAGCGGCGCCAGCCTGCTGGGCGGGCTGATCAACTTTTTCAGTTTCTTCACGGTACTGACCAACACCTTGGTGGTAGTGGTGTTGAGCTATGCGCTGGTGGATCGCGATTCAGCGGCGAAGCGCTTTTTTCTCGCCCCCAAAACCAGCAGTGGCATCGCCGTGAGCATCGTGGTGGTGAGCCTGGCCTACAACCTGTTGCTGCGGCATTTGTGGCAGCCCGAAGGCTTCCAGTTCATCGCTGACGAATTGCTCCACGACGTGATGCCGGTGCTGTTTTTACTCTACTGGTGGCGCTGCGTGCCCAAGGGCACCTTGCTGCTCAGGCACATCGGCGCCTGGGTGCTCTACCCGTTGGTGTACTTCGCGTATGTGCTGCTGCGGGGGCATTTGCTCGGGCAGTATCAGTACCCGTTCATTGACGTGGACACCTTGGGTTATCCACAGGTGTTCGTGAATGCCGGGCAGATTTTGGCGGGGTTTGTGGTGATTGCGGTGGCGGTGGTAGGGCTGGATCGAGCTCTAAAACCTGCACTGTAGGAGCCGGCTTGCCGGCGATCGCGGTGTGTCAGATATACCGCCATCGCCGGCAAGCCGGCTCCTACAGGTCAGAGGTCAGGCCTGCCAGTAGCCCACGGCCTTGAGGTAGTCCTCATTGACCTTGTGGGTGTCCAGCAACACACGCCGGACCTGGCGCGAAACCTTGGTTTCGGTGGCCACGAAGCTGTACAGCGACCCCCCCGGCAGCGTCAGCTTCTGCACGGTGTCCAGCAGGTCGTCCTGACCGCGAATCACCCAGATCACGTCCACATCGGCAGCGCTGCGCAGCGCCTGTTTTTCCGCCGCATTGGCGATCTCAATCACCGCCAATACAGTGCGCCCAGCGGGCAATTCTTCGAGGCGCCGGGCGATGGCGGGCAGGGCGGTTTCATCGCCGATCAGCAGGTAGCTGTCGAAGATATCCGGCACGATCATCGAACCCCGTGGCCCGCCGATGTACAGGTGCTGGCCGACCTGCACCTGGTCAGCCCAGGTGGACGCAGGGCCATCGCCGTGCAGCACGAAGTCGATGTCCAGCTCGCCGATGCTCAGGTCGAAACGCCGGGGCGTGTAGTCGCGCATCGGCGGTTGTGGGCCGTCGCCCTTGATGGTGAAGGTCGGGCTTTCCAGGGCGGCCTGTTCCTCGGCGTTCTGCGGGAACAGCAGCTTGATGTGATCGTCGCTGCCCAGGCTGACAAACCCCGCCAGTTCCGGCCCGCCCAGGGTGATGCGGCGCATGCGTGGGGTGATGTCGACCACCCGCAGGACTTCGAGGCGGCGGCGTTTGATTTCGTGGGTCACGCGGTGGATGACTTGCGTATTCATTGGTCTTTCCCGTCGGCAATGGCTTGAGCGGTGCGATTGAGCAGCGCCGCGACACGAACGATTTCTTCCGGGCTCCAGCGCCCGTGGTGCGAGTGCAGGGCATGACGCAGGTTGTGCACCGCCTCGTGGATTTCCGGCGGCCGGTCATGGCCGCGCAACGAGCGTTTGCTCACATCGATGCGCATGCGCACGCCGTCCAGGGCCACCTGTTGCTCGCTTAAGAAGAGACGACCGGCATCGGTGATTGTGTAGCGTTTTTTTCCGCCTTCGGCGTCGCCCTGGATCAAGTCGCTTTCTTCCAGGAAGGTCAGCGTGGGGTAGATCACGCCGGGGCTGGGGGTGTAGGCGCCGTCGAACAGGCTTTCGATGCGGCGGATCAGGTCATAGCCGTGGCAGGGCTGCTCGGCGATCAGCGCCGGCAGCAGCAGTTTCAGATCGCCGGGTGCAAATACCCGGGGGCCGCGACCGCGGCCGGCGCGCGGGTCAAAGCCGTCGCGCTGGTGAGGATGGTCTCGCATGGGTAGGCGCCTCTGTGTGTGTCTAGATATAACGTAAGATATATCTTAAAAGGCATGCAAGCGCTTCCGACAGGCGGTCAACCTCCGCGAACGACGCCACAAGGTCAGCAACCTGTGTTCTAGAGTAACGACTCAAGTGAGTTATCAAGTTGTTTTGGCCGTGCAAACAATATTGTTTTTTAATGGGTGTAATCCTATTCTTACGGATATATTCGGCACTAAAACATTCTCATTAATTAACATGTAGGGTGTGTCTTACGGCTACTTTTTAAGTTTTGGCAAAGTGCTATCTTTTTCCTCAGTGTTGTAATGATCTATGGCTACGCCATAAATGGAAGCAACTGGCTTACTTTCATTTTTTTGAACTCGATACTTGCCTGGCGTTGAACAAGCCTCCGGTTTGCAATGCAAATAGTTGGAAAAACACGGTGTTTTTCAACGCTTCTAAGAACCCCTTTTAGATGACAGGTATCAACCATGTTCAAGAAACTTGCCACTGCGGTCCCGTTTGTTGCGGTCGCCCTGAGCTCCCCCCTGGCAATGGCTGCCGATGATGCGCGTTCGTCGATCAACATCAGGGCCAACATTCCGACCAAGCAGTTCCATACACAGCCTCGGGACCCGAACTTCGGTAAAGACGAAACCATGAGCTACAACCCTGTCAGCGGTGAACTCAGTTCGCTGCGGGCAACCTTCGATGTGAAAAACACCGACGGTTCGGTGCATGCCTACATCGAAGGCGGCCCGACTTCCGCTGCGCTCTATAACGGTT
Organism: Pseudomonas sp. BIGb0164; assembly: GCF_024810135.1. NCBI lineage: Bacteria > Pseudomonadati > Pseudomonadota > Gammaproteobacteria > Pseudomonadales > Pseudomonadaceae > Pseudomonas > Pseudomonas sp. BIGb0164. The sequence goes on along the minus strand of NZ_JANUEA010000002.1, from coordinate 405,211 downwards.
CGGACAGCATTGCCCTGACCAACACCTTCAATGGCGTCACCCTCACTGCCACCCCGCAGGAAGTGGTCGATGACCCTCAATCCACTCCAGGCACCCAGGCCGACCTGGTGATCACCCCGGCCCGCCCGGCCGACACTCAGAACGGCCTCTACACCGCCAGCTACACAGTGATCTTCGACGCTGTGCCGCGCGTTACCCCGTAACGCTGGTGTCATCCCCTTGGTCGCCATGACCAAGGGGCTTGAAAGGACAGGCCGGCATTTTCCTCCCTGAACGCCGGCCTGGTTCAGTCCGTACTGACGAGTATTCCGTCCATGTTTTCGATGACGCCAATTGCGGGCGCGCTTGCGCTGTTGCTGTGCGCCAGTGCCCTGGCCGCACCGGTGGCGCCCCATACTTCGCCGGGCAACCTGTTGTCCCAGTCCCAAGGCCTGCCGGATGATTTTGAACAGCACTTTTTTGATGTGCCACTGGCCGTACGAGTTGAACTGGACCAACAGTTTCTTGGCGAAGCCATGATTGTATTGAGTCGCGATGATCGCATTACCCTGCTGGAGTTCAACGATATCGGCGACAGCCCGGTATCGGCCAGCACGCGTGCCACCTGGGAGCAACTTCTGCAATCTGGCATGCCATTGGGCAGTTGCCAGCAAAGTTGTCCGCAGCAACTGTTGGCCATTCACTACAACTTGGAAAATTCCCAGGTTTCCATCCTCACCGAAAACGTCGAGCGCAACGCGCACGTCAAACAGTTTTATGACCAGCCTGAGTCCGGCAGCCTCGGTCTGATCGTCAATAACCAACTCAACCTCACCGGTGGCCAGAACGAGGAAGTTGGCGGGCGTTTCGGCCTTGAGGCCAGCTCCAGCCTTGGCAACTGGACCCAGGCGATGAACCTGCAGTTGTCCCGCGTGGGCGGCACCGACACCACGCTGTACCACGCCATGCACGAGCTCTACACCCAGCGCGAACTGGAGGGCAACTTCGTACGCCTGGGTTATTTCACTCCGGGTGCCAACGGTCTTACCCGGCAGATCCGTACCTTTGGCGCCAACCCCGACACGGCGGTGGGGCTCATGTACGGCAGCTCCGACAGCCTGCTGATCAACAATCCCAAGCCCAGCGTGTACCCGGTGTACGTCACTGCCAGCCGCCAGGCCTCGGTGGAGATCTACCGTGCCGGCCTGCTGATCAATACCCAACCGGTCGCCGCCGGCCTGCAAACCCTTGACACCCGGCCCCTGCCCGGTGGCATCTACGAAGTGGAAGTGCGCCTGATCGAAGACGGCCTCACCACCTCCACCACCCAGGAGCTCATCTACAAACCCAACAACTGGCGCAATGCCGACGAGCGCTGGCGCTACAACACCTTCATCGGGCAAGAGACCAAGCTGCTGAGCAACTGGGACGAGCAGTCCAGCGGCTTCATGACCTATGGCGCCGGCCTCAACTACCTGGCGCACCCCCGGGTGATCCTTGGCGTCTCGACCCGCAAGGTGCGCGAACAAATGCAGTACGGCACCTCCATCGACTGGACCCTGGGCAACAGCCTCAGCCTCTATGCCAACCTTTACCAGACCCAGGACCACGGCACCGGCGTGGACCTGCAAACCCTGTACAGCTATGGCGTTGGCAGTGTGGTGTTCAGCCATAACCGCAGTTGGCTCGACACCACGCGCACCTACGAGCTGCTGCCCGACGGTACACGCATCCGCCAGCGCAACGTGTTCATCGGCCAGGCCAGCAACACTTCGCTATCGTTCAACCATCGCTTGAGCAACAAGAGCTCGATCAACTCGCGGCTGGCCTACAGCCAGGGCAACCTTCAAGGTTTCGGCCTGGATGTGGGGTGGACCGAGCGCGGCACCTTGTTGGGCAGCGACGCCAACTGGCGCCTGTCGTTGTTCGATCGGCCCGCCACTGCCAGCACCGGCGACAACCGCAACCGTGGCATCGACCTCAGCGTCAGCGTGGCCCTTGGCTCACCGCGCGAGCAGTGGGCCGCCAGCATCGGCACCCGTACCGCACGCGACGGCAGCCGCGATCACAACGGCTCGCTCACCTACACCAAGACCCTCGACGACCACCTGCTGCAAAGCGTTTCGGGCACCGCGATTGCCGACACCTACGGCGTGGGCCTGTCGGGCCGTGCGAGCTTCCAGAGTGACGCGCTCTACGGCGACACTTACGTGCAACGGTCCTCGTTCAACGGTCGCCTGTCCGGTGGGTTGAACCTGGCCAGTACCGTGGCCGTCGGTGGCAGCGCCGCGGTCCTCAGCAGCCAACCCCAGGGCGGCGGGGCGGGGATGATCGTCGATGTGGACACCGACCTCGACGACATCAGCCTGCGTGCCGACGACCTCACTGGCGGCAGTTCACGCCTGCGACCGGGGCGCAACTTCGTGCCGATCACCGCCTACAAGAGCAGCACCCTGGCCTTCGACTTCGACGGTAACCACCCACCGGCCGCCAGCATCCAGCCGGCGCGCAGCAACTACCACCTGAACAAGGGCGGGGTGGCGTACCGCAAGATCAGCGTGATGAAAACCGTGACGGTGCTCGGGCGCCTGATCGATGAAACCGGTGCACCGCTCAAAGGCCACCATGTGGTCAATCACGCCAGCCGCGCGGTGAGTGAAGTGGATGGTTTTTTCTCGATGGAAATGAACGCCGGCGCGCCGACCCTGGAGGTGCGCCATGCCAACCAGTTGCTCTGTCGATTCCGTCTTGACCCGGACACGGCGCGACGGGAAAGCGATGTGCTGTTGATCGGTGACCTGCGTTGTACGCCGGACACCTTGGCAGAAAACACCAGCATTTTGGCGACGGCGGGTTGAACTGTCGTTTTTGCAAAACCGCGAAGCGACGCGAGGCCGTCGTCTTCTCGTCATGAACCAGAGGTTGAGTCAATGAAACGTCTATTGATGCTGTACGCGCTGTTGCTGTTTCCCCTCGGAGCCCTGGCTGGCCCGCAGATTAATGTGGGGGTGGTGTATGACTACCTCGTCGGTGACAAAAGTACCTACATGAAACGGGTGTTCAACGGCGGCACGTCCACGGCCTTCGTCAAGGTCAATATCCTCGAAATGATCTACGACGAAGATGGCACCTACCGTGAGGTGCCCCTGCAAAACCAGGCGGGTGCCGCCGCCCGCGACGGTTTGATGGCCAGCCCCGCGCGCCTGATCGTGCCGGCCAACGGCACCCAGGGCACGCGTTTGCTGTTCATGGGCAACCGTGACAAGGAGCGTTACTTCCGCGTGCGTTTTGTGCCGGTGGTGCCCCAGGCCGAGGACGACTTTGCCGTTACCGACGAAGAACGCGCCGACTACAAGGACAGCCTGGCAGCCGGCGTGCGCGTGCTGGCCGGCTACGGCACGGTATTTTTCGTGCGGCCCAAAGACACCCGATTCGATACCGCGATCAAGGACGACGGCACGCGCTATACCCTCAACAACAACGGCAACAGCGTGGTGGTGATCGACGAGTTCAAGGACTGCGCCGCCGCTTCGCCGCAGGAATGCCGACCAACGCTGCGTCATCACATCCGCGCCGGCCATTCCTACGGGTTCGACAAGCAGCCGGGGCGTGAATACCGCTTCAGCCTGATCGAAGGCGGCGAAACCAGGAAAGTCGAGGTCAAGGGGTGAGTCTCTGGCCTATCGCGAAAGGTGAACCTATGTACAAGTTTATCGTGCTGGTGATGGTGATCATCCTGTTGGGGCTCTCGATTGCCGAGGTGGAAGCGGCCGTCGAGCGCGAGACCTTCGAGGTGTCCGTGACCATCCCCACCGCTGACTTCTACGTGCTACCAGTGGACCCGCAACTGGTGCAGCGTGAGCAGGTGCTGGCCTACAACCCGGTCAGCTCGCAGCTGGCCACCTTGCGTGCGGCGTTCGATGTGAAAAACGTCGGGGGTGCCATCGGGGCACGACTGGATCAGGAGGCGTACCTGTTCAACGGCACTGACCGAGTGGACTTGCGTGTGACCTTCAATGACGTCGAACTGGGCCTTGCCCAATCTGAAGTGGTGACAATGGCGGACGCGCGGCCGGGTAAACGGGTCGCCCTGGAGGTCGCCGCGATCAAGCCCGATGACGATTATCGCCCCGGCAATTATTTCGGCACGGTGCATATGGTGTTCGATGCAGTGGCGCCTTGACGACAAGCGTTTCAACAATGAAAGGTTTATACGCAATGATGCATTTTCTGTATCGAGGGTTGGCTTTTTTCATCTTCGCCCTGTTCTGTTCCTCCGTCATTGCGGGCACCGTAGAGGTTCGTGCTGAGTTTCGCCCGGACCCTGCCAACCCGCAGGTCAATCGCTTCAAGAACACGACCCCCAGTAGTGGCTATTGCGAACACTTTGTTGGGTATTGCACCCCGCGAGGTTTGTTTAGCCTCAATTTACCGTTGGGCTCGTTTCCGCAAACCACAGGTGGGCCCGTGGCCGCCCACCACGCCGATCCTCGTCAAGGTGCGTATTTAAAGGTGCCATCGGAATGGCGCAGGGTTACGGTCACCAACGAACAAGGCAACAGCGCCGAGTTGGAAATCCGGATATCCGGGATCGGCGGGCGTGCCGACCATTATGGTGACGTGCAAGTCATCACGGGTGGCGGCAATTACTGGAATTTATGGAGTGCCGGCCGTTGGAGCAGCGCGCCAGCACCCTGCGTAGCCTCCGGAGGGCTTAACGGGAACAGTTACTATGTGATCTGGTTTTGGCTAGTACCGGAGAATGCGGGAGCGTGCGCCACGCAGGCATTGTTTGATTTGCCCAGGTTCGAGTATCGCTATGTGCATTTCGGCTACGAATTGCGCACGCCGAACCCGCTGGCCATGTCGGCAGGCATTTATCGCGGCAGCCAGACCTACACAGTCGGCCCCGGTATGGATTTCGATCTGGGTGACAACGTCCTGCCCCACGACAATATTGCGACACTTAATTTTATTCTGGACGTTGATCATGTCCTGAAAGTGGAGGTACCACCCGGCGGCAACCACATCCGGCTCGAACCCCAGGGCGGCTGGCAGGCCTGGTTGCAAAACGGGCGCAAGCCCAGCCGCCTGTTCCGCGACCAGACCGTCAACCTCTGGGCCAGCTCGCAGTTCAAGATGAACCTGGAGTGTGGCGAACCCATGGGCAATACTTGCAGCCTGCGCAACGCCTCTGGCCACCAGGTGCCATTGGATGTCGCCGTCACGTTGCCCGCTGGGCTCAGTGACGCTGCCGGGCGCCCGGTCAACCGTTTACCCCTGACCCTGGATGGCAGCGGCACCGAGTTGTTCCAGCCCGCGCGATACGTCGACCGCAAACCCTCGACCCTGCATTTTGAGGTCAAGGCAGATGGGGTCGCGCAGATGCTGGAACATCCAGGCAGTACCTATCACGGCACGGTCACGGTGGTGTGGGATTCGGAGGTGTAGTGCATCCCTGGTTCAATCGGCGCTGCTGCTCTCGTACGCGGTCAAACGCTGCAGCACATCGCGCGTCAGTTGGCGGGCGAGGTCATGTTCACTGGGCACCTCCTCGGTAAACCCTGCCGCGAGCAGGCGCTCGTACGTCTCGGCGCTCATCGGCTGGCCGCTGAGCACCTCGGCGTGCGGCACGTTGAGGGCGTCCGCCAGCGCCTGCAGGCGAGGCTTGAGGCGCTCGCGTTCTGCAGCGTCGGCGTTGGCCCATTGGTTCTGGGCAAACAGCAAGTCGTCGAGGGGGTCGATCAGCTCATTGGCACGGGCCAGGCTGGCCTGGAACCGTCCGGCATGGGTGGTGCGCAGGTAGCGGTCCCAGAACGGCTGCGCCAGCATGCCTTCCACCAGCCCGTCATGGGCCTCTGCGCGCATGACCGTGTCGAATGCGCTGTTGAGGTGGGTGGGGCCCACGTCGGCCGTGCTGCGGTAGTGCATGTAAGGGGTCACCCACGGCAGTTTCAGGCGGCTTTTCAAACCGGTGTGATAGGCAAGGTACACCTCCACCTCATCCACCGTACCCGGTACGCCGTCGATCACGTCAGTGCTGAAACGCAGGCCCTGGCCGCCGTCTTGCCGGGGTTTGATGCGCTGGCGGATATCGGCCTGGGCCGCTCGGTTGAGACGGTCGAGGCGGGACTTGCCCCGCGCCAGGTGGGCCAATTTAAGCTCGCGCAACTGGCCGCGCAGGTCGCGGTCGATTTCCACCAACTGCACCTCCAGGCCCATGGCATTGAAGATATGCGCCCCGGCATCAGCGCAGGTCACCGGGTTGCTCGCCATCTGGAACAGCCGCACCCGCAGGTCGCTATCGGCTTCCATGGCCAGCAGCATGCGCCAGACCTTGTCGGTCAGGTCGCTGCGGCCCTGCTCGTACAGCGCGGCATCCTGGTCCTCTTCAAAAAACGCTGAGGGCTCCAGGCTCTTGATGACCTCAAAAAAGCCCTGGGAGCCGTGTTCCGCCTCCACGTCGTTCCACAACGCCCGCAGCCAGGGATGGTGGTGCGGTTGTTCCTGCTCCAGCCAGAACCCGACATCGCCTTTTGGCGGGTAGCTGCGATAAGGGTCCAGGCCGGCTTCCAGGCGATAACTCACCAGGCGTTGTTCGGCCTCCAGGCTCAGGTGATTGCGGTCCAGGCGGGCCCTTGCGAGCAGTTCGGCCTGGGGTTGCCAGGGCAAGAAATGCGGCACGCTGTGAATCGCAGTGTTTTGCACATCCAGGTAAAAGCCCCAGGGCCTGGAGCGCTCGAACAGGCCGGGGGGCCAGTTGCTGATCGCCGTGTTGCGCAGCGACAACGCTTCTAGGTGCGGCCAGCGGGTGATATCCGGTGCCTGCGTCAGCTGGCGGTTGTGTGCCAGGGACACCTGGCGCAAATGGGTCAGACCACTGAGGTGTTCCAGGCTGTCGGCTTGCCACTGAATCGGGTTGTTCTCCAGGCTCAGGTGCGTGAGCGAGGCCATGCGGGTGATGGCGGTGGGCAGCTGGCTCAGTTGATTGTTGCGCAGGCTGAGGCTGATCAGGTGCGGGAAACTGTCGAGAAAACGCATATCGCCGTTGAGCAGTTGGGCATCGATCAAGTCCAGGTGCAGCACATGTTCGAAGTTGGCGCGCAGGCGCAAGTTGCCGAGCAGGCCGGTGAGCCGCACGCTTTGCAGGCTCAGGCGCACGCCGGTGTCGTCGGCGTCGAGGTTTTCTTCCCAGGTGCGCAGCAATGCCTTGGCCAGGTAAGCGCGCTGGTGGCCAGGGCCTGGTGGTTCGTCGGCAGGGATGGCGTTGATCCAGTTGCTCAGGTCCTCCTGCAACTCGGCCTTTTCGATCTCGCGGGCTTCGAAGCGTTGCCGTTGCAGCGGGTCTTCAAGGCTGCCCAGGTAGGTGTCGATGACCGTTTGCTCGGCGTAGGGGTAAAGCGCCTTCACCCGTTGTTCCAGTGTGCCGGGGAACAGGCGGCTGCTCCATGACGGCACCGCGTGCATGGGTTTTTGCAGCAGTCGCAGGGGCTGCAGGCGTGGCTTGGGTGCAGGCTCGGCCAGTACTGTGCGTCGCGATTCGGTGCTGAGCAGGTTGCCCATCACCCAACGTTTGAGTGCCGGGCCATCGGCAAAGCGGCTGCGTTTTGCCGCGGGCAGGGCGTGGTGCACGGCGTCGAAAAAATCGCTGGCTGGCTGCAAGGGTTGGCTGTTGCCATCGTACAGCGCGTAGCGCCCGTCGGTTTTCAGTAACAGCCGTTTCTGGCTCGCCACTTGCGGCCCGGCACTGGCGCGCAGGGTGGCGATAGGGCTGTGCTGGCGGACTTCAATTCGGCTGTCGGCCAGGCTGTCGCTGAACAGGCGCAAGGTGTCGAGCACCATTTGTTCGGTGGCCGGGCCCAACAGGTCGGGGTCGTAGAACCCTTGGAAGGCGTGAGCCCCACGGGCCTGCACCTGCAGTTCACGGGCGATGTTTTTCAGGCGCAGGGGCATGCGTTTTTCGGTGTCCATGATCGCCAGTTCATCTGCGCGTGCTTGAGCGATGACGTGTTCGACCAGGTGCCTTGGCAGGTCGGGGCAGGCCTCGCGCACGCGCAGGCCGTGTTCACTGCCGAGGTTTTCACTGTGGCGGTAGAGGTAGGCAAACATCGCGCCTCGGTGCCGTGCCAGTTGGTCGGCGAGACGGTTGCGCAGGGCATCGACCTGCGCCGCGCGGCCTTCGGGCAGAGTGTCGAGTAGGGTGGTCAAGTGCTGCGGGTCGAGCCCCTCTACCAGGCGTTCAGGCAAGCGGCCTAGGTTCAAGTCCTCGCGGCTGATGGCCAGGGTATGGGGGGCTTCGTGATCACCGAAACGCAGGTGGTCGCCGCTCAGATCGGCACTTTCAAACACCAGGATCGCGTGATCCTCGGGCCACCCGGGCAGTTCGCGGGCGATGTGCGGGCTCCAGTAGGTGTCGTGGTCCACCGGTTCGCCCGCACGGAGTTTTTCCGGCAACGCGGCGGCTTGCCGGTGCAGGCGAATGCGCTTGAGGGTGTCGTCCAGCAGCGGTGCCGGTTGGTCATCGGCTTGCACGGCGCGCAGGGTGCCGTGGTCGAGGCCGCTGGTGCGCAGGATCTGTTCCCCGGTCGCGGCATCGAACGGCCCGAGTGCCTGCAAGCGCCGCTCGTCACCCCAGGCGCGGGGCCCGTCATTGTGGCGGATCGGCGGCGCATACGCGTCGGGGCGTGTGGGGTGCTGGATGTGGTGGTCACCGCTGACGGCATCGAACGTGAGCGCATAGTGCGCGCCGTCCAGCGGCAGGATTTTCTGCCCGGCATGGGTATGCAGCCCCAGCGCGTCGGCACTGGACCCGGCAGGCAGTTGCAGCGTTTGCCGATAAGGGCGTGGGTCGGGGTGCCACAGACGCGTCTTGCGGTTGACCTCGATGGGCTGCAGGCCGTTGACGAACGCCGATTGCGCCAGTTGGCCGCCGACGCCGAACGCCGCCAGTTGCACCACGTCGCTGACCACGCCGACGAAATGCCCGGCGGCCTCGCGTGCCTGGCCTTCGCTGAGGTCGACCACGCCCTCCACCAGCTCATCGAGCAACTGGTAGGCGGTGTAGGCCAGCATCGCTTCGCCCAGCAGCGGCACGAACGGTGTGATCACCAGCAGCGCCACGTTCAGTGCGCCTTCCAGGGTTTGGCCGAGGGCGTCCCACCAGGCCCAGCGGGCGCGACGGTCGGCGTCGGCGGTGGAGACGGCAAGCGTGCGGCCGTCGTTGAGGATTTTATTCAGCGCGGCCTGGTACAGCTGTGGCCACAGGTCGCCGTCGATACGCACGGCGGCAAAGGTGGCGCGCTGCTGCACTCCGCTGAACAAGGTTGCGCGCCCGGCGTGGTCGACGAACTGGGCGAAAAAGTCACGGTAGGCCGGGGTCTTCAAGCGCTCCAGCAGGGTGGTGCGAAACGCCAGGGTGCTGGGGTAATGCTGGATCGCCCCGTGAGGGTCATGGGGGATATACAGCACCACCGGTGTAACGTCCCTGGCCAGGTCAAGGTCGGCGGCAATCATCAGGATGCCGGTCAGCAGTGTGTCTTGCAGGCGCAGCCGATAAAACTGCATGACACCGCGTTCACCCTTGACCGTGCGCTGCAGCAGCTGGAACGTTGCCGGCGGGATATCGCCCTGCAGCACTGCCAGGTGCGCGGCGTTGTCGAGGGCCGCCTGCTGGCTGGCGATGACCTCGGCTTGCAGGCCCGGCGCGTCGAGCAGGTGCTGGCGCAGGTGCCGGGCATAGTGCGCGCCGAGGTCGAGCTCGCGGCACAGCGCGATGAAGTGCGCGATGCTCATCCGCGCCTCGTGCGCCTCTATCGTGAAGTGACCGCGCGCATCCGGCCGGGTGATGTAGCGAGAACTGTCGGTGAAGGTTTCGTCCTTGGCGAAGTTCTGCAATGCGGCGTCCAGCAGCGACAGGGTGCGGCTGGTGCTGCCTTCCAGAAGCGTGCCCTTGGCGACCACCAGGAACAGGTACGTGGCGCGCACATCGAGGTCGAGCCCATAGCGTTCGCGCAGCGCTCGGCTGAGCAAGGGCGTGGCGAAAGCGTAGAGGTCCTGCAGGTGTTCAAGGCGTTTGTCGACCCGGTTTTGCAAGGTCCAGGCCCTGGCGTTGGCCGCCTTGAGCAGGGCGTGGTCCTGACCGGCCGTGCCCAGCAGCCTGGGCAGGTGATCCATCGATACCGATCTCAACGCCTGGGCCCGAGGCCAGGCCGTGGTGCCCAGCCAAGTGGGCAAGTTGCGTTTGATCAGGGAGTAGTTCGGGCCGTTGGGCATGACGGATAACCTTGTGTCGTGGACAAGGCTGCCAGCCTAAAGGCGGGTGCTGCACCTCTGGCGTTACATACTTAGGCGGCACAGGGTCTGCTCGCCCGGTTGCAGGTACGGCATCAGGATCGGCGCCATGCCCTTGAGCACTTGCACCGGCAGCGCCGAGGTAAAGGTGAAGTGTTCGGCTGACTGGCCGGGCACGAAGGCTGTCAATGTGCCGAAGTGATGTTCGCCCAGGTAGAACACAAAGGTCGCGGTGCGGTTGATGGATTTCGAACTCAGCACGCGCCCGCCTGCGCCAATCGCTTCGATGCGATTGTCGCCGGTGCCGGTCTTGCCGCCCATGGCCAGCGGCGTACCGTCGGCGAGCTTGAAGCTGCCGGCCACCCGTTTGGCCGTGCCGGCATCCACCACTTGGGACAGCGCGCCACGCAAGGCCTGGGCCACCTCCACCGGCATCACCCGCTTGCCCGGCGCCGGGTCGTTGACCACGTGGGTGTCATACGGGGTGTCGGCGGCAAAGTGCAGGGTGTCGATGCGCAGCACATGGGGCCGCACGCCGTCATTGAGGATGATCCCCATCAGTTCCGCCAGCGCGGCGGGGCGGTCGCCGGAGCTGCCGATGGCGGTAGCCAGTGACGGCACCAGGTGGTCGAAGGGGTAGCCCACGGCTTTCCAGCGCTGATGAATGTCCAGGAACGCCTCGATCTCCAGCATGGTGCGGATCCGGCTGTCTCGCGCACTTTGGTGGCGGCTCTTGAACAGCCAGCTGTAGACCTCCTGGCGTTCGAACTGGCTGGCTTTGACGGCGTCGGTGAAGGTGGCGTCAGGATGGTTGAGCAGGTAGCCCAGCAGCCACAGGTCCAGGGGGTGCACTTTGGCGATGTAGCCTTGGTCGGGCAGGTCGTAGGTGCCGGGGCCGTAGTCCTTGTAGAGTTTTTCGAGGCGCTCGTCGGTGAGTTTGATGGGGGATTGGATACCGGTCATGTGGGCGCGCACGAACAGGTTGAAGCTTTCCTGACTGGCGTTGGGCAACAGGTAACGGTGCACGGCGGCCAGGCGGATAGGGGTGGGGCGCAGGCTGTCGAGGAAGGTTTCCAGGCGCGCCTGGGTGTCTTTCTTCTGGTACTTCCTCCAGAACTTGCGCAGGAAGGTGGTGCCTTCGCGGTCGGCGAAACCGGCGAGGTATTCCTGACGGCGCGGGTCGCTGTCGTCCTTGAGCAAGGCGGCGCTGTTGTTTTCGCCGGCGTAGGTGACGTAGCGCACCACGTCGCGCATCAGGCGAATGAATGGCAGGTTGATCGACTCACGCAAGGCATCGCGCAGGGTCGGGCTGCGGCCGTTGTCCTGGCTACGGAAGTTGTGGAAGGTGTGCAGGCCGCCCCCGGTGAAAAAACGCTCGCCGGGGCTGGCCGAATAGGTCCGGTCGAGGGCGGCGTCGAGCATCTTGGCGAGGGATTTGTCCGGGGTCTGGATCAAGTAGTCGAGGGCCCAGCGGCTCAGGCGGTCCTGGTCATCCACGACGATTTTTTTCAGTGCTGCGGGGGCCTGGGCGGCGTACTTGTCGTGCAGCTCGGTGATGATCTGCAGGTACGTGGTGAGCACGCGCAGCTTGGCGGTGGAACCCAGCTCCAGCTTGCTGCCTTCATTGATGTCGAAGGGTTGATCGGTGTTGTCGGTTTGCACCCGTACTCGTGAGCCGTCTGGGGTCAGCTCGAACAGCGTGAAGCTGTAGCGCACTTGCGCGGTGCTGGCGGGGGTGAGCAGGCGTTCGCCGAGCAGGCCGATCTGGCGGGCGTAGTCGGGGTTAGCCAACTGCTTGAGGTAGTCGCTGACCTGGCCCTGCAACTGCGCTTGCAGGGTGGTGGTGGCGGACAGGTCCAGGCGGTCGAGGTCGTACAGCGGCCGGTCGAGCAGGGCGGCCAGGCGGCTGCGGGCCACGCTGATGCCCTTGTTGGTCTCGATCGGTTGGACGGTGGGTTGCTGCACCCAGTCGCGGTAAGTGACCTTGCTGGCGAGGGCTGCCTTCAACTGGACTGGCTCGATCACGCCATTCTGGGCCAGCAGGCGCAGGTGGCTGTCGGTGAGCTGGGCCAGTTCGTCGCGCCCCTTGGCCAGGTAATGGGAGGGGCGCCGCTGGGCGATGATCAGCGACAACACCTGGCGCAACGCCAAGCCCTGTTCAGCGTTCACCGGCCCACGCAAGGCCTGGTTGACCTGGTTGAAGTCGGCGCCGTACCACACCCGCAGGCCCTCGGCCATGCCGTGCACTTCGCCATGCCCGGGCACCGCTGAGAGGGGCACGCTGTTGAGGTAGTCGCGCAAGATGTTTTTGCGTGCCGTCAGGGTATCGGGGCCGTCGTGGTAGGCGCGCACGGCGGCGGAAAACATCTGCCGCAGTTTCTCGCCGCCCGACACGGTCAAGCCGTCCGGCGAGTGGCGATACTTTTCCAACTGGGTGGCCAGGGTGCTGCCCCCGGCGCTCTGGCCCGGCAGGTGCAGGAGCTTGGCCACTTGCGACCAGGCGGCCTTGGCAAAACGCGGCCAATCCACCGCCGGGTTGGCCTGGGGTTGGGCGGGGTCAAGCAGGTCGCGGTTTTCGATGAACAGCAGGCTGTTGACCACCAGTGGCGGGATCGAGGCGAAGCTGTCGTACAGCTGCTGCGGGTAGTTGTACTGGTACAGCGGCACGCCACGGCAATCGGTGATCGACAGCCCGGCCTGAATCTTTTCTGCATAGGGCACAAACAGGCCCCTGGCGCTGTAGTCCATCAGTTCAGGGGAGAAGCGCGACTGGGCCTGGATCACGTAACCGCGCTTGAGCAGGCGCGGTAAAAAGGTGTCGAGGTCGCTATACCCCAGGCGCCGGTCGAAGGGGCCTGCGCCCGGATAGACCATGGCGTCACTGGCGCCGGGTTCTACCTGGTAGGTGAGGTCGCGGGCCAGGCGGCTGAGTTCCTGGGCTTGCAGGCGCGAGGTGCGCATCTCTTTGGCGGCGGCGAACCCCAGGGCAATCAAGCCCATCAGCACGATCAGCCAGAACAGCCGACGGCCGTAGCGAGGCCTGGGTTTATTTTTGGGTAAAGGCGCTGTGTCCGGACTGCCTTGTACTTTCGCAGCCTTGGTCGAATCGGTTTGCCACAGTGCGCCCATAGTCGATTGATCCCTACACGCAGATTGATCGGACTTGTTAGAAGCGTAGTCGCTGGGGGCTGCCTGTGAGGGAAATGTATTTTCCCGGCCAGAATCTTCCGGATAGCTACGTCGTTCGGCGCCCTGCGTGACGTTTTGTCGCGGTAGACAGGATAGATGCTCCTGTTAAATTGAATTCAGGCAAGCAATTAACCTAAATTGCCTCGTTTTTATAGTGAAAGACCCTGACCTGGGCTTTTTATACTGCACGCCCCGCTGATCTTGCCCGGCAAGAACGGTTCGCCTATCAGGCGGCCCCGGTTTCGGCAAGGGTGCAGGCTTACCGGCCTGTTCCCCGGAAACTCAACGGACAATCCAATAACAAGATGAGGTTGTACCCCTATGCCCGTCGGCAACCCACTGCCCCCTGGCGAGACCGCTCAAGGCGGCCCGCTCAAACGCGAACTCGGCGAACGCCATATTCGTCTCATGGCCCTCGGTGCCTGCATCGGTGTCGGCCTGTTCCTCGGCTCGGCCAAGGCCATCGAAATGGCCGGCCCGGCGATCATGCTGTCGTACATCATCGGTGGCCTTGCGATCCTGGTGATCATGCGCGCCCTCGGCGAGATGGCGGTGCACAACCCCGTCGCCGGCTCGTTCAGCCGCTATGCACAAGATTATCTCGGCCCGTTGGCGGGCTTTCTCACGGGCTGGAACTACTGGTTCCTGTGGCTGGTGACCTGCGTGGCGGAGATCACCGCCGTGGCGGTGTACATGGGCGTGTGGTTTCCCGACACGCCGCGCTGGATCTGGGCCCTGGCGGCCCTGGTCAGCATGGGCACCATCAACCTCATCGCGGTCAAGGCTTTCGGCGAATTCGAATTCTGGTTCGCGCTGATCAAGATCGTCACCATCATTGCGATGGTCATCGGCGGCGTCGGCATCATCGCGTTCGGCTTTGGCAACGATGGCGTGGCGTTGGGTATTGCCAACCTGTGGAGCCATGGCGGCTTCATGCCCAACGGCGTGCAGGGCGTGTTGATGTCCTTGCAGATGGTGATGTTCGCCTACCTGGGCGTAGAGATGATCGGCCTCACCGCCGGTGAAGCGCGCAACCCGCAGAAGACCATTCCCAGTGCCATCGGCTCGGTGTTCTGGCGCATCCTGCTGTTCTACGTGGGCGCGTTGTTCGTGATCCTGTCGATCTACCCGTGGAATGAAATCGGCACCCAGGGCAGCCCGTTCGTGATGACGTTCGAGCGCCTGGGCATCAAGACCGCCGCCGGCATCATCAACTTCGTGGTGATCACCGCCGCGCTATCCTCCTGCAACGGCGGCATCTTCAGCACCGGGCGCATGCTTTACAGCCTGGCGCAGAATGGCCAGGCCCCGGCCACGTTCGCCAAGACCTCCCGCAATGGCGTGCCACGCAAGGCGCTGCTGTTGTCGATCTTTGCCTTGCTGCTGGGCGTGTTGCTCAACTACCTGGTGCCGGACCAGGTGTTCGTCTGGGTGACGTCCATCGCCACCTTCGGCGCGATCTGGACCTGGCTGATGATCCTGCTGGCCCAGCTCAAGTTCCGCAAAGGCCTGAGCCCGGCCGAGCAGGCGGGGCTCAAGTACCGCATGTGGCTGTACCCGCTCAGTTCCTACCTGGCCCTGGCGTTCCTGGTGCTGGTGGTCGGCCTGATGGCCTACTTCCCGGATACCCGCGTGGCACTCTACGTAGGGCCGGCGTTCCTGGTGCTGCTGACGGTGTTGTTCTACGTCTTCAAGCTGCAGCCGACCGGCAACGGTCGGGTTGCCCCTCAGTCGGTCTGACGTTTAATGGGCCCGTTGCGCGCCGCTCTTGGCCGCACGGGTCAGTTGGCTGATCAAGCGGTTGAGCTCGCTTTCCTTTTCCTCGTTGATGGACTGGCGCCGCTCCTGGTAATCCATGGAGCGGGTGTCGGGTATTTCCTGTTTCAGCGCTTCAAGCTTGTAGCGCGTCACATCTTCGATGGTGGCGAAGGGTTCCGGGATGCTGCGTGCCAGGTACTTGATCCAGAACTCTTCCATCAGCAGTGAGTTTTCGACGGCATTCGTCGATTTCAGGGCCGCCATGGCATTGGCGATTTGGCCCAAAGCCTGATCGGTCAGATCGTTGCCTGGCGCGTAGAGCCTTTGTTCATGCTGCAACGGCAGGTTATAGCGCTCTCTGAAGTGCAGTCGCAGGTACAGCTTGACCTCGACATCATCTGGCTCCAGTCCTTCCGTTCCGCGCTGATTGCGCAGTGAGACCAGGTGATCATCGGCCAACTCATCCAGCTTGCGCAGGTAGAACAGCCCCTCGGCCAACGCCAGCAATTCCCGATTGGCCTGGTTAGAGTTGGGAAGCTCCAGGGCCTGTTGTTGCCGGTGCAGGAGCTCCATATTGCTCAGCGCCAGAATAGCCCCGTCACCACAGGTACCGGCCAGGTAGGTATTGAGGAAAATATTTTCGCGCAGTTCGTGGGATTCAGCCATGCCATTGAGCACGCGCCACACTCGGCTGACCAAGGCTGGGCGCCGCGGTTCATTTCTATAGTCGTAACTCTGGGTCAGGTCGCCCAGTACCCGGAACACATCGTCCGGTCTTGCGCCTTGATGGTGCTGGAGTTGTTCCCACACTGCCCTGCGTTGCCCATGATCGGCAGGTGGCACGCTTTCCAGCCATGGGGAGATGTCATCCGTGGAGCGCTCCACATGCAGGATGCCCGGCATTGCGCCGCCCAAGACGGTGTTGGTGCGCTGGCGGTACTCGTTCAACCGTTGCCGGGTGGCAGCATCCAACGGGTTGCCATGCAGCATCGTGCCACGATTGGCCATGCGCATGGCGGGGTTGGTGAACAGTGACTGGGGGATCGTGGTAATACGGTTCTCTTGCAACTGCAGGCTGTGCAGGTGAGTGAGGTGTTCGGCACCGATGGGCCATTGGCTGATATCGGTCCGTTGCAGGTTGAGATTGAGCAGGTGGTGCATGGCCGAGACATCCGGCGTCAGGCCCAGCGGGTTGCCGTCCAGGGTCAGCATTTCCAGGTTGGTCAGGTTGGCCAGGCGCTGGCGTGACGCTTGGGTGAGGACGATGTGATTGTCGCTCAGGTCCAGGTTCTCCAGTTGCGTCATATCGGTAATGCTGGTGGGCAGATCGGTGAGCATGCAGTCGAGCCGCAGTGATTTGAGGCCGGTGAATTTGCCGAGGAACGCGTTGCCTGTGGCGGGAAAGCTGTCGCCGGAAATTTTCAGGTACTCGATGTGTTCGAAACCTCGCGTACCCAGGATGAAATCCGCGTCCGGCAGCGTATTGCTGCCGTCCAGTTGCAGATCGAGGGTATAGGCGTCGAGGAGCCCGCCTACATAGGCCAGACGTGTCTCCCGTCGCCAGGCGCGTCGTATCTGTAGCGCGGCATAACCGCGGCGACCCAAGTTCAACCCGAGGGGGTCATCGGCATCGATGGGATATTCGCCATTCACCCAACGCTCAAGGCCGGACTTCAAGATTTCGTATTCTTTGTTGCGCCTTTGCGCTTCCAACCACGCCTGCGACGGCTCCAGCTTCCAGGATTCGACCATTTTCCTGACGTCGGCCAAGTGCATGCTTGGATAAAGCCTACCCATCATGCTCACCGCCTCCGTTGTCTGCGTATCGCTGAATGGCCACCAGTTGCGCAGGCTGAACGGGTAGGCCGTAAAGGTGCTGTGGACGCGCATCGGCGGTTGCAACCAGTAAGGAATATGGGGCAACCCGAGCAGGTCCTTGATGGCGACACGCTGGTTGAGCGCCAGCTCGGCTATGGGCGCGCGCAGGGCGGTCGTGTCGCCACTGTCATCCAGCCCCAGGGCCTTGCGCTGGCTGTCGCTCAAGACGCGCCAGATGGCGGTCAGCAAGTCCGTGGAGGTATCGCCGCTGTCGCTGATCAATGTGTGGTCGGCGGCATAGGCCTGATAGCGACCATCGACCCGTGCCAGGACCTTGCGCTCGCTGCCTGCCAGGTGCCCGGCGCTTTCCAGCAACGGCCCGCTGGCACTGCCTTGATGAATATCCAGACGCACACTGGCCGGCCAGCCGGGCAGCAATTTGAGCGTATGCAGGATGATCTTTTCGCTGTCGGGGTTGGTCAGGGTGCTCAGGTACAAACCTTCGAACGCGCGGTTGAGGCGCACATCGTTGGCAGTCAACTTTGCTTGCTGTTGCAGGCGCAGGGGCACTTGGTCATGGGTGTTGAGTCTCTTGAGCTCCTTGGGGGTGGCGTGTTCCAGCAGGGCCTGGAGCGCACTGCCGGGCAGTTGCGGGTAATGGCGACGCAGACGAGTGTGCAGCGCGTTGCCCTCACGTTCGCTTTGGGCGTAGAGCGTATCGAAGAGCTGGGACCGCTCGCGATAGGCGTGTCCGGCGATCGTCTTCGCCAGCTTGAACAGGCGCTCGTCCTGGCTTGCGGGCAGCTCGCCGATCAACGCGCGGGTCAGTGCATCGTTGCGCACCAGAGGGGTCAAGGGTTCCAGGCTGCGGCTACGGGCCTGGGACATCCGGATCCTGTCGGGGGCGCCGGCATTGGCCGCAGGGTAGTGCGCGGTGGTACGGCCGGCGTCATCGTACAGCTCCAGTACGTGGCTGGCCGGCCACTGCGGCAGGCCGCACACCAGCAGCAATTGCAGGGAGGGGCGTGCCGTGCGCGTGGCCGAGTAGGTGGTCATGGCCTGGATGAAATGCAGGATCTGGCGCTCGATGCCGAAGCGCTTGCTGCTGTCTTTCAGCAGTGGCGGCGGTGGCAGGCCGGCGCAGTGGACCTCCCGCAGGGCACTAGGTGGTGTGTCGGTGAGTTTAAGGATGCGCGTGGCGGTGGCCTGGTCCAGGTTGAAGTCAACCGCGCCCAGGCGTGAGAACAGGTGATGGTCATCCCAGGCCATCGGGTTTTCGTTTTTCAGCCGCCAGGCACCGTGGTGGTTGTGTTCCAGCAGTGGCGTATCGACCCCGACTTTCTGCGGGTGCTTGAGCCGCCACCGGAGCACCGCCTGGTCGTAGGTCACCGGGTAGAGCGCACCGTACAACGGCATCAACTGTTGGCCTTGCCAGTCGTACAGACCCTCGGGGTTGGGCTTCAAGTCGAGGGGCAATACCAGGCTCTGTTGGTACTGCCCTAGCGAATGATCAAGCAGGCTCACCAGGCCGGCAGGGCCGCGGCGCTCGCTCATCAGATCACCCAGGGTAGTGCGCAGGCCCTGGGCGTCGCTGGCCGAGGTCATGCCCAGCGTGGTGCGTTCGTGGGGTTGCAGCACCGAGGCAATGGCCAGGTAAAAACTGTCGACGACCGGCGCCACAGGGATCGGCCCGGCATTGCGCATGTCGTAGGCTTCGTAGTGTCCGTTGCCGTAGTGCAACAGTTCGACGGTGGTGTCCTCAGGGCCGGTGTTCTGGTAGCGATCCTGCGCGGGGCCGTCGACGATCTCGGTGACCGTGAAGTGGCGCTTGAGACGCTCCTGCAGCAGGCTGGCGGTGAATTCGCGAGCCCATTGGTCGGTGTCGCGGCTGAATGCACGAGGGTGGTACAGGCCGTCAATCACGGCGTCGATCCGCAACGCGGTGCGGTGCTGCTCAAGGTGTTCGCGCACGTTGGCCGGCAAGGTCGCGTCGTTGAGGTAGGCGCTTTGCTGCGCAGGGTCCAGGGGTGTTTTTTCCAGCAACTGACGAAGGTTGGCCAGGGTCAACGGCGGGAACTGAGTGCGCAGTTTACTCAGCAACGGGGTGGCGTCCACGCCCTCGGTGTTGGCCTTGATCGGCACAAATACCCGGGCCGGTTCATCGGCTGGGACCTGGTGCCGGGCCTGGCCGGCATAGCGGGTCAGGGCCTGGAACAAGGCAATGCGTTCCTTGTTCGCCAGGGCGCTGATCTGCACGCGCAAGCGTGCGATGCGCTGGGCTTCGGTGAGCTGTGGGCTGCCTTCCTTGCCGAGGGTCGAGGTGGCGGGCTGCTGGCGGATGATCAGCTCGAACAGCGACTCCTGGGTCGCGACGTGGGTGGTCGCAGCGTCAAGGGCAATGTAGGTGCCGTCATCCTTGCGCTTGAGGTTGATCGCCCGTGTGGCATGGTCGTTGGCGGCGTGGCTTTCCAGCAGCCGGCCTTGCGGGTCGTACAGGTGGATGATTGCGTCGGCAGGCCAGGTGGGCAGTTGGGTCAACAGGCTCAAAATGGCACTGCCGGCGTAGGCCGGCAGGTTGCCGCTGCGATGAAAACCGCTGGCCAGTTGTTCGATGACCCGATCGACCTGCATACGCCGGGTCGCTTCAATCAAATTGACGGGCGGCGTCTCACCCGCCCAGATGCTATCGAGGGTGGCACGGGGAACAGCGGTGCTACGCAGCAGGTGGCGGATCTGCGCTGCGGATACCGAGGCTTCACCGTTGGGCAGCATCTGGCTGATCAATTGAGCGTCGGTGAGTTGACCGGCGCCGTGCAGGTCCAGCACCCAGGCTTGCAGCTCGGGTTTGAACACCACGGGCGCGGCAAAGCCATCGCCGTTTTTGTGTTTGATCACGAACCCCGGGGCCTTCGGGTTGGCAGTGACTTGCGCCACCACGTGCAACGCCCCGTGTTGCACCCGGGCGTAAAGCTCGCCATCGATCAAGTACAGCCCCTGGGCGTTCGGCATCTGGCCGTCGAGCAGGCGCTGATTATTGATGGCGTAAGGGCTGATGTCCGGTTTCCACAGTTCGACGGTTCCGTCGCTGCGTGACACTTTGCGCGGGTCGCCCAGGCGTTGCAGCAGGCCTTCCATGCGTTGGCGATGCACACGCCCGGCGGTGGAAATCAACAGGCCGTTGATCGCCAGGTCAGCCACATCGGCCATGGCGGCGGCGAAGTCACTGGCCTGGCCCTTGGCGGCCTCATTGATACCGATGATCAGGCTGTAGGCCAGGTTGCTGAATACCACCAGCTGCATCACGCGGTTCAGGCCGGTGACACCGCCCGGCACGGGCGTCATCAGCAATTCCATGATTTCACTGGCGATCGCGGCGGCACCGTCGATCACCCCTTGCAGGTCGCGTTCCGAGCGCCGGGTGGCAAGCATGCCCAGATTGGCCTGGTAGTGCTGGACATGGCGATAGGTGAGCGCCTGGACCAGGCTGTGTGGGCGAGCCGGCTTGGGGTCATGGACGAAGCGGATGTGTTCCAGGGTTCTTTTCGGGAACAGACTGTGAAAGCCGTCGTAGAGATAGCCCGCTACCAGGCTCAATCCTTCCGGGCGCGGCTCTTCGCGTAGCAGGTCCCTGAACTGGCTGATTTCGGTGATCGGCAACTGCCGCGAGAACCAGCCCAGATCACCCGCGTCATGGCTGGCCTTGAGGTCGTCGAGAAACTGCGCGCCGGCGCTTTTTGCGTCAAGGTGATAACGCAAGGCGCCACCGGGGCGAAACGGGAAGTAGGAAATCACCCCCAGGCTGCCGACATGGATCAGCAACAAGGGCACCGGCACACGGGTACCCGATGGGGTAAAGGGCACAGCCGGTAGCAGGGTGTAGTCGATGTCCATGCTCAGGGTGTCGAAGGGCAGCGCCGTACCTGTGCCCTCGATGGCGGCCAACAGCGCGGTGTACCTGGCCTGGGTCACGCCGCTGCTGGCGCGGTTTCGATAGGCCTCCAGCGCTTCGAATCGCAAATGGGCGCGGGCGCAGGTCTCGATCAAACCTTGCAGCTTGCCGCCAGCCCCCATGCTATTCGCCAAACGGGTGTGCAGTTTTGCGCCCAGGTCCAGTTCGCGGCAGATGGCGATGAATTGGCTGACGCTCAATTGTTTTTCGTCGACACCGCTCAGGTAGGACGCGTCAACGTAGCTGTGGCCAGACGGTTGCGGGTTGCCGGTGCCGAAGTCGAAATTCAGGCAGGCGGCGTCCCACAACGACAGCCTGGAGACATGGACGCGATACTGCCATTCGTCCACCGCGCGACGAAAGCGCGAGGAGGGGGGAGAGCCCTCCACGCTGCTCTTGTGGGGTTCCCAGGGCAGCGGGGTGTCGATTTTTTCCAGGTAGCGGGTGTTGATGAAAAGGGTCTGCGGGTCAAGGCCGTTGAGTTTTTCACGCAGCAGCGCCAGGCCCTGGGCCTTGAAGTGTTCGACCAGGGTGGCGTTTTCCGCTTCGACGGCCTTGAGCGCCGCGATGGCCTCCCGTTGCAGGCGAATGTAATCGCGCTGTTGGGCGCGTGTCAGGCTACTCATCGACTGCGCCAGGTTCTGGCGCAGCAGCTCCAGGGCCTGCTGCAGCCCCCAGGACTGGCTGGACTGCAGGTGGCCGGACAGGCCGTTGGGGCGTTCTTGGCTAGGCATGGGGCGTTTCCTTTCACGTCGAGATGTGGAAGGAAATGGAAGCACCCGCCCGTCTGCGACGGGGGCTACCTATATAGCGCGGGGCCGGCTCAGGCGCTTGTTCAACTCCAGCCAGGCGCCCAAGGCGGCCATCAGCGCCACGCCCGCCAGCGCGGTCAGCAGTTGCACGGCCAGTGCATCACCGGCCATGGCATTGAGCATGTCGGCCAGGGGGGCGAGCAGCACACCGAGGCAGAACACTTCCAGGGAGAACCGACCCATGCGGCACACCTGCGCGGCGAGCGGGTTTTGCGTCCAACTGGCGCTCGGCAACAGCTTGGCAGTGACGTAGGCCAGGGCCAGGAAATGCAACAGGCGCACCGGGGACAGGTCGGTCTTGCTGATGGGGTAGATCAAGTCACTGATCAGCGCAGGCATCACCGCGTCGTGGAGTTCAGGCCAGCGCCACGACAGGGTCAGGATACCGGTGATCAGCACATACACCGCAGCCGCGATAAACAGCGGCTGGCGCGCCAGCGGCCGATGATCGAGAGACTTGGCGCGCTGGCTGTGAATCGCTGCTGCCCCACCCAGCACAAACAGCAACTGCCAGGTGATCGGGTTGAAGTACCACACGCCATCCTCGATGGCTCGCAGGTTCCAGCCCATCCACGGCGCCAGCAGGTACACCGTCAGCGACACCGCGACCACCACCAGGGGCGTGCGCAGCATCAGCGGTAATACCAGCGCCAGGCTGGCCAGCAGCACGATGTACAGCGGCAGCGGGTCCATCAGGTTGGGCTTGAAGCGCAGCAGCAGTTCATCGAGCAGGGCCTGTTGCGGGTGGGTGATGAAGTGGGTCATGCCCATCTCTTGCACCAGGTCGCGGGTTTCCACGTGGCTGTTGGCGAAGAACACGATGCCCATCAGCATCGCCAGCAGAAAGATATGCACCACGTACAGCACCCAGGTGCGGCGCAGGATTTTCAGACAGGCCATCCAGTAGCCTTCGCGTTGCAGGACTTTGCCGTAGGCCAGTACCGACGCGAAGCCGGCGAGGAACACGAAGACTTCTGCAGCGTCGCTGAAACCGACGTTGCGCAGGGTGATCTGGCCGAGAGGATTGTGGGGGACGTGATCCCAGAAAATGAAGATCAACGCCAGGCCCCGAAAAAAATCGATGCGCGGGTCGCGTCCGTTCAGCATGGCAGCGGGCTCTTGAACAATAAGTTTAAAAAAGACAGGCGAATGCGCGTGTTGTCGTACGCCGCACGTCGGGCGGGCGCAGGTTGGCGGTATTTGTAAGTAATTGCAAAGGCGGGATATTACTGAATGTAAAGCCTGCCCGGCTCCGGGCAGGCCTCAGGAGGATCAGGCGGCGGCAACCTCATTGGGCTCAAAACTGTCCGCCCGCGCCATCTGCCACATGCGCGAGTAGAACTCGCCGTTCACTTCGCCAGTGAGCAATTCACCGGGCTTGAGGAACACATGCAACTGCGAGAACAGCTTGATCTCCGTCGCCGACATGCGCCGTACCAGGTGCTTGGCCGACAGTTGCGAGGGGTGATCAAGGCCGGCAGCGGCGAGCATCTCCGCCAGCGCCTTGAGCGTGCTGCGGTGGAAGTTGAACACGCGCTGGGCCTTGTCCGGCACCACCAGTGCGCGTTGGCGCAGAGGGTCTTGGGTGGCGACGCCGGTCGGGCATTTGTTGGTGTGGCACGACTGGGACTGGATGCAGCCAATGGCAAACATGAAGCCGCGTGCCGAGTTGGCCCAGTCGGCGCCGATGGCCAGGACGCTGGCGATGTCGAACGCGCTGACAATCTTGCCGCTGGCGCCGAGTTTGATCTTGTCGCGCAGGTTCAGCCCCACCAAGGTGTTGTGCACAAACAGCAGGCCTTCACGCAGCGGTACACCGATATGGTCGGTGAACTCCACCGGCGCGGCGCCAGTCCCACCTTCCTTGCCGTCGACCACGATGAAGTCCGGGAGAATGCCGGTCTCGAGCATGGCCTTGGCAATGCCCATGAATTCCCATGGGTGGCCCAGGCAGAATTTGAAGCCCACCGGTTTGCCGCCGGACAGCTCGCGCAACTGGGCGATGAAATGCATCATTTCAATCGGCGTGGAAAACGCGCTGTGGCGCGATGGCGAGATGCAGTCTTCGCCCATCAGGATGCCACGTGTCTCGGCGATTTCCTGGGTGACCTTGTGCTTGGGCAGGATGCCGCCATGGCCGGGCTTGGCGCCCTGGCTCATCTTGATTTCGATCATGCGCACCTGGGGGTCTTGGGCCTGCACGGCGAAGCGCTCCGGGTCGAAACGGCCATCGCTGGTGCGGCAGCCGAAGTAGCCGCTGCCCAGCTCCCAAGTCAGGTCGCCGCCGTTTTCGCGGTGGTAGGGGCTGATGCTGCCTTCGCCGGTGTCATGGGCAAAGTTGCCCAACTTGGCACCCTGGTTCAACGCACGAATCGCGTTGGCGCTCAGCGAGCCGAAGCTCATCGCCGAGATGTTGAATACCGACGCCGAGTAAGGCTGCTTGCACTGCGGGCCGCCGACCATCACGCGAAAGGCGCTGGGGTCGCTCAACGGCGCGGGGCGCATGGAGTGGCCGATGAACTCGAAGCCCGACTGGTACACGTCGATCAGGGTGCCGAAGGGTTTGTCGGCGCTTTCATTCTTGGCGCGTGAATACACCAGCGAACGCTGGGCCCGGGAGAAGGGCAGGGCGTCGCTGTCGGATTCGAGCAGGTACTGGCGGATTTCCGGGCGGATGGCTTCCACCAGGTAACGGATATTGCCCAGGATCGGGTAGTTGCGGCGCACCGCGTGGGGGCTTTGCAGCAGGTCGAAGATACCGATCAGGCTGAGGATGCCGGTGACCACGGTGATGGGCCACAGCCATTCATGCTGGATAAAGGGGAGGCTGGCGAGGGTGAAAATGACGCACACGGCAAAGAAGGCGTAACGGCTTAACAAGGACAGGCTCATACGGTTTTCCTTGGGTTCACTCATCAGGACCTGTAGGCGTCCGGCTTGTTGTGGCGAGGGAGCTTGCTCCCGCTGGGTTGCATAGCAACCCCAAACCAGGCGATCTCACTGCATCAAGTGCAGGGTTGCGATGGATTTGGGAGCGCTTCGCACTCCAGCGGGAGCAAGCTCCCTCGCCACATAGGCCGGCGCCTACGGGGCTCAATCAGGCGTTTTGCGCCTGAAGGAAGATCGAGAACAGCTCAGACTGGGATTTGATCCCTAGCTTGCTGTACATGTGTTTCTTATGGACTTTCACGGTTTCTACAGAGATTTCCAGCTTACGAGCGATTTCCTTGCTGGAGCAACCGCTGAGCATCAAACGGCCGACATCCAGCTCGCGTGCGGTCAACTGCGCGCCCCATTCATCGTTCTGCACGGGCGGTTGCGGCGCGCTGACCTGGTTGAGTTCATAGGGCAGGCGCTGGCGCAGCAGGCTCAGTACCCAGGGTTGGATCAGCGACAGCAGGGCAATCTGCGTCGGGTCAAAACGCTGCTTGGAACCCAGGGACAGGCACAAGGTACGCCCATCCGGCAGGTGGCAATTGAACTGGATTTCGTCGGCTACCACGTTCAGGCGGAAGTAGCGCTGGTAGTACTCGGTGAGTTCGAAGTGCTCCGGTGCCACCTCGGCCAGGCGCAACAGGCCGGTGTGGGCGTGCTCGCGGCTGGCGATGTAGAAGGGGTCGAGCAGGTACAGCCCGTTGAGGTAATCCTGGAACAGATGGTCGGGCGTGCCGTCCGCGCCCGGGCATTCGGCGAACACCAGGGGGCGGTGCTCGCTGCTGAACAGCAGGGCCACCCAGCTGTCGGACGGCACATACTGGTCGAGCAAGCGCACCAGTTGGGTCCAGAAATTGGCCTGGTCCAGGGCGTCTATCATTTGCCCCACCGAACGGTGCCAGGCGATGTCTTCCAGCGACATAGTCATTGATCTACCCCTATCGGGTTACCCCCGCCGCGTAATTCCCTGGCAGGGTGTGGCTGCGCATACTGCGGCACAGATAAAGAACAAGGAATACTCATGAAGGTCGAATTTGCCCAGTTGGCAGGCCGTGATAACGACACAGCTTACAACCTTGAGCGCGCCTTGGCGGCAATTGCAGCCTGCGCCGACGATACCCAACTGATCGTCTTTCCGGAAACCCACCTGACGGGCTTCCCCTCGGCTGAAACCGTCGCCGCTGTGGCCGAGCCGCTGGACGGTCCCACCGTGCAAGCCATTATCCAGGCTGCCCGCGCGCGTGATGTGGCTGTGGTGATCGGCATGATCGAGAGCGAGGGTGGCCAATTCTATAACACCACCTTGCTGATCACGCCCGAAGGCATTGCCTTGCGGTATCGCAAGACCCACCTGTGGCCTTTGGAACGCGGCGTGGTCAGCCCCGGTGATCGTTATGCCACCTGCCTGTGGAAGGGCGTACGCGTTGGCCTGTTGATCTGCTACGACATCGAATTTCCGGAAACCGCCCGCGCTTTGGGGCAGTTGGGGGCTCAATTGCTGCTGGTCACCAACGGCAACATGGACCCCTACGGGCCGACACATCGCACCGCAATCATGGCCCGCGCCCAGGAAAACCAGGCGTTTGCGCTGATGGTCAACCGTGTGGAAGACGGCGATGGCGAATTGGTGTTTGCCGGCGGCAGTGCGCTGGTGGACCCGTTCGGCACTTTGCTGTTTGAAGCTGGGCGTGAAGAAGGGCAATTCACCGTCGAGCTGGACCTCGACCAACTGGCGGCAGCGCGCAAGGACTACCGCTACCTGGACGACCAGCGCTTGAAATTGCCGGGTGAGGTGATCGAGCGCAGCGACGGAACACGCGAATTGCTGATCCCCAAAAACTGATTTTCAAGGCTGATGAGATTCTGTAGTGAGCGGGCTTGCCCCGCGCTGGGCTGCGAAGCGGCCCTACATCCTGCAATCCGATTGTGTCTGAACGGACGCAGCGCGAGGCAAGCTCGCTCACTACAAAACCTGTGCCTTAAATAAGAAAAAAGATACCTGCAACACCCCTTTCAGTTCTGCCATAAATCTAATAATTGCGCGGAGAATCGCTCATGGCTCGTTTGCAACGCACCCTGTCGCTAGGGTCGGTGGTGCTGTTTGGCATCGCCTATATGACGCCGATCATTGTGCTCGGTACCTTCGGTATCCTGGCGCAATCCACGGCGGGCATGGTCCCCGCCGCTTACCTGGCCGCCCTGGTGGCGATGTTCTTCACCGCCATGAGTTACGGGCGCATGGCTTCGGCCTTCCCGGTGGCCGGTTCCGCCTACAGCTACGTGCGCAAGGCCATCAGCCCCAAGCTGGGTTTTATCGCCGGTTGGGCGGTGTTGCTCGACTACCTGTTCCTGCCCATGGCCATCTGGCTGATCGGCGCGGCTTACCTGCACTCGGCGTTCCCGGCCGTGCCGCAGTGGGTGTGGGTACTGGCCTTCATCGGCATCACCACCGTGATCAATATCATCGGCCTCAAACTGGCCAACGGCATCAACGCGCTGCTGATGCTGGTGCAGTTCCTGGTGTTGATTGCGTTCGTCGCGCTGTGCATCCACTACATCGGTGGTGATGCGAGCAAGCCACTCTGGACCATCGCCCCGTTCTTCAACGGCCAGATGCAAATGCCCTTGATCATGAGCGGTGCGGCCATCGCCTGCTATTCGTTCCTGGGCTTCGACGCGGTCAGCACCCTGACCGAGGAAACCCGCGACCCGCGCCGCACCATTCCACGGGCGATCATGCTGATCACCTTGATTGGCGGGCTGATTTTTGTCGGTGTGTCGTACTTCGTGCAGGTGGCCCACCCGTCGTTCGAATTTGCCGATGTGGATTCGGCTGCGTACGAAATCGCGCGCAATATCGGTGGCGACCTGTTTGTGTCGATCTTCCTGATTGGCCTGATCGTCGGCCAGTTCGCCTCGGGGCTGTCGGCCCAGGCCAGCGGTTCGCGGCTGTTGTTTGCCATGGGACGTGACGGCGTGTTGCCCAAGTCGTTCTTCGGCACCTTGCATGCGCGCTTCGGTACGCCGGTCAACAGCATCCTGTTGTGTGCGGTCGTGGCGTTGCTGGCGCTGAAGCTGGACGTGACCACCTCCACCTCGTTCATCAACTTCGGCGCGTTCCTGGCGTTCAGCCTGGTGAACCTGTCGGTGATCTTTCACTACTGGATCGGTGCAAAAGAGCGCGGTGTGCGTGAGCTGATCCTGTTCCTGGTGTTCCCAGTGATTGGCCTGCTTGCGGATGTGTGGCTGATGGTCAGCTTGGATCACCTGGCGATTTACCTGGGCCTGGTGTGGTTGGCGATTGGCCTGGTTTACCTGGGTTTCCTGACCCGTGGCTTCTCGCAACAGCCACCGGAAATGGACTTCCAGGAAGCCGCATAGAAGCACCGGGCCTATTCTTATTGCAATCCGTTCTCGTTTGGGCGCATGATTTATGTTACTGTGTAACGCATATTTTGCATCCAGACGCCCCGGAGGCCTTATGAAAGCTGGTATCCATCCTGACTACCGCACCGTGCTGTTCCACGACACCGCCGCCGACGTGTTCTTCCTGATCGGCTCTACCGCCGACAGCGACCGCACCCACACGCACAGCGACGGCAACACTTACCCGTACATCCCGCTGGACGTGTCCAGCGCCTCGCACCCGATCTACACCGGCCAACAGCGCAAGACCCAGGCCGAAGGCCGGATTGCCGGGTTCAACAAGCGTTTTGCCTCCTTCGGTTCAAGCCCGAAAAAAGCCGACGCGTGAGGGCACACCGTTTCACCTCGAAGGCCGCTCCGGTTTCTGGAGCGGCTTTTTTTATGCGTTGATATCGTAAGGCCATCATCTTGTCGAAAACCGACTAAACTACTCAGTAAACGCCAAGGAGGCAGGCCCAGACCGTAAGGAGCGCACACCGACGATCCGAGGTGTCCCATGGGAGAGTCCGTAACCTTCACCGATGCCGACCGTGCCGTGGTGCTGTTGATCGACGCCCACCCCGACGTGCTGCATAGCCTCACGCACCTGCTGCGGCTGGAACCCTTCGACCTTCACAGCGCCACCTGCGCTGCCGATGCCCTGGCCATCCTCGCCCGCCAACCCGTCGACCTGGTGATGAGCGCCGCGCGCTTGCCGGACATGGACGGCGCCACATTGCTGGCGCATATCCACCAGCACTATCCCCACACCGTACGCATCTTGCTCACCGGCGAAACCGACCTGACCCTGATCGTCAAAGCCATCAACGAGGGTGAGATCTACCGCTACCTCAGCAAGCCCTGGAAGGACGAAGAACTGCTGCTGGCCCTGCGCCAATCCCTGGCCCACCAACATTCGGAGCGTGAGCGCCTGCGCCTGGAGCAATTGATCCTGCAACAGAACGAGGCCCTCAAGCAGCTCAATGCCACCTTGGAAAAACGTGTGGCATCGCGCACCAGCGAGCTGCAACAGACCGCCGACATGCTCGACCTGGCCTACGAAGAGCTCAAGCACAGCTACGCCACCGGCACCGAAGTGTTCTCGCTGTTGGCCAACCTGCGCCTGCCCCGCGCCAAGCAGACCAACCGCCAGATCATCGAGTTGGTGCGCACCTGGTGCGTGGCCCATGGCGTGGACGAGGCCAGCAATCGCGACCTGACCATGGCCGCCGCGCTCTACAACATCGGCAAGTTGAGCTGGAGCGACAGCATGATGGCTTCGCCCTCGGACCTGCTGCACAGCAGCGACCGTGAGCGTTATCGCGCCTATGCCGCCCAGAGTGAGTCGCTGCTGATGACCCTGGAACCGATGAAAGACGCCGCACGGCTGATCCGTCATCACCAGGAGCGCTGGGACGGCTCGGGCTTTCCCGACCACCTCAAGGGCGAGGCGATTCCGGCCGGTTCGCGCCTGTTGAAGCTGGCGGTGGATTTCATCGAACTGCAAAAAGGCCTGATCCTGGAACGGCAGATGAACAGCGACGAAGCGCTGCTGTACATCCGCAAATACGCCGGGCGGCTGTATGACCCGCTGATGGTCGAGGACTTTGTGCTGGTCTGCGCCACCTACCTCAACGACGTGACTCTGGGCGACCCCAACGTCAAGGTGCTGGGCACTCGCGAACTGGAGGAGGGCATGATCCTGGCGCGCAATCTCAACGCCGATAACGGTATGTTGCTGCTCAATGCCGGGAAGGTGTTGAACTTGCCGTTGGTGGACAAGCTGATCGCTTTCGAAACCATGGAAGGCGCGCGGTACAGCGTGTTCATCAAGGACACCGCCGTAACCCCCAGGCTGAACACACTCTACAACTGTGGGAGCGGGCTTGCTCGCGAAAGCGGTGGATCAGTCAATGCATCTGAGACTGACACTCCGTATTCGCGAGCAAGCCCGCTCCTACATTGATTGCGGCGTTCCCAACGATCATGTGATCCTTGCGCCTTTGTGTTCAAGGTAACCTTTCATGACTTCTACCATCCGCATCGCCGCCGCCCTGCTGATCGGCAACGACGGCCAGACCCTGCTGGTGCGCAAGCGCGGTACCCAGGCCTTCATGCAGCCGGGCGGCAAGATCGATGCGGGCGAGCAACCCGCCGAAGCACTGGCCCGTGAGCTGCACGAAGAGCTGAACCTGCGGATCAATCCTGAAGATGCGCTCTACCTCGGCCACTTCTCGGCCCCGGCCGCCAACGAACCCGGCTTCACCGTACACGCGGAATTGTTCCAGGTACGGATCGACGTACCGGTAACCCCCGCTGCAGAAATCGAAGAAGTGCGCTGGATCGACCCGGCCGGTGACGGTGGCCTGCCGTTGGCGCCGCTGACGCGCGACTTGATCCTGCCGTTCTACCGCGCTTCGCTGCCCGCATGAGCATTCGCACCCTGGGGGCGGGCGACGCCGAGGCCTATCGAGGCTTGATGCTCGAAGCGTATGGCGATTATCCCCAGGCCTTCACCTCCAGCGTGGCCGAGCGTGCGGCGATGCCGTTGAGCTGGTGGGAAAAGCGTGTGAGCAGCCCACTGGACTGTTTGCTGGGTGCGTTTGAAGAGGATGAACTGGCGGGCATCGTCGGCCTGGCCTTCGAGCCCCGGGAGAAAGCGCGGCACAAGGTAACGCTGTTCGGCATGTACGTGACCCGCGCGCATCAACGCAAAGGACTGGGCCGCCAGTTGGTGGAGGCGGCGCTCGATGAGGCACGCCGTCACCCGCGCCTCAAGCTGATCCAACTGACCGTCACCGCTGGCAACGATGCCGCCTTTGCGCTGTACCAGCGTTGCGGTTTCATCCAGTACGGCCTGGAGCCGCTGGCGGTGCGGGTGGGGGTGGACTACTTCGACAAGATCCACATGTGGCGCGAACTCAAGACCGACTGATATCCAACTGTAAGAACCCATTCCAATGTGGGAGCGGGCTTGCTCGCGAATGCGGTGTGTCAGTGATGAATCTATCGACTGACACTGCGTTTTCGCGAGCAAGCCCGCTCCCACAGTTTGATCCTCACTGTTTCTAATATCAGCGCACCGCGCTGACGCCATCCAACGTTGAAAACGACGTGTCCTTGGCCGTCAGCAGGAAGTCGCGCATGTACGGTGCATCCAGCATGTCGGCACGGATCGCCGCGTACAACGTTGCAAACAACCCTTTCTCGCCCAGGCGCTTGGCCTTCACGTAGCCACGCGAGCTGTACTCATGCAGCGCCCAATGGGGCATGCCACACACGCCACGGCCGCTGGCCACCAGTTGCATCATCATCACCGACAGCTCCGACGTACGTACCTGGGCGGGTTCCACGTCGGCGGGTTCGAGGAAGCGCGTGAAGATGTCCAGGCGGTCGCGCTCCACCGGGTAGGTGATCAGGGTTTCAGTCAGCAGGTCTTCGGGCACGATGTACGCCTTGTGCGCCAGCGCGTGCTGGTTGGCCACCGCCAGCATGGCTTCGTAGGTGAACAACGGCACGTAGGTGATGCCCGGCAGCTCCAGCGGGTCGGAGGTCACCACCAGATCGAGGTCGCCACGGGCCAGTGCCGGCAGTGGAGCGAAGGCGAAACCTGAGGCCAGGTCCAGCTCGACTTCCGGCCAGGCATCGCGGAATTGGTCGATGGTCGGCATCAGCCACTGGAAGCAGCTGTGGCATTCGATTGCCATGTGCAGGCGCCCGGCGGTGCCACCCGCCAATCGTGCGATATCCCGTTCGGCACCGCGCAGCAGGGGCAGGGTGGCGTCGGCCAATTGCAGCAGGCGCAAGCCGGCGCTGGTGAAACGCAGGGGCTTGGTCTTGCGCACGAACAGCGGCATGCCCAAACGCTCTTCCAGCTCTTTGAACTGGTGGGACAGCGCCGACTGCGTCAGGTGCAAACGCTCGGCGGCTTCCACCAGGCTGTCGGCCTCGCGCAGGGCGTGCAGGGTCTTGAGGTGACGGATCTCGAGCACGGGGTCTCCATGAATATAATTTGTAGAGAATCTGAATGGCGTGAGTTTGTCTCATGTTGACGCGCCTGTCGACAAAATGTGACCACTCGGCACTCTTCATCAAACTGTCACGGAAGTGTGGCAGCGCGCTTGAACAAACTTCATCAGACTCGCGCTCTACTGGGGTTCTGCGTTTCGGTGTTTTTCATGCGCGTGTTGTTTTTACTGGCCGCTCTCTTGTTCGGCCTGCCGTCCTTTGCGGCTTCTCGATGTGACGTCAATGTCCCAACCCAAACGGTCGACTTGGAAAAGGTGAGCATCGCCTACCAGAGCATTGGCCGTGCGTCCGACCCTGCCTTGCTGCTCGTGATGGGCCTGGGCGGGCAGTTGATCCATTGGCCGGATGAGGTGGTGGTCGCCCTGTGCCAGCAAGGTTTCCGGGTGATCCGCTACGACAACCGCGATGTCGGCCTGTCCACCTGGCGCCAGGCGCCGGCCAGCGCCAACCTGACGTTTGAAGTGCTGCGCTACAAGCTCGGCCTGCCGGTGGCGGCGCCCTACACGCTGACCGACATGGCCGACGACGCCCTGGGCTTGATGGACGCATTGCAGGTCCAGCAGTTCCACGTGCTGGGCGCAAGCATGGGCGGCATGATCGCCCAGCACCTGGCGGCCATGGCACCGCAGCGGGTGGAAAGCCTGACCCTGGTCATGACCAGTTCCGGCGCCGAAGGCCTGCCCGCCCCGAATGCGGCGCTGGTGCAGTTGCTGTCGCGGCGCAGCGCGCCCAACCGTGAAGTGGCGCTGGAACAACAGGCCGACCTGTTGGCCGCCCTCGGCAGCCCTTATGTGAAAGACGATCGCCAGGCGTTGCTGCACCAGGCGGCGCTGTCCTATGACCGTGCCTTCAACCCCGACGGCGTGAAGCGCCAGATCATGGCCATCCTTGCCGAGCCCAGCCGTGTGCCGCTGCTCAACCAATTACGGGTGCCAACGCTGGTGGTACATGGCACCGCCGACCCGTTGTTGCCAGTGATGCATGGCGTACACCTGGCCGCGCATATCCAGGGCAGTCAACTGAAACTGATTCCGGGCATGGCCCATCGTTTCCAGGAGGCGTTCAAGGCGCCGTTGCTGACGGCGGTGCTGCCGTATCTCAAAGCCCACCGCGAAGATGCCGCGCACTGGGCGCAGATTGACCTGGGCGAGCCTTCGAAGGTGCTGTGACATTGGTGTATCGTGCGAGGTTTCCGGCGCGTGAATGCCAGCGAGGTTGCCTACCATGAGTACTCCCCTGAAAATCGATTTCGTCAGCGACGTGTCCTGCCCCTGGTGCATCATCGGCCTGCGCGGCCTGACCGAGGCCCTGGACCAACTGGGAGCCGAAGTGCAGGCCGAGATCCATTTCCAGCCGTTCGAGCTGAACCCGAACATGCCTGCCGAGGGGCAAAACATCGTCGAACACATCACCGAGAAATACGGCTCCACGGCCGAGCAGTCCCTGGCCAACCGCGAACGCATCCGCGACATGGGCGCCGCGTTGGGTTTTGCCTTTCGCACCGATGGCCAGAGCCGCATCTACAACACCTTCGACGCCCACCGCCTGCTGCATTGGGCCGGGCTGCAAGGTTTGCAGTACAACCTCAAGGAAGCGCTGTTCAAGGCATACTTCAGCGACGGCCAAGACCCGTCCGACCACGCGACCCTGGCGATCATTGCCGAAAGCGTCGGCCTGGACATCAAGCGCGCCGCCGAGATTCTCGCCAGCGACGAATACGCCGCCGACGTCCGTGAGCAGGAACAGCTGTGGATTTCCCGAGGTGTAAGCTCGGTGCCGACCATCGTGTTCAACGACCAGTACGCCGTCAGCGGTGGCCAGCCGGCCGAGGCGTTTGTTGGCGCCATCCGCCAGATCATCAGCGAAGCCAAAGCCTAAGGCCGGTCACTGTTCAAAATGTGGGAGCGGGCTTGCTCGCGAAGGCGGTGTGTCAGTTGATGCATGTGTTGGCTGACACTGCGCCTTCGCGAGCAAGCCCGCTCCCACATTGGTTATTCACTGTTTTTAAGATAAGTGCTGGCCCGTCCCTTGCATTACCCCCTCAAAGCCCCTCCGGCAG
Source organism: Pseudomonas sp. BIGb0164 (assembly GCF_024810135.1). Taxonomy (NCBI): domain Bacteria; kingdom Pseudomonadati; phylum Pseudomonadota; class Gammaproteobacteria; order Pseudomonadales; family Pseudomonadaceae; genus Pseudomonas; species Pseudomonas sp. BIGb0164. The sequence goes on along the minus strand of NZ_JANUEA010000002.1, from coordinate 370,989 downwards.
CCGGATGGGCGCTGTTATTAGGGGGCAACACTGCCTTGAATATTCTTGACCTCGACCACAGCCTTACCGGCCAGGCACCGATTGCCCGGCGTTTGGCCAGCGGCCAGGCCACGCGCCTCGACTTGCTGGACCTGGGCCCGAAACTGCGCCTGTGGTCCACCGAAAAAACCTGGAAATCTTTCGCCGAGCGCCTGGCCAAACGGCCGCGGCCGGTGGATGCACGCCCGGAAATCCTGTTTGTTGGCTCCGGTGATTATCACCACCTCACGCCGGCGTTCCTGGCGGACCTCAAGGAACCCATCAGCCTGATCCATTTCGACAACCACCCCGACTGGGTGCGCTTTGCGCCCAAGCGCCACTGTGGTTCCTGGGTCAACCGCGCGTTGAAGATGCCGGCCGTCAAACGCATCGTCACCCTCGGCCCATGCAGCGACGACCTGCATAACCCGCAACTGCGTGGCGGCAACCTCGGCGCCCTCAAACGCGGGCAATTGCAGCTGTTTCCGTGGCAGCATCCGCCGTCGAAAGTCTGGGGCCGGGTAGGCGATGGCGCCGGTCATCAACAGCAGGAAAACCACCTGCACTGGCGCAACCTGGCCGAGTTGGACTGGACCGCGTTTCTGGAGCAGATGATCAGCAGCCTGCCCACCGAAGCGATCTGGATCACCATCGACAAAGACGTGCTGGCCAGCGAAGACGCCGCCACCAACTGGGACCAGGGCGGCATGCGCCTGACCCATCTGCTGGAGGCCCTGCGGGCCTTGGCGGCGCGCAAGCGCATCATTGGCATCGACGTGTGCGGCGAGTTCGCCACCCCGGCGTTCAGCAACGCGTTCAAGCGCTGGGAAGCCAAGTCCGACCAGCCGCCGCCCGAGCGCTGGAGCCCGGAGGATATTCAGCGCAACGCCGCGACCAATGAAGCCCTGATTGACCTGTTTGAGGAGTTGTTCCCGTGACCCTGCTCGTAGTGATGCTGGTGGCGTTTTCCATCGTGCTCGATGTGATCGGCCAGCTGTGTTTCAAGATCGGCCTGGACCGCCTGCCGGAGCTGGAAGGCGGTTTTCGCCTGAATGCGTTCTGGGGCCAAGTGTTCAATGCGCCGTTGCTGTGGGCCGGGATCGGCGCCTATGCCATTGAGTTTTTCGTGTGGCTGGAAGCCTTGTCCCGTGCGCCGTTGAGCCTGTTGTTCCCGGCCGCAGCGCTGGCCTACTGCGGCGTGGTGCTGGCGGGCAAGCTGGTGCTCAAGGAAACCGTCAGCCGGCGTCGCTGGCTGGGCACGCTGGTGATTACCTTTGGCGTGATGTTGGTGGCCATTGCGGGGAGTCAGGCATGAGTTCGCAGAATGTAGCGGCAGAGCGGCCCAGCGGCTGGCTGCACGGGCGCCTGGGCACCGTTGTGCTATGGGCGTTGCTGATCGGTTTTGAAAGCGCCGGGCAGCTGTTTACCAAGGTGGCCGGTGACCAACTGGGGCAGATGGATTTCAACTGGCAGTGGCTGGCCGACGTGGCGCGTAACCCGGGGATCCTGGCGGCGATCGGCAGTTACATCGGTGCCTTTTTCGTGTGGATGCTGATCCTGCGGCGCAGCAGTCTGTCCCTGGCGTTTCCGCTGAGTTCGCTGGTGTTTGTGGTGGTGCTGCTGGGGTCGTGGCTGGGGCTGGGGGAACACATCAGCCTGCTGCACTGGGTGGGGGTTGCGGTGATTATCGGCGGGATCGCCTTGCTGGCTGAGGGCGAAGAGAACTGATGCACCACCCCTGTAGGAGGCTGTCTTGGCAGCGAGTGGTGAACTGGTTGGATTGTGTAGTGAGCGAGCTTGCCTCGCGCGGGGCAAGCCCGCTCACTACAAAATCAGGATCAGCCCTGGGATTTGCGGTGGGCCACCAGGAAGCCTAGGCCGTGGGACACCGGAAGCGCCTTGACGCCCGCCTCACGCTGCTGCTCGGCAATCTCCCGATGAAACGCCTTCACTTTGGTCCAGTGCATCTTCGGCCGGTAGTGGTGCTCGGCGTGGTAGCCGTTGTTCATCCAGATCAGGTTGTACAACACGCTGTAGGAACTCACGCCCCAGGCAATCGGCAGGTCCGGGTTGCCACCGAAATGTTCGTAGTAGCCATTGAGCGATGACAGGCACTGGCCCAGGTACCAGAACGGCAACAGCCACAGCACCGCCTGCCAGTTGTAGAACGCCAGGGCGATGTAGAATGCCACCGTCACGCAGATCTCCACCTTGACCCAACGAGCGTCAGCGGGGCGCTTGCGCTTCATTTCGTCATAGAACGGCTTGGGATCGTCGCGGAAAAAACTGAGGAACGTGTAGGCCCACGGGTTTTCCGGCTGGCCGTCCTTGCCGCGTTGGTAGATCGACAGCGGGTCGATGGTTTGCCCGTCCGGGCCCGGCAGGTCGGCGTTGCCACGGTGGTGGCGGTTGTGGATATCGCGGTAGAGCGTCTGGGAAAACCCGATGGTCACCGACAGCAGCAGGTCGAACCCACGGTTCATGGCGCGATGGGTGAAGTAGGCGTTGTGGATCTGGTTGTGGGAGATGCTGTTGATGCTCCACGACAGGCTCACCGCGTACACCAGCGCCAGGGGCACCAGTGCCCACCAGCTCAAGCTATGAAACGCGGCAACCAGCCAGATGACAAAAGCAAAGTGCGCCAGGCCCATGGCGATCGGGACCAGGTCCCACAGCGAATGGTGCAACAGGCGGTAAGCGGGGCGAGCCATGAAGAACGTCCTGAAAAGTGGATTCCAGGGCGTTACTGCAAGGCTCAGACCAACTTCATCGGCACTCACGAAACCCAACTGTAGGATTCGACAAGCCGGCTCCTACAGGGGAATCAGTCGAATTTGTAGCTGATAGCGGTCTGCACCTGGCCCTGGTTCACTTCGCCGGTCTGGCGAACGATGCTGCTGTCCGCCGCCGAGCCCACCAGGTGGACCCAGCTGGCGCTGGTCAGCAACGACCATTTCGCCGCCAGGGGGAACTCGAAGCTCTGGGTAAACGTCAGGTTCTGGAAGCCGCCGCTGGCGTTGTAGGGCTTGAAGCCCGAAGCGGCGGCTTCGTTGTCATCCACGCCGAAAAACGTGTTGGTCTGGCGGTCGTCGGCGAAATGCGCCATCAGGCCGCTGCTGCCAATGATCCCGCCGCCCAGCGGGTAACCCAGCTCGCCACCGACCTTGCCGAGCACGCCGCCCTGGTCGTGGCCACCGCCCACGGCCCGGCCCAACTGGGCGTAGACCCGCCAGAACTCGGCCGGCGCGTACTGCACGAACCCGCCCACCTCGGCCATGCTTGAGACGTCCCGCAGGCCGGCGAGGGCGCCGTTGGCCGTGCGGCCCGGGATGTAATTGACGTAAGGCCCGGCGCTGAACCCGTTGGTATTCAGGGCGCTCCAGGTCAAGCCATCGTCAGTGCCGAGGCTGACATTGCCCCAGTCCAGGTCGAAGTACGGAATAGGGGTGATCTGATAGCGGCTGCCCGTGGGTTCGCGGGGCTGATAGCTGACGCCTGCGCCCACTTCACCGGTAATGCCCTCAGCCTGGGCGGCGTTTGAAAAGCCCCACAAGCCCAGCAAACCGGCGAATGCAGCACATGTGATCCTGAACATGGTCACGGTTCCTTGATTGATTACGTGCGCATGAACGCGCGAAGGGCCTTCCTGGCGCAAGCACTCATCTTGTTTGTAGCAAGCTACAAAAATTGTAGCTTGGGCGACACATATCACCACCGTTACACGGCAAACCCCCAGCCCCGCTGGCTTTCGGCCAGTTGGCACGCTCCCTGCTCTACCGGTTGGGCAAGCGCATGCAGCGCGCTCCACCTTCAAGGTAAACGCAGATGATCCACTGGCATATCGTGTGTGACTTCGACGGGACCATTACCCCCACCGATGTCATCGACAACGTCCTCCAACGCTTCGCCGGCCCCGAGTGGGAAACCATCGAGCAGGAATGGCTGGATGGGCATATCGGTTCCCGCGAATGCCTGAGCCGTCAACTGGCCCTGATCAAGGCCACACCTGCCGAACTGCTGGCCTACTTCGACAGCGTCGAGATCGACCCGGACTTCCCGGACTTCGTCGACCACGTCATGGGCCTGGGCGCGACCATCGAAGTGGTCAGCGACGGCATCGAACAAGGCATCGCGCGCATCCTGTCGCGCAACTACGTGACCTTGTTGCCGATCCTCGCCAACCGCCTGCGCCAGGTCGACCAGAACAGCTGGCGCATCGACTTCCCGTACTCCAGCGATGCCTGCCGTGCCGCGTCCGGCAACTGCAAATGCAAATCCACCCCGCGCAACAAGCGCGTGCTGGTGATCGGTGACGGCAAGTCCGACATGTGCGTGGCCTCCACCGCCGATTTCGTCTTCGCCAAAGGCAGCCTGGCTGACTACTGCGAAACCAACAACATCCCTTACGCGCGCTTCGACACCTTTGCCGAAGTGCCCGCGCTGCTGGCCAAGTTGCCTCTGGGCATCGCCGCCAACGCCACCACCTTCACTGCTGCTGACCTCTCTGTTGAAAATCAGGAACTCTTCCACCATGTCTGATATCCGTATCGCTACCGCCGAAGACCAGATTCTTCTGGATAAAGAAGCCAAGTACTGCTCCTACGGCGACACCGTTCACTACATCGAGCCACCGCGTATTTTCAGCCGTTGCGAAGGCTCCTACGTGTGGGACACCGAAGACCAGGCGTACCTCGACCTGCAAATGTGGTACTCGGCCGTTAACTTCGGCTACGCCAACCCGCGCCTGAACAACGCGCTGAAGCAGCAGATCGACACCCTGCCGCAAATCGCCAGCCAGTACCTGCACAAAGGCAAGATCGAGCTGTCGGAAATGATCGCAGTCGACGCCAAGAAGAAGTTCGGCCTCGACGGTCGCGTGCACTTCAACGTCGGCGGTTCGCAGTCTATCGAAGACTCCCTGAAGGTCGTGCGTAACGCCACCAACGGCAAGAGCCTGATGTTCGCCTTCGAAGGCGGCTACCACGGCCGTACCCTCGGCGCCTCGTCGATCACCTCCAGCTACCGCTACCGTCGTCGCTACGGCCACTTCGGCGAGCGTGCGCAGTTCATCCCGTTCCCGTACCACTTCCGCGGCCCTAAAGGCATGACCAAGGAAGAATACGGCAGCCACTGCGTGCAGCAATTCGCCCGTCTGTTCGAGACGGAATACAACGGCGTGTGGGACCCGAAAGTCGGTTCCAGCGAATACGCAGCGTTCTACGTCGAGCCGATCCAGGGCACCGGCGGCTACGTGATTCCGCCGATGAACTTCTACCGCGAACTCAAGCAAGTGCTGGATCAGCACGGCATCCTGATGGTGTCCGACGAAATCCAGATGGGCTTCTACCGTACCGGCAAACTGTGGTCGATCGAACACTTCGACGTACAACCGGATGTGATCGTCTTCGGTAAAGCTCTGACCAACGGCCTGAACCCACTGGGCGGCATCTGGGCCCGTGAAGAGCTGATCAACCCGAAGATCTTCCCACCAGGTTCCACCCACTCCACCTTCGCCTCCAACCCACTGGGGACGGCGGTAGGCCTGGAAATGTTCAAGATGACCAACGAAGTCGACTACGGCGCGATGGTCATGGCCAAGGGCAAATACTTCCTGGAAGGCCTGCAAGACCTGCAGAAACGTTTCCCGATCATCGGCGACGTCGACGGCCTGGGCCTGGCCCTGCGCTGCGAAATCTGCGGCCCGGATGGCTTCACGCCAGACAAGGCGACCCTGGACTACATGGTTGAAGAAGGCATGAAGGGCGACATGGTGGTTGATGGCCAGAAACTCGGCCTGATCCTCGACGTCGGCGGTTACTACAAAAACGTGATCACCCTGGCACCGTCCCTGGAAATCAGCTACCCGGAAATCGACCTGGGCCTGAAGCTCCTGGAGCAACTGCTGGTGCGAGCAACCAAACGGTGAACAGCCTCGAGATCGACCTCGGTGAAGGTGATGCCGGCTTCGTTCTCGGTGAAGGTCCGGTCGGGATCCTGTTGATCCACGGCCTGACCGGCACCCCGACGGAATTGCGCCAGGTCGCCAAAGGCTTGGCCAAGGCGGGTAACTGCACGGTGTACGTGCCGACGCTGGCCGGGCATTGCGGGGGCAACAGCGACCTGCAGGCCACCGGCTGGCTGGACTGGTACGAAGGCGTGCGCAAGACCTTCGCACAGGTCAAGCAACGCCACGCGCAGGTGTTCGTCGGTGGCTTGTCCATGGGCGCGGTAATGTCGATGTACGTGGCCGCCGAACACCCCGGGCAGGTTGCCGGGTTGCTGATGTATTCCACCACCTTGAAGTACGACGGCTGGAGCATTCACAAGCTGGCGTTCCTGACGCCGTTGCTGATGAAGATTCCGTTCGGCGTGCACATCTGCCGCTTCGAAGAGAAGCCGCCGTACGGCATTAAGAACGAGCGCCTGCGGGCGATCGTCGAACGGCAGATGAAGGAAGGGCACAGCAGCGAGGCGGGCTTGTTGACGATGGAAGGCATCACGGTGCGCGAGCTGCACCGCATGAACGCCGTGGTCAAGAAGCGCATGCCCGAGGTCAAGGTACCGGCGCTGGTGCTGCATTCCATCGAGGATGACATCACCAGCCGCTGGAACGCCGATTACGTGGAACGCCACCTCGGCGGCCCCGTGACCAAGATCCTGCTGGACAACTGTTACCACATGATCACCGTCGACCTGCAGTACCGTCGTGTGATCGAGTTGAGTGCCGAGTTTGTCGAGCAGCACACCCATGCCATCGAGGCGCCCGAAGATTATCGACAGCGGGCGTAAGCCTAAGGAACAGACGTGATTACCGCCCAAGCCTTCCCGACCATCCGGGCTATCCAGCGCAGTGCCTGGAATGACTGTTTTCCCGGTGCCCTGGAGGACTGGGACTATTACGTGGCCGTGGAAAACGCCGCGATCGATGATTTTCAGTGGCGTTACCTGGCTGTTTACGATGATGGTGTGCTGGTTGCTGTCGCCGCCGCCTTCATCACTCATTATCGACTCGACACCACGGTGTCGGGTGCCGGCAAGCGCTTGACCGAGCGCCTGGAGCGACTGTGGCCGGGTGTTTTGCAGTTGGGCTTGTATGCCATCGGTTCGCCGGTGGCCGAGCGTTGCGACGCGGGGGTGGCCAGCCACGTCCCGAGCGAACGCCGCCCGCTGCTGCTCAAGCATTTGCTGCAGGCTGCACGCCAGGACGCCGACGAGTTCGGCATCGGCTTGGTGGCGGTCAAGGATGCGCCGACCAAAGACCCCGACTGGGCAGACAGCTGCCGCGCCGCAGGCTTTCAAAGCATGCCGAGCCTGCCCACCGGGCTGTTGCCGCTGCCTTACGGGTCGGTGGACGCCTACCTGGGGTCGCTGGGCAAATCCACCCGCAAGGACCTGCGCCGCAAGTTGCGCGCACCTGGGCCGCGCGTGGAATGGCGGCGCAACATCGACGACGTGTTGCCTGAGGTCATGCGCCTCTACGAAGCGACCCTGACACGCGCCGAATTGCAGTTCGAACGCTTGCCCGCCAGCTACTTCACCGGCGTGCTCGAACGCCTTGATGAGCGCGCGGTCTGTGTACTTTACTGGGTGGATGACAGCCTGGTGGCGTTCAACCTGGTGCTGGTGGATGAGCACCGCTTGATCGACAAGTTCTTCGGGCACGACGTGGCGTTCACCCGTGAGTACAACCTGTACTTCCGCAGCTGGCTGACCAACGTCGACTACTGTATCCAGAACAATATCGCGTTGTACGAGTGCGGGCAGGCCGGGTATGCCAGTAAGCTGCGCCTGGGTTGCGAGTTCCAGGGCAACAGCATGTTCTTCCGCCACCGCAATCGGTTGGTCAATGGGCTGCTCAAAGTAGTGAAAATGTTTTTCCGACCGGATCGTTCCGACCCTGCCATGGCTGCTGCGATAAGCGAAACCTGATGATCACCAAGACCCGCCAGAAAGCCCGCCCCTTTGCCATCTCGCGCTGGAGCGTCCAGCGCAAGCTGGTGCTGGCGTTCTGGCTGGTCAGCGTTATTCCCACCATGATCGCGGCCGAGCTGGCTGCCACCACGTTGTCGCAGATTTTCGACAGCAACGTGCGGATCTGGCTGCAAGAATCGACCAAGATCGTCAAGGACGAGATTGGCGACATCCTTCACGACAACGCGCGCATGGCCAAGCTGTTCTTGCGCTACACCAGCCCGCCCTCGTCCAAACAGGCTGCTCGGCATGATCGGCTCACCGCCGACATTGCCGATGCCACGGATATCGACGTGGTGGCGCTGATTCGGGTCAGCGATCACAAGGTGGTGTTCAGCACGGCCGCCGATGACATCGTCAAGCAGATCAACCTGACCAGCAACGCGGTGTTGCAGACGGTGCAAGTGGCCGGCGTCAGTACGGGGTTGGTGGTCTCGACCTTCGAGACCAATCGCGATGGCGAGGATTACCTGCTGCTGGTCGCCACCTACCTGGACAGCAGCTTCCTCACCAGCGTGGCCGATGTGCATTCCCTGGACCTGCGTCTCTACCTGGCCAACCCCTCGGGCTTCTCCGAGATTTTCTCGACCCAGCGTTTCGAAGATCATCCCTCGCGCATCCCCAAGGGGGTTGAAGCGGCGTTGCGCAGCACCAAGCAACCCAGTGAGCAATTCACCAGCAAGTACAGCGGGTTGTACTGGCCGATCTTCAACGATGCCGGTGAGCTGCAAGGTGTGATTTTCAGTGGTTTGCTGCGCCATACCAGCCTGGTGGGGCTGGTGAACCAGAGCAATCTGTTCGTGCTGATTTTCCTGCTCAGTTCGGCACTGTCCCTGGCGGCGGGGGTGCTGGTGTCACGGCGCCTGACCAAGCCGTTGCGGGATTTGTCCCAGGGCGTGAATGCGGTGATCTCGGGCAACTATGAACACCGCGTGCTGGTGAGCGGCGGCGATGAGCTGGCGCAGTTGAGCAGCACGTTCAACCACATGACCGAGCGCCTGGGCGAGTTGCATCACCTGGAAGCCCAACTGCGCCGGCGTGACCGCCTGCATGCCTTGGGCGAAGTCGCCATGGGCCTGGCCCATGAGATCCGCAACCCGTTGGGCATCATCAAGACCGCCACGCAACTGCTGCACCGGCGCGCCGACCTGGCGGAAACCGACAAGCGCCATTTGGAATACGTGATCAGCGAGGTCAGCCGTATCAACGACCTGATCACCGAGTTCCTCGATTTCGCCAAGCCCAACCCACCGTTGCGCACGCTGCAGGCGGCACGCCCGGTGGTGGAAGAGATCCTCGGCTTCTGCGGCCCGGAGCTGTCTACCCATAACATCGATGCACAGATCGATGACCAGGCGCCCGGCGCAACGATCTACGCCGATGCCAAGCAGCTCAAGCAGGCCTGCCTGAACCTGATCCTCAACGCCATCGACGCCATGCCTGAAGGCGGGCGCCTGACGCTGGGCATCCGCAGCGAAGACGACAACACGATCATCAGCATTGCCGACACCGGCCAAGGGATTCCGGCGGACATGATCGAGCGCATCTTCACACCGTTTGTCACCACCAAGGCCTCGGGCACCGGCCTGGGCCTGGCCAAAGTCTATTCGATCATGGAAAGTCACGACGGCAGCATCGAATGTGCCAGTGAGAAAGATGCCGGCGCCACGTTCAGCCTGTACATTCCGGCTAACGGCGAAGACGACGGGGATGATGAGGAAGGTCATGACGCATAACGTATTGGTGGTCGACGACGAACCCAAGCTGTGTGACTTGTTGTCGTCGGCCCTGAGCCAGAGCGGCATCCAGGTGTTTACCGCAGGCAACGGCCTGCATGCGCTCAAGGTGCTGGAACAGGAAGACATCGACCTGGTGATCAGTGACTGGCGCATGCCGGGCATGGACGGGCCGGCGCTGCTGGCCGAGATCAAGGTGCGCTACCCGCACTTGCCGGTGATTGTGATGACGGCCTACAGCACGGTGAAAAACGCCGTGCAGTCGATGCGTAACGGTGCGTATGACTACATCGCCAAGCCGTTCGATATCGATGAACTGGACATCACCGTGGCCAAGGCCTTGCAGTTTCGCGACATCATGCGCGACAACGCCCGCCTGCGCGCCGAGCTGGATGAACATGCCCAGTTCGACAGCCTGGTGGGTGACAGCCCCGCGTTTCGCAAAGTGTTGCAGGCGGTGGATTCGGTACGCGACAGCACCGCCACCATCCTGCTGACCGGCGAAAGCGGAACCGGCAAGGAAATGGTCGCCCGCGCCATTCATAAGCACGGCAGCCGCGCCGACAAACCCTTTGTCGCGGTCAACTGCGCCGCGATCCCGGAAGGCCTGCTGGAAAGCGAAATGTTCGGCCACCGCAAAGGCGCGTTCACCGGCGCCGTGGCGGACCGGGTAGGGCGCTTCATGCAGGCTGACAAAGGCACACTGTTTCTCGACGAAGTGGGCGACATGCCCCTGGCGTTGCAGGCCAAGATCCTGCGCGCGCTGCAAGAGCGGGTGATCGAACCGGTGGGCGACCCGCGTGAGCGCAAGGTCGATGTGCGCGTGATCGCCGCCACCAACAAGAATTTGCTGGACGCGGTCGCCAATAAAGAGTTTCGCGAAGACCTGTATTACCGCCTCAACGTGTTCCCGATCCCGCTGCCTGCCCTGCGTGAGCGCGTGGAAGACATCGCGCCCCTGGCCCGCCACTTCGCCCAGACCCTGAGCGCCACGGCCGGCAAGCGCATCACCGGTTTCAGTGCCGAGGCGTTGCAAGCGATGGCGGCCTACAGCTGGCCGGGCAATATCCGTGAGCTGCAGAACTGTGTGGAACGGGCGACCATTGTGGCGGCATCGCCGGTGATCGAGGACATTGACCTGCCGGGTTATCTGTTCGCTTCCAAACCGAGCGAAGGCGGGGTGGCAACGATCCTCAGTGACGGCCCGGGGATTCCCCAGGACCTCGACGCGGCGCTGGCTGAGGTGGAAAAGGCTTACATCCTTGCAGCCTTGCAGGAGAGCAATGGGGTGCAGGCGGCGGCAGCGGCGAAAATCGGGATATCGGAGCGAAGCTTCTGGTATCGCCTGAAGAAGCTGGGCATCCAGGTCGACAAAATAGTCCGCTGACACCCTGAGGTCCAAATGTGGGAGCGGGCTTGCTCGCGAAAGCGGTGTGTCAGTCAAATAGGTTCCAACTGAACCTCCGCATTCGCGAGCAAGCCCGCTCCCACAGTTTTGATTACATTGGGTCAGGCGTGGACGCGTACCCACACGCTGACCAGCACGGTCGCGGCCATCAACCATGCTACTGCTGCGACGGCCAAAGACGCCTCCAGCCGCATCCGGTCGACCATCACATACAGCGTCGCCAAATACACAAAGTACGGAATGATCGACCACATCCCGAACAGGATCGTGGTCTTCAGGTCGTCCACCGAACGGCCCTTGCCGACGATGTAATGGGCGATCAGCGCGAAGGTCGGGAACAGCGGCACCAGGCCTGCGATGTAGTAGTTCTTGGTCTTGGCCAGCGCGGCCAGGATCAGCACGACCGCTGCGCCCAGGGCAGCCTTGAGTAACAGATCCATCAGTGGCTCAACCCGTATTTCTTGACCTTGTCGAACAGCGTGGTCTTGGCCATCCCCAGTTCCAGGCTGGCCTGGGTCAGGTTGCCGCCGCTGCGTTGCAGTGCATCGTTGAGCAGGTTGCGTTCGAACGCCTCCACCGCTTCGGTAAACGCCAGGCCGTGGTTGCCACTGCCGGTGCCGCTTTTCTTGAAGGCGGGCAGGCCCAGGGCGAAGCGTTCGGCGACGTTGCGCAGCTCACGTACGTTGCCCGGCCAGTCGTGGCTCATCAGGCTCGACAGGGTCTGGTTGTCCAGTTCCGGCGCGGTGCGGTCGAAGCGCAGGGACGACTGCTGCAGAAAGTGCTCGAACAGTTGCAGGATGTCTTCGCGGCGCTCGCGCAGGGGCGGCAGTTCCAGGGTGACCACGTTGAGGCGGTAGTACAGGTCGCTGCGGAACTGGTTGGCGCGGCTCAGCTCATCGAGGTCGGACTTGGTGGCGGCGATCACCCGGCAATCCACCGCAACGCTCTGGTTCGAACCCAGGCGTTCGAGGGTGCGCTCCTGCAAGACCCGCAGCAGTTTGATCTGCAGGTTGATCGGCATGCTTTCCACTTCATCGAGGAACAGCGTGCCCTCGTGGGCGTGCTCGATCTTGCCGATGCGACGCTTGCCGGCGCCGGTGAAGGCGTTGGCCTCGTGGCCGAAGATCTCGCTTTCAAACAGGTTTTCCGGCAAACCGCCGCAGTTCAGTGCCACGAACTGGTGAGTGTGGCGTCGGCTGAAATCATGCAGGCACCGCGCAACCAATTCCTTGCCGGTGCCGGTCTCACCTTCGATCAGCACGTTGGCCGAGGTGTCGGCGACGTTGGCGATCAGTTCGCGCAGGTTCTGCATGGCCGGCGAGCGCCCGATGATGCGACCTTCCAGGGAGTCGCGTTCGGCCAGTTGGCGGCGCAGCGACCAGACTTCCCGGGCCAGGCCACGTTGCTCCAGGGCACGGCGGACCACATCCACCAGACGCTCGGGGGAAAAGGGTTTTTCCATGAAGTCGTAGGCGCCGTTGCGCATGGCGCCGACGGCCATGGAAATGTCGCCGTGCCCGGTGATCAACACCACCGGCAGGCTTTTATCCAGGGCCTTGAGGCGCGTCAGCAGTTCCAGGCCGTCGATGCCCGGCAGGCGGATGTCGCTGATGACGATGCCGGCAAAGTTTTCGCCGATGCGCTTGAGCGCTTCCTCGGCGCTGCCCACGCCCACGCTGGGAATATCTTCCAGCGCCAGGGCTTGCTGGCAGCCGAGCAGCACATGGGGGTCGTCTTCGACGATCAGGACGGTGAGGTCTTTAGGATCTGTTTTCATGTCGACTCAGCTTTTTGAGTGCCCGCCAACGGCAGGCACAAGACAAAGGCAGTACCACCACTGGCCGGGTGTTCCACGGCAAGGTTGCCGCCGGTGGCCGCCGCGAGGCTGGCGGAAAGGGTCAGGCCCAGCCCCAGGCCTTGCTCGCCGGGCTTGGTGGTGAAGAACGGTTCGAACAAATGCTTGCGCGCCTCGGGGTCGATGCCGTGGCCGTTGTCGCGCACCTGCAGGCGATATTTGCCGTCGCTGCTGCTGCCTTCGAGCCACAACTGCGGCGTCGGTTGTGCCTGCATGGCGTCCAGGGCGTTGCCGATCAGGTTGACCAGGATCTGCTCCAGGCGCGTCTGGTCGATTTGCAGTTGGGCGTTGGCGAAGTCGCGGTGCAGGGTCAGCGGCAAGCTGTCCAGGCGCGCACCAAGCACCTGGAAGGCAGCCTCCACGGCCTTGGCGAGGCTGGCTTCGCCCTGGTCATCACCGCGCCGGGCAAAGGAGCGCAGGCTGGCGGTGATGCGGCCCATGCGGTCGATCAGTTCGTTGATGGTCTTGAGGTTGGCGCTGGCGGTGTCCAAGGCGCCACGCTCGAGGAAGCGCACAGTGTTGCCAGACAAAGTGCGCAGCGCGGCCAGTGGCTGGTTCAGTTCGTGGGCGATGCTGGTGGACATCTGACCGATGGCAGCCAGTTTGCCAGCCTGTACCAGCTCATCCTGGGCGCGGCGCAGGGTCTCTTCGGCCTGGCGCCGTTCGCGGATCTGGCCCTTGAGTCGTTCGTTGCTGGCGCGCAGGTCGGCGGTGCGTTCGGCAATCCGACGTTCCAGCTGGCTGTTAGCTTCCTGCAAGGCTTCCCGCGCGGCGAGGCGGGTGGCGATGACTTTGCGCCGCTCGTTCCAGGCAATCAGCAGGAATGCGACCAGGCCAAAGGCCACGGCCACCAGGATGCCCTGGTTGATGGCGGCCCGGCGCAGGTCATTGAGCGGGGTGAGTAGGGTGAAATTCCACGGTGTGTCATTGAGCGGGCGAGTTTGTGCCAGGTAGCTGACTTCGTGCTCGTCGTTGACCACTTCACTGTTGGCCGGGAAGGTCAGTTTTTCGGTGCCTTCGTTCAGGCGCTCGCGGGCCAGGGGCTCAAGCTCGTTCAGTGTCGCCCAGTAATATTGCAGGCTGTGGGCCAGGCGTTCCTTGGTGTCGTCGCTCAGCGGGCGCACAGCCTTGAGGCGGCGGGCCGGGTCGCTGGACAGAATGATGATGCCGTTCTCGTCGCTCACGAAGGCTTCGAGGCGCGCGCGCTGCCAGCGTTCTTCAAGGGCTTCGAGGCGCACCTTGACCACGGCGACGCCGATGATCTTGCCGTGCTCTTCCAGGCCATGGGCCAGGTAGTAGCCGGGTTCGCCGTTGGTGCTGCCGATGCCGTAGAAACGGCCGGGTTGGCCGCGCACGGCATTCTGGAAATAGGCGCGAAAGGACAGGTCTTCACCCTGGTAACTGTCGGCATCGCGCCAGTTACTGGTGGCCAGCACACGGCCGGTGGTGTCCATCACGTAGATGGCCCGACTGCGACTGCGTCGATTCAGGCCTTCGAGGTAATCGTTGACGGTCTTGCGGGTTTCCTGATTCGGGTCGGCCAGCAGCGTCGACACGCTGGATTCCAGTTCCAGCAGGCTGGGCAGGTAGGTGTATTTGCTCAGTTCGCTTTCGACGGTACGGGCGTGCAGCTCCAGCTGGCGTTCGCCGTTGTCGCTGAGGGTGCGGATGCCATAGTACTCACTGACCCAGAAGCCGATATAACCCAAGCCGATCATCAGGGCGATGATCAACGGCGGCAGGAACAGTTGGCGAATCAGACGAGGCTTCACGGCAAGTGATGGCGGCGCGGCGCGATAGGGGTTGGGGTCGCATTTCATCACAGATGCCTTGGGTCAACCAGAGCTTACCGGCCTGCGCGGGCCCTGTGGGAGCGGGCTTGCTCGCGAAGGCGGTGTGTCAGTCAAAGATGCAGTGGCTGATGTACCGCTTTCGCGAGCAAGCCCGCTCCCACAATTGGCCCGGCTTTTACAGTGGAAGCTTTGTAGGGCTTAGTGCTGCAGGATTTTCTCGAGGAAGTGCTGCGCGCGTTCGGAACGGGCGCTGATGTCGCCGAAGAACTCTTCTTTCGGGCAGTCCTCGATGATCTTGCCGGCGTCCATGAAGATCACGCGGTCGGCCACTTTACGGGCGAAGCCCATTTCGTGGGTCACGCACATCATGGTCATGCCTTCGTGGGCCAGCTGCACCATCACGTCGAGCACTTCGTTCACCATCTCCGGGTCCAGCGCCGAGGTCGGTTCGTCGAACAGCATGACGATCGGGTCCATGGCCAGGGCGCGGGCGATCGCCACACGTTGTTGCTGGCCGCCGGACAGCTGGCCCGGGTGCTTGTGGGCATGGGCCGACAGGCCGACGCGGTCGAGCAGTTGCAGGCCTTTCTTGGTGGCCTCTTCCTTGCTGCGACCCAGCACCTTGATCTGCGCGATGGTCAGGTTTTCGGTGATGGTCAGGTGCGGGAACAGCTCGAAGTGCTGGAACACCATGCCCACGCGCGAACGCAGTTTCGGCAAGTCTGTCTTCGGGTCGGCGATGGAGGTGCCGTCGACCACGATGTCGCCCTTCTGGAACGGTTCCAGCGCGTTGACGCACTTGATCAGGGTGGACTTACCCGAGCCCGACGGCCCGCACACCACGATCACTTCGCCTTTTTTAACCTCGGTGCTGCAATCGGTCAGCACCTGGAAGTCGCCATACCACTTGTTGATGTTCTTGATAGAGATCATACGGCAAACCTTTTTTGCAGACGCTTGACCAGCAGCGAGGCGGAAAAGCTGATGATGAAGTAGACGACACCGGCGAAGATCAGGAACTCGTTGGAGCGGCCGATGATGTCGCCGTTGGAGCGGGCGGAGTTGAGGAAGTCCACCAGGCCCACGGTGTAGACCAGCGAGGTGTCCTGGAACAGGATGATCGACTGTTGCAGCAGCAACGGGGTCATCTTGCGGAACGCCTGGGGCAGGATGATCAGGCGCATGGTCTGGCCATAGGTCATGCCCATGGCCTGTGCCGCCGCCATCTGGCCTTTAGGGATCGACTGCACGCCGGCCCGCACGAT
This sequence comes from Pseudomonas sp. BIGb0164, assembly GCF_024810135.1. Taxonomy (NCBI): domain Bacteria; kingdom Pseudomonadati; phylum Pseudomonadota; class Gammaproteobacteria; order Pseudomonadales; family Pseudomonadaceae; genus Pseudomonas; species Pseudomonas sp. BIGb0164. The sequence continues at coordinate 354,943 of NZ_JANUEA010000002.1, read as the reverse complement.
TTCACAGAAGTACGCAGCTTCGAACATCATGAAAGCCACGACGCAGGAGGTGAACGCGCCGATCGGGGTGTCTTCGCCGGTGATCCAGCGCAGCACGAACGGCACCGCCAGGTAGAACCAGGTGATCACCAGCAGCAGCGGGATCGAGCGGAAGTAGTTCACGTAGGCGCCGGCCACGCGGGACAGCAGTTTGCTGGACGACAGGCGCATCAGCGCCAGGACCGTACCAAGGGCAATACCGCCGACCACGCCCATGACCATCAACTGCAAGGTCATGACCATGCCGTTCCACAGGCCCGGGATGGCGGGGATGATGCCGCTGAAATCGAAGTCCATTATTTACCCCCCACGGAGATCAGGCCGGGCACGGCGACTTTCTTCTCGACCAGGCGCATGAGCAGCATCAGGCTCATGTTCAGGGTGAAGTAGATCAGCGTGGCCAGGGTGAAGGCTTCAAACAGGTTGGCCGAGAACTCGGCGGTCTGCTTGGTCTGCGCCAGCAATTCCATCAGGCCGATCAAGGACGCCACGGAGGAGTTCTTGAAGACGTTGAGGAACTCCGAGGTGAGCGGCGGAATGATGATCCGGTAGGCCTGGGGCAGCAGCACGTTCCAGTAGATCTGCGGCAGCTTGAAGCCCATGGCCCGCGCGGCGGATTCCTGGCCCCGTGGCAGCGCCTGGATACCGGTGCGCACTTGCTCACAGACGCGAGCGGCGGTGAACAGGCCCAGGCACACGACAACACTCAGGTAGGCCGAGGTGGTCGGGTTCAGGTCTTGTTTGTACCAGTCCTGCAGGTTCTGCGGCAGCATGTCCGGTACCAGGAAGTACCAGATGAACAGCTGAACCAGCAGCGGCACGTTACGAAACAGTTCCACGTAGCAGGTCGCGATGCCCGATACGATGCGGTTTGGCACGGTGCGCATGACGCCCAGAATGGACCCCAGCAGCAAGGCGATAATCCATGCCACGACAGCGATGGCGATGGTCCAGCCCAGGCCGGCGATGTACCAGTCGAGATAAGTCTCGCTGCCAACGCCGGTGGACTTGAAGAACACGCCCCAGTCCCAGTTGTAATTCATTAGGGTCTCCCCTCGAGATCGATCGATGTACAAGCACCCGCTTGGGGAAGATCCTTTCCCGCCTGACGGTGAACGCCAGGCACACGCGATCGGCTCGAAAACCGCCAGGTCGAGTGTTCCACATTAAAGCCAGCAGGTAGTAACAGACGCCTGAGGGAGGGTTGGCTCCCTCAGGAGATAAGCTTAGTCAGGTATCAGATTTTTACGTCAGGCGCTGGCTTGTCGCTTGGGTTGGCGATCAGCTCCTTCACCTTGTCGCTCATCGGGAAGTTCAGGTTCAGGCCTTTTGGTGGGATTGGGCTCTCGAACCACTTGCTGTAGATCTTGTTGATCTCGCCGGATTTGTACAGGGCGACGATGGCGTCATCGACAGCTTTCTTGAATGCTGGGTCGTCTTTACGCACCATGCACGCGTAGGCTTCGAAGGACTGCGGAGTACCGGTGATGACCCAGTCGTCCGGCTTCTTGGCCTTGGCTTCTTCACCGGCCAGCAGGGCGTCGTCCATCATGAAGGCAACGGCACGGCCGCTTTCCAGCATGTTGAAGGATTCGCCGTGGTCTTTGGCGGAAATGACGTTCATGCCCATTTGCTTGTCAGCGTTCATCGCCTTGATGATGCGCTCGGACGTGGTGCCCGCGGTGGTCACGACGTTCTTGCCTTTCAGGTCGGCAAAGTCAGCGTAGGACGGCTTGCCATCAGCGTCTTTCTTGACCAGCAGACGGGTGCCGATTTCGAAGATGTTGACGGTGAAATCAACTTGCTGGGCGCGTTCGGCGTTGTTGGTGGTGGAACCACACTCAACGTCCGCAGTGCCGTTCTGGATCAACGGGATGCGGGTCTGCGAGGTCACCAGGTTGTATTTAACCTTGAGGTCGGGCTTGTTCAGGTCTTTTTTCAGTTGTTCAACGATGGCCAACTGAATGTCGTGGGAGTAGCCCACGGGTTTGCCCGAACCATCCGCGATGTAGGAAAACGGAATGGAGCTGTCGCGGTGCGCGAGGGTGATGGTGCCGGAGTCGTTGATTTTCTTCAGTGTGCCGGTGAGTTCGGCGGCGAAAACTGGAGTGCTGATCAGAGCAGCAGCGATAGCTGCGCCCAGGATATGGGGAACGATGCGCATCAATACTTCCTCGACATTTGTTTTTTTTATGAAGCCGGCTAAACGGCTCTCTTGTACAGCGAATGCCCATGACGGCTCCTGAGGCGTCTCAGGCAATCGTCAGGGAGTGTAGAGCATGAGTCGTGCCATACCCGAAACAAACAGTTAACTATCTGATTTATATATAGATTAACTTTGTGTGACGAAGGATTTTAAAGCGCGGGGTCCGGCAAACCGAATAGGGGGGAGGGCGGCGTTCGGAAAACCGAATGGCGCTGAAGGTGTTTTAGGCGACGCTTTTATGTAGGAGCTGGCTTGCCTGCGATTCAGGCACCTCGGTTTGTCAGAGTGACCGAGGTGATGCCATCGCTGGCAAGCCAGATCCTACAGGGGCGGGTTAGAAGGTGTAGTCGGCGGAAACGACGGCTGCGCGGCCATCGCCTGGCACAGCCCAGCCGTTGTTGCGGATGCGGGTCAGGTAGTCCTTGTCGAACAGGTTATTGACGTTCAACTGCAGGTTCAGCTGCTTGTTGACCTTATAGCCGAGCATCGCGCGCTGAACCGCATAGCCGGGCGCCGTCGGTGCCCCGGCGGCGCTGACCAGGTACTGCTTGGACTGCGCGGTGATGCCGTAGCCCACCTGGAAGTCGTAGGGCAGGTCGTACACCGTCCACAGGCTGGCTGCGTGTTTGGGCGTGAAGGGCAGAGGCTCGCCTTTCTGCGCGTCGAAGCCGGTGTTGGCCAGGGTAAAGTCGCTGGCGCTGCGCAGGACGCGGGTGTCGAGGTAGGTGTAGTTGGCGAAGACCTTCCAGCGATCGGTGATCGCGCCGCTCAGGCCCAGTGCCACGCCGTCTGCCCGGGCTTTACCGTCGAGGGACTGCGTACCGCTCAGGTTGGTGGGGTCGGGGTCGGCCACTTTGTAGTTGGTGCGGTCGTTGCGGAAGATCGCGCCGGTGACCGACAGGGCATTGTTGAGGAAGTCCCACTTGGTGCCGATTTCATAGCTGACGGCGGTTTCCGGGGCGACGTTGCAGTTGTTGGTGGCGATGCTGGAGCTTTTGGCCGGGGTGAAGCAGCCACCGTTCACGCTCGCTTGGGACGGGGTCTTGCTGTTGCCGTAGGCGACATAGAAGCTGCCGTTCTCCACTGGCTTGTAGACCAGCGCCAGGCGGTAGGAGGTCAGGTCGTCGGCTTGGCCGTAGCGCTGGCCCGGGGTTTCCACGCCCGAGGTCGAGTAGGCGTTGGTCACCGAACTGCCGGCGTTGTGCTCGTAGCGCAGGCCGCCGTTGATTTCCCACTGCGGGTTCAGCTTGAGCGTGTCGAAGGCGTAGGCCGCACGGTTGTTCAGCGCGCCGTCGACGTGGGCCGCGCGGGTGAAGTTGACCGGGCCCGCCCAGTAGGAGTTCGGGTCGCTGAAGCTGACCGGCGGCGGCACGATTGCGGTGCCGTTGCTGTTGGTCAGCCATTTGCCGGTATCCGCCTCGTATTCCTCACGGCTGATGGCGATGCCGGTCACCAGGGTGTGGTCGATGAAGCCGGTGCTGAAGCGGCTGGTGACGTCGGTCTGGTTGGTGAACATCTTGTTCTGGGTGTTGCGCTCGTTACCCAGCGAGCCGCCGCTTGGCTGGAAGAAACCCGGGTTCAAACCCGCAGCGCACGGGGCGCCAGTGATCTGCGTGCCGCTGGCCAGACAACCGGCTTGCGCGCCTTCTGGACCGGAGGCGCGCAAATCTTGGCGCACGCGCTCGACGCGGGTGAAGTTGCGCACCGACACGGCGTCATTGAAATCGTGTTCGAGCTTCAGGCTGAACGCGTCCGAGGTGATCTGCTGGTCGTTGATGTTGTGGTAGCCGTAGAAGTCGCTCCAACCCACGCCCGGCATGGGTTTGCCGTTGTAGATGGGGATGCCGTATTGCGGGGTGTTGTCGTCTTTCTGGTGCTCGTAACTGACGGTGACGCGCGTCGGCGTGCCCAGGCCGAACGCAATGGAAGGCGCAATGCCCCAGCGTTCGTAATCTTCATAATCGCGCCCCGGCACGTCGTTACCATGGGCCATGAGGTTGAGCCGGAACGCGGTGGTGTCGTTGAGCATCTGGTTGGTATCAAGCGTGGTGCGCTTGTAATTGTCGGTGCCAATGCCAGCACTGATAGTGGTTTTGTCACGCAACTCCGGGGTCTTGCTCACCAGGTTGATGGTGCCGCCGACCGCGCCCGAGCCTGAATACACCGAGCTTGCGCCGCTGACGACTTCCACCTGCTCCAGGTTGAACGGGTCGGTGCGGCTGTATTGCGCGCTGTCGCGCACGCCGTCCACGTAGATGTCGCCGCTGGCGGAAAAACCGCGCAGGTTGATGCTGTCGCCATAGCCGCTGCCGCCTTCGCCGGCGCCGAAGGTGATGCCCGGCACGGTGCTGAGCACATCGCGCAGGGTCAGCAGGTTCTGGTCATGAATGACTTCCTTGGGGACGACCGTGATGGTCTGCGGCGTATCGCGCAGCGCTTCGGTGTACTTGGGGGATGAAGGCGCCACAGGGTTGTAGGCGCTCTGGCTCGGGGCTTGGCCCTCGATGCTCGTCGCGCCGAGTTGAATGACGCCTGTGTCATCGGTTGCGGTCTCCGCCGCGTAACTGAATCCTCCTTGCGCAGCCACTGCCAAACCCACAGCCGACGCGAGCAAATGCCGCGATGAGAGGGGGGCAGAACTGATCCCGGTAGCCATTGAATAGTCTCTTGTTGGTAGAAGTGAGAGGCGATCGTAATTGATAACAGATCTCAAATGTAATACTTTGTAACGAAATGATTCATGAAATTTCAGTCAGTTTTATCAGCCTGTGAGAAGTGCCAATGCAGAGTGGGCAGCCAGAAATTGCGGACAACCCGCGTGCGTATGTGCGCTGGGTCATGCATGCCGCGCAGCTGGGGGACGTGGATGCGCAGGCAACCCTGGCCCAGTTGTTGCTCGATGGCCGTGGCGTGCAGAAAGACCCGACATTGGCGCTGAGCTGGTTTCGAATCGCTGCCCGCCAATGTCACCCGATGGCGATCAACATGGTCGGACGTTGCCTGGAGAACGGCTGGGGTTGCGCGATCGACCTGGCCGATGCGGCGCAGCATTACCGGCAGGCCGCCGACTTGGGGCTGGATTGGGGGCTCTACAACTACGGCCAATTGCTGAGCCGTGGTCGTGGCGTGGAGCAAGACCTGGCGGCCGCATACGAACAGTTCCGCCTGGCCGCCGCCAAGGGGCACGCCAAGTCGATGAACCTGCTGGGACGCTTTCACCATGAAGGTGTTGTGGTGCCCAAGGATGTGCCACTGGCGCGGCAGTGGTACCTGCGCGCCGCCGAGGCCGGGGATTTTCGCGGCCAATACAACCATGCCGCAGAGCTGGCCCAGGCGGGCGATGAAGAGCAGGCGTGCGTGTGGCTCGAGCGTGCATTGAGCACGGCGACGCCGGGTTTTCTGGAAGCGGCTTACCCTGTTTTGCTCGCGTCGGCTTCCAGCGCCATCCGTGAGATGGGGCTGCGTTACCAACAACAATCAGACACCCAATAAAAAGCCCCCGGACCTTTCGATACGGGGGCTTTGTTTGGCTGCGGTGATCAGGCTGCCTGGGTCTTGCCGCGATTCTGCTCAACCTGTGACAGATAGCGCTGCACGTTCTCCTGCTCGTCCGGCGTGGTGAACAGACCGAGCTTGGTGCGGCGCCACAGCACATCGTGAGCCTGGGTGGCCCATTCTTCGGCGCACAGGTAGTCGACTTCACGGGTGTATAGGCCGCCACCCAGGTGATCGCCCAAATCGGCCAACGATTGCACACCTTCCAGCAGGCGCCAGGTGCGGCTGCCGTAGGTGGTGGACCAGCGGCGGGCGATCTCGCTCGGCACCCAGTCGAACTTGCTGCGAATGGCGTCGGCCAATGCCTCTGGCGTGGTCATGTTCTCGCCGCCGGGCAGACTGGCTTTGGCGGTCCAGCTCGGACGCATCTGCGTGAAGTAGGGGGCCAGTTGCGCCATCGCCGACTCGGCGAGTTTGCGGTAGGTGGTCAGCTTGCCGCCGAACACCGACAGGATCGGTGCTTCACCCGTGCCGCCAGACAGCGCCAGGGTGTAGTCGCGGGTGATGGCCGACGGGTTGTCCGATTCGTCGTTGCACAGCGGGCGCACGCCGGAGTAGGTGTGCACGATGTCGTCACGGCTCAGCTGTTTCTTGAAGTGCGCGTTGACCACCTTGAGCATGTAGTCGGTTTCACCTTCGGTAATCGCTACTTTCGACGGGTCGCCGGTGTATTCGCGGTCGGTGGTGCCGATGATGGTCAGGTGGTTGAGGTACGGAATGGTGAAAACGATGCGTTGGTCTTCGTTCTGCAGGATGTGCGCGTGGGCGCCTTCGTACAGCTTCGGTACGATCAGGTGGCTGCCCTGGATCAAGCGGATGCCGTAAGGCGAGTCCAGCTTCAAGTCGTCCTTGATGAACTTGGCGACCCATGGGCCGGCCGCGTTCACCAGCGCACGGGCGCGGATCGAGAACAGGCTGCCGTCGGCGCGCTCCATGTTCATTTCCCACAGGCCTTTGCTGCGGTGAGCGCTCACGCAGCGGGTCTGAGTGTGGATGTGCGCGCCTTTTTCACGGGCGGCCATGGCGTTCAACACGACGAGTCGCGCGTCATCGACCCAGCAATCGGAGTATTCGAAGCCTTTGGTGATTTCGCTTTTGAGCGGGCTGTCCGCGCCGAACTTGAGGCTCTTGGAACCCGCGAGTTTTTCGCGTTTGCCGAGATGGTCATACAGGAACAGGCCGGCGCGGATCATCCACGCCGGGCGAAGGTGCGGGCGGTGTGGCAGCACGAAACGCATCTGCTTGACAATGTGCGGCGCCTTGGCCAGCAGCACTTCACGTTCGGCCAGGGCTTCGCGCACCAGGCGGAATTCGTAATGTTCGAGGTAGCGCAAGCCGCCGTGGATCAGCTTGCTGCTGGCCGACGAGGTGTGGCTGGCCAAGTCGTCCTTTTCGCAAAGGAATACCGACAACCCGCGACCGGCTGCGTCTGCTGCAATGCCGACGCCATTGATCCCGCCACCGATAACGGCAACGTCATAGACTTCGGCAAGCGGTGGAGCAGGCAAGGTGGAAGGGTTCATCGGCTGGCCTCGCGATCTTTTTCGTCTTGGAATTCGAACATTAATGTTCATTTGCGAAAATGGTAGCTGATAAACGCGCGCGCAGCCACCTGCCTTCGATTGAAAAAACTCATCGAAAGACCGAGAAAGGAAAATTTGTGAACAAAAGGTGAGGGTGATGTGGGGTCAGGCAGGCCGCCATCGCGGGCAAGCCCGGCTCCCACATTGAAATGCGATTACCTGTGGGAGCCGGGCTTGCCCGCGATGGCGTCAGAACAGGCGCTAGACGACTTCCAGCCGAACCTTGTGCTGATTCAACAACTGCACCAACGCCGGCACTGGCTGCTGATCGGTCACCAGGCAATCCACCAGACTGATCGGCCCCAGGCGAATCATGGCATTGCGCCCGAATTTGCTGGAGTCAGCCGCCAGGATCACCTGGCGTGCATTGGCGATGATCGCCTGGGAAACGCGCACTTCCTGATAATCGAAGTCCAGCAGGCTGCCGTCCTCATCAATGCCGCTGATGCCCACCAGCGCAAAGTCGACCTTGAACTGGTTGATGAAGTCCACACTGGCCTGGCCCACCACACCGCCGTCACGGCGCACGTTACCGCCGGTCAGCAACACATCGAAGTCGTCCTTGGCACTGAGCATGGTGGCGACGTTGAGGTTATTGGTGATGATTTTCAGGTGACTATGGTTCAGCAGCGCACGAGCGATGGATTCGGTGGTGGTGCCGATATTGATGAACAGCGAGGCGTGATCGGGGATCTGGGCGGCGATGGCTTCGCCGATGCGTTGTTTCTCGTCGCGCATCTGGTCGGCACGCATGGCGTACGCGGTGTTCTCGACGCTGGAGTCATAGGCCGCGCCGCCGTGGTAGCGGCGCAGCAGATTGGCGTCCGCCAGCTGGTTGATATCGCGGCGGATGGTTTGCGGGGTGACAACGAACAGCTGCGCCATTTCCTCGATGCTGACGTAACCGCGTTCGCGGACCAGCTCGAGGATTTGTTGTTGGCGGGGAGGCAGATTCATGGGGCGTCCTTTGGGCTGCCATACAAAAGTGGCCCATGATGACGCAGGAATCAGCTCCCTGCCAGTTACAACCAGACGTTGGCTTATTCAGCGCCTTCGTGAGGCTCCCAGTCACGGGTGCGGCTGACCGCTTTCTGCCAGCCGGCGTACAGCTTCTCTTTTTCCTTTTCTTCGAGCTGCGGCTCGAATTCGCGCTCGATCACAGCCTTGCCGCGCAATTCTTCCAGGCTGCCCCAGAAACCGCACGCCAAGCCCGCCAGATAAGCCGCGCCGAGTGCCGTGGTCTCACGCATTTGCGGGCGCTCGACCTGGGTGCCGAGGATGTCGGCCTGGAACTGCATCAGGAAGTTGTTGGCCACTGCACCGCCGTCCACGCGCAGGGCTTTGAGGCGCTCGCCGGAATCCTGTTGCATGGCGTCGAGCACATCGCGGGTCTGGTAGGCAATCGACTCCAGGGCCGCACGAATAATGTGATCCACGCGTACGCCACGGGTCAGGCCGAACAACGCGCCACGGGCGTACGGGTCCCAGTAGGGCGCCCCCAGGCCAGTAAACGCAGGCACCAGGTACACGCCGTTGCTGTCCTTGACCTTGCCGGCGAAGTATTCGGTGTCGTGGGCATCGTTGATGATTTTCAGCTCATCACGCAGCCACTGCACGGTGGAGCCGCCGTTGAACACGGCGCCTTCCAGGGCGTAGGCCACTTCGCCACGTGGGCCGCAGGCGATGGTGGTGAGCATGCCGTGCTTGGATTTCACCGCCTTGTCGCCGGTGTTCATCAGCAGGAAGCAACCGGTGCCGTAGGTGTTTTTGGCCTGGCCGGCTTCGACACACATCTGGCCGAACAGGGCGGCTTGTTGGTCGCCGGCGATACCGCCGATGGCAATACCGCTTTTGGTGCGGCCGTAGATTTCCGAGGACGACTTCACTTCCGGCAGCATCTCGCGCGGAATGTCGAGAATCTCCAGCATCTTCGCATCCCACTCCAGGGTGTGGATGTTGAAGAGCATGGTGCGCGAGGCGTTGGTGTAGTCGGTGACGTGGGTCTTGCCGCCGGTAAATTTCCAGATCAACCAGCTGTCGACGGTACCGAACAGCAGTTCGCCAGCGCGTGCGCGCTCGCGGCTGCCTTCGACGTTGTCGAGGATCCACTTGAGCTTGGTGCCGGAGAAGTAGGGGTCGGTGACCAGGCCCGTGGTGTCGCTGATGTACTGCTCGTGGCCGTCGCGCTTGAGCTGCTGGCAGATCTCGGTGCTGCGGCGGCACTGCCAGACGATGGCGTTGTAGATTGGGCGGCCGGTGACCTTATCCCACACCACGGTAGTTTCGCGCTGGTTGGTGATACCGATGGCAGCCACTTGGTCATGGTGCAGGCCAGCTTGGGCCAGGGCCTCGACCATCACGGCGCTTTGGGTAGCGAAGATTTCCATCGGGTCATGTTCGACCCAACCGGCTTGCGGGTAATGCTGGGCGAATTCGCGCTGGGCGGTGCAAACCACGTTGGCATCGCGATCAAAGATGATCGCGCGCGAGCTGGTGGTGCCTTGGTCAAGGGCGATGATGTAGTTCTTATTCTGAAGATCGGTCATGTCGAATGCCTTGGAAAATAAGAAAATCGGTAATCAGCCTGGGCCACAAAAAGGGCAGGTGCGTCCAGGCTGGCGCTATCAGGAAATACGGGTCTTGCCATTGACAGACGTGTCAGGTGTTTCTTCAGCTATAGCAGGTGCGGCGCTCGGCAGATGACGGGCAATCAGCCCGCGATAGGCCGCAGCACCGAGGCATGCGCCAACAATTGGCGCGAAAATCGGAACCAGGAAGTAAGGAATATCGCGGCCACCCGTGAAGGCCATTTCACCCCAGCCTGCGAAAAAGGTCATCAGCTTCGGCCCGAAATCCCGTGCAGGGTTCATGGCGAAGCCGGTCAGCGGGCCCATGGCGCTGCCAATCACGGCGATCAGCAAGCCAATCAGCAGCGGCGCCAAGGGGCCACGCGGCAGGCCGTTGTTATCGTCGGTCAGGGCCATGATCACGCCCATCAGGATCGCGGTAATCACCACTTCTACCAGGAAGGCCTGGGCGGTGCTCAGCAGTGGGTGAGGGTAGGTGGAGAAGACCGAGGCCAGTTCCAGGCTCGCTTGCGTGCCGCGAACCATATGGTGGGTTTGTTCGTAATCGAAAAACAGATTGCTGTAGAGGGTGTAGACCAACGCGGCGGAGCAGAAGGCGCCGGCGACTTGGGCAAGGATATAGAAGGGCAGTTTGCGCTTTTCGAAGTCGGCGAAAATACACAGGGCAATACTGACGGCAGGGTTGAGGTGCGCCCCGGAAATACCGGCGCTCAGGTAGATCGCCATGCTGACGCCCACCCCCCAGATGATGCTGATTTCCCACAACCCGAAGCTGGCACCCGCAACCTTGAGCGCAGCGACACATCCTGTACCGAAGAAGATCAGAAGCGCAGTCCCCAGGAACTCGGCCATGCATTGGCTCGAAAGTGAAGGCTGTTGAAGAGCAGTCGTCATGGAAAACCTCAGTTGTTGTTCTTGTCTGGCGCACAACCTCAACGGGTTGTTGCGCGATTTTCACCGTGGCAAGGATCCCCATCCCGGTCGCGGCTTACTGCTCGAGTGCTGCAGGTCTATTCCTACAGTATTCGGAAACGAAAAAATATAGACAAGAATGACGGCTGTCAAAGGTCGAAAGTGAACCGTCAGTCACTTTCAAACTATTGGTCTGGTGAATGATCACGCTTGTCACATTGCCCGTGCACCTTAAAGGTGGGCGGACTAGAGCCTTTTATGTGGCCTTGGCCTAGAATTGGCCATCTGTTTGCCACGCCCGGAGACGTCATGACCCCCGCATTGGACCTGTTGAAAAAAGTTCGCGCCGAACATCGTATTCACAGTTACGAGCACGATCCCAAGGCCGCGTCATATGGCCTGGAGGCCGCAGAGAAATTGGGGTTGGATCCGGCGCAGGTGTTCAAGACCTTGTTGGCCAGCAGCGAGAAAGGTGAGTTGCTGGTGGCCGTGGTGCCGGTCGTCGGAAGCCTGGACTTAAAAGCGCTGGCCCATGCAGCGGGGGTAAAAAAAGTCGAGATGGCTGACCCGGCAGCGGCGCAGCGTTCTACCGGTTATTTGTTGGGCGGTATCAGCCCGCTGGGGCAGAAGAAGCGCTTGCGTACTTTTATCGATGAGACGGCGCAGCCGTTCTCGACGATTTTTGTGAGTGCGGGCAGAAGGGGGTTGGAAGTTGAATTGCCAGCGGCTGTGCTGGCGGAGCACACCCAGGCCAAATTCGCGCCGATTGGCCGGGCTTGAATCACCGCTTTTGAAGCCAATGCAAAACCAATGTGGGAGCGGGCTTGCTCGCGAATGCGGAGTGTCAGTCAACGAATTTTTTTCTGATACACCGCATTCGCGAGCAAGCCCGCTCCCACAAAAGCCGGCGCCTACATTTTTGATCCTGTGTGGTCAGTGGGCCGGGCTGTACCGCCGCACGCCTGATTCGGACTGCGGAATCTGCGCCGCCGTGCTGCCCGAAGCCTGGAACAACACCAGGTGTTCGGCGGCAACACGAATCCCCACATCAGCCCCGACCTGATGGTCGGCATGGCTTGGGAAGATCGATTCCAATTGCGCGCCCGTTGGCAATTGCAGGCGATACAGGGTCGATGCACCGAGGAATGTCTTGCCGACGATCCGTGCTTTCAATGCACTGTCCGGCGCGTAGACGATGTCATCCGGGCGCAGCAACACATCCACCGCACCACCGGTAGGCCAGGTGTAGGCACGATTACCGCGCAGGTCACCCAGTTCGGTACTCACCGACTCCGGCGAACTCAATTGGCCACGAATGAAGTAACCCTGGCCGATAAAGCTGGCAACGTAAGGCGTCTGCGGTTCGTGGTAGAGGTTGTAGGGCGTGTCCCATTGCTCCAGGCGCCCCTCTTTGAACACGCCCACCTGATCGCTCACGGCAAACGCTTCTTCCTGGTCATGGGTCACCAGAATCGCACTGGTGCCCCGTGCCTTGAGAATGTCGCGCACTTCGTGGCTGAGCTTGCGGCGCAGTTCGCCATCAAGGTTGGAGAACGGTTCGTCCAGCAGCAACAGTGCCGGCTCCGGCGCCAGGGCGCGGGCGAGGGCGACACGCTGTTGCTGACCACCGGAAAGCTCGTGGGGAAAACGCTTGCCCAGGTTCTTCAGGTTCACCAGTTCCAGCAGTTCGGCCACCACGCGATCTTTTTGCGGGTGCTTGCGAATGCCGAAGGCGATGTTGTCGGCCACGCTCAGATGAGGAAACAACGCGTAGTCCTGAAACACCATGCCGATACGACGTTTCTCCGGTGCCAGGGTGAAACCGGCGCTGGAGATCACTTCGCCCGCCAGGCTGATTTCCCCTTCGTGCACCGGTTCAAACCCGGCAATCGCCCGTAGCGTAGTGGTCTTGCCACAGCCCGAAGAGCCCAGCAGGCAACCGATGTCGCCAGCGTTGAGGTGCAGGTTGAGGTTCTGCACCACCCGTTGATCTTGATAGCCGCATGCCAGATTGCGCAGGTTCAGCAGTAAAGGCTGGCTCATGCGTGGTGGTACGACGGCGGCACGAGAAACTCCAGCAAGGCTTTCTGTGCATGCAGGCGGTTTTCAGCCTGGTCCCAGGCGACTGAACGCGAGTCGTCAAGCAGGTCGAGGCTGATTTCTTCGCCACGGTGCGCAGGCAGGCAATGCATGAACAGCACGTCTGGCGCGGCCAGGTCGAGCAGGGCGCGGGTGACCTGATACGGAGCGAACAAGGCCAGGCGCTTGGCGGTTTCGTCTTCCTGGCCCATGGAGGTCCAGACGTCGGTGCTTACCAGGTGCGCGCCGATCACGGCGTCGCGCGGGTCACGCACGAGGGTCACGCGGTCGCCGGCCTGCGCCAGGAAGCGCGCGTCGGGCTCGTAACCTTCCGGGCAGGCGACACGCAGTTTGAAGTCGAACTGGATCGCCGCTTCTATATAGCTGTTGCACATGTTGTTGCCGTCGCCGATCCAGGCCACGGTCTTGCCCTGGATCGAGCCACGGTGTTCAAGGAAGGTTTGCATGTCGGCCAGCAACTGGCACGGGTGCAGGTCATCGGACAGGCCGTTGATCACCGGCACGCGGGAGTGGGCGGCAAATTCGGTGACGGTGCTGTGGGCGAAGGTACGGATCATCACCGCATCAAGCATGCTCGACAGGACGATGGCGCTGTCGGCGACCGGTTCGCCACGGCCCAATTGGGTATCGCGCGAGGACAGGAAGATGGCTTGGCCACCCAACTGGATCATGCCGGCTTCGAACGACACGCGGGTGCGGGTCGAGGACTTCTCGAAAATCATCCCGAGCACACGGTTTTTCAAAGGCTCGAACAGTACGCCGCGGTTACGCAGGTCTTTAAGCTCAATGCCTCGACGGATCACGCTGACCAGCTCTTCGGGCGTGCAATCCATCAGGGAGAGAAAGTGCCTTGCGCTCATCATTAACTACCTTTTTGCAACAGACCGCAGATACTCAAAGCCTTGTTTATTGTGACAACGGGCGAGACCTGCGGCGAAAGCCGCACGGGGCGACGAAATAGGGGAAGGCGCGATCTTATAATTAAATGTCGCGTCTTACCAATAGGGCTACGGTTTTTAAGGGTGTTCAAGAAGGGCGCCAGAGCGCTTTTGAAGACGATTTCCAGACAGCAGCGGGCCATTTGTACACTGGCGCCGAGACCTTTTGCAATGTGTGGGGGCGGGCCCAGACCAGGCCGTGTCGGTTTCAGGGGCTGTGCGCCGGGTTCTGAAACATTTGCTCACGCTTGCCCATGGTTTGGCCTGATGGGCTTGGATTCACGGGGCGAACGATACTGGTGCCTGCTGCTGTCGCGGCCCATAGTGCAATCAAAGCCCTGATAAAGAGACTGGCCATGACCAAGACTCTCCACCACCGTGCCTGCCACCTGTGCGAAGCCATTTGCGGCCTGACCCTGGAAACCACCGAGGCCGACGATGGCAGCCTGGCGATCACTTCGATCAAGGGTGATGCGTTGGACACCTTCAGCCGTGGTCACATCTGCCCCAAGGCTGTGGCGCTGCAAGATATCCAGAACGACCCCGACCGCCTGCACCAGCCTATGCTGCGTGAGGGCAGCGAATGGCGACCGATCCCGTGGGACGAAGCCTTCTCGCTGGTCGCCGAACGGCTGGCAGGCATCCAGGCTCGGCATGGGCAAAACGCCGTGGCGGTGTACCAGGGCAACCCCAGCGTGCATAACTACGGGCTGATGACCCACAGCAACTATTTCCTGGGCCAGCTCAAGACGCGTAACCGCTTTTCCGCGACGTCGGTGGACCAGTTGCCCCACCACCTCACCAGCTACCTCATGTACGGGCACGGTTTGCTGCTACCGATCCCGGACATTGATCACACTGACTTCATGCTGATCCTGGGCGGCAACCCGCTGGCGTCCAACGGCAGCATCATGACCGTGCCCGACGTGGAGAAGCGCCTGAAGGCCATCCAGGCCCGGGGCGGTAAAGTGGTGGTGGTTGACCCGCGACGCAGCGAAACGGCGGCGATGGCTGATCAGCATCTGTTCGTACGCCCAGGCGGCGATGCGGCGCTGTTGTTCGGCGTGCTCAATACGCTGTTTGCCGAAAACTTGACCCGTGCCACGCACTTGCCGGTTGTGGGCCTGGATGAGGTGCGCCGGGCGATCGCCGGGTTCACTGCCGAGGCCATGAGCCGCCAATGCGCGGTGCCGGCCGAGCAGATCCGCCAGCTGGCGCGTGACTTTGCGGGGGCGGATAAGGCCGTGTGTTACGGGCGCATGGGGGTATCGACCCAGGCGTTCGGCACGTTGTGCCACTGGCTGGTGCAATTGATCAACCTGGTGACTGGAAATCTGGATCGAGTGGGCGGCGCCTTGTGCACCACGCCAGCGGTGGACTTGGTCGCGTCCACGGGGGGCGGGCATTTCAATCGTTGGCAGAGCCGGGTTTCCGGGCGCCCTGAGTACGGTGGCGAATTGCCCGTGTCGGCCCTGGCCGAGGAAATGCTCACTGAGGGCGAAGGGCAAATCCGTGCGCTGGTGACGGTGGCCGGTAACCCGGTGTTGTCGACGCCCAATGGCCGCCAGCTGGAACAGGCGTTGGACGGCCTGGAGTTCATGGTCAGCGTCGATCTGTATATCAACGAGACCACCCGTTATGCCGACCTGATACTGCCGTCCACCTCGGCGCTGGAAAACGATCACTACGACACCACCTTCAATATGTTCGCCGTGCGCAACGTCACGCGTTTTAACCGGGCGATCTTGCCCAAGCCCGAAGGTGCGCTGCATGACTGGGAGATCTTTGTCGGCTTGGCCCAGGCGTTCGCGGCGCGCACCGGTGCCACGCTCAAGCCGACCATGGCGCCGGCCCAGATGATCGACTTCGGCCTGCGTGCTGGGGTTTATGGCGATGCTTCCGAGCACAAGCTGTCGGTGGCGAGGTTGGCGGATCATCCCCATGGCGTGGATTTGGGGCCACTAAAGGCCAATCTCGTTGCGCGGTTGAAAACCGCCGATGGCCATATCCAGGCTGCACCGGCGGTAATCCTTGCGGATCTCGCGCGCTTCGCGGCGCAGCCGGTGCCCCAGGTGGGCGAACTGCTTCTGATCGGCCGCCGTCATGTGCGCAGCAATAATTCGTGGATGCATAACTATCACCGACTGGTGAAGGGCAAGCCGCGCCATCAATTGCTGATGCACCCCGACGACCTGGCGAGCCGGCAGTTGGCTGATGGGCAGCGTGTGCGGGTGAGTTCGCGTATCGGCATGATCGAGGTGGAAGTGGTGGCCAGCCAGGACATGATGCCCGGCGTGGTCAGTCTACCCCATGGCTGGGGCCACGGCCGGCCAGGGGTGCAGATGACGATTGCCAGTGGGCAGCCGGGGGCGAGCGCGAATGACTTGACCGACGAGCGGCAATTGGACGAATTGTCCGGAAATGCCGCGCTGAACGGGGTTCCCGTGCAGGTGGCGGCCGCATAAGGAGCCTGAGCACCACGCTGGGATTTTGCGTTACAATGCGCCACCGTGCCGACCTGTGAGTCGCAAAGTTCCAGCCGAGGTGTTCCATGGATATCATCGAAACGATCAAAGAGCAGATTGCCAACAACACCATTCTGCTTTACATGAAGGGCGCGCCAAACGCTCCTCAGTGCGGTTTCTCCGCGAAGGCTTCCCAGGCCATCATGGCGTGTGGCGAGAAATTCGCTTACGTGGATATCCTGCAGAACCCTGAAATCCGCGCCAACCTGCCGAAATACGCCAACTGGCCAACGTTCCCACAACTGTGGGTCGCCGGTGAGCTGGTCGGCGGCAGCGACATCATCGTTGAGATGGCGGCCGATGGCTCGCTGCAAGCGCTGATCAAGGAAGCAGCGGCCAACGCCGCCGCCAAGACCGACGCGTAATCTGTGTAGGAGCCGGCTTGCCGGCGATAGGGCCTTGAGCCAAGCGGTGATTTTGAAGCCGCCATCGCCGGCAAGCCGGGCTCCTACAAAATCCGCGGTCAATAAAAAGCCCCGCTTCTCGTAAGAGAGCGGGGCTTTTTTATACCTGAGCGTTTGGGCTTATTCGCCCATCTGCGATTGCAGGTAGTTTTCCAGGCTGACTTTGTCGATCAGGCCCAGCTGGGTTTCCAGCCAGTCGATGTGTTCTTCCTGGTCTTCCAGGATATCTTCCAGCAGTTCGCGGCTGCCGAAATCACCCTTGGTTTCGCAATGAGCAATAGCGGCTTTCAGGTCGCTGTGGCTCTTGTGCTCGAACTTCAGGTCGCTGCTGATCATTTCCTGGGTGTGCTCGCCGATGTTCAGCTTGCCCAGGTCTTGCACGTTCGGCAGGCCTTCGAGGAACAGGATGCGCTTGATCAGCGCGTCGGCGTCCTTCATGGCCTTGATGGATTCTTTGTATTCACGCTTGCCCAGCTTTTCCAGGCCCCAATCGTCATACATGCGCGCATGCAGAAAGTACTGATTGATCGCGACCAGTTCATTGGCAAGGATTTTGTTGAGTTGCTGGATGACTGAGATGTCGCCTTTCATGACTGGGGTCCTGCCCTGTAATAGCTGTGTATAAGGCGGAGTTTGAGCGGCGAAATCCTTAGTGTCAAACCTAAGTTATTGAATAATAAATGAAAATTAATCGGAATAAGAATGTTTGTGTTCCGCGTCTTGACGCTAACTAATTGAATTGCGGGCATAAAAAAACCGGACACTAAGTCCGGTTCTTTAAAACACGCTCAATTAAGCGTGTGTAAATTCTGCTGAATAGGGGATCGCGGCCTGGGCTGTTTGCAGCTGCGTCAGGGTTTCCCGTACCACTTGCTTGGCAAGGCAAGCACATTTGCCGCACTGGCTGGCAACGCCAGTGGTTTCACGCACTTCCTTGTAGCTGCAGCAACCTTCATAGATTGCTTCGCGGATTTGTCCGTCGGTGACGCCAGTACACAGGCACACATACATAAGGGAGAACCGTCGCGGTTTAAGGCTTAAGTGCGATGGATCTTAATGTTAACGAGAATGATTGTCAAAGTAGAATCGTAGGGTATTCACCGGTGCTGCCTGTGCGCTGACGAACGGTTTTTTCAGTGTATGATGGTCGGTCTTCACGAAGCGTGACGGCGTCACAGGGTTGTCGTTTACACACGGCAGACTGGGAAGCTGTCCTTTTACTTCAATCGTCACCCTCACATCAGGAGATACCCAATGAGCGTACTCGTCGGCAAACAAGCCCCGGATTTCGACGTACCTGCCGTCCTCGGCAATGGCGAAATCGTAGACAGCTTCAAACTGTCTGAAGCCATCAAAGGCAAATACGGCCTGGTGTTCTTCTACCCACTGGACTTCACTTTCGTCTGCCCTTCGGAGCTGATCGCTCTGGACCACCGAATGGACGATTTCAAGGCGCGCAACGTTGAAGTGGTCGCCGTTTCCATCGACTCCCATTTCACCCACAACGCCTGGCGCAACACTGCCATCAACGATGGCGGCATCGGCAAAGTCAAATACACCATGGCTGCCGACATGAAGCACGACATCGCCAAGGCCTACGACGTTGAATCCGAAGGCGGCGTGGCGTTCCGTGGCGCATTCCTGATCGACGACAAAGGCGTGGTTCGCTCCCAGATCATCAACGACCTGCCACTGGGCCGTAACATGGAAGAGCTGATCCGTCTGGTTGACGCCCTGCAATTCCACGAAGAGCACGGTGAAGTCTGCCCAGCCAACTGGAAAAAAGGCGACAAAGGCATGAACGCTTCGCCAGAAGGCGTTGCGGCTTACCTGACCGAGAACGCTGGCAAGCTGTAAGCCACGTTAACGGTACAAAAAAACCGGCCTGAGAAGGCCGGTTTTTTTATGCGCGGGAAACGATTTCAATCGTTGAAATCTTCCCAACCGCCCATGTCTTTCCAGCGGTTGACGATGCCGCAGAACAGCTCCGCCGTCTTCTCGGTGTCGTAGCGAGCAGAGTGGGCCTCACGCCCGTCAAAGTCGATACCGGCTGCCTGGCAGGCTTTTGCCAACACAGTCTGGCCATACGCCAGGCCGGCGAGGGTCGCCGTGTCAAAGCTGGAGAAGGGGTGGAACGGGTTGCGCTTCATGTCCAACCGCGCCACGGCGGCGTTCAGGAAGCCCAGGTCGAAGCTGCTGTTGTGACCCACCAGGATCGCGCGTTTGCAGCCATTGGCCTTCAACGCCTTGCGCACGCCACGGAAGATGTCGGTCAGCGCCGCTTCTTCGCTCACGGCCATGCGCAGTGGGTGATCGAGCTTGATCCCGGTGAACTCCAAGGCGGCGGCCTCGATATTCGCACCTTCGAACGGCTCGACGCGGAAGAAGTGGGTATGTTCCGGGAACACAAAGCCCTGTTCGTCCATGCCGATGGTGGTCGCAGCGATTTCCAGCAGGGCGTCAGTTGCGCTGTTGAAACCACCGGTCTCTACGTCGATGACAACCGGCAGATAGCCGCGAAACCGCTCGGCCATCGGGTGGCGCGAACCGCCACCACTGTGCTCGTGTTCGTCGTCGTAATGATCTTCACTCACTTGCTTTCCTCCAGCAGGCGCCAGCGCAGTGTTTCACCGGCGCGCAGCGGGATGACAGTCAGCTCGCCAAACGGCAGGCTGGCAGGGGCGGTCCAGTCTTCACGAACCAGGGTGATGCGGTCGGTGTTCGCCGGCAGGCCGTAGAAACGCGGGCCGTTGAGGCTGGCAAACTCTTCGAGTTTGTCCAGCGCATTACGTTGTTCGAATGCTTCGGCGTACAGCTCGATGGCCGCAAACGCCGTGTAGCAACCTGCACAACCGCACGCGGCCTCCTTGGCGTGCTGGGCGTGGGGCGCCGAGTCGGTGCCGAGGAAGAACTTCGGATTGCCGCTGGTCGCGGCATCCAGCAGCGCCACCTGATGGGTGTTGCGCTTGAGAATCGGCAGGCAATAGAAGTGCGGCCGAATCCCGCCCACCAGCATGTGGTTGCGGTTATAGAGCAGGTGATGTGCGGTGATGGTTGCGCCAACGTTGGCCGAAGCCTCGTTGACGAACTGCACGGCATCGGCCGTGGTGATGTGCTCAAACACCACCTTCAGGGTCGGGAACAGCTCGACCACACGGCGCATGTGCTCATCGATGAAGATCTTTTCACGATCGAACACGTCGACGTCGCCACGGGTGACTTCACCGTGGATCAACAGCGGCATGCCCACTTCGGCCATGGCCTCGATCGCCGGCAGGATCTTGTCGATACTGGTTACGCCGGAGTCGGAGTTGGTGGTCGCGCCTGCCGGGTACAGCTTGGCGGCATGCACGAAACCACTGGCCTTGGCTTCACGAATCTCTTCGGGCTGGGTGCGGTCGGTGAGGTAGAGCACCATCAACGGTTCGAAGCGGCTGCCGGCCGGTCGTGCAGCGAGGATACGCTGGCGATAGGCATCGGCTTGCTCGGCGTTACGCACCGGAGGTACCAGGTTAGGCATGATGATGGCGCGGCCAAACGTGCGCGCTACATCGGCCACGGTGTGGGGTAACGCAGCACCATCGCGAAGATGAATATGCCAGTCGTCGGGACGCAGCAGGGTCAGGCGGTCGGACATTGGGGATTCCAGGCGGGTCAATCTGGTGGGAATGCTACCGGAAAAGACTCTATCAGGCACTCGCTATCAAGTTTTGCGGGATGCATCCGATAGCCTTTTGTATGCCTTATCGATGTATGACGCTTTGAAGTGTTGTAGAAACCAGTGGAGCCTCCCGTGCGCCAGCATTATCTAGCCCTGCTCAGTGTGTTCGCCAGCCTGCCTGCGATGGCCCTCACGTTCCAGACACGTCTGGAGAACATTGAGTGGAAGGTGGAAGGCGACCAGTTCGAGTGCCGCCTGACCCAGCCGATCACGGATTTCGGTTCGGGTGAGTTCGTGCGCCGGGCCGGCGAGCAGGCGACGTTTCGTCTGAAAGCCTATAACGGCTCGCTGGGGGCTGGCTCGGCCACGCTGTTGGCCGCTGCTGCACCGTGGCAACCAGGGCGCGGTGATATTAACCTTGGCGCCGTACGCGCGGGCAGTGGCGATGTGCTGTTCAACAGCTCCCAGGCCCAGGCCGGGCGATTGTTCACCGGCTTGCTTGAAGGTCGCAGCCCCACCGTTCGGCATTACGGACGAGAAGGGGGCTATTCTGAAATTCGTCTGTTACCGGTGAAATTCAGCAAGGCCTACAACGACTACCAGTTGTGCACCACCAAGCTGTTGCCGATGAATTATGACCAGGTCAAGCAGACCGAAGTCGGGTTCCCCGGGGGAGGCATCGAGCTGGATGCGGCCGCCAAGAAGAAACTGGATGTGATACTCGCGTTCATGAAAGCCGACCCCACGGTCAACCATGTTGAGTTGAATGGTCATTCGGACAACAGCGGCAATCGACTGACCAATCGCGACGTTTCGCGCCGTCGCGGGCTGGCGGTGATGGACTATCTAAAGGCCAACGGCATCCAGGAATCGCAGATCACCCTGCGCTTTCATGGCGAAAGCTACCCGTTGGCACCGAACACCAACGCGGCAAACCGGGCCCGCAATCGCCGCGTCAACATTCAGCTTGAGCGCGTGGCAGTCCCCGAGAAACCGGCGCCCACGGCCACCGGCCCGAGCAACCCGGCGCACACGTCGTAAGGTGCGACCATCGGTCGCCCGCTCGACATAATCTGTCGCTTTATCTTCATTTGCTGTCGCGCCTCTGTAAATCCACGGTTTTGGTCGGTAGAATCGGCGCCTTTCCGTACAACCCCGTGGAGTGATGGCATGGCCGACGTAAACAAGGTCGTTCTCGCGTATTCCGGAGGCCTGGACACTTCGGTGATCCTCAAGTGGCTGCAGGATACTTATAACTGTGAAGTGGTGACCTTCACCGCTGACCTGGGTCAGGGCGAAGAGGTCGAACCTGCACGTGCCAAGGCGCAAGCCATGGGCGTGAAAGAGATCTACATTGACGACCTGCGCGAAGAGTTCGTCCGCGATTTCGTTTTCCCGATGTTTCGCGCCAACACCGTCTACGAAGGCGAGTACCTGCTGGGTACTTCCATCGCACGTCCGCTGATCGCCAAGCGCCTGATCGAAATCGCCAACGAAACCGGCGCCGACGCCATTTCCCATGGCGCTACCGGCAAAGGCAACGACCAGGTACGTTTCGAACTGGGCGCCTACGCCCTCAAGCCAGGCGTGAAAGTGATTGCTCCATGGCGTGAGTGGGACCTGCTGTCCCGTGAAAAGCTGATGGATTATGCTGAAAAGCACGCCATCCCGATCGAGCGCCACGGCAAGAAGAAGTCCCCGTACTCGATGGACGCCAACCTGCTGCACATCTCCTATGAAGGCGGCGTGCTGGAAGACACCTGGACCGAGCACGAAGAAGACATGTGGCGTTGGACCGTCTCCCCGGAGAACGCTCCAGACAAGCCGCAGTACCTGGAACTGACCTATCGCAACGGCGACATCGTCGCGCTGGATGGCGTCGAAATGACTCCGGCCACCGTACTGGCGACCCTGAACCGTATCGGCGGCGAACACGGCATCGGCCGTCTCGACATCGTCGAGAACCGTTACGTGGGCATGAAGTCCCGTGGCTGCTACGAAACCCCAGGCGGCACCATCATGCTGCGCGCCCACCGCGCCATTGAGTCCATCACCTTGGACCGCGAAGTGGCTCACCTCAAAGACGAACTGATGCCCAAGTACGCCAGCCTGATCTACACCGGCTACTGGTGGAGCCCAGAGCGTCTGATGCTGCAACAGATGATCGACGCATCCCAGGTCCACGTGAACGGCGTTGTGCGCCTGAAGCTGTACAAGGGCAACGTGATCGTCACCGGCCGCAAGTCCGATGAGTCGCTGTTCGACGCCAACATCGCCACCTTCGAAGAAGATGGCGGCGCCTACAACCAGGCGGACGCAGCGGGCTTTATCAAGTTGAATGCACTGCGCATGCGCATTGCGGCCAACAAGGGTCGCTCGTTGTTCTGAGTGTTCCGCGCGTTATAAAAAATGGCCCCTTGTTCAAGGGGCCATTTTTTTTGCCCGTTTTGAAAGGGTTCTTGGCGTTTAAATATGTTTAATTTGTGTTGATGTTTTGGAGGAGAAAAAATGTTCGATAGATAGCCTTGATTGATCGTAAGGTTTATTTGGATAGGAATGATTTTTTTACACCTGTATAGGAACTGGTCTTACAGAAAATTCACTCATGAAGTACAGCGAAGCCGCTGTGTGCTGAATAGTCTGTAGGAATTTAGGGTGTAATTAAATATGTTAAATGGAACTAAAACAGTCGAATTATTTCAGCCTGCTTCTCTGTTGGAAGGCCACAAGCAAGGGGCATTTCCTGAAAGTAATGTGCGGAACATTTACCGCGCCCCCCTTGGGCCCTGGTTATTTCACTCAAGATATGTAAGTCCCCGGAAAGGTCTGAAAGCCTCCATAAAACTCGATACATCCGCGTTGACGTTTTTTTGTAGGGTATTTCCTTTATCGTTGTGGGTTGGGTCTCTGCTTGTTGTTGCTAGGGGGGGAGCACTATGCCAACTAGGAAACGACTAGGCTATTGTGCTTGCTCTAAATAATTCGAACAGCGAAATTGGACTTTCTCATGAATAAAGTGCTGATCGTGGATGATCATCCTGTCATTCGACTTGCTGTGCGCATGCTAATGGAGCGTCATGGTTATGAGGTCGTTGCAGAGACGGATAACGGTGTCGATGCGCTGCAACTTGCCCGGGAACATATGCCGGATATCGTCATCCTGGATATCGGAATTCCCAAACTCGATGGGCTGGAAGTTATCTGCCGGCTGTCTTCCACCAAGCAACCCGCCCCCTTCAAGGTGCTGGTGCTGACATCCCAGGCGCCGGGGCATTTTTCGATGCGTTGCATGCAGGCAGGCGCGGCAGGTTATGTGTGCAAGCAGCAGGATTTGACCGAACTGCTGAGTGCTATCAAGGCAGTACTGTCCGGCTACAGCTACTTCCCCAACCAGGCCTTGAACTCGGTGCGTTCAACCATTGGCAACGCCAGTGAGGCGGACATGGTCGAGCGTCTTTCAGGGCGGGAAATGATGGTGTTGCAGCAACTGGCGCGAGGCAAAACCAACAAGGAGATTGCCGACGGCATGTTCCTCAGCAACAAGACCGTCAGTACCTACAAGACTCGCCTGTTACTCAAGCTCAACGCTCGTTCCCTGGTGGACTTGATCGAACTGGCCCAGCGCAACGGCCTGGTCTAGAGGAGAAGCGATACAGCGTTGGTATCCAGCTTAGCCGGCACAAAAAAGCCTCCGTCAGGGAGGCTTCCGGTCGTCAACGGATTGATCAGAGGTCGAAGTCGTAGTCGGCCAGTTGTTTTTGCAAGCGTCGCTCTTCCAGAAGATTGTCGATGGTGCGGCGTTTGCTCAAATTGGTCTTGGCCACCTCTACAACAGGTGCTTCCCCATCATCGTCCGACTCCGCAACGAGGTCGTCTTCTACATCGAGTTGTTCTTTGCCAGTGCTCATAAGGTTAACTCCAGGCTAAGACTGCCGTTGGCGCTCCTTATAACGATAATCCATGAATGGGTAAAAAAGATTTTTTCAATCGATTCATCGAAAAAAACAATGATCACTCAATCGTCGGACGTTTTCTCCTTGTATTCACACAAGTCTTCAATGCGACAGCTGCCGCAACGCGGCTTGCGCGCCTGGCAAACATAGCGCCCGTGCAGGATCAGCCAGTGATGTGAATCGAGCAGGTACGGCTTGGGCACGAACTTCATCAACTGTTTTTCGACTTCTACCACATTCTTGCCGCGGGCAATGCCGGTGCGGTTGCTGACACGGAATATATGGGTATCCACTGCCATGGTCAGTTGCCGAAATGCAGTGTTCAGTACAACGTTGGCCGTTTTTCGACCGACTCCGGGCAGCGCCTCCAGTGCGTCGCGAGTCTGTGGCACTTCGCCTCCATGGAGCTCCACCAGCAGGCGACAGGTCTCGATGACGTTCTTGGCCTTGCTGTTGTACAGACCGATGGTCTTGATGTATTCCGATAACCCTTCCACACCCAGGGCGTAGATCGCCTCTGGCGTATTGGCCACTGGATACAGTTTGGCGGTGGCCTTGTTGACACCAACGTCCGTGGATTGGGCTGACAGGATCACCGCAATCAGCAATTCGAAGGGCGTTGAGTAGGCCAGTTCGGTCTTGGGCTCAGGATTGTCTTCATGAAGCCGGCGGAATATTTCCAGGCGTTTTGCGGCGTTCATCGGGTGGGCGATTCCTTGCAGGGGGCAGCGTAATTTTTTAATGGGAATGCAGGTCTTGCAGGATAAACCATCGCCGGCGCCTCCTGCTGTGCCTGTCGCGGGTCAGGCGGTTGTGTGGGTGTCCACCCGCAACTGCGCTTCTTCGAGCTTCTGTTGCGCGGCCTCCAGTGCCTGCGCGCTGATCCCTGGTTGGCGTTGCAGCTTGCTGACTTCAGCCCGTGCATAAGCCAGGGCCGTTTTCAGCTGGCGCAACTGAGCGTCGATAGGACGTTTTTCCACACGCTGCAGATCGGGCCTGGGTTGGTCGCTTTCCGCTTCGGCATCATGCAGCGCTTGCTCCGCACTGGACAGGGCAGCACTCAAGGTTGCCAACTGTTGCTCGTCAGCGTTCAAATCCTGGGCTTTTTTCAGTTCGGCCCGGCGCATGGCCAGCTGGATTTTTGCGCGTTTGAGCGCCGGGTCCTTCTGTGTGGGCAACGGTGTCGGGGTACTGACCTCCAATGCCGCGAGTGCCCGTTCAGCCGCTTCGAACTGCTGTTGGAGCACGATCAACTGCGACTGCTGTTCGAATGTCGGAGGGTGACCGAATGCCTTCAGCGATTTGTGCAACTGGGCGCGACTCATTGCAACCGCGATTTTGGCCTTCTTGACCGCTGCATCCTGGGCGGCCTGAGTCGTATCAGCCTGCATGGGGGCAGCCGTTGCTGGGCGCTTGGCCCGAGCCAGGCGTTCGGCGAGCCTATGTGCTTCTTCCCGCTGCAACCGTGCAGCGCGTTGTTCATAGCGCCGTCTGGCGCGATCGCGCTTGAGGCTGCGCTCATGCAGCTCGTGAGCGTGGGTTGCCAGGCCGCCTACGATCGGCAACACGTGGGTCGCAGGGCGCATCTCAATGCAATCGACGGGGCAGGGCGCGACGCACAGGTCGCAACCGGTGCATTCATCGGCGATAACGGTATGCATCAGCTTGGCCGCACCGACAATCGCGTCCACCGGGCAGGCCTGGATGCATTTGGTGCAGCCGATGCACTCGGCTTCACGGATATAGGCAACCTGCGCAGGCGCCTCGCCACGGCGGGTGTCCAGTTCCAGCACTGGCACCTGGAGCAACTGCGCCAGGCCGGTGATGGTTTCCAGCCCCCCGGGCGGGCACTTGTTGATTGCCTCGCCAAGCGCGATGCCCTCGGCGTAAGGCTTGCAGCCCGGGTGCCCGCACTTGCCGCATTGGGTCTGTGGCAGCAGCGCGTCGATACGTTGAATCAGGTTCATGGGGTGATCATTGGCATGCCGGTCAAGCGAACGGGCGGGTAGTGGATGTGTAAGAGCCCGGCCTGCTTGCGATGGCGTCCTTGAGAACGCCATCGCCGGCAAGCCGGGCTCCTACAGTAGACCTGTTTCGCTCATCGTAGGCCCATGGGCTTACTTGATGCGTTGGCCCGGCTTGGCACCGCTGTCAGGGCTCAACAGGTAGATTTCTTCGCCGCCTGGGCCGGCGGCCATCACCATGCCTTCGGAGATGCCGAACTTCATCTTCCGAGGCTTGAGGTTGGCGATCATCATGGTCAAGCGACCATCAAGCTTGGACGGGTCCGGGTAGGCACTCTTGATCCCGGAGAACACGTTGCGTTGCTCGCCTCCCAGGTCCAGCGTCAGGCGCAACAGCTTGTCGGCACCTTCCACGGCCTCGGCCTTGACGATCAGCGCCACGCGCAGATCCACGGCAGCAAAGGCGTCGAACTCGATTTCCGGGGAAATCGGGTCCTTGGCCAGTTCACCATTGCCGGCCGGCGCGGATTCACCGGTGTCGGTCTGGCTGGCGACCAGGTCTTCCTTCGAAGCGTCAGTCATGGCCTGGACCTTGACCGGATCGATACGGGTCATCAGCGGCTTGAACTCATTCAATTGATGGTTGGCGAGCAATGTGGCGTGGTCGTTCCAGGTCAGCGGCGCGACGTTCAGGAACGCCTCGGCATCGGCGGCCAGCAACGGCAGAACTGGCTTGAGGAAGATCACCAACTGGCGGAACAGGTTGACGCCCGTGGCGCAGATCGCCTGGACTTCCGCCTGCTTGCCTTCCTGCTTGCTCAGCGACCACGGTGCCTTGTCGGCGATCCAGGCATTGGCACGGTCGGCCAGGCCCATGATCTCGCGCATGGCGCGGGCAAAGTCACGGGCTTCATAGGCGTCGGCGATGCTCGGCGCGGCGGCCAGGAAGGCGTCGGTCAGTTCCGGTGCGGCGTTCTCGGCCACCAGCACACCGGCGTTGCCCTTGTGGATGAAGCCGGCGCAGCGGCTGGCAATGTTGACCACTTTACCGACCAGGTCCGAGTTGACCTTCTGTACGAAGTCTTCCAGGTTCAGGTCGAGGTCATCCACGCCACGGCCCAGCTTGGAAGCGTAGTAATAGCGCAGGTATTCCGGCGACAGGTGATCCAGGTAGGTGCGCGCCTTGATAAAGGTGCCACGGGACTTGGACATCTTCTGGCCGTTGACGGTCAGGTAGCCGTGCACGGCAATACCGGTCGGTTTGCGGTAGCCCGAACCTTCGAGCATCGCCGGCCAGAACAGGGCGTGGAAGTTGACGATGTCCTTGCCGATGAAGTGGTACAGCTCGGCGGTGGAGTCCTTGTTCCAGAACGCGTCGAAGTCCAGCTCCGGCGTGCGGTCACACAGGTTCTTGAAGCTGGCCATGTAGCCGATCGGCGCGTCCAGCCACACGTAGAAGTACTTGCCCGGCTCGCCCGGGATCTCGAAGCCGAAGTACGGCGCATCGCGGGAGATGTCCCACTGCTGCAGGCCGCTGTCGAGCCATTCGGCGAGTTTGTTGGCTACAGCGTCCTGCAAGGTGCCGCTGCGAGTCCAGGCTTGCAGCATGGCCTGGAAGTCCGGGAGCTTGAAGAAGAAGTGCTGGGAATCCTTGAGCACCGGGGTGGCACCGGAAATCGCCGACTTCGGGTTCTTCAGTTCAGTGGGTGCGTAGGTAGCACCGCATTTCTCGCAGTTGTCGCCGTACTGGTCTTCGGTGCCGCATTTCGGGCAAGTGCCCTTGATGAAGCGGTCGGCCAGGAACATTTTCTTTTCCGGGTCGAAATACTGAGTCACCGACCGCTGGTCGATATGCCCGGCTTCTTTCAAACGCAGGTAGATCTGGCTCGACAGCTCGCGGTTTTCTTCGGAGTGGGTCGAGTGGAAGTTGTCGAAATCCACCAGGAACTCGGCAAAGTCGGCGCTGTGTTCAGCCTGCACGTTGGCGATCAGTTGTTCCGGTGTGATGCCTTCCTTTTCGGCGCGCAACATGATGGCCGAACCGTGGGCGTCGTCCGCGCAGACATAAATGCATTGATTGCCGCGATGCTTCTGGAAGCGCACCCACATATCGGTCTGGATGTACTCAAGCATATGGCCAAGATGGATGGAACCATTGGCATAGGGCAGGGCGCTGGTGACGAGGATCTTGCGTGGCTCGGACATGGGGCTCGGCTACTTGATGAAACGGAGGTCGGCCACTATAAAGCGCCGGGAAATATATTTCACCCCGTGGCGCTGTTTCAGCCTCTTTCGAGACTGCGAAAGCATGCCGTTAACCGGCGGGAACGGTTAGGATAGCCGCCTGTTTCAGTCAGTCTTTTTTCGGGAGTAGCCCATGAGCGCCGTCAATCGCGCAGCGGTGGAAGCCGTTCTTCGCCAGTACACCGACCCCTATTTGAACCAGGACCCGGTCAGTGCCGGTTGTGTACGGGCCATCGAGGTCCAGGGCGACCAGGTCTCGGTCCAGTTGGAACTGGGCTATGCCGCCGGTCTGTTCAAGAGCGGCTGGGCGCAGATGCTGCAGATGGCCATCGAAGGTCTCGACGGCGTAGCGTCCGCCAAGGTCGACATTCAATGCGTGATTGCCCCGCACAAGGCCCAGGCGCAGATCCCTGGCCTGGCCAACGTCAAGAACGTGGTCGCGGTGGCGTCCGGCAAGGGCGGTGTGGGTAAATCCACTACTGCCGCCAACCTGGCCCTGGCCCTGGCCCGTGAAGGCGCGCGCGTAGGCATTCTCGACGCTGACATTTACGGCCCGAGCCAAGGCGTGATGTTCGGCATTGCCGAGGGTACTCGGCCCAAGGTCAAGGACCAGAAGTGGTTCGTGCCGATCGAGTCCCTGGGCGTGGAGGTCATGTCCATGGCCTTCCTCACCGATGACAACACACCGATGGTCTGGCGCGGGCCGATGGTTTCCGGCGCACTGCTGCAACTGGTGACCCAGACCGCCTGGGGCGACCTGGACTACCTGGTGATCGACATGCCGCCAGGCACCGGTGATATCCAGCTGACCCTGGCGCAGAAAGTCCCGGTGGCCGGTTCTGTGATTGTCACCACGCCCCAGGACCTGGCGCTGCTGGACGCGAAGAAAGGCGTGGAGATGTTCCGCAAGGTCAACATCCCGGTGCTGGGCGTCGTGGAGAACATGGCGGTACATATCTGCTCCAACTGCGGCCATGCCGAGCATTTGTTCGGCGAAGGCGGTGGCGAGAAATTGGCCACTCAATACGGCGTGGAATTGCTGGCCTCGCTGCCATTGTCGATGCTGATTCGCGAGCAGGCCGACGGCGGTAAGCCTACGGTGGTTGCAGAGCCGGATAGCCAGATCGCGATGATCTATCAGGAATTGGCCCGCCACGTGGGCGCGCGGATCGTCCTGCAGGAAGCCGCTGCGCCAGCGATGCCGACCATTACGGTCAGCGACGACTGAGCCGTTGGTGGGAAAAAGAGCCTCGACGTGTCGGGGCTTTTTCTTGTCTGGAGGGTCGATGGAAGGCGGCAGTTACGCTTTTACGCAATTGCTCGTGTAAGCATTCGCTTACTTTTTCGTAAGTGATTGGTTTTTTTACCCGCCTTGGCCGTCTTGAATTGGTGAGAGTGTTTTTTATCTTATTGATATTAAAAGGTTATTTTGTTCGATTTGACCAGGGTCAATGGTAGTCAGTGCGCTTGGATCCCGTTGAACTTACATGGGAACTCTTTAAGATCAGCCCTGTGTCCACGGATTGACACAGCCATCAAGGAACGATGGTTCAAGGAACGTCGCAGGATGCGATTCATCAGGATGATGAAAAGGAATACAGGGACTAGGGAAAAAATGTGGGCGGGTCATACCGCCCCTTTTTTTTGCCTGTAGAAAAGTAAAACCGGCTACTCAGAAACGCAAAAAGGCCCGCAAGGGGCCTTTTTAGTGGGCGGCAGCGCGATCAGCGCTCGAGGTCTGCAATCTTACCTTTTTTGCCATCCCACTCCGCAGCATCCGGCATCGGATCCTTGCGTTCAGTAATGTTCGGCCAGATTTCCGCCAGCTCGACGTTCAACTGAATAAATTCCTGCATCTCTGCCGGGACTTCGTCCTCGGAGAAAATGGCGACGGCCGGGCATTCTGGCTCACACAGGGCGCAGTCGATGCACTCGTCCGGGTGGATAACCAGGAAGTTCGGGCCTTCGTAGAAGCAGTCCACCGGACATACTTCCACGCAGTCGGTGTACTTGCACTTGATGCAGTTGTCGGTGACGACGAAGGTCATTTCTAATTCTCTCCTCAGGCGGCGGCAGCGAAACCCTTTGTGGCAGGGCTCGCGAGGTTCGGGAGCGATAGTCTGCAGGCCAGGCTAATAGCCTGCAGCATCCCAAACCGCGCGAGAGTCTACCAGCTTGCAAGCGTCAGCGTTATATCCGAACCTTCAGTGCATATAACATTTCGAGCGCTTTACGCGGCGTCAAGTCATCCACGTCAAGCTTGGCCAACTCTTCCAGTACCGGGTGGGGCAGGCTGGCGAACATATCGCTCTGGTGCGGAGCGGCAGGTTTGCTGGCGGCCTTGGCAGGGCTGGCGACCACGGTTTCGTGGGGCAGGGCCGTGGTTTCCAGGCGGCTGAGGTGCTCGCGGGCGCGCAGGATCACATCGTTTGGCACACCGGCCAATTGGGCCACGGCCAGGCCATAGCTCTGGCTGGCCGGCCCTGGCAGTACGTGGTGCAGGAAGACGATGCGTTCGTTGTGCTCGGTGGCGTTCAGGTGCACGTTGGCCACCAGTGGCTCGCTTTCCGGCAGCACGGTCAGCTCGAAGTAGTGAGTGGCGAACAACGTATAGGCACGCAGGTGTGCCAATCGCTCGGCCGCCGCCCACGCCAGGGACAGACCGTCGAAGGTGCTGGTGCCGCGCCCCACTTCGTCCATCAGCACCAGGCTGCGCTCGGTCGCGTTGTGCAGGATGTTGGCGGTTTCGCTCATTTCCACCATAAAGGTCGAACGGCCACCGGCCAGGTCATCACTGGAGCCGATCCGCGTGAAAATGCGGTCCACCAGCGACAATTCGCAACTGGCAGCCGGTACGAAACTGCCGATGTGTGCCAACAACACGATCAACGCGGTCTGGCGCATGTAGGTGGATTTACCGCCCATGTTCGGACCGGTGATCACCAGCATGCGAGTATCGTCGTCCAGCGACAGGTCGTTGGCGACGAACGGTGTGGTCAACACCTGTTCCACCACCGGGTGGCGCCCCTGCACGATGCGCATGCACGGCTCGCTCACGAAGCGCGGGCAGTTCAGGTCAAGGTTCAGCGCCCGTTCGGCCAGGTTGCTCAGTACATCCAGTTCGGCCAGGGCGGCGGCGGTGTCCTGCAGCGGGGCCAACTGGCTGATCAGGTCTTCCAGCAGGTTCTCATACAGCATCTTTTCCCGAGCCAGGGCACGACTCTTGGCCGAGAGTGCCTTGTCTTCGAACTCTTTCAGCTCCGGGGTGATAAAGCGCTCGGCACCTTTAAGCGTTTGGCGACGTTGATAGTCGATCGGCGCCGACTCGGCCTGTTTGCTTGGCAATTCGATGAAGTAGCCGTGCACGCGGTTGTAGCCGACTTTCAGGTTGGCCAGGCCGGTGCGGGCTTTTTCACGGGCTTCCAGGTCGATCAGGAACTGCCCGGCGTTTTCGCTCAGGGCCTGCAGCTCGTCCAACTCACTGTCGTAACCGGTCTTGAGTACACCGCCGTCACGGATGATCGCCGGCGGGTTGTCGATGATGGCTTTTTCCAGCAGCGCCGCCAGTTCCGGGTAGGTGCTGGCGATCACGGCGAGTTGTTGCAGGTGCGGCGTGTCCAGTTCGGTCATCGCAGCCTGCAATTGCGGCAGGGCACCGAGGGCATCGCGCAGGCGTGCCAAGTCGCGAGGGCGAGCGTTACGCAGGCCGATTCGCGCCAGGATGCGCTCGATGTCGCCGATTTCCTTCAACTGCGGCTGCAGTTTCTCGAAGCGGTATCCGTCCAGCAGGCAGGTAATAGAAGACTGACGTGCCTGTAGCACGCTCAAATCCCGCAGTGGGCGGTTCAGCCAACGGGTCAGCAAGCGGCTGCCCATGGCGGTCTGGCAACGGTCGACCACCGATTGCAGGGTGTTATCACGACCGCCGGCCAGGTTGGTGTCCAGTTCCAGGTTGCGACGGCTCGCGCCATCCAGCACCACGGTGTCGTCGAGGCGCTCATGGCGCAGGCTGCGCAAATGCGGCAGGGCGGTGCGCTGGGTTTCCTTGGCATAGCTGAGCAGGCAACCGGCAGCGCCGATGGCCAGTGTGAGGGTTTCACAACCGAAGCCTTTAAGGTCCTGCACAGAGAATTGCTGGCACAGACTTTTCAGCGCCGAATCACGCTCGAAATCCCACGGCGCACGACGCTTGGTCCCACGGCGTTTTTCTGCCGGCAAGTCCTTCGGCCAATCATCCGGGATCAACAGCTCTACCGGATTGATGCGCTCCAGCTCCGCCAGCAGGTTTTCCCAGCCCTTGATCTCCAGCACACTGAAATTGCCACTGGTGATATCCAGCACCGACAGGCCGAACAGACGCTCATCGCCC
Organism: Pseudomonas sp. BIGb0164; assembly: GCF_024810135.1. Lineage (NCBI taxonomy): Bacteria > Pseudomonadati > Pseudomonadota > Gammaproteobacteria > Pseudomonadales > Pseudomonadaceae > Pseudomonas > Pseudomonas sp. BIGb0164. The sequence continues at coordinate 321,902 of NZ_JANUEA010000002.1, read as the reverse complement.
AGTACAGCAGCGATCAGGTTGTCGCGACGCTCATCCAGCAGCGCCTCATCACTCACCGTCCCCGGCGTAATAATGCGCACCACCTGACGTTCCACCGGCCCCTTGCTCGTCGCCGGGTCACCGATCTGCTCACAAATCACCACCGACTCGCCCAGCTTCACCAGCTTGACCAGGTAACCTTCCAGCGAGTGGTAAGGAATGCCACACATCGGAATCGACTGCCCCGCCGACTGCCCGCGCGCGGTCAGGGTGATGTCCAGCAACTTGGCGGCCTTCTTCGCGTCTTCATAGAAGATCTCGTAGAAGTCGCCCATGCGATAGAACATCAACTGATCAGGGTGCTGGTTCTTGAGGCGCCAGTACTGCTGCATCATCGGGGTGTGGGAGGACAGATCTGAAGTGGCTTTACTCATTGGGTCGTAGGCAAATTCGTTGAAAGGAGTGGGGCAAAGGTGGGGCATTCGGCCCTGCGATTTTGCGATGGCGGCAAGGTTAACACGCGAGGTCGTGGCTACGCAGTTCACAAACGGATAGGTATCCCGGCAGGGTAAATGCATGAAATATGCAATTTTGCATTTGCCAACCCCTAAATCCCCCGTCATCATCCCCGTTATGCAAAAACGCAACGTTTCAACCGTATTAAGAGAACTGCTGGACCGCGACCGGATCTCCCCCACGGAGCTTCACCGGCGTACCGGCGTGCCTCAATCCACGCTGTCACGGATCCTCAGCGGCAAGATCGTTGATCCGTCGGACAAGCATATTTCCCGCATCGCCGAGTACTTCCGCGTGAGCACCGATCAACTGCGCGGGCGCGTGGCGGTGGGCGTTTCGCGGGAGGAGGGGCGTGACCCGATGCATTCCGAACTCAAGGACATAAGCCTGTGGGACGACGACACACCCGTTAATGATGACGAGGTGTCGATCCCCTTTTTGCGCGAGGTTGAATTGGCTGCTGGATCAGGAAGATTCGTCATCGAGGAAAGCGAGAAAGCCAGCCTGCGGTTCGGCAAACGCAGCCTTCGCCACAACGGTGTGCAGTTCGACCAGGCCAAGTGCGTGACGGTCCGTGGCAACAGCATGTTGCCGGTGCTGCGTGACGGCGCCACCGTCGGGGTGAATGCCGGCAAGAGCGGCATCGGCGACATCGTCGATGGCGACTTGTATGCCATCAATCACAATGGCCAGTTGCGGGTGAAACAGCTCTACCGCCTGCCTTCCGGGATTCGCCTGCGCAGTTTTAATCGCGATGAGCACCCGGACGAGGACTATAGCTTCCAGGATATCCAGGATGAGCAGATCAGCATCCTCGGCCATGTATTCTGGTGGGGCATGTACGCCCGTTAACCTTCTTCAGTAAGACAAAGCCCGCCCACGAGCGGGCTTTTTTTCGTCTGCAAAAAACCACCAAACCCACTGCCTACAAGGCTGAAAATGCATTCATGCATTTCATCAGGAAAAATAAATGCATTTGTGCATTGACTGTATATGCATACATGCATATTCTTCATCTCAAGCCAGCCAACAAGGCCTGGTGGAGGCGGCAAGGATGCTGCCAAGGAAGACAAGGAAGGCACGCAACACCGGCAAGGACGCCATCGAAGCGATGGCAGGGATGCCAGGTAACACCGGCAAGGATGCCGACGCTCTTTAGTTTCACCAGCGCTTCAAGAACAGGCAGCGATGAACCGGCCTCATAACGGTTCAGAGGGTTGGCAACTGGCCCGGGTGTGCAGCGTAAAGCACCAGAAGCAGTTATCCGGCAGACAGGGATCGTGGTCGGAAAAACATTGAGGAAAGGTCCGTACCGCGCCAGTAGCGCCGAAAGACCGAGGACATCATTACTGAAAAGCCCGGGCGACCGGGCTTTTTGGAATGCCTACCCCTACATGGATTTACCAAGGAAGCCGGCCCATTGCCGGCAGTGCTCAGCCAGGAGGCGTGACATGACAAACGAGCAGCAAGCGTTAGCGGAAATGCCTATCTGGCTGGTGATCGCACTGGCCCTGATCGGCGGTGTATCTGGCGAAATGTGGCGCGCCGACAAGGAGGGCGCCCGTGGCTGGTCGCTGGTACGGCGCCTGGCCTTGCGATCCGGAGCGTGCATGGTCTGCGGGGTTTCAGCCTTGATGCTGTGCTACGCCGCCGGCATGTCGATCTGGACGGCGGGCGCCATTGGGTGCCTCACCGCCATGGCCGGCGCAGACGTCGCCATCGGCCTTTATGAACGCTGGGCGGCCAAGCGTATCGGGGTCAACGAGGCCCCGACGTCTCGCCCGGATCAGCAGTAACTCGCTGCAAGGACGCGACCCAATGACACTTATTGAAAAACCTTCCCAGCTTCCCGGGGCCATCGTGGAGGCGGTGAAGAGTGCTCTCCCACAGCTGCGCGTAGGCAACCACTTGGATGTTCAAGGCCCTGGCGTCTTGATCAGCCTCGAACGCAACGGCCCCGGCCTGCGTTCCCTGGCAGGGCGCAAGGCCCATGCGCTCACGGTTTTACTCAAGGTCAGCGTAACCACCGGCTCAGCCCCTTTCGACGCCTGCGACCTGGCCAGCCAACTGATGGACCTGGCCCTGGATAACCGCTGGGGCCTACCGCCAGACCAATGCGACTTGCCCACAAACATTGTTGCGGCGCCGTCGACTTCATCCAATTCAGAAACGGACTACGACACCTGGACCGTGTCCTTTACCCAAACCCTTTACCTCGGCCCGTCGCTGCTCGAAGACCCCACCGGCACACCGCTGTTTGCCCGAACCTGGGAAGTTTCGAACATCGATGATCCTGACCAATATCGCCCCCTGCAGGAGTAGTCCATGTTCGATGCATTGCTACGCATGCAGCTGGGGCCGATCGTCGAGCGTCTGGCCGAAATGGAAGCCCAGCTCGAAGACCTCTACCGTCGCGCCGAGAGCTTCTGCCGCATTGGTGTCTGCCAGGAAGTGGACGCTGCCAGCAATACCTGCAAGGTCAGCCACGGCGAGTTGCTCACCCCGGCCATTCGGTTCTTCAACCCCAGCGCGGGGGCGCAGACCGAAACCCGTATTCCGTCAGTCGGTGAACAATGCCTGTTGCTCAACTATGGCGGCGGGGAAGGGGGCGCACAGTCCGTGGCTTTGTTCGGCCTCAACAGTAGCCTTTTTCCGCCTGTCTCCAGTGTTGCTTCGCTGACACGCCGCCGCCATCAGGACGGCACTCAAAGCGATTACGACGATGCCAGCCACACCTTCAATTGGATCAACGGCCCCACCACGTTCAGCGGCTCCCGCGAACAGGTCGAGGTCAAGGTCGGTGCCGCCAGCCTGACGATGACGGCCCAGAGCATCGCCCTGCAACTCGGCGCCAGCGGTGTGTTGCTGGATGCGGCCGGCGTGCATTTGAGCGGCCCGGTGGTGGATCACCAGGGCCGCGTGATCAGCAGCGCATAAGGATTTGCCATGATCGGAATCGATAGGAACACCGGAGCAGCCGTCGATGACTGGCTGCAATTTGTGCAGCGTGCCACCCGAGCGCTGACCACCCCCGTGGGCACGCGTCAGAAGCGGCCTTTGTACGGCTCGCTCATCCCCCAACTGCTCGGCCAGAACCTGGGCGACGACTTGCTGATTCTCGCCCAGAGCCATGCCGCCCAGGCGTTCTATAACGCCCAGAACGGCATCGCCGATTTTCAACCCCAGGTCATCGTCGCCACTCGCCAGGGCGCCGGTTTGTTGCTGCGTTTTGCCGGCACCTGGAAAAACCGCCAACAGTCTTTCGAGGTCGTGACATGAGCATGCTGATCCCTGGCCAGAACCAACTGGCAGAACCGGCGATCATCGCTGTCGATGAGTTCGAACCTTTATTGGCCGAGTTCAAAGCCTTCGTCGTCGATTACGTCGCCACCCGTGCGCCGCAAAGCGCGGCCAAACTCAAGGTCAGTCTCGACAACGAAAGCGAACTGCTGACCCTGGCCCTGGAAGCGTTTTGCGTGCGCCTGCAAACCCACGAGCGCAAATACAACGCCCGCATCAAACAGATGCTGGCGTGGTGGGCCACTGGCAGCAACCTGGATGCCCGTCTGGCCGACATGGGCCTGGAGCGGCAGGTACTCGACCCCGGCGACCCGGCCGCATTCCCCCCGGTGCCGCCGATTCTTGAGAGTGACGACGACGCCCGCCTGCGGTATTACCTGGCGCCCCATGCGCCGGCAGCGGGCTCGCGCATGCAGTATCGCCGTGAAGTCTTCACCCTCGGCGAACGGCCGTCGGTCAAGGTGCAAAGCGCCACGCCGGGTTTGGTCACCGTCAGCTATACCTTCGAACCGGATGGTTACGCGGCTCAGGTCAAGGACGGCAATGGCAGGCGCACCGCCCCCGGTGAGGTGATGGTCACTGTGCTTTCACGGGAGGGCGATGGCAGCGCTTCTGCCGATTTGCTTGACGGTGTACGGCGACATTTCGCACGGCCCGATGTGCGGCCGGAGACCGATCGGGTCACCGTTCAGGGCGCGCAGATTCAACGTTACAAGATTCGCGTGGTGGCCATGATCAACGCCGGCCCCGATTCGGGATTGACCCAAGTCGCTGCGCAAAAACTGCTGCAAACCTACGCCGACTCTTGCCACCGCCTGGAGGGCCGTGTCGATCCAAGCTGGATCGACTACGCCATCCACAGCGCCGGTGCCGCCCAACTGCAGATTCTCGAACCTCTGGAACCGATCATCAGCAGCGCGTTCCAGGCCCCCTATTGCACGGGCGTCGAAGTGGAGGTGCGCACGCTATGAGTGAGCCTAAAGCGAGCCTGTTGCCTGCCAACAGCTCACCGCTGGAAAAGGCGCTGGACCTGGGCTTTGGCCAGTTGCTGGAGCGGGTGACTCCACCGTTCCCGCAATTGATGGACCCGGATCGCACACCGGCGGCGTTCCTGCCCTACCTGGCGGCAGACCGCGCGGTGAACGAATGGAGTTCCACGGCCCCCGAGATCGAGAAACGCCTGACCGTCAAACTCGCCTGGCCCACCGCTCGCCAGGCTGGCACGCGACAGGCTTTGGAAAACGCGGCCAAAGGTCTGCAACTCACCCCAGAGGTGCGTGCCTGGTACGAACAAACACCGCCTGGCGTGCCCTACAGCTTTTCCGTACGGGCCTACACCGAATTGCCCTACAGCGAAATCATCGACGCCCGACTCGACCGCCGCCTGGCTGACGCCAAGAGCGAGCGCGACATTTTGTCGATCTCCGTAGGCCTGAGTGCTTCGGGCCGTCACTCCATCGGCGCCGCCACGTTGTGCGGCGAACTGACCACGATCTACCCCAACGTGCTGGCAGGAGTCGAGGCCACGGGCCGCGCTTTTATGGCGGCCGGGCTCTACACCGTCGAAACCACCACCCTTTATCCTCAGGAGCACTAAATGGCTGACTATTACACCCTGCTCACGAATGCGGGGATCGCTTACGAAACCGCCTGCAAGGCGGCGGGCGTACCGATCAAACTGGCGCAGATCTCCGTCGGCGACGGCAACGGCGCCGTCTACAACCCGGATGCCAACGCAAAAGCGCTGAAACGCGAAGTGTGGCGCGGGCCGTTGAATGCACTGTTTCAAGACGAAAAAAACGCCAACTGGCTGATGGCCGAAGTCACCATTCCTTCGGATGTTGGTGGCTGGTATGTGCGAGAGGCCGGGCTGTGGACAGACACCGGTATTTTGTATGCCATCGTGAAATACCCGGAGTCGTACAAGCCGGTGTTGGCCACGTCGGGCTCGGGGAAAGAGTTTTACATTCGCTCGATTTTCGAAACGAGCAATGCCTCGATCGTGACGTTGTTGATCGATGACACAGTGGTGAAGGCGACTCGGGCTTGGGTGATGGATTACCTATCGGCCCAGTTGGCGAAGGGGACTTATAGCAAGGCAGAGATTGAGGCGATGATTGCCAAGGCGTCGGCATTGCCGGTGGGTTCTGTTATTGCTTTTCCCTTAAATAAGGTTCCTCCAGGCTTTTTGGAGATTGATGGCAGTATTAAAAGCTCTGCGATTTATCCCGATCTGTCTGCTTTTCTTGGTGGGGCTTTTAATAAAGGTGATGAGGGGGCTGGAAACTTTCGAATGCCCGAGTCCCGCGGTGAGTTCCTGCGGGGCTGGGATCATGGACGAGGAGTGGATACGGCTCGAGAAGTCGGTACTTGGCAAAAAGGTACGCTACAGACGTTCGATTACAGCTCTGAAAGTCCAGCTGTTTCTGGACTTTGGCACACAGGGTCAGATTCAAGCGTTTTAAACGCACATGGACTCGATGCCATCACGCAAAGTAATTACCCCGTTAGTTATGTAATTTTTTCTAGCGGCACCCAAGCTACCCAAAACCTAGGATTAGGTGGTACTCGACCACGCAACCTTGCAGTGATTTGGTGCATCAAGGCTTGGAATGCGCCCATCAATCAAGGAAATATTGATATTGCGGCACTCTCTCTGACAGTGGAAAAGCAGAAGCAAGTTGGAATTTCAGGAGCTTCTAAGGGGCTCTTTGTTTCAGCTAATGGTGTAGGCAGTCAGGTCTTCATAAAGGCTGAGCAGCTCATTGTCGGTGGGGCAAGCTCTGTCGATGCCACTGGAGCTCTGAATTTGACATTGGACCTGACCCTGAACGGACCGGGGGGCTTAGATTCTGGTGTTGTCGCCGCATCATCGTTTTATCACGTCTATGTAATTAGAGGCGGTGCAAATATTGCTTCAATTGCATCCTTAAGTTCGATCGAACCGCTGATGCCTGCCGGCTACACACATAAGGCGCGGATCAGCTGTCTGCGCACTGATGCAACGACGAAATTCCCCCTGAAATATGAACAGGAAGGCAATCGAATTTCCATGAGGTTTGCACCTGGTACAAATCTCCTTGAATACCCTCTTATGGCCTCAGGTGTTGCAGGAAATATCACAGCACCCACATGGCAAGCTGTTTCTCTGGCGAGTTTTGTTCCTCCTACCGCCTCCGCAGTCCTGATTCAACTTTCAAAACCAGACGACGCCGCTTCGGCCATGTTGGCTCCTAATCCGAATTTTGGCGGTATCAATTCCACTACGGTGGCTCCGCCCGTTGTTATCAATTGCCCGACTAACAGGTGTGATTCGAGAGTGGCACTGTTTCAAGTGGACAGTGCAAACATGAACATCTATTACGCGGCAAACGGCGCATCTCCGCGCGTTCGCCTGATGGGTTGGGAGGAAAAGCTATGAGTTTCGCAGTTCGTAACGACGGCCGAGGGTTTTGGTCGGTTAGCGGACCAGATGAAGTTGGGGCCGATCAATGGTATTCGGCGGAGCTCCCCTCTGAAACACGTCCTTCAACCGAAGAGCTGATACAGCTTGCGATTGAAAAGAAGCTCCGACTTCTTGCTAGCGCGGCACTACACGTAGCTCCTCTTCAGGATGCAATTGATACAGATCGTGCTAGCAACGATGAGGTTGCTCTTCTCGCGTTATGGAAGCGCTACCGGATCGATCTGGGGCGAATACACCAGCAAACAGGGTTCCCGATTGAGATTGAGTGGCCGTTGCCTCCTGACGAAGAACGCATGGAACCATTGACTAAGTAAACGCCTTGCACCGACGCAGCGTTTTTACCCCCAACCGCCTTGAGCGGTTTTTTTTCGCCTGGAGATCCTACTTATGTCCACCCGCCAAACCTACACCGTCCTCACCCCATTCCCCATCGGCGCCGGCCATTGGTCCACCGTCGGCCAGGAACTGGAGCTGCTGGACGTCGAAGCATCCGCCCTGCGCACCGCTGGCCGTCTGGAATTGACCAGCGTCCTCAACGCCACCCCGGCCAAAAAGGCCACCACCCAGAAGGCTGACTAATCATGGCTGAGGTTTTGAACTTCGAGCACAACGGCATCACTGTGAATGCCACCGAATCCCCCGAGGCCATGGGTGGCCTGGGCGATAACGTGATCGGCCTGGTCGGCACCGCGCCGAAGGCCCATGCGTCGATCCCGAAGAATGCGCCGTTCCGCATCAACAGCTTCACCACTCAGGCGCTGCTGGACCCGACCGGCACTGAAGCCGGCACGCTGTTCCAGGCGGTCTACCAGATCCTCAAAGTGGTCAAGGTGCCGGTCTATGTGGTGATCGTCGAAGAGGGCACGACCCCGGCTGACACGATCAACAACGTGATCGGCGGCGACGAGCCGGTCACCGGTCGCAAGCTCGGCCTGGCGGCATTGGCCAGCGTGCCGGAAGACCTGACCATCATCGGTGCCCCGGGCTTCACCGGCACCAAGGCTGTCGCCGGTGAGTTTGCCGCCTTCGGCAAACGCATCAAGGCCCGCGTGGTGCTGGACGGCAAAGACGCCAGCGTCGCCGACCAGGTGACCTACAGCGGTGAACTGGGCGGTGCCGACCTCGGTTTCGACCGTTGCCTGCTGGTGCACAACATGCCGTCGGTGTACTCCAAGGCCGCCAAGAAAAACGTGTTCCTGTCGCCGTCGTCCCTGGCCATCGCCGCACTGGCCAAGGTCAAGCAGTGGGAAAGCCCGGGCAACCAGGTGACGTTTGCCGAGGACGTTTCCCGCGTCGTCGAGTACAACATCCTCGACACCTCCACCGAAGGCGACCTGCTCAACCGCTACGGCGTGAGCTACTACGCCCGCACCATCCTCGGCGGTTTTTCACTGCTGGGTAACCGCTCCATCACCGGCAAGTTCATCAGCTACGTCGGCCTGGAAGACGCTATCAGCCGCAAGCTGGTCAAGGCCGGCCAGAAAGCCATGGCCAAGAACCTCACCAAGTCCTTCATGGACCAGGAGGTCAAACGCATCAACGACTGGCTGCAAACCCTGGTGGCGGACGAAACCATCCCGGGCGGCAGCGTGTACCTGCACCCGGAACTCAACAGTGTCGAGAAATACAAGAACGGCACTTGGTACATCGTCATCGACTACGGCCGCTACGCGCCGAACGAACACATGATTTATCAACTCAATGCCCGCGATGAAATCATCGAGCAGTTCCTGGAGGACGTTCTCTAATGTTTACCAACCGTGTAAGACAGGCCATTGCGGCCACCCTGCAAGGCCTGCCGTTGTCCGCAACGGTGGAGGAGTTCACCCCGCCGAAGATCGAGTTCGACATGGAGTCCATGTCCGGCGGGCGTTTCATCGCCGAGGAAATGGCCAAGAGCGGCAAAGTGCTGGGCGCCTCGCTGGTGCTGCAAGGCGCGGGCCCGGAAGTCATGCTGGCCCTGGGCGTGCGCCTGGGTGACGACATCCTGCTCAACGTGCGTGAAGCCGGCCAGGACCAAGACGGCAAGACGTACTTCACGTACCACACCGTCGGCGGCAAGCTCAAATCGCTCACGGAAGCCAAGTTGAAGATGGGCGAAAAGGCCCTCACTACTCTGGAGCTGTCCTGCCGCACCTACAACCGCCAGGAAAACGGTATCCCGGTGATCGACATCGACGTGCGCACCCAGAAGTTCGTGCTCAACGGCGTTGACATTCTCGGTGACGCCCGCCGCGCCGTGCTCATGCCTTAAAGACCCCGCGATCTGAGGTGGGCACGGTCAATGTGGGAGCTGGCTTGCCTGCGATACAGGCGACTCGGTTTACCCACTACACCGCGGTGATGCCTTCGCGGCAAGCCCGGCTCCCACATGGACCGCGCTCATCTTTTTATCTGCGTTTTCTTCAACAGTTGCTGACCAAGGAATTGCCCCATGGCCTGGATGCCACCGCTGCACCGCTTGCTCTCGCCGGTCACCGCCGACACCGGCGCGATGATCGAGCAGGTCCAGCTCAAACCGCTGTACTACGCCGCGCAAAAAGACGCGCTGGCCCGGGCCGGTGATGACGAGGACGACCAGTTCTTCGAACTGGCGAAACTCGCCACCGGCCTGTCGGAAAAAGAACTCGACCAGCTCAAACGCCCGGATTACGTGACCATCGCCCACTACGTACACGAGATGTCGACCCGCCCTGCGGCGTTCTTCCTCGGCGAACCGGAAGAGTCCTCCTCCCACGAACAGGTCAAGCTGCTGCTGCCCCTCGACGCAGCCGGCCGTACCCTCACCGAACTGCCTCTGGAAATGCCCGCCCTGCGTGCTACCAAGGTGATGAAAAAACTCACCACCAACAAAGAGCGCGCCGAGTTCATCACTGCTCACTGCACCGGCCTGATGATCCCCGATCTCGCCCACCTGACCGTACCCGACTGGACGCAATTGCAGGAGCGCATCGACGATTTTTTAAATCAACCGGCGGCCTTCTTTCGCAACGCGACATCGACGTAATCCTCGATGTGGTGCCGCTGGTTTACTCGGTAACCGAAGCGGAGATCCTGGAATGGGATGCCGCAAAAGCATTGCGCCGCTACGACATCGCGATGACTCGCCTTGGCGTTAAACAGGAGTAAGCGGGATGCAAGACAAGTATTCGCTCGCCTACGCCATGGCCAAGGATGGCCAGGGTGTTTATGGCGACACAAGCGGTACAAAGCGTGCCGAAATCGTCAATCCGGGAGCTTTGCTGTCTGGCAGTCTCGGGGATGCGGCACTGTTATCTTCGATGAGTCTGGGGTTGAACCAGGCGGGCTCGCAGCTCAATCAGCTTTCTGTGTCCCTGGGAGGATTGCGCAACAGTGTGGACGCACTGAAAACCGCGATCTCGCGGCTTAACGGCGTGGGCATTGACGCGGTCAAAACCCTTGAGCCAACGGAGCAGAAGAGCGCCACCGAGTTTGAGTCGAGCACGTCGCAAGGCCTGCGCCTGGCCCGTGAAGCCCTGGCCGTTCGTGACATGCAGCGCCTTGACCCGGTCGCTGCCTTTCAACAATCAAATGCCAGCCTCACGTTTGACGCGACAGCCACCTCTGAAACATCCATCACAGCGTTGCGCAAGGCATCCAGAGACAGTGAGCAACGCCTGTCCAAGACGCTCGAACCCGCGCCTTTGCTTTTGGAAGAAACGTGGCTGAAAACCAAGACCGGTGTGCAGGACACCGCCAATAGCTGGGCCGGTGATTCACCCCTGGCTGCGCAAGCGGTCAAGACAACTGAGGCGGTGATATCGCCGATGGTTTCGGGCCTTCTTTCGGGCTTGGGAGAGACGATTAAAACCCGGGTAGCCGGCAACCTTGTCGACGTGACGCTTGGCAAGCTGCCCGGAGTGGGCAAGCTGTTCAGGGACGGTGGATACACCAAAGACAAGGACAAGGACAAGGACAAAGCGTGCTGCTGTCCGGCGGCGGCTTCTGTAAGCGGTTTTGGTGTGTTTGACACGGTGACAGCACAGTTGCCGGAGAGCGTTGGAGAGACGGTTCGGGAAAGAGACAAGGCACGCACACGAGGGCAGCCGAAGAAACGGCGGCAGAAATTGCCAGAGCCCGGCCAGCCGGTTTCACGTGAATCCACGGCCAATGCCTATCGCAAGCCCGTGGAGCCCCAGACACAGCAGGCTGGCCCTCAGCTCAATATCAAGGGGCAACCGCTCGTGCCTCTGGACACTCAGCGGCTCACTCAGTCCACCCCACCACTCCCTGGTCATTCGTTTGGCTCGTATGCAGCCCCTCCAGCCGCTCGGCTTGGTGGGCGCCGCACGACCAAAGCGCTGGCGGATGGGCTGTCGGGAGCACTGGCCAAATTGGAGTCAGCAGGTGCCCGTCGTCTTGGCCCAATGAGGTATGTCGACACCGCCCTGAGTGTGGCTGACGGCGTTCGCAACGGCGATGCCAAAGCCATCGGCGCCGGCCTTAGCACCGCAGGCGGGGCCTGGGCAGGTGCCTCTGCCGGTGCTGCGCTGGGCACACTGGTTTTCCCGGGTGTCGGCACGGCTGTGGGTGGCGCCATCGGTGGTTTGCTGGGCAGCGAAGTGGGCACCTGGTTCGGTGACAAACTGTTTGGCTCCGGTGATCGCCTGCCTGCGCCCAGCGCAGTCGGCAAGGACCTCAATGCAGCCCGAACGGACAACGTCCAGGTCAGCATCGCCCCCAGTATCCAGATCACCGGGGTCAACCCTGCTGACGCCCAGCAGGTCGTCAACCAGGTCATCCAGGCCCTGCAATTCCAATGTGTGCCGATGGTCACCGACGCGTTGGGAATCCGGCGCAACACCGCGATGACTGACCCTCCAGGAGGTGATTGATGCGACAGCAAATGGTACTCGGCGACTTTATTTTTGGGTTGTCCCGCGGGTTTGCCTACAGCGGGTTGGTGCGCAACAGCGATGGCGGCTGGAGTGACCTGACGATTATCGCGAGCAAATCCCAGTCACGGCAGAACGGTCAGAAACTGGAAAAGCTCACGTTCACGGGCACGGCGATGTACGCCCTGGGGATGCAGCGTCTGGATGAATTGCGCGCGCTGCAAAACGCCCGCGCACCCTTGCCGCTGGTGGATGGTATCGGCCGAAACTGGGGCCTATGGCGTATCAATTCGGTGGTCGAAACGCAGAGCAATGTGATCGATGACGGCACCGCCTTGGTCATGAGTTGGTCCTTGGAACTGGAGGAATTCGTCAATGCGTAGAGTACGAAGTATTGCCGGTGATTCGGTCAACCTGTTGCTCTATCGCGAGCTGGGACGCTGCGATGACGTGGCCGAAGAAACCCTCTGGCGGGTCAACCCCGACCTGGCGGAATACGGCCCGGTGCTACCGGTCGGCGTTGGGGTGATCGTGCCCGAAATGGCCGCGCGGCCTGCAGCGCTGCGCCCCGTGTCGGCCTGGGATTAAGGAGGCAGCATGGCACAGGGATTCACTCCGATCGTGGAGTTTTACGGCGCCAATGCGGCGTTGCTCAATCAGCGCCTGATGCACTGGAGTCATACCGACACCACGGGCATAAAGACCGACCGCCTGGAGCTGACCCTCAATATCGAGGGGCTTGAAGGGCTGCCCAGCCTGAACGGAAAGATCGGCTTGCGTGTGGGTTATAAAGAGTCCGGCCTGGTGGAAAAGGGCCAGTTTGTGGTCACTCAGCGAACCCCGGTGCTGTTTCCCATGCGCCTGATGATCGTCGCCACGGCGGCGCCCTTCAGCGCGGCGGATACGACGGGCTACCGCCAACGCCGATCGGCCAGTTACGGGCCGACTACGCTGGGTGCGCTGTTTCGCCAACTGGTCAGTCGCCACGGTTATTCCCCGCGTGTGGCACCGACGCTGGACGGTATTGCGATTGCGCATATCGACCAGTCCAACGAAAGCGACATGGCGTTCATCACCCGTCTCGCCGAGCGCTACAGCGCAGTGACCAAACCGATCAACGAACTGTATGTGCTGGCTGAAGCCGGGCGGGTCAACTCGCTTTCGGGGCAACTGCTGCCGGACGTGACCTTGTCCGTGACCCAGGACAACCGCCCTGGTGATCAATCGTTCATCACCGCCAAATTCGACGAAAAATCCCGCGCGAAATACGAGGGTTGCCGCGTGACGTGGTGGGATGCTGCTGCGTGCAAACAGCGCGTGGTTCAGGTCGGTAACACTCCCTTCAAGACCCTGCGTCAACGCTGCCAGAACGAAGATGAAGCGCGTGCTGTGGCCGAAGGCGAGTTGCGGCGGGTAGGGCGTGAAGACTTGACGTTGCAGATTGACTGCCCCGGCAATCCGTTACTGGCTGCAGAGGGGTTGCTTCTGCTGGATGAAACCTGGCCCTCCTACATGCAAGGGCGATGGTCGATCAAACAGGTGGTTCATACCGGTGACCCGGCGACGGGGTATCGCAGCTCGATCACAGCGTGTGGGTTGTCGGAGTAGAGGTTTTCAAAGGTAGACCTATGGTGATTTCGCTTCCTCAACTGCTTCAAGTGATGCCTGGGGCCCGCCCGCGAGCGGGCATTTTTTTAACGGCTTTAAATGACGCTATGAATCGGTATGACATCAACCGCGCAAAACGCATCGCCGCTTTTCTCGCCCAAATCGGCTACGAATCCGGCGAGTTGCGCTATGTGCGCGAGCTGGGCAGTGATCAATACCTGAGCAAGTACGACACCGGCACCTTGGCCATACGCCTGGGCAATACCCCGCAAGCGGATGGCGATGGCCAGAAGTACCGGGGCAGGGGGCTGATACAGATTACCGGCCGTCGTAACTACCTGGCGTGCAGCCAGGCTCTGTTCGGTGATGATCGCCTGCTGCTTCAGCCCGAGCTGCTGGAGCAACCGCAATGGGCTGCTGAGTCTGCGGCCTGGTTCTGGCAAAGCAATGGCCTGAATGAACTGGCCGACAAGGACCAGTTCACCACGATCACGCGGCGGATCAATGGCGGGCTCAATGGCTTGGAGGATCGCCTGCAACGGTGGACGCGGGCGAAGGCGGTGCTATGCGTTTCCTAGTCGGTTGTCGCGTGGTCGGCGTTTGCCTGCTAATGGCCGTTGTGTGGCAAGTGCAGGCCTGGCGTTATGGCTTGCAGCTTGAACAGCAAGCGGCTGAGCAAGTGCAGGCGCTTAGTCAGCAATCTGCGTCTGCCCTGCACCAGCAACAGGTACAGCAGGAACAACGGTTGGCGCTGGAGCAACAGCTCAGTGCCAGCGACCAACAACATGCCCAGGAATTGAACGATGCCCAACGTCATCAGGCGGCTCTGCGTGACCGCCTGGCCACTGCTGATGTGCGGTTGTCAGTCCTTCTCGACACCGCCGACACCTCCCGTGGTTGCGCAGTGCCAGCCGCCACCCCCACCGGCGGCGTGGTTCATGCAGCCGCGCGAGCCCAACTTGACCCGGCGCATGCTCAACGAATTATCGCCATCACCGACGACGGCGACAGTGCGCTGATCGCCCTGCGTGCGTGCCAGGCGTATGTGCAGGCCGTCGCGCATTAGCGTCTTGATGCACTCTGTAACTTGCATGGCCAATGGGCTCCTGTAGGGTAGTCGAACCCCCGCCCATTCCTGGAGACGACCGTGAAGGAAATCACTCAACTGGCCGCTGAACTGGGTCGCCGCTTGCAGGTGCTCAATGCCCATGTCACCACTGCCGAGTCTTGTACCGGTGGCGGTATTGCCGAAGCCATCACGCGGATTCCAGGGAGTTCGGCGTGGTTCGAGGCGGGCTATGTCACTTATTCCAATCGTCAGAAGACCCGGCAATTGAATGTGCCGGAAACGTTGTTTCCAAAAGTGGGCGCCGTCAGCCAGGAAGTGGTGGAAGCGATGGTCCGTGGCGCCCAGGAAAAAAGCCTGGCGCGCTTTGCCGTGGCAGTCAGTGGTGTGGCGGGGCCGGACGGCGGTTCGCCGGACAAGCCAGTGGGCACCGTATGGCTGGCTTTTGGCGTGGGTGATGAGGTGACGGCTGAGCTTGAGCACTTCACCGGCAACCGCGACGAGGTCCGCCGACAAACGGTAAAGGCCGCCCTAGAGGGCTTGTTGCGACGAGCTGCAGCAGAAATCGAAAATCAGGGGTAGGCGATCCCGGATCTTTGTGGAACAATACTGTCTACTTATACAGGTGTTGGCCGACCAGGCCTTATTGATTACGTGAGGACTTTAATGGACGACAACAAGAAGAAAGCCTTGGCTGCGGCCCTGGGTCAGATCGAACGTCAATTCGGCAAGGGTGCCGTAATGCGTATGGGCGATCACGACCGCCAGGCGATCCCGGCCATTTCCACTGGCTCTCTGGGTCTGGACATCGCGCTCGGCATTGGCGGCCTGCCAAAAGGCCGTATCGTTGAAATCTACGGTCCTGAATCTTCCGGTAAAACGACCCTGACCCTGTCGGTGATTGCCCAGGCGCAGAAAATGGGCGCCACCTGTGCGTTCGTCGACGCCGAGCACGCCCTGGACCCAGAGTACGCCGGCAAGCTGGGCGTCAACGTTGACGACCTGCTGGTTTCCCAGCCGGACACCGGCGAGCAAGCCCTGGAAATCACCGACATGCTGGTGCGCTCCAACGCCATCGACGTGATCGTGGTCGACTCCGTGGCGGCCCTGGTACCCAAGGCTGAAATCGAAGGCGAAATGGGTGACATGCACGTGGGCCTGCAAGCCCGTCTGATGTCCCAGGCGCTGCGTAAAATCACCGGTAACATCAAGAACGCCAACTGCCTGGTGATCTTCATCAACCAGATCCGTATGAAGATCGGCGTAATGTTCGGCAGCCCGGAAACCACCACCGGTGGTAACGCGTTGAAGTTCTACGCTTCGGTCCGTCTGGATATCCGCCGTACTGGCGCGGTGAAGGAAGGTGACGAGGTTGTCGGTAGCGAAACCCGCGTTAAAGTCGTGAAGAACAAAGTGGCACCGCCTTTCCGTCAAGCCGAGTTCCAGATTCTCTACGGCAAGGGTATCTACCTGAACGGCGAGATGATCGACCTGGGCGTGCTGCACGGTTTCGTCGAGAAGTCCGGTGCCTGGTATGCCTACAACGGCAGCAAGATCGGTCAGGGCAAGGCCAACTCGGCCAAGTTCCTGGCGGACAACCCGGACATCGCAGCCACGCTTGAGAAGCAGATCCGCGACAAGCTGCTGACCGCAGCACCAGACGTGAAAGCGGCCGCCAACCGTGAGCCGGTTGACGAGATGGAAGAAGTCGACACTGACATCTGAAGCAAACGATGACTGTTGTACTGGATACACTCGTCGCCGTTCGGCGCACTGCAATGGACCTGCTCGCTCGCCGCGAGCATGGTCGAGTCGAGCTGACGCGTAAGTTGCGTCAGCGCGGCGCAGAGCCTGAGATGATCGAAAGTGCCCTCGACCGTTTGACGGAGGAGGGGCTGCTGTCGGAAGCCCGTTATCTCGAAAGTTTCGTTTCCTACCGAGCGCGCTCTGGCTACGGCCCTGCGCGAATTCGTGAAGAACTGAGTCAACGTGGCCTGCAGCGTGCCGATATCGACCTTGCCCTGCGTGAGTGCGGTATCAGCTGGCAGGCGCAGTTGGAAGACACCTGGCGTCGCAAGTTTTCCGGCCATCTGCCGATCGATGCCAAGGAGCGCGCCAAACAGGGGCGTTTCCTGAGCTATCGCGGCTTCTCGATGGAAATGATCAGCCGCCTGTTGAGTGGCCGAGATCTGGACGACTGAGCGAACCAAAAAACAAAGGCCCACTATGAAAATAGTGGGCCTTTTTTTTCGTCTAGCAAAAAGTCACGCCGGCTCCGGCGCCACCCGCTGCTGCGCCTTCCCCTGAGCCTGTGCCCAGTTCTCCGGCAAATTGATGTAATCCACCAACTCCCGCAGCCGCCCCTGGTCCCGCCCATTGAAGTTGAACACCAACCGAGTCAAATGGCTGAACCGCGCTTCATCATGCTCCTCGCCCGTGTACGCAAGCTGCTGGAACTCCCCACTCAACCGCAAGCTGGCAAACTCGCTTTGCAGATGAGCCAACGCCCGATCACTGAGCGGGTGATTCATGCGCACCACAAACTCACGTTTCAACCAACGAGTGGAGTGGAAGTTGGCATAAAACCGGTTGATCTCTTCCACCGCTTCTTGTGCGCTGTACACCAACCGCACCAGCTTGAGGTCGGTAGGCAATATGTAGCGATTGGCTTCCAATTGGCCACGGATAAAGTCCAGAGCGCCTTGCCAGAAACCCCCACCCGGTGCGTCCAGCAGCACCACCGGTACCAACGGGCTCTTGCCGGTCTGGATCAGTGTCAGAACCTCCAGTGCTTCGTCCAGGGTGCCAAAACCACCCGGGCACAGCACCAGCGCGTCGGCTTCCTTGACGAAAAACAGTTTGCGCGTGAAGAAGAAGTGGAACGACAACAGGTTGTCGGTGCCATCGATGGTCGGGTTGGCGTGTTGCTCGAACGGCAGGGTGATGTTGAACCCCAAACTGTGTTCCAGGCCCGCACCTTCATGCGCAGCGGCCATGATGCCGCCACCGCCGCCCGTGATCACCATCAGGTCCGATTGCGCCAGCAGGGCGCCGACTTCCCGGGCCAAGGCATACAACGGGCTTTCAACGGGCGTGCGTGCCGAGCCGAACACCGTGACCTTGCGGCGGTCCTTGAATTGTTCCAGGACGCGGAAGGCGTTATCCAGCTCGCGGATGGCTTGCAAGGTGATCTTGGCGTTCCAGCGGCTGCGGTCGTCCTTGGCCATGCGTAGCACGGTGAGAATCATGTCGCGGTACAGGGGGGTATTCTGGCTGTTGGGAGCGATCAGTTGGAGTTGTGCTTCGACCTGTTGCGTGAGGTCGGCCCCGTTTTCTTCAAGTTGCCGGAGCAGGCGGTCATTCGGTTCATAAGGCATTCAACTTCTCCTTCTTGCAGGGCCCGGGTGGCCGACGAGCCATTCGCCGGAGGCGACGACACTGCATGTGTCATTGCTTGCCGCAGGGGGCAACCTTCTTTTGCCCTGAAAATGTTACAGAACAGCATGAAAAGCGCTGTGAATGAACGGTTGGGATGACTTGATCATGGGCCGGAAAACCCTTGGCTGGCAACCACTTATTGGCCGCCTGATAGGGAGTCTAGCTGCTGGAGAGGACTTGAAGCGGGGGGAGTGCGCACCACCGGACGGCAGTGCGCGCAGCTCACGTGGTTACTTTTTCTTCTTCGCCGCAGCCGGTGCAGGGCAGTCAGCCTCGATGAACTTGACCGACGCCACGGGGCGGTTGGTCTTGTTCTCGGTGATGTCGTAGCGCATCACTGCGCCCTTGGCCATCAACTCGCGGTAGCCCTTGTTCAGGCACACGCTCTGGCCCAGCTGGAAATACACAGCCTTGGGGTTGGCGCGCATCTGCTCGGCCCGGTCAGGTTGCACACTGAGGTGGTCGATCAGTTGCATGCCTTCGACGGTGTAGGCCACTTCCAGGGTCTTTTCATCGATTTCCCGGGGCAGGTCCTTGTTGCTCTCAGCCGCGACGCTTTGCAGCTTGCGGTTCATTTGGGCCTCCAGCAACGAGGCAGCCTGGGCGCCCATCGGCAAGACCAGCGCCAAGGCGACGGATGGAACGACAAGGCGCAGCATGGAACGCAGCATGAAACTCTCCTGATTCGGTTACTGGTGCATAGACCAGCCACTGCGCTGTGCGTTCAGTGGCGCGCAATTATAGGTGACCGCTTGCCACTACAGCCAGGCGTATCGCTGGTAAACTGCGGCCACTTGAGCCCTCCACGAGTTTTCACCGTGTCGATTTACCCGTCCCAACGGCGCATCCGATGAGCCACGCCGTCTCCCGCCTGCGCACCCAACGCCTGGCCCGTGCCGTTCGGCCGTTCCTCAACCGTGGTTCCCGCGCCGAACGCTGCCCCGGCTGTCGGGTGATCCCCGAGTATTGCCTGTGTGCCTGGCGCCCCAAGGTTCAGGCCCGGTCCGCCATGTGCCTGCTGATGCACGACGTGGAACCGATGAAACCGAGCAACACCGGCTGGCTGATCGCCGATGTGATCGACGACACCACCGCGTTCGCCTGGTCCCGCACCGAAGTCGACCCTGAGCTGCTGACCTTGCTCGCAGATCCACAGTGGCAACCTTACATCGTGTTCCCCGGCGAATTTGTTACGCCGGAGCGGGTGGTCAGCGAGGTCAAGGTGGAGACGGGCAAGCGCCCGCTGTTCATCCTGCTGGACGGCACCTGGAGCGAAGCGCGCAAGATGTTTCGCAAGAGCCCGTACCTGGAGCACCTGCCGGTCCTGAGCCTGGCGTCGGAACAGCTGTCTCGCTACAAGCTGCGTCGATCAAAGCGAGATGATCATTTCTGTACCGCCGAAGTGGCGGCGCTGTGCCTGGAACTGGCCGATGATCAAACCGCCAGTGAAGTGCTGGATGCCTACCTCGATGTGTTCAGCACCCACTACCTGGCCGCCAAGTTCCAACTGCCGCTGGATCCTGCGGACATCGTCCATACTCGTCTTGCACCCTATATCCACGCGGTATAACCAGACGACGTTTGCATGATGGCACCGCAAACCGGCAACCCGCTAAAATGCCCACGGGCGTAGTGCTTGACCCCCCAGGCTACGCTGGGCATGCTGGGCGCCGATTGGGGCTTAACCGTGAATTTTCAGCGTCGTTGCAGGTGTTTTTGACGCTGAGTATGCCCTGTGGCGATGGCTGCCTGGCCATCGCCTTGTGTACTGGCGAACCCTGAACCCATCAGGGCTCCCATAAAAAACAGGATCATTTAATCAATGGCCACATACGACATCCTGATAGCCGATGACCACCCGTTGTTTCGCAGTGCACTGCATCAGGCAGTGACCTTGGGTCTCGGCCCGGACGTGCGCCTGGTCGAAGTGGCCAGTATTGCCGAGCTGGAAGCCCGCCTCACCGAAAAATCCGACTGGGACCTGGTGCTGCTCGACCTGAACATGCCCGGGGCCTACGGTTTTTCCGGGCTGGTGCTGTTGCGGGGGCAGTACCCGCAGATTCCCGTGGTGATGGTCTCGGCCCAGGAAGAGGCCGACGTGGTGGTGCGCTCCAAGGAGTTTGGTGCCAGTGGTTTCATTCCAAAGTCCAGCGCCATGGAAGATATACAGAACGCCGTGCGCACGGTGCTCGATGGCGACGTGTCCTGGCCGCCCCAGGCGTTTGAAGAAATCAATGTGTCCGATGAAGCCAAGGCTGCGCGGGACGGGCTTGCCAGCCTTACGCCGCAGCAGTTTCGTGTATTGACCATGGTGTGCGAAGGTCTGCTGAACAAGCAGATTGCCTATGAGTTGAATGTGTCGGAAGCGACCATCAAGGCCCACGTGACCGCGATCTTCCGCAAGCTCGGCGTACGCACGCGCACCCAGGCGGCGCTGCTCTTGCAACAACTTGAGTCAATTTCGCAGCATTAAGATGTCACCGGTTCACGCTTTTTTGACTTTGTGTGAACTAGTTTCCCCACTCCTTTGGTTCAGTTGCCTACATCTATGTCGCCTTTCAAGGGTCAAACCGGTATCAAACGTATCTTCAACGCAGGGGGCTACTCCCTGGATGGCCTGCGTGCGGCTTTCACCGGCGAGGCGGCATTTCGTCAGTTGGTGTTGCTGAACGTCATCCTGATCCCGCTGAGCTTTTTCCTGCACGTCAGTCGCGTCGAGCGCGCCTTGTTGATCGCGGTGTGCCTGCTGGCCCTGATCGTCGAGCTGCTCAACTCGGCGGTGGAGGCGGCGATCGACCGCATCTCCCTGGACCGTCACCCCTTGTCCAAGAACGCCAAGGACATGGGCAGCGCCGCACAATTCGTGGCCCTGACCATGATCACCCTGGTGTGGGCCGTTATCCTGATCTAAGCCTCAGGCAATGCTCGGCAGCACGATCTCGTCGCTGCGCTGAACCCCGGCGGTAAAGGCGCGGCACAGCTCCAGAAACTCGCGCATCGCCGAGGTCTGGTACTTCTGTTTATGCCAGATGAAGTAGAACTGCCGGGCCAGGTCCAGGTCCGGGGTTTCCACTGGCACCAGGCTGCCACGGCGGAATGCATCGCGCAGCGCCAGCCGGGAGATGCAGCCAATGCCCAAGCCTGATTCCACTGCCCGTTTGATCGCCTCGGTGTGTTCCAGCTCCAGGCGGATATTCAGCGCGCTGCGGTGATGACGCATGGCTTGGTCAAACGTCAGGCGCGTGCCCGAGCCCTGTTCTCGCAGGATCCAGGCTTCATGAGTCAACTCCTCCATGGTCGCCACGCCTCGCTTGGCCAGGTGATGCTGTGGCGCACAGAACACCACCAGCTCGTCCTCCACCCAGGTTTGCACCTCGATATCCGGGTGGCTGCAGTCACCTTCGATTAGACCCAGGTCAATTTCGTAGTGCGCCACCTGGTGCACGATATGCGCAGTGTTCTGCACATGCAGCTTCACCTGGCTCTCGGGGTGCTGCTGCATGAAACTGCCGATCAGCAGGGTCGCCAGGTAATTGCCGATGGTCAGCGTGGCGCCCACCGCCAGGGAACCGAAGCCGGACTTGCCGTTGAGCAGGTCCTCGATCTCCTTGGCCTGGTCCAGCAGCGCCACCGCCTGGGGTAACAGCTGATGGCCGAGGGCGTTGAGGCTCAGGCGCTTGCCCGCGCGGTCGAATAATTGGCAGCTGGATTGACGCTCCAGTTCGGTGATCGACGTGCTGGCGGCGGATTGAGATAAGGCCAGAAGGCCAGCAGCGCGGGAGACGCTTTCCTGCTGGGCGACGGCGACGAAAACTTGCAGTTGACGGAGAGTAAATCGCATATCGATATAACCGATAACCCTTATCTTAATAATCCAGTTAACAGATATTGTCGCCGCCATTAGAATGCTGTGCAATTGCGCATCCCATCTTTGGCGCAGACCCATTTCCAGGAGTCCCCCGTACATGAGCAACATGAACCACGAGCGTGTCCTCAGTGTTCATCACTGGAACGACACTCTGTTCAGCTTCAAGTGCACCCGCGATCCGGGCCTGCGCTTCGAGAACGGTCAGTTCGTGATGATCGGCCTGCAACAGCCCAACGGCCGCCCGCTCATGCGTGCTTACTCCATTGCCAGCCCGAACTGGGAAGAGCATCTGGAGTTCTTCAGCATCAAGGTCCCGGATGGCCCGCTGACTTCCCAATTGCAGCACTTGAAGGAAGGCGACGAGATCATCATCAGCAAAAAACCGACAGGCACCCTGGTGCTTGACGATTTGAAGCCGGGCAAACACCTGTACCTGCTCAGCACCGGTACTGGCCTGGCGCCGTTCATGAGCGTGATCCAGGACCCGGAAACCTACGAGCGCTTTGAAAAAGTGATCCTGTGCCACGGCGTGCGTTACGTCAACGAAGTCGCCTACCGCGAGTTCATCACCGAGCACCTGCCGCAGAATGAATTCTTCGGCGAGGCCCTGCGTGACAAGTTGATCTACTACCCTACCGTGACCCGCGAGCCGTTCGAAAACGAAGGCCGCCTGACCGACCTGATGCGCAGCGGCAAGCTGTTCAGCGACATCGGCCTGCCGCCGATCAACCCTGAAGACGACCGCGCCATGCTGTGCGGCAGCCCGAGCATGCTGGACGAAACCAGCGAAGTACTGAACAGCTTCGGCCTGAAGGTTTCGCCGCGCATGCGTGAGCCAGGTGACTACCTGATCGAGCGCGCATTCGTCGAAAAGTAATTACCGACCAACTGTAGGAGCCGGCTTGCCGGCGATGCCCTCCAAGACGTCGCGATTATCCAGAATAAACGCTTCATCGTTGACGACCATCGCCGGCAAGCCGGCTCCTACAGTAAAAAAAGCCCGCGTTGCCTGTGAAGGCAACGCGGGCTTTTTCGTTTCTGCGGTTTACTGGGCGGGAAGCACTTCCAACACACAAATCACCCCCGTTTCGGGATAGTGCCAACGCACATCCACATCCCAGAACTGCGCACCGTATTCCCGCTCCGGCCCCGGCGTCTGATACGCCGGCCGTGGGTCCTGTGCCAGGCATTGATCAATCAACGCCACCAAGGGTTCGCCAAGGCGCTCGGCGTGGCTTTGTGCCTGTTGCAGGGCGGTCTTCAGCCACTGCACCGGAATCAGCTGCGGCGCGGCACTGGCGATGCCGTTGGTGGCGATGTCGACCATGTCGGCATACGGCACGTACGGCTTGATATCCAGCACCGGCGTGCCATCGAGCAGGTCAATCCCGGAAATCCACAGCTTGCCGGGTTCCACCTTGTCCAGCTTCACCACCGACTGGCCGATGCCGTTGGGTCGGTGGGTGGCGCGGGTGGCGAACACGCCCATGGATGCATTGCCGCCCAGACGGGGCGGGCGCACTTTCAGGCGGGGCTTGTCTTCCAGGGCCTGGTGGAACAGGAACAACAGCCACACATGGCTGACCTGCTCCAGGCCCTGCACTGCCTCGCCGCCGTCGAACGGCGCCACCAACTCGAGTACGCCACGGGCGGCGGGCGCCAGTTGCGGTTGGCGCGGGATGGCGAACTTCTCCTTGAAGCAGGAGCGCACAAAGCCGACGGGGGAGACGTTGTAGCTCATGGCTTAGGTGCGAACCCGCAGGGTCAGGCCCTTGAGGAAGTTGCGCAGCAACTGGTCGCCGCACGGGCGGTAGTTGGTGTGGCCGAACTTGCGGAACAGTGCGCTCAGCTCGGGCTTGGACACCGGGAACTCGGCGGCCTTGAGGATGGCGTGCATGTCGTCTTCCTTCAGCTCGAAGGCCACGCGCAGTTTCTTGAGGATGATGTTGTTGGTCACCGGCGTCTCGATCGGCTGCGGCGGGCGGCTTTCGTCCTTGCCGCGCTTGAAGATCACCAGGCCGTCGAGGAAGTGCGCCATGACTTCATCCGGGCAGAACACGAAGCCTTCTTCCTCGTCTTTCTTGAGGTAGGTCAGCAGGTCGTCCTTGGTCACGTCCATGCCGCCGAGCTTGATGATCTCGACCATCTTGTTGTCGCTGATGTCGAGCATGTAGCGCACGCTGCGCAGTACGTCGTTGTGAATCATGGTGGGCAATCCTGGTATTCAACTGAGGACACCGCCCAAATCCGGCAGTGTCGAGAAAAAGGGTGACGGCTTAGAACTTCTCTTTGCCGGACAGGTAACGCCATTGGCCGACCGGCACCTTGCCGATGGACACGCCGCCAATACGGATACGGCGGATGGCGATGACCTTGAGGCCAACCGCTTCGCAGAACAGGGCGATCACGCCGGGCTGCGGGTTTTTCATCGCAAAGCGCAGGCGGTTTTCGTTCTGCCAGCTGGCTTTGACGGGCGGCAGCTCTTTGCCTTTGTAGGTCAGGCCGTGGTTCAGGCGATTGAGGCCGTGGGCAACCATGTCGCCTTCGACCTCGACCACGTATTCCTGCTCGATCTTGGCGGCATCGGCGGTCAACTTGCGCAGAATCTTCCAGTCCTGGGTGAACACCAGCAGGCCGCTGGCCTTGGCCTGCAGGTCGGCGCTGGCGCTCAGGCGCAGGAAGTGGCCCTTGAGCGGACGCTTGCCGAAGCGGTGTTCTTCCGAGAGGGTGTCGGCGCTGATCGAAGCCATGGCCGTTTCGGCGTCTACGCCAGCCGGCGCGTGCAGCAGGATAGTCACCGGCTCGGGCGCGGTGGCCTTGGCCTCCGGGTCCAGCTCGACCTTCTGGGTGGTGACCTTGAACTGCGGCTCGTCGATCACTTCACCGTCCACCGAGACCCAGCCGCCTTCGATGAACAGCTCAGCCTCCCGACGGGAGCAACCGACCAGTTCGATAAGGCGTTTGGAGAGGCGTATGGGGTCAGTCATGACAAGGGCCGTAACAAAAGGGGGCAGCTATTGTACCTGCCTGGCGCCGGTTAATCCCGGCTCCATTTCAGTGCTGGTGTTTTTTGTGGGGGCTCTGGCTTTGCTGGGAGCTGGCTTGCCTGCGATTGCCTCCACTCGGTACATCAGGCAGACCGAGGTGCCTGCATCGCAGGCAAGCCAGCGCCTACAGGCGTGCGCAAACGCATGTGCAGCAACGGATACGGCTGCCCCAAGCCATCATGCTCCGTACGTCCGATCACCTCGAAACCCTGCTTGAAGTAAAACCCCAACGCTTGTGGATTCTGCTCGTTCACATCCAGCTCATCGGCGTTCAAATGCTCAATCGCATACCTCAACAATTGCCGGCCCAAACCTTCCCCCCGGTGCTGTGGGTCAATAAACAGCATCTCGACCTTGCCCGCCGCCACCCCGGCAAACCCGGTTATGTTCTGGCGCGCGTCCTTGGTGCAGATCAGCATCACGGCGTCCAGGTAGCGGGTCAGCACCAGGTTTTTCAACAACAGGATGTAACTGTCCGGCAGAAAGTCATGGGTCGCCCGCACCGAGGCCTCCCAAAGGCGCGCCAACTCGGGGTAGTCGCTGGTTTTAGGTGTGTGGATAACCGAATGCTGACGCATGCCCGCTGCCCCTTGCCGATGAATGGCGCCGATGGGCAAACGATAGACCGAAAAAAGCCCCGCATCTTGTCCAGAGGCGGGGCTTTTTCAAATTATTACGCAGGCGCGATTCAGTCGCGCTTTTCAGCCCACAAGTCGTACTCGTCGGCGTCGGTCACGGTGCACCACACCTTGTCACCTGGCTTCAAACCGCTGGCATCGTCGATGAACACGTTACCGTCGATTTCCGGCGCGTCGAAGAAGCAACGGCCAACGGCGCCTTGCTCGTCGACTTCGTCGATCAGCACTTCGATTTCCTTGCCGATGCGCAGTTGCAGGCGCGCCGAGCTGATGGCCTGCTGGTGCGCCATGAAACGCTCCCAACGGTCTTGCTTGACGTCGTCCGGCACCACGGCCAGGTCCAGCAGGTTGGCGGGTGCGCCCTCTACCGGCGAGTATTGGAAGCAGCCGACGCGGTCCAGTTGGGCTTCGGTCAGCCAGTCCAGCAGGTACTGGAAGTCTTCTTCTGTTTCGCCAGGGAAGCCGACGATGAAGGTGGAGCGGATGATCAGCTCCGGGCAGATCTCGCGCCAGTTCTTGATGCGCGCCAGGGTCTTATCTTCGAAGGCCGGGCGTTTCATGGCCTTGAGCACTTTCGGGCTGGCGTGCTGGAACGGGATGTCCAGGTACGGCAGGATCTTGCCGGCGGCCATCAGTGGGATCAGCTCATCCACGTGCGGGTACGGGTAGACGTAGTGCAGGCGTACCCACACGCCCAGGCTGCTCAAGGCTTCGCACAGCTCGGTCATGCGGGTTTTCACCGGCGCGCCGTTCCAGAAACCGGTGCGGTATTTCACATCGACGCCGTAGGCGCTGGTGTCCTGGGAGATCACCAGCAGCTCTTTCACGCCGGATTTGACCAGGCGCTGGGCCTCGTCGAGCACGTCACCCACCGGGCGGCTGACCAGCTTGCCGCGCATCGACGGGATGATGCAGAAGCTGCAGCTGTGGTTGCAGCCTTCGGAAATCTTCAGGTACGCGTAGTGACGCGGGGTCAGCTTGATGCCTTGCGGCGGTACCAGGTCGATCAGCGGGTTGTGGTCCTGGCGCGGCGGCACCACTTCGTGCACGGCGTTGACCACCTGCTCGTACTGTTGCGGGCCGGTCACGGCCAGCACGCTCGGGTGCACGTTGCGGATATTGCCTTCTTCCACACCCATGCAGCCGGTCACGATGACCTTGCCGTTTTCCTTGATCGCTTCGCCGATCACTTCCAGGGACTCAGCCTTGGCCGAGTCGATGAAGCCGCAGGTGTTGACCACCACCACGTCCGCGTCCTGGTAGGTGGACACGACGTCATAGCCTTCCATGCGCAATTGCGTAAGGATGCGTTCGGAATCGACCAGGGCCTTGGGGCAGCCCAGGGATACAAAGCCGACCTTGGGATTGGCCGTCGCGGGAGTGGTGGACATGTCTAACCTCGGTATTGAATGACGCCGCCAGTCGGGCACGACAAGGCGGTAGACGGGCGCTTGGTGCGCCTCTGATCAAAAAGTGCGCAATTCTAGCGACGGGCAACGCACTTGACCAGCTTTATGCAGGGAAATACGACGAGTGCTGCGCTATGCTTCGCGCCGTTGCACACGGGTAGAACCCCGAGGTCAATAAAACGTCTGTTACGAGAAGTAAAACAGCGCATGCTAGGGTCAGCTTAGACGCGCTGTTTATAAAAGACCTCAGGTCAAAGGGCAGGAGTGGTTGATGGGTCAGGCAAGTAGTCAGGCAGCAGGTGCCGAGCATTCCAACGCAAAGCCGATTGGCATGCTGGTGGCGGCGGTCGGGGTGGTTTACGGCGATATCGGTACCAGCCCGCTCTATACCCTAAAAGAAGTGTTCACTGGCGGTTACGGGGTTCAGGTCAACCATGATGGGGTGCTAGGGATCCTGGCGCTGATCTTCTGGTCGCTGATCTGGGTCGTGTCGATCAAGTACATGCTGTTCGTGCTGCGCGCCGACAACCAGGGCGAGGGCGGCATCATGGCCCTCACGGCACTGGCGCGTCGGGCGGCAGGGGAGCGCAAGAAACTGCGCAGTTTCCTAGTGGTGTGTGGGTTGTGCGGTGCGGCGCTGTTCTACGGCGACAGCATGATCACCCCGGCCATTTCCGTGTTGTCGGCCATCGAAGGCCTGGAGTTGGCGTTCGACGGCCTGGAAAAATGGGTCGTGCCCATCGCGTTGATCGTGCTGGTGGCGCTGTTTCTGATCCAGAAACACGGCACCGACCGCATCGGCAAGCTGTTCGGGCCGGTGATGGTCACTTGGTTCCTGGTGCTGGGCGGCCTGGGGGTGTATGGCATCACGCTGCACCCTGAAGTGCTCAGCGCGTTGAACCCGCTGTGGGGCGTGCGGTTCTTCCAGGCCCACCCGGGGATTGGCGTGGCCATTCTCGGCGCCGTGGTCCTGGCATTGACCGGGGCCGAGGCACTGTACGCCGACATGGGCCACTTCGGCCGCAAGCCCATCGCCCGCGCCTGGTTCATGCTGGTGTTGCCGGCGCTGGTGCTGAACTATTTCGGCCAGGGCGCCATGCTGCTGGGCGATCCGGAAGCGGCGCGCAACCCGTTCTACCTGCTGGCGCCGAGTTGGGCGTTGATCCCGCTGGTGGTGCTGTCCACCCTGGCGACCGTGATTGCGTCCCAGGCGGTGATTTCCGGCGCGTTCTCGTTGACGCGCCAGGCGATCCAGTTGGGCTACATCCCGCGCATGCACATCCAGCACACCTCCAGCGCCGAACAGGGCCAGATCTATATCGGGGCGGTGAACTGGTCGCTGATGGTCGGCGTGATCCTGCTGGTGCTGGGTTTCGAGTCCTCCAACGCCCTGGCCTCGGCCTACGGCGTGGCCGTGACCGGCACCATGCTGATGACCACCATCCTGGTGTCGGCGGTGATGTTGCTGCTGTGGAAATGGCCGCCGATCCTGGCGGTGCCGGTACTGGTCTGCTGCCTGTTGGTGGACGGCCTGTATTTTGCCGCCAACGTGCCGAAAATCATCCAGGGCGGTGCCTTCCCGGTATTGGCGGGGATCGTGTTGTTCGTGCTGATGACCACCTGGAAGCGCGGCAAGCAGTTGCTGGTGGACCGCCTCGACGAAGGCGGCCTGCCGCTGCCGATCTTTATCGGCAGTATCCGCGTGCAGCCGCCGCACCGCGTGCAGGGCACTGCTGTGTTCCTCACCGCGCGGCCTGACGCGGTGCCCCACGCGCTGTTGCACAACCTGCTGCATAACCAGGTGTTGCATGAGCAGGTGGTGATGCTGACGGTGGTCTACGAAGACATCCCACGGGTGCCCGCCTCGCGTCGTTTCGAAGTGGACGCCTACGGCGAAGGCTTCTTCCGGGTGATCCTGCACTTCGGTTTTGCCGACGAGCCGGACGTGCCCGAGGCCTTGAAGCTGTGTCATCTGGATGACTTGGACTTCAGTCCGATGCGCACCACCTACTTCCTCAGCCGCGAGACCGTCATTGCCTCGCGCATCAAGGGCATGGCGCGCTGGCGCGAAGCGCTGTTCGCGTTCATGTTGAAAAACGCCAACGGCAACCTGCGCTTCTTCAAGTTGCCGGTCAACCGCGTGATCGAGCTGGGCACCCAGGTCGAAATGTAGGCGGTTGCAAAACGGGAGCCGGCAATCGGCTCCCGTGTTCCATTCTGAACCCTGTGCAATCGCGCGTTGTCGACTAGGCTCTAAGCACCGTTGAGTGCCCATAGAACCCAGAAGAGGTGCGCCATGAGTCAGCTGCTCGAACCCTATACCCTCCGTCAATTGACCCTGCTCAACCGCATTGCTGTGTCGCCGATGTGCCAATACTCGGCCGAGGATGGCCTGGCCAATGACTGGCACCTGGTGCACCTGGGCAGTCGCGCCGTGGGGGGCGCCGGGCTGATTTTCACCGAAGCCACCGCCGTGACCGCCGATGGCCGCATCACCGCCCAGGACCTGGGGTTGTGGAACGACGAACAGATCGAGCCGTTGCAACGCATCACACGCTTTATTGCCGCCCAAGGCGCGGTGGCGGGGATTCAACTGGCCCACGCCGGGCGCAAGGCCAGCACCCACCGGCCCTGGATCGGCAAGCATGGCAGCGTCAAGCCCGAAGATGGCGGTTGGGTGCCGGTGGGGCCGTCACCGATTGCGTTTGACCCCAATCACACGCAACCCAAGCCACTTGATGAAGCGCAGATCCAGCAGGTGATCGCCGACTTTGTCGCCGCCGCCAAACGCGCACTCACGGCGGGTTTCGAGGTGGTGGAGATCCATGCCGCCCACGGTTACCTGCTGCATCAATTCCTCTCGCCCATCAGCAATCAGCGTCAGGACCAGTACGGCGGTTCTTTTGAAAACCGTATTCGCCTGGTGCTGGAAGTGACGAAGGCCGTACGCGACGTCTGGCCCCAGGAGCTGCCGTTGTTCGTGCGGGTGTCGGCCACCGACTGGGTCGAAGACGGCTGGAACCCCGATGAAACGGTGGAGCTGGCACGCCGCCTGAAGGACTTGGGGGTGGACCTGATCGACGTGTCCTCCGGTGGCACCGCCGCCAACGCCGAGATCCCCACCGGCCCCGGTTACCAGACCCGCTTTGCCGAGCGTGTGCGCAAGGAGTCCGGCATTGCCACGGGCACTGTCGGCATGATCACCGAACCGGCCCAGGCCGAGCACATCCTGCGCACGTGCCAAGCCGACATCATCTTCCTCGCCCGTGAACTGCTGCGCGACCCGTATTGGCCGCTGCATGCCGATGACGACCTGGGCGGGCGCAAGGCCATCTGGCCGGCACAGTATCAACGGGCGACGCACCGCGACCAGCCGATTCACGAGTCTGATCTCAGGGACTGATCCCTCAGGCAGTTCCTGCAAACCCACCCTGGCCCGGTGGGTTTTTTCTTGCCCGTGTTCAACGCAACCCGGATGCTTGGCACTCAAGAGCAGGAGGCCTTCATGTTGATCGAACGTGCATTAAACAAAGACGATATTGCGTTGCTGGCCACCATCGACCGCACGGAGCGGGTTCACGAATGCTACCGCGTCGAGGATGGCAAACTGGTGCTGTACCCCGATTACCACGACATGCGTGGCTGGCCCGAAGGCGAGTCTGAACAGGACGCCATTGCGCTGCTCGCCTGCCTCGAACGGGGCGGCTGGCTTTGGGGGGTATTTGACGGGGCCCGCCTGGTGGCCGCGGTGGTGGTGGACAATCGCCCCGTCCACAACCAGCACTTGCTGCTGCGGCAATTGAAGTTCCTGCACGTCAGCCATGGCGCGCGTGGGCGGGGGCTGGGCGGGCGCTTGTTCGCCCTGGCCTGTGAGCACGGGGTGTTGGCAGGAGTGGACGGGTTGTATGTCTCGGCCACGGAGTCGCGCAATACCGTGGACTTTTACCTGGGCCAAGGTTGCCTGATGCTGCAATCCCCAGACCCTGAACTCTACGCACAGGAACCCCACGACATTCACCTCTACCGGCCATTTCGTGAGAAAGGGTTGTAGGTCTTTGTTACCGCAGTAATTTTTTAAGTTAATACTCTAAAAAAATCCCACGTGTGGCGAGATAGTTTCTACGCTTAGGGTAAGTCTGATTTCTGGCCCAGGGAGTCAGTCTGATGGTTCGCGCAGGCATTGCGCTTTGCGGGAGGCGGGTAATGGGCGACAGGAGTGTTTGATTGATCTCAGGAGAAACGGTCCATGACCAAGTCCTATGGTATTGCGGGTGCGGTGGCGGCTTTTCTGGGCCGCAGGTTGACCTTGCGGGGTCGAAGGTTGAGTTCCGATGAAGTGGAATTGCTGGCGCAGTACCGGGCCCTCACCGAGAACGATCAGGTGGCGATGCGCTACCTGATTGGGGCGATGAAGAGTGTTTCGCGGTTCTAAACACCTGTAGGAACTGGCTGTTGTGGCGAGCAAGCTTGCTTGCGCTGGAGTGCGAAGCGCTCCCAAGATTTTGGGGCCGCTGCGCAGCCCAGCGGGAGCAAGCTCCCTCGCCACAAGAGTCCGATCCCCTTGAATCAGGTGTACTTACGCGCCTCTGGCGCCGGCGGGAAGTACTGATACAACCAGGTCTCGCTCAAGGTGCGGTCCTGGGTACGGATGAACAGCCGCAGTTCCACCGGCTCCACGCTGTCGCTGGTCGGGTACCAGTCGAACAGGATGCGGTAGCCCTTGATGTTGTCGAGCACCAGCACGCTGAAATCCTTTACCTGGCCATGGGAGCAGGTCACCACCGGCTCGATCCCGGTGCCGGCCGGCAGGCGGTCGAGGCCGCCACCCTTGAAGTCCACGGCAAAACGGCGTGCCCACACCTCAGGGTAGTGCTCGCCCGGCGCCCAACCTTCGGTAAAACCACCCATGCCGGAACGGGTCGCATCGACCTGCGCCAGCGGCGTGCTGACCGGTGGCAAGGCGCTCCAGTACAGCTTGTAGCCGTAGTTCAGCGAATCCCCGGCAGCCACTGGCGTTTTCGGGGTCCAGAAGGCCACGATGTTGTCCAGGGTTTCGCCAGTCGTCGGGATTTCCAGCAGGTCAATCGAGCCTTCACCCCACGCCGTCGTCGGTTCTACCCACAGGCTTGGACGCTTGCTGTACCAGTCCACGGTGTCCTGGTAGCTGGCGAACTCATGGTCGGTCTGCACCAGGCCGAAGCCTTTCGGGTCTTTGTCGGCAAAGGCGTTGAACTGCAATTTGGCCGGGTTGTTCAACGGGCGGCAGATCCACTCGCCGTTGCCGCGCCACATGGCCAGGCGGTCGGAGTCGTGGATTTGTGGGTGGATGGTGTCGCACATGCGGCGCTCGTGGGTGCCACAGCTGAACATACTGGTCATCGGCGCGATGCCCAGTTGTTCGATGGCGGTACGCGCGTTGATGTGCGCGTCGATGGCCATCACCACCTGGCTGGCCTGGCAGTCGATGTCGAAGCGGTAGGCACCGGTGGCGCTTGGCGAGTCGAGCAAGGCGTAGACCACAAAGCGGGTCGCGTCCTTGTCCGGGGTTTCGAACCAGAATTGCGTGAAGTCGGGGAATTCCTCGCGTTTTTTCGCGTAGGTGTCGATGGCCAGGCCACGGGCAGAAAGGCCGTATTGGCCGGTGGAATCCACGGCGCGGAAGTAGCTGGCGCCCAGAAACGACAGCACGTCATGACGGTCCAGTTCAGGCGCCTTGAACAGCTTGAAGCCGGAAAAACCCAGGTCGCCCGTCAGTTGTTTGGTGTCGACGGTGGTTTTTTCATAGTTGAACAGCGACGGGCGGAAATGCACCTCGCGGGCTTCGCGGGTCTTGGGGTCGACGCTGTGCATGCGCACCGGCGTCTTGAAGCCCATGCCGACGTGGAAAAACTGCACGTCCAGTTGGCCGTTCAATTCCTTCCACAGCGAGTGCTCGCCGTCGTAGCCGATGGCATTGAAGTTCTGCGGGGTCATGGTCGCCAGGGTCGGCGGCAGCACCTGTTTGGTGTCTTTGTAAGGCGTGCCGGCCAGTTGCTTGGCCTGGGCCTTGAGCGATTCAAAATCGAAAGCGATGGCCTTGCCGTCGGCGGCACGGTTGCCGGCCCAGGCTTGCGCAGCGAGCAGGCCGCTGGCCGATAAACCGGTGTAAGCCGCAATGGCCATGGACGCTTTGAGCAAATTCCTGCGGTGCATAGAGACAACCTGTCGTGAGCAAATCCTGCGCCGTTCCTGGCACGTACTGGATCAGAAATTACGGTTCGGACATGCCTTCGACCAAACGCAACGAACAATAAACAGACGCCGGATAGCTTAAGCGGTTCGATGACGTAGGAAAAATGATTGATAGCGGGGTGATGGCGCTGCAAGTGCGACAAGACATTTCCAATTGTCAGGCAGCCCGCTCACTACAAGTCCTCAGCTGACCTCACCCACAGCCCGGTAAGCCTCATCAATCGCCGCATGGGCATACGCACTCCACGCTGCATCCGAGTTGGCGATGCTCACATGCCCCAGCGGTTTTTTCGCCAGTTTCATCCACGCTTCAGTCTGATCCGCATCGTCATACAAACTGTTGGAGAAGCTCGCATAACCGTGTGACCAGCGGTTGACAGTGATCGCCAGAATATCCCGCTCATGGTTGAACCCGCCCGGGCCCAGCATGCGCTGCAACTGGTCTCGCAGCTGTGCCTCCAGTTGCTCGAAGGTCTGCCCATACAACTTGCCACGCCCGGCGCGGGCCTGGTCGCGGGCGTTCATGCCGCTGTTGGGGCTGGTGGGCACGTAAACCATGTGCAAGCCGATCGGTTGCGTCGGGTCGCGCGGGTGGTCGTAGCCGCCCATGCTCACCGGGTAATCCAGCTTGATGCGGCTGTAGGGCTGGGTCGCCGCGTAAATCTCATGCACCCCCAGTGTCTGGAATGACTGCCAATTGCGGATCACCACCTTGGTGTACACCAGCGGGTATTTCACGTTCTGGCTCAGGGCGTGGGCCTGGGGCGCCGGCAAATCCTTGAGCAGGTAGGGGATCATCATGTTGTAGCAGGCCAGGATGCAGCGTTTGCCGCGCACCTGTGCGAGTTGTCCGCCACGGCTGTAGCCGATATGCACGCCGTCGCCGACGTTGCGCACGCTGACGGCGGTGCTGTTCAAGCGCAAGCGCACGGCGGCCTTGGGCTGGTCCAGCTTGGCGTAGTCAAAGGCCGCCAGCACGATATCGTCCATGGTGTGCCCCGGCGCCACGCCCGGGATCAAGTCTCGCACCAGCAGCCGCGCCACCGACGCGTTGCCATCCGGGAAGTGGTAGATGTAGGGCTCTTCCATTTCCGCAGCGGCTTCTTCGCTGATCGGCGCCAGGTTCATCCCGGCAAAGCCTGGGAAGCCTACGTTGTAAGCGTCAGCCGACGCCACGGCATCAATGCTCAGGGCCATGAAGTCGTTAGTCCGGCTCTGGAAGTACTTCACCGCGCCTTCCGACAAACCCACGTTTTTCAGCAGGAAATCCCGGTAGCTGGTGGCGGCGAGGTAGCGGGCCTTTTCTTCGGCTGTTTTGCCCGGCAGGTAATCCTTGGGCGCCGTGTGCAGTTCGATCAAGGCTTGGCGATCAGCCTGCGGCAACGGGAAGTCATTGATGAAGTCGCCGATGGCGCGCGCGTTGAGTTGGTCCGGCGCGATATCGTCGGCCACCATCGGCGTGGGGTCGCCGGTCACCAGTTTGTCTTCGCCGAAGTTTTCCTTGTCGAAGAACA
Organism: Pseudomonas sp. BIGb0164; assembly: GCF_024810135.1. Taxonomy (NCBI): domain Bacteria; kingdom Pseudomonadati; phylum Pseudomonadota; class Gammaproteobacteria; order Pseudomonadales; family Pseudomonadaceae; genus Pseudomonas; species Pseudomonas sp. BIGb0164. Next base: position 286,966 of record NZ_JANUEA010000002.1, on the reverse strand, counting down.
CCCCGCGCGACAGCCCCAGGCCCGGGTAGAACGGGCGGTCGAAGGCGGTTTCGAAGCGCTTGATGTTCACCCCGAGTTTTTTCAGCAGGCCATTCACCTGCTTGCTGTAGAGGTGGTTCGGCGACTGGAACGCCTCGCTGCCGCCGTAGCCGATGATCGTGCGGCCACCGGCCTGGAATTCATTACGCTTGGCGTGGCCGCCGAAGTCGTCGTGGTTTTCCAGGATCAGGACCTTCGCCTTGGGGTGCTTCTCGCGGTAGAACCACGCCGCCGACAAACCGCTCAAGCCGCCACCGACCACCACCAGGTCATAGTCCTCGGTGATCGGCAGTTTCTCGGTATCGAACACCTTCTTTTCCCAGCCCATCTGGTGCGCCACTTCGAATGAGCCGACATGGCTGCCGCGCAGGCCGGTGAGGGCGGGAGGGTAGTAGCGTCCATCGGGCGCGGCTTGCAAGAGCTGCAGCGGGGTCATGCCGGCGGCAACGGTAATGGCGACGCCGTTGAGGAAGTCGCGGCGGGTGATATCCATGGGGAAGAACCTGAATTTTATTGTTATGAGAAGAGACTTGTGGGAACCGGGCTTTTTGTGGGAGCGGGCTTGCTCGCGAAAGCGGTCTGTCAGTCACCGTCATTATCGACTGACCCACCGCATTCGCGAGCAAGCCCGCTCCCACACAAGCCCGCCCTCAAAGGGAGTGGCGGGGTCAGTGCTTGAACATCACATGGCGAACGGTGGTGTAGTCCTCCAGCCCGTACATGGACATGTCTTTGCCATAGCCCGACAGTTTCTGACCGCCGTGAGGCATTTCGCTGACGAGCATGAAGTGGGTATTCACCCAGGTGCAGCCGTATTGCAGGCGTGCGGCCAAGCGGTGGGCGCGGCCGACATCGGCGGTCCAGACGGATGACGCCAGGCCGTAGTCCGAATCGTTGGCCCAGCCGAGCACCTGTGCTTCGTCATTGAACTTGGTCACCGACACCACTGGCCCGAACACTTCGCGACGCACGATTTCGTCGTCCTGCTGCGCATCGGCCAACACGGTGGGTTCAAAGAAGAAGCCATTGCCTTCCACCGCCTTGCCCCCGGTGACCAGGCGAATGTGCGGCTGCGCCACGGCGCGCTCGACAAAGCCGGCCACGCGGTCGCGGTGTTGCGCAGTGATCAGCGGGCCCAACTCGGTGGCCGGGTCATCCTGCAGGCCGTATTTGATGCTGGCGACCGCTGCGCCGAGCTTCTCGACGAACGCATCATAGATATCCGCCTGGGCATAGATGCGGCACGCTGCGGTGCAATCCTGCCCCGCGTTGTAGAAACCGAAGGTGCGGATACCTTCCACGGCGGCGTCGATGTCCGCGTCGTTGAAGATGATCACCGGCGCCTTGCCGCCCAGTTCCATGTGCATGCGCTTCACGCTGTCAGCGGTGCTGGAGATGATATTCGCACCGGTGGCGATGGAGCCGGTCAGCGACACCATGCGCACTTTCGGGTGGTTCACCAGCGGGCTGCCCACGGTTGGCCCACGGCCGAAGACCAGGTTGAGTACACCGGCCGGGAAGATGTCAGCGGCCAACTCGACCATGCGCAGCGCGGTCAGCGGGGTTTGCTCCGACGGCTTGAGCACCACGGTATTACCGGCGGCGAGGGCCGGGGCGATTTTCCAGGCGACCATCATCAAGGGGTAGTTCCACGGCGCGATGGAGGCGATCACGCCCACCGGGTCGCGGCGGATCATCGAGGTGTGCCCCGGCAGGTATTCGCCACCGGCCGAGCCACTCATGCAACGGCTGGCGCCGGCGAAGAAGCGGAACACGTCGGCAATGGCCGGGATCTCATCGTTCAGCGCGGCGCTGTAGGGCTTGCCGCAGTTGTCCGACTCCAGCTTGGCCAGCTCTTCGCCGTGGGCTTCGATCACGTCCGCCAGTTTCAGCAGCAGCAGCGAACGGTCCTTGGGTGCGGTTTGCGACCAGCTTTCAAACGCTGCATCGGCGGCGCGCACGGCGGCGTCGACCTGGGCTTCGCTGGCTTCGTTGATTTCCACCAGCACACGGCCGAGTGCCGGGTTGAAGACGGCTTGGGCCGGGCCTTCGCCTGCGACCAGTTGGCCGTTGATCAGTAATTTGGTTTGCATGGTTCAGCTCTCCTCTGAGCGACTGTTCTTTTCCTGGGGAAACCGGGTCAACTGTGGGAGCTGGTTTGCCTGCGATAGCGGTGGGTCAGTCGATACCGCAATCGCAGGCAAGCCAGCTCCCACATTGACCGTGTTTCAACAGTGGCTATGTGTTGTCCGTTATTTACCGCCACTCCCCGCCACGCTTTCACCGCCGCGTGTCAGGTAATAGGCACCGAGAATCGGGAACATCGTGACCAGCATCACCAGCATTGCCACCACGTTGGTCACCGGCACGTCCCGTGGGCGGCTCAGCTGGTTGAGCAGCCACAGCGGCAAGGTGCGCTCGTGGCCGGCGGTGAAGGTGGTGACGATGATTTCGTCGAACGACAGCGCAAAGGCGAGCATGCCGCCGGCCAGCAGTGCCGAGCCCAGGTTGGGCATGATGATGTAGCGGAAGGTCTGCCAGCCGTCGGCGCCCAAGTCCATCGAGGCTTCGATCAGGCTGTGGGAGGTACGGCGCAAACGCGCGATCACGTTGTTGTAGACGATCACCACGCAGAAGGTCGCGTGGCCGACGATGATGGTGAACATCCCGGGCTCGATGCCCAGCGTCTTGAAGGTTGCCAGCAGCGCGATACCGGTGATGATCCCCGGCAATGCAATCGGCAGGATCAGCATCAACGACACGCCTTGCTTGCCGAAGAACTCACGGCGATACAACGCCGCCGAGGCCAGCGTGCCGAGCACCATGGCGATCAACGTGGCAATGGCCGCGATCTGCAGCGACAACTTGATCGCGTCCAGCACGTCCGGCCGGGCGAAGGCCACGCTGAACCACTTCAGGGTGAAGCCCTGGGGCGGAAAGCTGAACGCGGCTTCTTCGGTGTTGAAGGCGTAGAGGAAGATGATCAGGATCGGGAAGTGCAAAAACACCAAGCCGCCCCAGGCTGCGATCTTCAGACCCAGCGAAGATTTCTCAGAGTGCATCGAAGGCCCCCAGGCGTTTGACAATGGAGAGGTAAACCGCGATCAGCACGATGGGCACCAATGTGAACGCCGCCGCCATGGGCATGTTGCCGATGGCGCCTTGCTGGGCGTACACCATGCCGCCGACGAAGTAACCCGGTGGGCCGACCAGTTGCGGCACGATGAAGTCGCCCAACGTCAGCGAGAAGGTGAAGATCGAACCCGCCGCAATCCCCGGCACCGACAGCGGCAGAATCACCTGCATGAAGGTCTGGCGCGGCTTGGCGCCGAGGTCCGCCGACGCTTGCAACAGTGAAGGCGGCAAACGCTCCAGCGAGGCCTGGATCGGTAGAATCATGAACGGCAGCCAGATGTAGACGAACACCATGAAGCGTCCCAGGTGCGAGGTGCTCAAGGTGCTGCCGCCCACACCGGGAATGCCCAGCACGAACTGCAACACCGGCTCCAGGCCCAGGTGCTGCACAAACCACTGCGCCACGCCGCCCTTGGCCAGCAGCAAGGTCCAGGCGTAGGCCTTGACGATGTAGCTGGCCCACATCGGCATCATCACTGCGATGTAGAAAAACGCCTTGGTCTTGCCCGTGGTGTAGCGCGCCATGTAGTAGGCAATCGGGAACGCGACGATGGCGCTGGCGATGGACACCACGATCGCCATGCTCAAGGTGCGCACGATGATGTCGAAGTTCGACGGCTGGAACAGCGCGGCGAAGTTGGCCAGGGTCAGGTCCGGCGTGACCGCCATGGTGAAGTCGTCGAATGTGTAGAAGCCTTGCCACAGCAGGGTCAGCAACGAGCCCAGGTAGATGGCGCCGAACCAGATCAGCGGTGGCACCAGCAACATCGCCAGGTACAGGTTGGGCTTGCGGTACAGCAGGTTGGAAAACCTGCGCATCGGCGGTTGGGAAAGGGCCAGGCTCATGTCACACCTCGCCTGCGCTGTCGGTCAGGGGCGTCATCGCTTCCCGTGCCCAGCGCGCGGTGATGGGCTGGCCCACCTGGTAGCCGCTGCTGGTATCCAGCCATTGGTTGTTGGCCTGGCTGATGTTCAGGGCCTGGCCGTTTTCCAGCTTGAGTTCATAGCGGGTGGCGCTGCCTTGGTACTGGATGTCATGCAGCAGGCCGCTGACTTCCACTTCACCGGTGCCCAGCGCACCTTCGGCAAAACGCACGTGTTCCGGGCGGATCGAGAACGCTTGCGCGTTGCCGCTGAGGCGTTGCGCCAGTTCGCCGCGAATCACGTTAGAGGTGCCGACGAACTCGGCCACGAACGAGGTGGCGGGTTTCATGTAGAGGTTGCGCGGGGTGTCGACCTGCTCGATGCGGCCCTTGTTGAACACGGCCACCCGGTCGGACATCGACAGCGCTTCGGTCTGGTCGTGGGTCACGAAAATAAAGGTGATACCGAGCTGGCGCTGCAGCTTTTTCAGCTCGCTCTGCATCTGCTCGCGCAGCTTGAGGTCGAGGGCGCCCAGGGGCTCGTCAAGCAACAGCACCCGTGGGCGATTGACCAGGGCGCGGGCCAGGGCGACCCGTTGGCGCTGACCACCGGAAAGCTGCACCGGCTTGCGGTCACCGTAGCCGCCGAGGGCAACCATGGCGAGGGCTTCTTCGGCACGGTTCAGGCGCTCGGTCTTGCCGATACCCTTGACCTTGAGGCCGTAGGCCACGTTGTCGCGCACGTTCATGTGGGGGAACAGCGCGTAATCCTGGAACACGGTGTTCACGTCACGCTGGTACGGCGGCAAGCCGGCGGCTTCCTCGCCATGAATACGGATCGAGCCTGCGCTCGGCTGCTCGAAACCGGCAATCAGGCGCAGGCAAGTGGTCTTGCCGGAGCCGGAAGGGCCGAGCATGGAAAAGAACTCGCCGTCCTGGATATCGATGGAAACCCGGTCAACGGCCTTCACTTCGCCGAACTGACGGGAAACGTGGGTGAATTGGACTGCAAGCGTCATGGTGCGGTGCTCCAAAAAAGCGCGGGTCGTCGCAGCGGCCCGGCCTGGACTTCTGAAAAATAAACGCGGTACTGAATCTGTGTGGGAGCGGGCTTGCTCGCGAATGCGGTGGATCAGTTACAGATGTGTTGACTGACACACCGCTTTCGCGAGCAAGCCCGCTCCCACATTTTGTCCTGCGTTGTCAGGCAGGCTCAGCGGCCGCCCATGATCGCGATGTAATCCTGGGTCCAGCGGCTGTACGGCACGAACTTGCCGCCTTCAGCCTGCGGGGTTTTCCAGAAGGCGATCTTGTCGAACTGGTCGAAACCGTTGGTCTTGCAGCCTTCGGCGCCCAGCAGCTCGCTTTCCTTGCAGGCCGCCGGTACGGCTGGCAACGAGCCGAACCAGGCCGCGACGTCGCCCTGGACCTTCGGCTGCAGTGACCAGTCCATCCACTTGTAGGCGCAGTTCGGGTGCTTGGCGTCGGTGTGCAGCATGGTGGTGTCCGCCCAGCCAGTGGCGCCTTCCTTCGGAATGGTCGAGGCAATCGGCTGTTTCTCGTTGACCAGGCCGTTGACCTGATACGGCCAGGCGCTGGAGGCCACCACGCCTTCGTTCTTGAAGTCGCTCATTTGCACGGTGGTGTCGTGCCAGTAGCGATGGATCAGCGGTTGCTGGGCACGCAGCAGTTCAAGCACGGCCTTGTACTGGGTTTCGGTCAGCTCATAAGGGTTCTGGATGCCCAGCTCCGGCTTGGTGCTCTTGAGGTAGAGCGCCGCATCGGCGATGTAGATCGGGCCGTCATAGGCTTGCACGCGACCTTTATTAGGCTTGCCGTCCGGCAGGTTCTGCGCGTCGAAAATCACACTCCAGCTGGTGGGCGCGGTCTTGAACACGTTGGTGTTGTACATCAACACGTTCGGGCCCCACTGGTACGGGGTGCCGTAGGTCTGCTGGCCGACCACGTACCACGGCGCATCCTTGAGGCGCGGGTCGATGTTCTTCCAGTTGGGGATCAGCGCCGTGTTGATCGGCTGCACACGTTTGCCACCGATCAAGCGCAGCGATGCATCGCCCGACGCGGTGACCAGGTCATAGCCGCCCTTGGCCATCAGGCTGACCATTTCGTCAGAGGTGGCGGCGGTTTTCACATTGACCTTGCAACCGGTTTCCTTCTCGAAACCGGTGACCCAGTCGTAGGCCTTGTCGCTGTCGCCACGTTCGATGTAGCCGGGCCAGGCGACGATATCCAGTTGGCCTTCGCCGGCGCCGACCGCCTTGAGCGGTTCGGCGGCCTGGAGGCTGGCGCTGGCCAGCAGCGCGGTGGTCAGGGCACTGAGCAGTGCGGTCTTGTGCGCAGACATGGGGATTCCCTCTTCTTTAATTATGGTCGGGGCAGTGTGTGAAGCCGTAACGCATGAGCTTAGTTGTTGTTTTAAAGATGCTGGCCGTGGCGGGCCATGATGTGCCGCACCACGCTGTAGTCCTGTAGCGAATCGCTGGACAGATCCTTCCCGTACCCCGAGCGCTTCAAGCCGCCGTGGGGCATTTCGCTGACCAGCATGAAATGGCTGTTGATCCAGGTGCAGCCGTATTGCAGGCGTGCGGCCACTTGCATGGCCTTGTCCAGGTTCTGGGTCCACACCGACGAGGCCAGGCCATATTCGGAGTCGTTGGCCCAGTCCACGGCTTGTTCCAGCTCGTCGAAGCGGGTCACGGTGACCACCGGGCCGAACACTTCGCGCTGCACGATTTCATCGTGCTGCTTGCAACCGGCCAGCAGGGTCGGCTGGTAATAGAAGCCCGCACCGGAATGCACGGCGGCGCCGGTGATGCGTTCGATATGCGGCTGGCCGAGGGCGCGTTCGACAAAACTGGCCACGCGGTCGCGCTGGCGTGTGCTGATCAGCGGGCCCAGTTCGTTGTCGGTGTCGCGTTTGCCGGCAAAGCGCAGGCTGCTCACAGCGGCGCCGAGTTCGGCGACCAGCTTGTCGTGGATACCGGCCTGGGCGTAGATGCGGCACGCGGCGGTGCAATCCTGGCCCGCGTTGTAATAACCGTAGGCGCGCACACCCTCGACCACTGCTTGCAGGTCGGCGTCGTTGCACACGATCACTGGGGCCTTGCCTCCCAGTTCCAAGTGCGTGCGTTTAAGGGTTTTGGACGCGGCTTGCAGGATCTTCTGCCCGGTGACGATATCGCCGGTCAGCGAGACCATGCGCACTTTGGCGTGGCTCACCAGATGGCTGCCGACGCCTTCGCCGCCGCCACACAGAATATTGATCACGCCACGCGGCAGCAGCTCTTTAAGTGCGGGGGCTAATGCCAGGATCGACAGCGGCGTATGTTCTGACGGCTTGAACACCAGGGTATTGCCGGCCGCTAGGGCAGGCGCGATCTTCCATGCGGCCATCATCAACGGGTAGTTCCATGGCGCAATCGACGCCACCACCCCGATGGGATCGCGGCGCACCATGCTGGTGTAGCCCGGCAGGTATTCGCCGCTCAGTTGCCCGGTCTGGCAGCGCACGGCGCCGGCGAAAAAACGGAACACGTCGACAGTGGCGCTCAAGTCATCCTGGCGCGCCAGGTGCAACGGCTTGCCGCAGTTCAGGGATTCCAGGCGGGCTAAATAGTCGGCTTGTTTTTCGATAGCGTCGGCAATGCCGAGCAGGATGTTCGAGCGTTGCTGGGGCGTGGTGCGTGACCAGCCGGCAAAGGCGCGGTGGGCGGCGAGGATCGCGGTTTCCACCTGTTCGGTGCTGGCTTCGGCGATCTGGGTGAGGACTTCACCGGTGGCCGGGTTGAGGATCGGCTCGGCAAAGCCCTGGCCCTGGACCAGTTCGCCGTCGATCAGCAACGCAGTGAGCAGCGGGGTGGGCGCGCCGGACATTTTTCGCGATCTCTTTTCTTGTATGGCCATGGGCGTTCTCTTACGAGCGCTTGACCTTTCTCTTATGGGATAAGCAGAGACTAGAGGTCAGGCGCGAGGTCAACAAATACTAAATACTGAATGCAGCATTCGATTAAATAGATGGCTTGCGCGGGTGCGGCTGTTCGCGGGCCACCGTCAGGAACGGGTCCACCAGCGCCGGCCGCGCAGTACCACGGCGCCAGGCCAGGCCCACGTCGAGGGTCTGGCTGAGGTCGGCAATCGGTCGGGCTTCGATGATGTCGCCCTCCAGTGACCACGGGCGGTAAGTCATATCCGGCTGGATCGACACGCCAAGCCCTGCGGCCACCAGGCTTCGCACGGCTTCGGTGGAGGCGGTGCGCAGCGTGACGCGGGGCTGCAGGCCGGCGCCGGCCCACATGCGCTGAGCGTTGTGGCCCATCTCATCGACGTTCAACTGGATCAGTGGCTCGCGGGCGACGTCGGCCAGGTTGATGCTGTCGTGCTCCAGCAGCGGGTGCTGCGCCGGCAGCCACAGGCGGTGGGGTGAATGGGTGAGCACTTCGGTCTGCAGGGCGTGGCGGTCTTCGAGGTTGGAGAGGATCAGCACACCCACGTCGATTTCACCGCTGACCAGTAAATGCTCGATATACGGGCGTTCGTCCTCCATCACGCGGATTTCCACGTTGGGGTAGGCGCGCTGGAAGCGGGTGAGCAGATCGGCCAGGTAATAACCGGCCACCAGGCTGGTCACGCCGATGATCAACTGCCCGGCGACCTGGTCGGTGCTCTGTTGCAGGCTGCGCTTGGCGTTGTCGACGGTGGCGAGGATCAAGTGCGCCTGACGCAGGAATTGGTGACCCTGGTGGGTCAGGGTCATGCCCTTGGCGTGGCGGTTGAACAGGTTGACGCCGATTTCCTGCTCCAGTTGCTGGATCGCCAGGGTCAGGGTGGACTGGGAAATGAATGCGGTCTGCGCGGCGGCGGAGATCGAGCCGGTCTCGGCCACGGCGATAAAGTGCCGGATTTGACGCAAGGTCATCATGCTGGAATTACCAGTGGGGTATTTTTATAGATTTGTTCGAGTGTATATCGTTTTAATCGAAAGGCCGTGGCGTTACATCTGGAAGCACTCTAGATCGAGGGTTTTTGGCACTTGGTTTTACGCTGGGAGCCTATTAGTCCTACGTACCCAAGTGCCTGGAGGTTCCTTATGAATACCCGTGGATTGCTCGATCAGTTGCTCAAATCCGGTCAGGACATGCTGCAGAAAAAGGCCGGCGACTCGCGTAAGCAGGAGGATAAAGGCGCCCTTGGCGGCTTGCTCGGCGGTGGCGGGCTGGGCAGCCTGCTCGGTGGCGCCGGTGGGGGAGCCCTGGCGGCGGGTGCCATGGGCCTGTTGCTGGGCAATAAAAAAGCCCGCAAGTTTGGCGGAAAAGCCCTGACTTACGGCGGGCTGGCAGCACTGGGGGTGATTGCCTACAAGGCGTATGGCAATTGGCAGGCGCAACAAGCGAATGCGCCGAAAGGCGAGCCACAGACGGTCGATCGCCTGCCACCGGCCCAGGTCGAGCAGCACAGCCAGGCGATCCTCAAGGCACTGGTGGCGGCAGCCAAGGCCGACGGCCATGTGGATGAGCGTGAACGTGCGCTGATCGAAGGTGAGTTCACCAAGCTGGACAACGACCGCGAGCTGCAAGGCTGGCTGCATGCCGAGCTGAACAAACCCCTGGACCCGGCCGACGTGGCGCGGGCGGCGGGCACCCCGGAAATGGCGGCCGAGATGTACATCGCCAGCGTGATGCTAGTGGATGAGGAAAACTTCATGGAAAAAGCCTACCTCGACGAGCTGGCGCGCCAGCTGAGGCTGGAGCCAGGTTTGAAGCTGGAGCTGGAAAAACAGGTGCGCCTGAACCAGTAACCGCTGGCTTCACGCCGATCAAATTGTGGGAGCGGGCTTGCTCGCGAATACGGTTTATCAGTCACCTCTCTGCTGACTGATCCACCGCATTCGCGAGCAAGCCCGCTCCCACATTTGCTTTCTGTGATCGCTACATCAAAACCCATTGATAAATGAGGGCTTCTGCTCAGCTATACTCCCCGGCATTTGATCGGCCCTTCGAGGAATTACTGTGAAGAACTGGACCTTGCGCCAACGGATCTTGGCAAGCTTTGCGGTCATTATCGCCATCATGCTGTTAATGGTTGTGGTCTCCTATTCACGGTTGCTGAAGATTGAAGCCAGTGAAGTCGCGGTACGTGACGATGCCGTACCGGGCGTTTACCTGAGTTCGATGATCCGCAGCGCCTGGGTCGACAGCTACCTGCAGACCCTGGAATTGCTCGGCCTGCGTGACGACAAAGGCCTGACCGACGCGGACAAGGCCGACTTCAAGTCGTTTGAAGGTCGCATCCTGACGCAGATGGCCAACTACCAGAAAACCATCAACGGCCGTGAAGACCAGGCCGAGTTCGATAAATTCGAAACCCTGCACCAGGCCTACAACAAGAGCCTGGCTGTGGTGCTCGACAGCCTGCAGCGCAATGACCTCGCCGCTGCGCGCAAGGAGTTCAACACCACCCTGACGCCCGCCTGGACGGCAGGGCGCATGAAGCTCAATGACATCATTACGGAAAACAAGGACGTCGCCGACCGCGCGACCACTGCCATCGACGACGCCGTCGAGGCCGCCAAGGTCAGCATGTTCGTGTCGCTGGCATTCGCTGTCGTTGCTGCCGGCCTCTGCGGCCTGCTGTTGATGCGCGCGATCATGGCGCCGATGCAGCGCATCGTGTCGATCCTGGGCACCATGCGTGACGGTGACCTGAGCAAGCGCTTGAACCTGGAGCGCAAGGACGAGTTCAACGCGGTGGAAACCGGCTTCAACGACATGATGACCGAGCTGACCGCCCTGGTGTCCCAGGCCCAGCGCTCCTCGGTGCAGGTGACCACCTCGGTCACCGAGATTGCCGCCACCTCCAAGCAGCAACAGGCCACCGCCACCGAAACCGCTGCCACCACCACCGAAATCGGTGCCACGTCCCGCGAGATTGCCGCCACGTCCAAGGACCTGGTACGCACCATGACCGAAGTGTCCACCGCCGCCGACCAGGCTTCGGTGGCCGCCGGTTCCGGCCAGCAAGGCCTGGCCCGCATGGAAGAAACCATGCACTCGGTGATGGGCGCCGCCGACCTGGTGAACGCCAAGCTGGCGATCCTCAATGAGAAGGCCGGCAACATCAACCAGGTGGTGGTGACCATCGTCAAGGTGGCCGACCAGACCAACCTGCTGTCCCTCAATGCGGCCATCGAGGCCGAGAAGGCCGGTGAGTACGGTCGCGGCTTTGCCGTGGTGGCCACCGAAGTGCGGCGCCTGGCCGACCAGACCGCCGTGGCCACCTACGACATTGAACAGATGGTGCGCGAGATCCAGTCGGCGGTGTCGGCGGGCGTGATGGGCATGGACAAGTTCTCCGAAGAAGTGCGTCGCGGCATGTTCGAGGTGCAGCAAGTGGGCGAGCAGCTGTCGCAGATCATCCATCAGGTCCAGGCGCTGGCGCCGCGTGTGTTGATGGTCAACGAGGGCATGCAGGCCCAGGCCACCGGTGCCGAGCAGATCAACCACGCGCTGGTGCAGTTGGGCGATGCCAGCAGCCAGACCGTGGAGTCGCTGCGCCAGGCCAGCTTTGCCATTGATGAACTGAGCCAGGTTGCGGTCGGTCTGCGCAGCGGCGTGTCGCGTTTCAAAGTCTGATGAGCGACCTCGCGGCTAAACGCGGCGCCGTCCCGGCAGCGAAAAAGGCGTTGTACCTGGTGTTTCGGATCGGCCAGGAGCGCTATGCCCTCAAGGCCACGGAAGTGGCCGAGGTACTGCCGCGCCTGCCCCTCAAGCCCATTGCCCATGCGCCGGTGTGGGTGGCGGGGATCTTTGCCCACCGGGGCGTGCTGGTACCGGTCATCGACCTCAGTGCCCTCACGTTCGGCGCGGCCGCCCAGGCTCGCACCAGCACGCGCCTGGTGCTGGTCAACTATCAGCCGCAACCGTGGCTCGAAGCCCGCTGGCTGGGGCTGATCCTGGAGCAAGCCACCGACACCCTGCGTTGCGACCCCGCCGAGTTCCAGCCCTATGGCCTGGATAACCCGCAGGCGCCGTACCTGGGGCCGGTGCGCGAAGATGCCCAGGGCCTGATGCAGTGGATCGGCGTGAACGACTTGTTGAACGACGAAGTACGCACCTTGCTGTTTTCTGCCGAGCTGAGCCTATGAGCAGCGACCCGCGCTTTTCGGCCTACCTCAAGGAACGCATCGGCCTGGACGTGGCCTCGGTGGGCGAAGCCATCATCGACCGTGCGGTGCGCCAGCGCAGCCAGGCCCTGCAAACGCAGACGGCCGACCAGTACTGGCAACACCTGCAAAGCTCCCATGACGAGCAGCAAGCGCTGATCGAAGCGGTGATCGTCCCCGAGACCTGGTTCTTTCGTTACCCCGAATCGTTTGCCACCCTGGCCCGGCTCGCGGTGGCGCGCCTGGCCGAGATCAAGCAGATGCGCGCCTTGCGCATCTTGAGCCTGCCCTGTTCCACCGGCGAAGAACCCTATTCGATAGCCATGGCGTTGCTGGATGCCGGGATGGCGCCGCACCAATTCAAGGTGCTGGGCCTGGACGTGAGCCCGCTGTCGGTGGAACGCGCCCGGCGCGGGGTGTACGGCAAGAACTCGTTTCGCGGTGGCGATATCGGCTTTCGTGAACGTCACTTCACCGAACAGGCCGACGGCTATCGTATCGATGATCGCGTGCGCGAGCAGGTGCGCCTGCAAGTCGGCAACCTGCTCGACCCGGCCCTGTTGGCCAATGAGCCCACCTACGACTTTGTGTTCTGCCGCAACCTGCTGATCTACTTCGACCAGCCGACCCAGAAGCAAGTGTTCGACGTGCTCAAGGGCCTGACCCATGTGGACGGCGTGCTGTTCATCGGCCCGGCCGAGGGCAGCCTGCTGGGGCGCCACGGCATGCGCTCGATTGGCGTGCCGCAGTCCTTCGCGTTCAGCCGGCATGCGGAGCCGGTCAAGGCCGAGCCGGTGTTCGTGCCGATGCCCGCGCCGGTGCCGCAGCGCAGTGCGGCGCCGATTCCGCCCAAGCCGCGACCGTTCAGCCTTGTCCCGCCCGCCGTGACGCCGATCAAAACCGCGCAAACCGATGCGGGTCACTTGCTCAGCCAGATCGCCACCCTGGCCAACGAAGGCAAAAGTGCCGAGGCCCGTGCGGCCTGCGAACAGTATTTAAGCAACCACCCGCCCGCCGCCCAGGTGTTCTACTGGCTGGGGCTGCTCAGCGATGTGGCCGGCAGCGCCCTGGAAGCCCAGGGGTATTACCGAAAAGCCTTGTACCTGGAACCCCAGCACCCGCAAGCCTTGATGCACCTGGCTGCGTTGCTTGAATCCCAGGGCGACAATGCGGGGGCGCGCCGGTTGCAGGCGCGGGCCGCCCGCAGCGAGCGAGCTGACAGTGAGTCCAAACGATGAGTAGCCCCGACGCGCTCGATACCGCAGGCCTGGACCTGACCCTGGCCGACACCCAAGCCATCGACGACTGCTGGAACCGCATCGGCATCCACGGTGACAAGTCCTGCCCCTTGCTGGCGGAGCACATTCACTGCCGCAACTGCGCGGTGTATTCGGCGGCGGCCACGCGCCTGCTGGACCGTTATGCCCTGCAACAGGACGACCGTCGCCCCCAGGCTGAGGCCGAAGTGGCCACGGATGTGGTCACCCGTTCCCTGTTGATGTTCCGCCTCGGCGAGGAGTGGCTGGGTATCGCCACCCGCTGCCTGGTGGAAGTGGCGCCGTTGCAGCCGATTCACTCCCTGCCGCACCAACGCTCCCGTGCCTTGCTCGGCGTGGCCAACGTGCGCGGTGCGCTGGTGGCGTGCCTGTCGCTGGTGGAATTGCTTGGCCTGGACAGCACCAGCCCTGGCACCACGGGCGGGCGCGTCATGCCGCGCATGCTGATCATCGCCGCGCAGGATGGCCCGGTGGTGGTGCCGGTGGACGAAGTCGACGGTATCCATGCCATCGATGAGCGCACATTAAAAGCCGCGTCGGCCTCGGGCACCCAGGCCAGTGCGCGTTACACCCAAGGTGTGTTGCAGTGGAAAGGCCGCAGCCTGCGTTGGCTGGATGAGGCGCAATTGTTGTCCGCCGTGACCCGGAGCCTCACATGACCCCCGACCAGATGCGCGACGCCTCGCTGCTGGAACTGTTCAGCCTGGAAGCCGATGCGCAGACCCAGGTGTTGAGCGCGGGCCTGCTGGCCCTGGAACGCAACCCCACCCAGGCCGACCAGCTTGAGGCCTGCATGCGTGCGGCGCACTCGCTCAAGGGCGCGGCGCGGATTGTCGGGGTGGACGCCGGGGTCAGCGTGGCCCACGTGATGGAGGATTGCCTGGTCAGTGCCCAGGAGAGCCGCCTGTACCTGCAACCCGAACATATTGATGCGTTGCTGCAAGGCACCGACCTGCTGATGCGCATCGCCACGCCCGGCAACGACGTGGGGTCGGCGGACATTGAAGCCTATGTTGCGCTGATGGAGCGCTTGCTCGATCCATCCCAGGCGCCGGTGCAAACCGTTGCACCACCGCCGCCCGAGCCCGCGCCGGTCTCGCCGCCTGTTGTTGAGGAGCTGCCAGCGGAGCCAGAACCGGCGCCGCCGGTCAGCAGCGAGCCGCCGCGTCAGAACAAGCGCATGACCGAAGGCGGCGAGCGCGTGTTGCGAGTGACCGCCGAGCGCCTGAACAGCCTGTTGGATCTGTCCAGTAAGTCCCTGGTGGAAACCCAGCGGCTCAAGCCTTACCTGGCCAGTATGCAGCGCCTCAAGCGTATCCAGAGCCAGGGCGTGCGCGCCCTCGATACCCTGGATGGCCAGCTCAAGACGCTGGACCTGAACCTGGAAGCCCAGGAAGCCCTGGCCGATACCCGTCGGTTGTTGAGCGAGGCCCAGGCGTTGCTCGCGGAAAAAACCGCCGAGCTGGATGAGTTCGGCTGGCAGGCCGGGCAACGCGCCCAGGTGCTCTACGACACCGCGCTGGCCTGTCGTATGCGCCCGTTTGCCGATGTGCTGGCCGGGCAGGTACGCATGGTGCGGGACCTCGGCCGCAGCCTGGGCAAGCAAGTGCGCCTGGAGATCGAGGGCGAAAAGACCCAGGTCGACCGCGATGTGCTGGAAAAGCTCGAAGCGCCGCTGACCCACTTGCTGCGCAATGCCGTCGACCATGGCATCGAAACCCCCGAACAACGGATACTGGCGGGCAAGCCGGCGGAAGGCCTGATTCGTCTGCGCGCCTCCCACCAGGCCGGTTTGCTGGTGCTGGAGTTGAGCGACGATGGCAATGGTGTCGACCTTGAGCGCTTGCGCGGCACCATCGTCGACCGGCACCTGTCGCCGCTGGAAACGGCGCTGCGCCTGAGTGAAGAGGAACTGCTGACGTTCCTGTTCCTGCCGGGGTTCAGCCTGCGTGACAAAGTCACCGAAGTGTCCGGGCGTGGCGTGGGCCTGGATGCGGTGCAGCATATGGTTCGCCAACTGCGCGGTGCCGTGGTGCTGGAGCAGACAGCAGGGCAGGGCAGCCGCTTCCACCTGGAGGTGCCGCTGACCTTGTCGGTGGTGCGCAGCCTGGTGGTGGAAGTCGGCGAAGAAGCCTATGCCTTCCCGCTGGCGCACATCGAACGTATGTGCGACCTGGCGCTCGATGACATTGTGCAACTGGAAGGCCGCCAGCACTTCTGGCACGAGGGCCGGCATGTCGGCCTGGTTGCCGCCAGCCAGTTGTTGCAGCGCCCGGCGGGGCAGAGCAATGAAGAAACGCTCAAGGTGGTGGTGATCCGTGAGCGCGACGCGGTGTATGGCATTGCCGTGGAGCGCTTTATCGGCGAACGCACGTTGGTGGTGTTGCCGCTGGATGATCGCCTGGGCAAGGTCCAGGATATTTCTGCCGGGGCGTTGCTGGACGACGGCTCGGTGGTGTTGATCGTCGACGTTGAAGACATGCTGCGTTCGGTGGACAAACTGCTCAACACCGGGCGCCTGGAACGCATCGCCCGGCGCAGCCAGCAGGCCACTGAGGCGCCGCGCAAACGCGTGCTGGTGGTGGATGACTCGCTGACCGTGCGTGAGCTGCAACGCAAATTGTTACTTAATCGTGGTTATGAAGTGGCCGTTGCGGTCGATGGCATGGACGGCTGGAACGCGTTGCGCTCCGAAGACTTCGACCTGCTCATCA
The DNA here is from genome assembly GCF_024810135.1 of Pseudomonas sp. BIGb0164. Classification (NCBI taxonomy): domain Bacteria; kingdom Pseudomonadati; phylum Pseudomonadota; class Gammaproteobacteria; order Pseudomonadales; family Pseudomonadaceae; genus Pseudomonas; species Pseudomonas sp. BIGb0164. The sequence continues at coordinate 270,759 of NZ_JANUEA010000002.1, read as the reverse complement.
CTGACATTGATATGCCTCGTATGGACGGTATTGAATTGGTCACACTCCTGCGCCGTGACAGTCGCCTGCAATCGTTGCCGGTGATGGTGGTGTCGTACAAGGATCGCGAAGAAGACCGGCGCCGTGGACTGGACGCCGGCGCGGACTATTATCTAGCCAAGGCCAGTTTCCACGATGACGCCCTGCTGGACGCCGTGGTCGAGCTGATTGGAGGTGCCCGGGCATGAGGATTGCGATCGTCAATGACATGCCCCTGGCGGTGGAGGCGTTGCGCCGTGCCCTGAGTTTCGAGCCCGCGCATCAAGTCGTCTGGGTGGCCAGCAATGGCCTTGAAGCCGTGCAGCGTTGCGCCGAGCTGACCCCGGACTTGATCCTGATGGACCTGATCATGCCGGTGATGGATGGCGTCGAGGCCACCCGGCAGATCATGGCCGAGACACCGTGCGCGATTCTCTTGGTGACTGTCGACCGCCAGGCCAATATGAGCCGGGTATTCGAGGCCATGGGCCACGGCGCGCTGGATGTGGTGGACACCCCCGCGCTCGGCGTGGGCAACCCCAAGGATGCGGCGGCGCCGTTGCTGCGCAAAATCCTCAATATTGGCTGGCTGATCGGTCAGCGTGGCAGCCGCGTGCGCGCCGAAACTGCGCCCCAACGCACCGCCAGCAAACGCCAGAGCCTGGTGGCCATTGGTTCTTCGGCGGGCGGCCCGGCTGCCCTGGAAATCCTGCTCAAGGGTTTGCCACGGGACTTTCCGGCCGCCATTGTGCTGGTGCAGCATGTGGACCAGGTGTTCGCTGCGGGCATGGCCGAGTGGCTGGGCAGCGCCTCCGGCCTGCCGGTGCGCCTGGCCCGCGAAGGCGAGCCGCCGCAAAGTGGCGTGGTGTTGCTGGCCGGCACCAACCATCATATTCGCCTGTTGAAAAATGGCACGCTAGCCTATACCGCAGAGCCGGTGAACGAGATTTACCGGCCGTCCATCGACGTGTTTTTCGAGAGCGTCGCCAGCCACTGGGACGGTGACGCCGTCGGTGTACTGCTGACGGGCATGGGCCGCGACGGCGCCCAGGGCCTGAAGTTGTTGCGTGAACAAGGATATTTGACCATCGCCCAGGATCAGCAGAGCTCAGCGGTGTATGGCATGCCCAAAGCGGCGGCGGCGATTGACGCTGCTGTTGAAATTCGCCCACTGGATAGAATTGCGCCCCGACTGATGGAGGTCTTTGCAAAATGATCGCGACCTCCCGCAGTGCTGGCTTGCTGGTAGTAATTCAGGTGACTGCACATGAATGATTTACAGATCGACGACATCAAGACCGACGAAAACGCCGCCATGGTGTTGCTGGTCGATGACCAGGCCATGATCGGCGAAGCCGTGCGGCGTGGCCTGGCCCATGAAGAAAACATCGACTTCCACTTCTGCGCCGACCCGCACCAGGCGATTGCCCAGGCGATCCGCATCAAGCCGACTGTGATCCTCCAAGACCTGGTGATGCCCGGCCTGGACGGCCTGACGCTGGTGCGCGAGTACCGCAACCACCCTGCCACGGCCAATATCCCGATCATCGTGCTGTCCACCAAGGAAGACCCGCTGATCAAGAGCGCGGCGTTCTCGGCCGGTGCCAACGACTACCTGGTGAAGTTACCGGACAACATCGAACTGGTGGCGCGCATCCGCTATCACTCGCGCTCCTACATGACCCTGTTGCAGCGCGACGCGGCCTACCGTGCGCTGCGGGTCAGCCAGCAGCAACTGCTCGACACCAACCTGGTGCTGCAACGCCTGATGAACTCCGATGGCCTGACCGGGCTGTCCAACCGTCGCCACTTCGACGAATACCTGGAGCTGGAGTGGCGCCGTGCCATGCGTGACCAGACCCAGTTGTCGCTGCTGATGATCGATGTGGACTTCTTCAAGACCTACAACGACAGTTTTGGGCATGTCGAAGGTGATGAAGCGTTGCGTAAAGTCGCGGCGACCATCCGCGAAGCCAGCAGCCGGCCTTCGGATCTGCCGGCGCGTTATGGTGGTGAAGAGTTTGCGTTGGTATTGCCGAATACCTCGCCGGGTGGTGCGCGTTTGGTGGCTGAGAAGCTGCGCATGGCGGTGGCGGCGCTGAAAATCCCGCACATTGCCCCGGCGGAAGGCTCCAGCCTGACCATCAGCATTGGCTTGTCGACGGTGACCCCGCAGCAGGGGACCGATTGCCGGCAACTGATCATGGCGGCGGACAAGGGGCTGTATACGGCCAAGCATAATGGGCGTAATCAGGTGGGGATTGAGTAGGCGCCTTTGAGTACATATCCGTTGCTGCGGTAACGGCTGATATGGGTTCCGCCCTTACGGCGGGTCACTTTTGATAGAGCCCAAAAGTAACCAAAAGGCTCTTGCCCCAACACTCGGCACCTCGCCTAGGCTCGGTGTGCCCGAACGCAGGCTTGAATCCGTGGGCCGCCGCCACGCGCCATCCATGGCGCGGGGCGGCTAACCCGGCGTCCTGCCGGGTTACCCACGGATTCAAACCTGCGTTCGGCCAGCGTGTTTAACGGGGCGCCTAAGATCAAAATCAAAAGCAAAAGCACGGCGGCCTAGTAGCCGACCTGAGTGGTTGGATCAAAAGCAGGTACGTGTAGGCGCTGGCTTGCCGGCGATGCAGGCAACTCGGAGAGTCAGGTACACCCAGTCGATGCCATCGCAGGCAAGCCAGCTCCCACAGTGAGGGCGCCGCGTCAGGTACCTTGGTACACCCGAAAACCCCGATCAACCCCCTCAAAGCTCTTCGCTCTTGATCCACACCACTCAAGCCGGCTGTCAGGCCGCTGTGCTTTTGCTTTTGATCTTGATTTTGATCTGAGGCGCCCCGTCAAACACGCTGGCCGGAATTCGGCAGGGATTTGGGGGGTAAACCGGCAGGGATGCCGGTTTAGCCGCCCCGCGCCATGGATGGCGCGTGGCGGCGGCCCCCCAAATCACTGTCGGATTACGGGCACACCGAGCGTGAGCGAGGTGCCGAGTGTTGGGGCAAGAGCCCTTTGGTTACTTTGGGGCTCTTTTCCAAAGTGACCCGCCGTAAGGGCGGAACCAATACCCGCCATCACCCAAATAACGGATATGTACACCACCAACCCCCCCCCCCAACCCTTTTCGCCCAGCGGACTGCCGCTCCCCCCCATTTCCCGTTATACTCGCCGGCTTTCAAAAGTTCGCCAACGAGTGCTGCCCGCCATGGAAATCAACCCGATCCTTAACACCATCAAGGACCTGTCCGAGCGCTCCGAAACTATTCGGGGGTATCTTTGACTACGATCAAAAGCATGAGCGTCTGACCGAAGTCAATCGCGAGCTTGAAGATCCGAGCGTCTGGAACAAACCTGAATACGCCCAGGAATTGGGCCGCGAGCGCGCTGCGCTGGCGCAGATTGTCGACACCCTCGACGAACTGAACACCGGTCTGGCCGATTGCCGTGACCTGCTGGACATGGCCGTCGAAGAAAACGACGAAGGCGCAGTGGGCGATGTCGTCGCCGAGCTGGCCCGTCTCGAGGAAAACCTCGCCAAGCTTGAATTTCGCCGCATGTTCAGCCATGAAATGGACCCGAACAACGCTTACCTGGATATCCAGGCCGGCTCCGGTGGCACCGAGGCCCAGGACTGGGCCAACATCCTGCTGCGCATGTACCTGCGCTGGGCGGACAAACGCGGTTTCGACGCGACCATCATGGAACTGTCGGCCGGTGAAGTCGCCGGTATCAAGGGCGCGACCGTGCACATCAAGGGCGAATACGCCTTTGGCTGGTTGCGGACCGAGATCGGCGTGCACCGTCTGGTGCGCAAGAGCCCGTTCGACTCCGGCAACCGTCGCCACACGTCGTTCTCCGCTGTGTTCGTCTCGCCAGAGATCGACGACAAGGTGGAAATCGAGATCAACCCGGCTGATCTGCGGATCGACACCTACCGTTCCTCCGGTGCCGGTGGTCAGCACGTAAACACCACCGACTCGGCCGTACGTATCACCCACGTACCGACCAACACCGTGGTCAGCTGCCAGAACGAACGTTCCCAGCACGCCAACAAGGACACCGCCATGAAAATGCTGCGGGCCAAGTTGTACGAGCAGGAAATGCAGAAACGCAACGCCGCGTCGCAAGCGCTGGAAGACACCAAGTCGGACATCGGCTGGGGTCACCAGATCCGCTCCTATGTGCTCGATGCGTCGCGGATCAAGGATCTGCGCACTAACATCGAACGCAGCGACTGCGACAAGGTGCTCGACGGCGACATCGACGAATACCTGGAAGCCAGCCTGAAATCAGGCCTGTAACACCCCTGTAGGAGCCGGCTTGCCGGCGATCCCCGGCCGCAGGCCGGGGGCAACGAACCTGATGGAAAATCTAAAGACATGAGCGACCAACAACTCGACCCGCAAGCCCTGCAACAGGAAGAAAACTCCCTGATCGCCCTGCGCAAGGAAAAGCTTGCTGCCGAGCGCGCCAAGGGCAATGCCTTCCCCAACGACTTCCGCCGCGAAAACTACTGCGATGCCTTGCAGAAACAGTACGCGGACAAGACCAAGGAAGAGCTGGCAGAGGCTGCGATCCCGGTCAAGGTGGCAGGTCGCATCATGCTCAACCGTGGCTCGTTCATGGTGATCCAGGACATGACCGGTCGCATCCAGGTCTACGTCAACCGCAAGACGCTGTCCGAAGAAACCCTGGCCTCGGTGAAAACCTGGGACATGGGCGACATCATCGCGGCCGAAGGCACCCTGGCCCGCTCCGGCAAGGGCGACCTGTACGTTGAAATGACCAGCGTGCGCCTGCTGACCAAGTCCTTGCGCCCGCTGCCGGACAAGCACCACGGCCTGACCGACACCGAGCAGCGCTACCGCCAGCGCTACGTTGACCTGATCGTCAACGAAGAAGTACGCCAGACCTTCCGCGTACGTTCGCAAGTAATCGCCCACATCCGCAGCTTCCTGATGAAGCGTGACTTCCTGGAAGTGGAAACCCCGATGCTGCAAACCATCCCCGGTGGTGCCGCAGCCAAGCCGTTCGAAACCCACCACAATGCGCTGGACATGGAAATGTTCCTGCGTATCGCGCCAGAGCTGTATCTGAAGCGCCTGGTGGTTGGCGGCTTCGAAAAAGTGTTCGAGATCAACCGCAACTTCCGTAACGAAGGCGTTTCCACTCGTCACAACCCCGAATTCACCATGTTGGAGTTCTACCAGGCCTACGCCGACTACGAAGACAACATGGACCTGACCGAAGAACTGTTCCGCGAGCTGGCACAGCTGGTCCTGGGCAGCACCGACGTGCCGTACGGCGACAAGGTGTTCCACTTCGGCGAACCGTTCGTGCGCCTGTCGGTGTTCGACTCGATCCTCAAGTACAACCCTGAGCTGACCGCCGACGACCTCAACGACATCGACAAGGCCCGTGCCATTGCCAAGAAAGCCGGCGCCAAGGTGCTGGGCTTCGAAGGCCTGGGCAAGCTGCAGGTGATGATTTTCGAAGAACTGGTGGAGCACAAGCTGGAACAGCCGCACTTCATTACCCAGTACCCGTTCGAAGTGTCGCCGCTGGCCCGTCGCAACGACGACAACCCGAACGTCACCGACCGTTTCGAGCTGTTCATCGGCGGCCGCGAAATCGCCAACGCCTACTCCGAGCTTAACGACGCAGAAGACCAGGCCGAGCGCTTCATGGCCCAGGTGGCCGACAAGGATGCTGGCGACGACGAAGCCATGCACTACGACGCCGACTTCGTGCGTGCCCTGGAATACGGCATGCCGCCAACGGCCGGTGAAGGTATCGGCATCGACCGCCTGGTGATGCTGTTGACCAACTCGCCGTCGATCCGCGACGTGATCTTGTTCCCGCACATGCGGCCACAAGCGTAACCGTAGCGAAATCCGAAGCCGCCTTTTATAAGGCGGCTTTTTTATGTGGCGTTAATAAGCGTCAAGCGAACAGCGCCAGGTTTTGATCTATTCAAGGATGTGTGTCGTGAACCGCGTAATGGCTCAAGAAGGCGCCGCCGGCATTGCGGCTGCCGTGGCTGAAAGTGTCCAGTACCAGGGCCGCAAGGCCAGTCGCCGGGGCAGCGAGCAACGCAGGCAAGACATTCTCGATGCGGCCATGCGCATCGTGGTCCGCGAAGGCGTGCGTGCGGTACGTCACCGGGCGGTGGCGGCGGAGGCGGGGGTGCCGTTGTCGGCCACGACCTACTATTTCAAGGACATCGACGACCTGCTCACCGATACCTTCGCCCAGTACGTCGAACGCAGCGCCGCCTTCATGGGCAAGCTGTGGGTGCGCAACGAAGGGCTGCTGCGTGAGATGGTCGCCTACGGTGATGGCAGCCCGCAGTCACGCTCGCAACTGGCCGATGACATTGCGCGCCTGACCGCCGACTACGTGATGCGCCAACTGACCAACCGCCGCGAACACCTGATGGCTGAACTGGCTTTTCGCCAGGAAGCCCTGCTGAACCCGCGCCTGGCGGAGCTGGTGCGCTCCCACCAACAAATCCTGCTGCAGGGCACTGGGCAGTTTTTCCAGGTATTGGGCTCCCGAGAGCCGCAACAGGATGCCAAAGTGTTGACGGCGATAATCAGTCGGATGGAATATCAGGGCCTGCTGGGCGGCGCAGAGCCTCTGACCGGTGAAGAGATGCTTGAGATCCTCAAGCGTTACATGCATTTGGTGTTGGCCTCGGTCTAGACGAAGACGGGATTTGCTTTGTGTGGGAGCGGGCTTGCTCGCGAATGCGCAGTGTCAGTCGATACATGTTTGGCTGAACCACTGCTTTCGCGAGCAAGCCCGCTCCCACATAAAGCGGTTCACCCTATACCACCCGTGGAGTACTTGATGAAAACCTGGCGCGTCGCGGTAATCGCCTTATCGTTCCTGCTACTGAGCGGTTGCCTGGTGACCTTCAAGGACCCGCTGCCGGCCCACGAAGCCGCGCCGTCCGGGCTGATCGGCCAGTGGGCCAGCAAAAACGCCTGGGGCGAACCGCTCAACCTGCACATTACCGCCGCCGGTGATCACCGTTACAAAGCCGTGAGCTACCCTACAGGCAAACCGGGCCAGCGCGATGAGTACCTGTTTACCGTGTCGCGCCACGGCAGCCGCTGGTATTTGTCGGCAGCGTTGCCGGCAAAACTCGGTGGGCATTACATCCTGGCCGGCTTCGAATTCGACGAAAAACACGAATTAGTGGTCTACAACCTGGACCTGGAGCAGATCCACCAGGCCATCGGCCAGAAGGCCTTGCATGGCGCCACCGTGGACACCGTCGAAGGTGCCGGTGTCGTGGTCGACAGCCCCATGGACCAGGTGTTTGCCTATCTGGATGACCCGGCCAATGCCGATGTGTTCGTTGAAGCCGTGCGCTACCAGCGCTCGGGCAAATAACGTTTAAAGAGGAAGCAACGGGTGGACGATTACCAGCAGACGATACGCACCTTGTCTGATCGCATTGTGCTGGCGCAAACACCGATTCGCGTCCTCGACGCCGTGAAGTGGGACGAGAACATTCGCCAGGGTTTCCTCAAGGCCAAGGGCAAGGCCATGCCTGCCGTAGACCGTGATTACTACCTGAACCGGCCGCTGTCGTTCGATTCCAGCGCGGTAAAGCTGGAGTTCCAGAACATCGAGCGCGACATCACCCGTCGCCTCGGCCAGTTCAGCCCGGTGGGGCAGATCATGCGCCGCATGTGCAAGGAATATCGCATGGTGGTGCGCATGCTCGAAGCGCGCGGCACCGAGGACTTCGGGCTGATTTCCCAGGAGCTGTACGGCGCCGCGTCCGATGCGTTTCACGCCGGCGACCCGACGCTGGCCGACCTGGGCCTGATGCTCTCCGACTACCTCAACAACATCGACGGCCGCGGCGACTTGAAGGATGAGGCCAAGACCCTCACCGCCAAGGACGCCGTCAGCTTGTTGCAAACCCGCCTGAACAAGGTGTTCGGCGAAGCCGAAGAGACCATCCGCGTGTTCGAGTCCGACGGTATCGTCGCCGACGCCGCGGCGGGTGCCGACTACATCAAGATTCGCGCCGACGCGATGTTCAATGACCGCGATGTGCGCGCCCTGGAAGTGCATGAAGGCCTGGTGCACGTCGGCACCACCCTCAACGGCCAGAACCAGCCGATCTGCACCTTCCTGTCCAAGGGCCCGCCGTCGTCCACCGTGACCCAGGAAGGCCTGGCGATCCTGATGGAGATCATCACGTTCGCCTCCTACCCGAGTCGCCTGCGCAAACTCACCAACCGCACCCGCGCCATCCACATGGTGGAGGAGGGCGCCGACTTCCTGCAGGTGTTCGAATTCTTCCGCGAGCAAGGCTTTGAAATGGCCGAAAGCTACGGCAACGCCAGTCGCGTCTTCCGTGGCTCGGTGCCGACCGGTCTGCCGTTTACCAAGGATTTGTCCTACCTCAAGGGCTTTATCATGGTCTACAACTACATCCAGCTGGCCGTGCGCAAAGGCAAGCTGGAGCAAGTGCCGCTGCTGTTCTGCGGCAAGACCACTTTGGAAGACATGCGCACCCTGCGCCAATTGGTGGATGAAGGCCTGGTGGTGCCGCCTAAGTACCTGCCGGAACAATTCCGCGACATGAATGCACTGGCGGCCTGGATGTGTTTCTCCAACTTCCTCAACCACTTGAGCCTGGACCGGATCGAGGCGGACTACTCCAATATCCTCTGACGGCACCCCATCACCCTGTAGGCGCCGGATTGCCGGCGATAGCGGTGCATCAGCCACCCGTGTTTTAGCTGAAAAAAACGCCATCGTCGGCAAGCCGGCGCCTACAGGGTTAATGGTTGTGGCTGACGAAACCGAACCAAAATGTGGGTTTTGCTGGTTCAGGCTGACGAAACCGGTTCAAAAATGTGGGAGCTGGCTTGCCTGCGAAAGCGGTCTTTCAGCTAAAGCAACGGCGACTGATACACCGTTATCGCCAGCAAGCCGGCGCCTACAGGTGACCTTCTGCGCTCTCAATTACGAGGTTTCAACGGATGAGAATCCTCGGCATTCTATGCCTGCTACTCACTTTGAACGGCTGCAGCTCCCTGCTGTTCTACCCCGAACCCGGCCTGCCGTTCACGCCGGAAAAAGCCCACTTGGCCTACCGCGACGTCACTGTGGTCACCGCCGACGGCGTGAAGCTGCACGCCTGGTGGCTACCGGCCAAGCCCGGCGTGCCGCTCAAGGGCACGGTGCTGCACCTGCATGGCAACGGCGGCAACCTGGCCTGGCACCTGGGGGGGAGCTGGTGGTTGCCGGAGCAGGGCTATCAAGTGCTGCTGCTGGACTATCGTGGTTATGGCCTGTCCGAAGGCAAGCCGTCATTGCCAGCGATCTACCAGGACATCGATGCGGCGTTCAACTGGCTCGACAAGGCGCCTGAAACCCAAGGCCAGCCGGTGATCGTACTGGGCCAGAGCCTGGGCGGTGCGCTGGCGGTGCATTACCTGGCGGCCCACCCCGAGCGCCAGCCCCGGATAAAGGCCTTGGTACTGGACGGCGTGCCGGCCAGTTATCGTGACGTAGGACAATTCGCCCTCAGCACCTCGTGGTTAACATGGCCTTTCCAGGTACCCTTGTCCTGGCTGGTGCCGGACGCCGACAGTGCGATCAACGCCATGCCGCAGCTGACCGGTGTGCCGAAGTTGCTGTTCCACAGCCTGGATGATCCGATTGTGCCGCTGTCCAACGGCATCCGCCTGTACCAGGCCGCGCCACCACCCAGGGTGCTGCAACTGACCCGTGGCGGGCATGTGCAGACTTTTGCCGACAAGACTTGGCAAACCGTGATGCTGCGTTATCTGGACGACCCACAGCACTTCAACGGCCTGCGCCGCCTGGGCGAGATTCCGAATTACCCCCTTCCTAACATTGATTCATCAGAGAGCCCGCAATGAGCGAAGAACGCAATATGATCCCGCTGATCCTCACCGGTATCGGCACCATCATCGGCACAGTCGGTTGCCTGTGGTACTACGGTTACCTGCACTTCGCCAAGCCGGAAGACGCGTTGCTGCTCAGCGACTTCACCCTGCTCAAGACCATCCCCGGCGAGGACTACAAGATTTCCCTGACCCCGGCCGCACAAGTGGCGCAGTGCGTCGATGGCGTGCTGGTGATGTTCGACACCGAGCAAAAAGGCCTCAGCGGCGTGCTGGTGAACAACAAGAAGCAAGCGGTGCGTTGCATGGGCCAGGAGACGCCACAGCTGGAGCAATAACGCCGATTTTGGAAATATCTGGAACCGTATTGCGCAAGACGCCACAGATCCCCTGGTAACTTTTGCAGAACGGGGGAAGGGACGGTGGCGATAACCATTGGCGCGATACGCAACATGCTGGATATGGCCAGGGGGCAGGAGGCGCTGGAGCGTGAGGATGCACAAGTCGATGCGCTCAGTGAGCTGTTGGAGAAACTCTCGGACAATGCCTATGGCGTGAAGGCAATCGAACTGCCGGACGAGGCGGACGTTCCCATCACCTTTGGCTAGCCAAAAAAAACCCACCATAAGGTGGGTTTTTTGTAGCGCCGGGACGACTCAGTAAGCGACGGAAGACCGTGGCTTGACCGGCTGGTTGTCGTTGGAAATGGTGACTTCCACACGGCGGTTCATGGCGCGGCCCGATACGCTGCCGTTGTCGGCAACCGGGTATTCCTTGCCATAACCCTGGGTCACGATGCGCGAGATATCCACACCTTGTTGCGCCAGTGCACGTTGCACGGAAGCCGCGCGACGCTCCGACAGGCTCTGGTTGTACGCATCGGAACCGGTGCTGTCGGTGTAGCCTTCGACGATCACTTTACGGTCCGGGTTGTCGCGCAGGAACTGCGCCAGCTTGGTGATGTTCACCAGGCCGCTGGACTTGAGGTCGGACTTGTTGGTGGCAAACAGCACGTCACCAAAGGTCACCAGCGTACCGCGATCGGTCTGCTTGGCATTCAAGCTGTCTTGCAGTTGTTTGATCTGCGCGTCACGGGCTTGCAGCAGGGCGCGGGCACGTTCGTCACCGGCGTTTTTCAACTTGGCTTCGGATTCGCGCAGCACGATGGTGTCTTTGGCCACTTCAACGCGCTGGTTGGTCAGGTAGGCCAGTTGGTCGACTTTCTTCTGGTCTTCGTTGTCGCGGTAGGCTTTGTCAGCCTTGTCCAGCCATTCGCTGGCGTCCTTGGTTTCCAGCGCCGCGAGCTTGGTGGCCTGCGGGTTGGTCTGCAGGGACGAGAAGTTGGTCCGTGCGTTTTCCAGGTTCGCGTTCGGCGGGGTGGAGCACGCCGCCAGGGCAACGCTCATCGCCAGCAGGGCAGGGATCATCAATTGTTTACGCATAGTCGTGTCGTCCTTTCAATTCGATATCGGGTGCAATGCAATCAGGGGCGGCGGCTTATTGCTGCGGGATAACAGCCGGGCGCATGCCTTCCTGACGCAGCTCCTGAACAGCTTTCTGGGAGTCCTTCACAGCCTGTTCGGCCTTGGCGGCCTGGGACTTGCGTTCGGCGACGCGAGCGTCCCATTCGGCTTGTTCGGCCAGGCGACGGGCTTCGTCATAGTTCTTGTCGTGCATGGCGATTTCGGCTTGTTTGAGCTTGTCCTGGGCCGACTTCATTTCCACGGCGGCGTATTCGGTACCGCCGGCGCTGACGGCGCTGTTGACCGCCGATTGGGTGACCGCGTATTGCTCGGTCGGCGGGTTACCGGCGCAGCCCGCCAGAACGAAGCTGGTGCCGATTGCCAGCGCGGCCAATTTGAGCCCGCGCAGGTGGTTAAACGAGGATTTGGCAGTGCTGGTCTTCATCGTCTTCAACTCCATTGGATAACTCCTGAAAAACATCAACATCCATCTCAGGTGGTCAGCGGCCGAGGGCCCGGCAGTGATGCGCGTGGCGCCTTTCAAACGGCTGTTCCAAGTGATGGCTTACTCGGTGTGACCGAAGGCTTTTTTGAATAGTTCAGAGAAGATGGCGATTTGCCTAAAAAAATATCTGACTGTTTGGTCAGCGTATAAAAGTTGGAACTTTCAAGGCGCGCAGCGGTACACCGAGCCTCTGTGAGGCCCGGAATACGCGGGTCAGGTGGGATTCAGCGGATGTTTATCAGTGCTTCTTCTCGTCAGCACTGGCTGACAAATCATGTAGATAGCGCCGTGACAAGGTGAGAAAGCGCGGCGTAGGGCCGACGTCTTCGTACAGCGGATCGCCCTCTTCATCGGTGGCAATCACCTGTTGCCCCTTGATGTAGGGAAAGCTCGCTTCCAGCTCTTCCAGGGCGGCGCCGATCAGCTCGCCGAGCAGCTCTTCAGTGCGGCGCTTGGGGTACATCTCGGCAATGGCCGCCAGGCGTGCGGCAGATTCCACATCCAGGTGGATCGCGTATTCAGTCTTGGTCAGGCGACCCTTGGCATTCTCTTCCCACTGTTGGGCCAATTCTCGAATTTTCATGGCAACCTCAGTAAAGCCCGCGATAGCAGGCGGTGATGAGTGACCCGCCGCCCGCGTGGATAAACACAGGCGACGTAGTGTTGAGACTAGCTGCAACCCACAAGGTTTAAAGTCTTGTCATAAATGGATGCTGGCGGCACTCTGGAAACCCTGCGCGTCCCGGATTTCTGGCTGGAGATTGGCTGATGAGTGATATCGATGCACGCTTGCGTGAGGATGTTCACCTGCTGGGTGAGCTGTTGGGCAACACCATTCGAGAGCAGTACGGCGATGAGTTTCTCGACAAGATCGAGCAGATTCGCAAAGGCGCCAAGGCCGACCGTCATGGTGCTGGCGATGAATTGAGCGCCAGCCTCAACCAGTTGCAGGAAGACGAACTGCTGCCCGTGGCGCGGGCGTTCAACCAGTTCCTCAACCTGGCCAATATTGCCGAGCAGTACCAATTGATTCACCGGCGAGATGAGACGCAACCGGCACCGTTTGAGTCCCGTGTGTTGCCCGAGTTGCTGGCACGTTTGCAGAGCGAAGGCCACAGCAACGAATCCCTGGCCCGCCAGTTGGCGCGGCTGGACATCGAGCTGGTGCTTACCGCTCACCCCACCGAAGTTGCCCGCCGTACCCTGATCCAGAAATACGATGCGATCGCCGCGCAACTGGCGCTGCAGGACCATCGCGACCTCACCACGGCCGAGCGTAAGCAGATCCGCGAGCGCTTGCAGCGGCTGATTGCCGAAGCCTGGCACACCGAAGAAATCCGCCGCATTCGGCCCACCCCGGTGGACGAGGCCAAGTGGGGCTTTGCGGTGATCGAGCATTCGCTGTGGCACGCCATCCCCAACTACCTGCGCAAGGCCGACCAGGCGCTGCACGCCGCGACGGGCCTGCGTTTGCCGTTGGAGGCGGCGCCGATCCGCTTTGCCTCGTGGATGGGCGGCGACCGTGATGGCAACCCGAATGTCACCGCGCCTGTCACCCGTGAGGTGTTGTTGCTGGCGCGCTGGATGGCTGCCGATCTGTACCTGCGTGATGTCGATCACCTGGCCTCGGAGTTGTCGATGCGCCAGGCCAGCCCGGCCCTGCAAGCCAAGGTCGGCGACAGCGTCGAGCCTTATCGCGCGCTGCTCAAGCAGCTGCGTGAACGCCTGCGCGCCACCCGGCAATGGGCGCACACCGCGTTGACCTCCAACACCGTGGCGCCGGCTGATGTGCTGCAAAACAACCGCGACCTGTTGGACCCGCTGGAGCTGGTCTACCAATCGCTGCATGAGTGCGGCATGGGCGTGATCGCCGACGGCCCGTTGCTCGATTGCCTGCGCCGCGCGGTGACGTTTGGCCTGTTCCTGGTGCGCCTGGATGTGCGCCAGGATTCCAGCCGTCATTGCGCGGCCATGACCGAAATCACCGACTACCTGGGCCTGGGCCGCTATGAAGACTGGGATGAGGAGGCGCGTATCAGCTTCCTCACCCAGGAGCTGGCCAATCGTCGGCCGTTGCTGCCGGGCTACTTCAAACCGTCGGCAGACACGGCTGAAGTCTTGAACACCTGTAAGGAAATTGCCGCTGCACCGGCCGCTTCGCTGGGGTCGTACGTCATCTCCATGGCGGGGGCGGCGTCGGACGTATTGGCGGTGCAACTGCTGCTTAAAGAGTCGGGGGTGCAACGGCCGATGCGCGTGGTGCCGTTGTTCGAAACCCTGGCCGACCTGGATAACGCCGGGCCGGTGATGGAGCGGCTGCTGCAATTGCCGGGTTACCGCGCACGCTTGCAAGGCCCGCAGGAAGTGATGATCGGCTATTCCGACTCGGCCAAGGACGCTGGCACCACCGCAGCGGCCTGGGCGCAGTACCGCGCGCAGGAGCGCCTGGTGGACATCTGCCGTGAGCAACAGGTGGAGCTGTTGTTGTTCCACGGCCGCGGTGGCACCGTTGGCCGTGGCGGCGGCCCGGCCCATGCGGCGATCCTGTCGCAGCCACCGGGTTCGGTCGCGGGGCGTTTCCGCACCACCGAGCAGGGCGAGATGATCCGCTTCAAGTTCGGCCTGCCGGACATTGCCGAGCAGAACCTCAACCTGTACCTGGCGGCGGTGTTGGAAGCCACCTTGCTGCCACCGCCTCCTCCGGAGCCGGCCTGGCGCCATTTGATGGATGAATTGGCGGCAGATGGGGTCAGCGCCTACCGCGCGGTGGTGCGGGAAAATCCGCAGTTCGTCGAGTACTTCCGCCAATCCACCCCTGAGCAGGAACTGGGGCGCTTGCCGCTGGGCAGCCGCCCCGCCAAGCGGCGTGCCGGGGGGATTGAAAGCCTGCGTGCGATTCCGTGGATCTTCGGCTGGACCCAGACCCGCCTGATGCTGCCGGCCTGGCTGGGCTGGGAGGCGGCGCTGAGCAAGGCGCTGGAGCGCGGCGAAGGCGAGTTGCTGGAGCAGATGCGTGAGCGTTGGCCGTTCTTCCGTACCCGCATCGACATGCTGGAAATGGTGCTGGCCAAGGCCGACGCCGACATCGCTCAGCTTTATGACGAACGTTTGGTGCAACCAGACTTGCTGCCGTTGGGTGCGCACTTACGCGACCTATTGTCGCAGGCGTGCAGCGTGGTGCTTGGCCTGACTGGCCAGTCGCAACTGCTGGCCCATAGCCCAGACACCCTGGAGTTCATCCGCCTGCGCAACACCTACCTCGACCCCTTGCACCTGCTGCAGGCCGAGTTGCTGGCGCGGTCACGTCAAAAGGAAGCGGCGCAGGACAGCCCTCTGGAACAGGCGCTGCTGGTGTCTGTGGCCGGTATTGCCGCTGGGTTGCGCAACACCGGTTGAGGTTTCTTGCGTGTTCTCAATAGCTTGCAGATGAAGCATACAGGCCGTCCCGAGAGGGGCGGCCTGCGTTTGCAGGTCGGGGTTGCACCCAGGCGCACCCTGCCTGTGGCGTATGCCCGACGAGGGTTCCTGCGACTTTTGGCGGCTTGTATGGTGAGGGCCCGCTGTGTATCTTGATCAGCCTTTGGCCGTTTGATCGGCCTGGACCCATTTCTACGAGATTGGCCCCATGCGGCGAATCCGAGCGTCATCTCTATAAAAAATTGAGGAGCACATCGATGCGCGTCATTCTGCTGGGAGCTCCCGGGGCCGGTAAAGGTACTCAGGCAAAGTTCATCACTGAAAAATTCGGCATTCCACAAATCTCCACGGGCGACATGCTGCGCGCTGCCGTCAAGGCCGGCACCGAGCTGGGCCTGATCGCCAAGAGCGTGATGGACAGCGGTGGCCTGGTCTCCGATGACCTGATCATCAACCTGGTCAAGGAACGCATCAGCCAGGAAGACTGCAAGAACGGTTTCCTGTTCGACGGTTTCCCACGCACCATTCCCCAGGCTGAAGCCCTGGTGAAGGCCGGCGTCGAGCTGGACGCTGTGGTTGAAATCGCCGTTGAAGACGAAGAAATCGTCCAGCGCATTGCCGGTCGCCGTGTTCACGAAGCCTCGGGCCGCGTGTACCACACCGTCTACAACCCGCCAAAGGTTGAAGGCAAGGATGACGTCACTGGCGAAGACCTGGTGCAGCGTAAAGACGACACTGAAGAAACCGTGCGTCATCGTCTGTCGGTCTACCATTCTCAGACCAAGCCGCTGGTGGATTTCTACCAGAAGCTGTCTGCAGCCCAGGGCAAGCCGAAGTACAGCCACATCCCTGGCGTTGGCTCGGTAGAAGCCATCACCGCCAAGGTGCTGCAAGCGTTGAGCTGATCCTTCGGTCGGCTTCACAGACAACGGCCCGCTTGCGGGCCGTTGTTGTTTATACTGGCGCACTTTTTTTCGACCTGGACACCCGCACCGATGAGCACCCTGTTGGCCCTGGATACCGCGACTGAAGCTTGCTCCGTTGCCCTGCTGCACGACGGCAAGGTCACGAGCCACTACGAGGTGATCCCGCGCCTGCACGCGCAGAAGCTGTTGCCGATGATCAAACAACTGCTGGAAGACGCCGGCACCACCCTGTCAGCCGTGGACGCCATCGCCTTTGGCCGTGGCCCGGGCGCGTTCACCGGTGTGCGCATTGCCATCGGTGTGGTGCAGGGCCTGGCGTTTGCGCTGGAGCGTCCGGTGTTGCCGGTGTCCAACCTGGCGGTGTTGGCACAGCGCGCTTTGCGTGAACACGGCGCCAAGCAAGTGGCAGCGGCAATCGATGCGCGCATGGACGAAGTCTATTGGGGCTGCTACCGCGAAACGGCGGGGGAGATGCGCCTGGTAGGCGAGGAGGCCGTGCAGGCGCCCGAGGCGTCGACACTGCCGCAGGATGCCAGCGGTGACTGGTTCGGTGCTGGCACCGGTTGGGGGTATGGCGAGCGCATCGGTGTTAAAACGGTTGGCCAGGACGCCACGATGCTGCCCCACGCTGAAGACTTGCTGGCCCTGGCGTGCTTTGCGTTCGAACGCGGCGAGGCCATTCCGGCCGACCAGGCGGCACCGGTTTACCTGCGCGATAAAGTGGCGCAGACCAAGGCCGAACGCGGGATTATTTGACGCCAAAAATGCTGGCATTTTGGTGTGAACTTCACCAATCGTCAGAATTTGCCCGCGCTTTTAAACCTTTTTCAAATTATGTGTTCTAGTTATCACCAGAGCATTTGCGCACTACGGACAGTGCTGCCAAAATGCCATTACTGATAGCGAGTTCGCGCCCATGCGTATTGATGGCTTTTCCTCACAGTCGTACCCGATCAAGCGCAAGCCGCGTAAGGCCAACGCTACGGTGGACGATTCCGTCGAGGATTCGCCGGACTTCATCGAAGTCCAGTCCGATGCGCAAGCCAATGCCCAAGCGCGTATCAGCGGTCTTCCCGCCCGTCAGCAAGACATGGTCTTCCCCCGCTCCATGAGCAAAAGCGTCGCCACCGCCCTGGCCAGTTACCTGACCACCGCCGGTTTTGTCGAATGGGATATGGAAGTGCTGGGTCTCGATATCCACATCTGATGCGCCTGCCTTACTACATCGGCTGCCCGTCCTGGAGTGAAAACGCCTGGCGCGAGTACCTGTACCCCGCCGATGCCCGCTCCAGCGATTACCTTGGCCTGTATTCACAGGTCTTCAATGCCGTTGAAGGCAACACCACGTTTTACGCTCGCCCCTTGGCCGCCACGGTGCAGCGCTGGGCCGAAATCATGCCCGATGATTTTCGGTTCACCGCCAAATTCCCGGGTGATATCAGCCATGGTGGCGACTTGCGCGAACAGTTGCCGGCTGCCGAAAGCTTCGTCGGTTTGATGAGCCCGTTGGGGGAGCGTGTTTCGCCGCTGTGGCTGCAACTGTCGGCGAGTTTCTCGCCGCAACGCCTTGGCGAACTGGCCGGGTTTATCGATGGGCTTGAGCGGCCGTTGGCAGTCGAAGTACGCCATCCGGAGTTCTTCGCCAAAGGCGATGCCGAGCGCATGCTCAACCGCTTGTTGCGTGACCGGGGTGTGGAGCGCATCTGCCTCGATCCGCGCGCGTTGTTCAGTTGCACCTCGACTTCGGCGGCGGTGCTGCATGCCCAATCGAAAAAGCCCAAGGTGCCGCCCCGTCCGGCAGCGCTCACTCAATTCCCACAGGTGCGTTTCATCGGCCATCCGGAATTGGAAGCCAACGATCCGTTCCTGATCCCCTGGGTTGAAAAGATCGCCACCTGGATCGAAGAAGGGCGCACGCCCTACGTCTTCCTGCACACCTCGGATAACCGCCTCGCCGCCCAACTGGCGCTGCGCTTTCACGACAAGCTGATGGCGCGCCTGCCCGGTTTGCCAGCGTTGCCGACCTTGCATCGGGAACCCGCTGCGGAGCAACTGGGGTTACTCTAAGGCTCCTTTTTCGCCTGGAGTCAGCCATGGATGCCCAAACCCTTCGCGCCGAAACCTTCAAGGCCCTGCATGAGCGTGAGCGTGCCTTCGTGATGCCCAACCCGTGGGATGCGGGTTCCGCGATCATGCTGGCCAGCCTTGGCTTCGAAGCCCTGGCCACCACCAGTGCGGGTTTTGCCTTCAGCCTTGGCCGGCCGGATGCAGAAGGGGCGTTGTCCCTTGAAGACACCCTGGGCAACGCCGGCACCATCGCCCGGGCGACTTCGCTGCCAGTGGCGGCGGACCTGGAAAACGGCTTCAGCGACACGCCCGAAGGCTGTGCCCAGACCATTCTGCGGGCTGCGGCCACCGGCATTGTGGGCGGCTCGATCGAAGACGCCACCGGCATTGCCGCTGACCCGATCTATCCTTTTGACCTCTCCGTCGAGCGCGTAGAAGCAGCCGTTGCTGCTGCCCGCAGCTTGCCGTTCCCGTTCACGCTGACGGCACGCGCGGAAAACCTCCTGCACGGTCGCCTGGATTTGCCCGACACCCTTCGCCGCCTGCAAGCCTACGCCGAAGCCGGTGCCGACGTGCTGTATGCGCCGGCGTTGCGCAGTGCCGAAGAGGTGCTGGCGGTGGTCAAGGCGGTCGCGCCCAAGCCGGTGAACGTGTTGATGTCCGGTGGGCTGAACCTCAGCGTGGCGCAACTGAGCGAGATGGGTGTGCGGCGTATCAGCGTCGGCTCGGCCCTGGCCTTGGCGGCCTATGGCGAGTTTTACCGTGCAGCGCAGGAGGTGTATGAGTTGGGCACTTTTACGTTTACGGAACGCAAGATGCCCTTCAGCCAGGCCAACGCCTTTTTCAAGGGGTGAATCAGGCGGCCAGGCGCAGGTTCTGGGTGACCAGCGGGCGCGCCCAGTAGTAGTCGAAGTCCAAGGCCTTCTGTTGTGCCACCAGCTCTTCGGTGGGATACGGGGTTGCAGCCGGTGGCAAGAGGTCCAGTTCGAACTCGGCAATCGGCAGGTGCAGGGGGCGCGGGTCGGGTGCCGGGCCTGGTTCTGGCAGCGGCTGGCCTGCATTCAATACGAGCGGGCGGACCCATTCGCTTTCGAAATTCTGTTGGCGTTGTTGCGCGACGATTTCTTCCTGCGGGAATGGCGTCGCGGCCGGTGGCAGCAAATCGGTTTCGAACTCGGCGATTGGCAGGAATAGCGGCTCAGGCGGAGCGATTTCGGTGTCTGTCACGTCGCACTCACGCTGGGTGAGGATCTGCGAAAGCAGGTCGGCGCCTTCGCGCGGTTCTACCGCAGGGTCTGCCGGTGCAGGCGCCTTGGCGGCGAGCGCATCCGGCGTTTCGCCGAGCTGTTCGGCCAGCGCACGGGCGAAGAAGTCCTGCCACACATGGCTCACCCCGGCCAGCGCTTGGGTATTGCGCAGGCCGTAGTGGTTGTGGGTCGGCAATACACCGATAGTTAGGGGAAGAATGTCTGACATTTTTCTCGGTCGACGCTCAGCTCTGGCAAAATACCTGACTGTTGTTTTTATCGGCCGTTGTTTGCCGATCCTTAATATTTTTGAGCGTAGCGATTGATGAGCGAACAACCAGCGGCCAGCCGCATTCAGGTCGAGGCCTTGGCCGAAGGTTTCCAGGCCCTTGCCGAGCAATGGGCGGCGCGACTTGGCTTGCCGTTAGCGCTGGCGGATGCGGACTTTTCCCTGCAAGTCGGTGAACAGGGCCTGCAGTTGCAACAGCTCGGGCCTGACGCGCCGGGGCCGGTGCGGGTGGACTTTGTTGAAGGTGGCGCGGCGCATCGGCGGTTGTACGGCGGTGGCAGCGGGCAGATGATCGCCAAGGCGGTCGGCATTGCCCAGGGCGTGCGCCCACGGGTGCTGGATGCCACGGCGGGTTTGGGCAAGGACGCGTTCGTGCTGGCCAGCCTGGGCTGCGACATGAGCCTGATCGAGCGTCAGCCGCTGATTGGCGCTTTGCTCGAAGACGGCCTGGCACGCGGTGCGGACGATTTTGAAGTGGCCCCCATCGTGGCACGCATGAAGCTGCTCAAGGGCAATTCCATTGAGGTGATGCGCGACTGGGAAGGCGAGCCGCCCCAGGTGATCTACCTCGATCCGATGTTTCCTCATCGTGAGAAAACTGCCCTGGTGAAGAAGGAAATGCGCCTGTTCCGGCCCTTGGTCGGGGATGATCCGGATGCCCCGGCATTGCTGGCCGCAGCACTGGCCTTGGCCAGCCACCGGGTGGTGGTCAAGCGCCCGCGCAAGGCGCCGTGCATTGAAGGGCCCAAGCCGAGCCATGCACTGGATGGGAAATCCAGCCGGTATGACATTTATCCGAAGAAGGCGCTCAAGGCCTGATTCTTTGTTGGCCTTTAGGGCCTCATCGCCGGCAAGCCGGCTCCTACACGAAAATGTGCTGCCCTTGTACGAGCCGGCTTGCCGGCGATAGCGGTCTCAGGGGCGATACGCCCGCATAAACAACCCCACCACATCCTGCACATGCGCCTCGGCGGCTTCCTCACTCAGGTGACCGCCACAGCCATACAGCAGACAGAAATTTGCCGTGCCCTTGAGCAGGCAGAAGAAGTGCTCGGCTGCCGTAAACGGCTTGTCGATGCTCAGGGCGCCGCTCTGGTCGATCCGGCTGAGCAGGCGCTCCATACCTTGAAGCATGCGCATCGGGCCCGCTTCGAAGAAAATCTGCGAGAGCTTCACGTCTTGGTTGCCGGTGGTCATCATCAGGCGATGCAGGTTCACCGACTCCTCGCTGTTGATCAGCCGATGGAAGCCCCGCGCAATATTCAGCAGCACCGTTTCCACGGGCATGCCTTCGGGCAATTCGAAATACATCACCGGTAACTGTTCCTCGCACGTCGCCACGACGGCGGCGGTGAACAACGTCTCTTTGTCGGTGAAGTGGCTGTAGACGGTCAGCTTCGACACGCCGGCTTCCAACGCCACGGCATCCATGCTGGTGCTGGCGTAGCCATTGCTCAAAAACAGGATTTTCGCGGCTTCGAGGATAGCCTGGCGTTTTGCCATGTCCTTGGGGCGCCCGGGGCTATTGGTGTTGATGGGATTGTCGGACATTTTCACCTTTAATACTGGACTGGTGAGTTTGGTATTAATAACATACCCGCCAGTATAATTATTCCTAGCTCCATTTGCGAAAGGTCCTTCAGCATGCGCAGTACTTTCCTGCCCCTTGCGTTGCCTGCCAGCCTGGTCTTCCTCTTGGCCGCCTGCGGCCATGAAGAAGCGGCCCAGACCACTGTCCGCCCGGCCATGGTGGTGCAACCGCAGCCTTCGGCGCAGGCGATGGACAGCTACCCAGGCGAGGTGCGGGCGCGCTACGAGCCTGACCTGGCGTTTCGCATCGGTGGCAAAGTCAGCAAGCGCCTGGTGGAGGAGGGCGAACGGGTCAAGGCCAACCAACCGCTGGCCGAGCTCGACCCTCAGGACGTGCGTCTGCAACTGGAAGCCACTCGCGCGCAGGTGGCCGCCGCCGAGGCCAACCTGAGCCTGGTGCGCGCCGAGCGCGACCGCTACAAGACCCTGATGGACCGTCAGATGGTCAGCCGCTCTCAGTACGACAATTCCGAGAACCTCTACCGATCCGGTGAAGCACGCCTCAAGCAGATCAAGGCCGAGTTTGACGTGTCCAGCAACCAGGCCGGCTATGCCGTGTTGCGGGCGCCCCAGGACGGAGTGGTCGCCAAGCGCGCGGTTGAAGTGGGCCAAGTGGTGTCCGCAGGCCAGACGGTGTTCACCCTGGCTACCGACGGCGAGCGTGAAGTGTTGATCAGCCTGCCCGAGCAAGGCTTCGGCCGTTTCAAAATCGGCCAACCGGTGTCGGTGGAGTTGTGGAGCCAGCCCGACCAGCGTTTTGCCGGGCGCATCCGTGAGTTGTCCCCCGCGGCAGATCCCAAATCCCGCACCTTTGCCGCCCGTGTGGCCTTCACCGGCGGTAAAGTCCCCGCCGAACTGGGCCAGAGTGCCCGCGTATTCGTCCAGGCCGACGGCGTGATTCCGCTGTCGGTGCCGTTGTCGGCCCTCAGCGCGGAGAACGGCGCGTCCTACGTCTGGCGCGTGCAACCGGACAACACACTCAAACGTACCCCGGTGCGCATCGGCGCGTTTGGCGAGAAAACCGTGCCGGTGCTCGAAGGCTTGAGCCCCACCGACTGGGTGATCGCCGCAGGTGTGCATGTACTCCATGAGGGCCAGCAAGTGCGCCCGGTGGATCGCTCCAACCGAGTTGTGAATCTGGCGGCCAAGGAGTAGTCCCCGATGGGTTTCAATCTTTCCGAATGGGCGTTGCGTAATCGCCAGATCGTACTGTTCCTGATGATCCTGCTGGCCGTAGTCGGCACCTTGTCCTACACCAAGTTGGGGCAAAGTGAAGATCCCCCCTTCACCTTCAAGGCCATGGTCATCAAAACCAACTGGCCGGGAGCGACGGCCCAGGAAGTCTCGCGCCAGGTCACCGAGCGTATCGAAAAGAAGCTGATGGAAACCGGCGACTACGAGCGCATCGTGTCATTCTCGCGCCCAGGGGAATCCCAGGTCACCTTCATGGCCCGCGATTCCATGCACTCGGCGCAGATTCCCGAGCTGTGGTACCAGGTGCGCAAGAAGATCAGCGACATCCGCCAGACTTTGCCGCCGGATATCCAGGGGCCGTTTTTCAATGATGAGTTCGGCACCACCTTTGGCAACATCTACGCCCTGACCGGTGATGGCTTCGACTACGCCGTGCTTAAGGACTACGCCGACCGCATCCAGATTCAACTGCAACGCGTGCCGGATGTGGGCAAGGTTGAGTTGCTGGGCCTGCAAGACGAGAAGATCTGGATCGAACTGTCCAACCTCAAGCTGGCCACCCTCGGCTTGCCGTTGGCGGCAGTGCAGCAGGCCTTGCAGGAACAGAACGCGGTCTCCACCGCAGGCTTCTTTGAAACCCCGACCGAGCGTGTGCAGTTGCGCGTGTCGGGTAACTTCAAAAGTGTGGAGGAGATCCGCAATTTCCCGATTCGCGTGGGTGACCGAACCTTCCGCATCGGCGATGTCGCCGACATCCACCGTGGTTTCAACGACCCGCCCGCGCCGCGCATGCGCTACATGGGCGCCGATGCGATCGGCCTGGCCGTGGCCATGCGTGACGGCGGCGACATCCTGGTGCTGGGCAAGGCGCTCGAAGGCGAATTCGCGCGGCTGCAGAAGAACCTTCCGGCAGGCATGGAGTTGCGCAAGGTGTCAGACCAGCCGGCCGCGGTGAAAACCAGTGTCGGTGAATTCGTCCAGGTGTTGGCCGAGGCACTGGCCATTGTGTTGCTGGTGAGCTTCTTCTCCCTCGGCGTGCGCACCGGCATGGTGGTAGCCCTGGCAATCCCGTTGGTGTTGGCGATGACCTTCGCCACCATGTATTACCTCGGCATCGGTTTGCACAAGATTTCCCTGGGCGCGTTGGTGCTGGCCCTGGGCTTGTTGGTGGATGACGCGATCATCGCCGTGGAAATGATGGCGATCAAAATGGAGCAGGGGTACGACCGGCTCAAGGCTGCCAGCTTTGCCTGGACCAGCACCGCGTTCCCGATGCTCACCGGCACCCTGATCACGGCGGCCGGGTTCCTGCCGATTGCCACCGCGCAATCGAGTACTGGCGAATACACCCGCTCGATTTTCCAGGTGGTGACCATCGCGCTATTGGCCTCGTGGGTCGCGGCGGTGGTGTTTGTGCCGTACCTGGGGGAAAAACTCCTGCCAGACCTGGCGAAGATTCACGCGGCCAAGCATGGCACCGACGGCCCTGATCCCTACGGCACGCCGTTCTATCAGCGTGTAAGGCGCTTGGTGGAGTGGTGCGTGCGTCGGCGCAAAACTGTGATCGTCCTGACCCTGCTGCTGTTTATCGGCTCGGTTGCGCTGTTTCGTTTTGTGCCGCAACAGTTCTTCCCGGCTTCCGGTCGCCTGGAGTTGATGGTCGACTTGAAACTGGCCGAAGGCGCCTCCCTGAGCAACACCGCCGATCAGGTCAAGCGCCTGGAGGCACTGCTCAAGGAACACGCGGGCATCGATAACTACGTGGCCTATGTCGGCACTGGCTCACCGCGCTTCTACCTGCCCCTGGATCAGCAATTACCTGCCGCCAGCTTCGCCCAGTTTGTCGTGCTGGCCAAAACCATCGAGGAGCGTGAAAGCCTGCGCACTTGGCTGATCGAGACCCTCAACGAACAATTCCCCGACCTGCGTTCGCGCGTCACCCGTTTGGAAAACGGCCCGCCCGTGGGCTACCCGGTGCAGTTCCGCGTGACGGGCGAGCACATCGAAGAAGTGCGTGCGCTGGCGCGCAAGGTGGCGGCCAAGGTTCGCGAAAACACCCATGTGGTCAACGTGCACCTGGACTGGGAAGAGCCGAGCAAGATCGTCTACCTCAATATCGACCAGGATCGCGCCCGCGCCCTCGGCGTGAGCACCGCCAACTTGTCGAAATTCCTGCAGAGTTCGTTGACCGGCTCCAGCGTCAGCCAGTACCGGGAGGACAACGAGTTGATCGAAATCCTCCTGCGTGGCACCGCGCATGAGCGCACCGAATTGTCGCTGCTGCCAAGCCTGGCGGTGCCGACCGACAACGGCAAAAGCGTCGCGCTGTCGCAGATCGCCACCCTCGAATATGGGTTTGAGGAAGGCATCATCTGGCACCGCAATCGCCTGCCAACGGTCACCATCCGCGCCGATATCTATGGCAAGGAACAGCCGGCCACCCTGGTCCAGCAAATCCTGCCGACCCTGGAAGGTGTGCGCGCCGAATTGCCGGACGGCTACCTGCTGGAAGTGGGCGGCACGGTTGAAGACTCCGCTCGTGGACAGAACTCTGTCAAAGCCGGTGTGCCACTGTTTATCGTGGTGGTGCTGACGTTGCTGATGCTGCAACTGCGCAGTTTCTCACGCACCGCGATGGTGTTTCTGACCGCGCCATTGGGCTTGATCGGGGTGACCCTGTTCCTGCTGGTGTTCCGCCAGCCCTTCGGTTTCGTGGCCATGCTGGGCACCATCGCCCTGTCGGGGATGATCATGCGTAACTCGGTGATCCTGGTGGACCAGATCGAGCAGGACATCAAGGCGGGCCTGGCACCGTGGCAGGCAATCATCGAGGCCACCGTCCGACGCTTCCGGCCGATCGTTCTCACCGCCCTCGCGGCGGTGCTGGCGATGATCCCACTGTCACGCAGTGTGTTCTTCGGTCCGATGGCTGTGGCGATCATGGGGGGGTTGATCGTGGCGACGGCGTTGACCCTATTGTTCTTGCCAGCCCTGTATGCTGCGTGGTTCCGAGTGAGGAAGGACGTCGCGTAATCATGCTGGCCACCGTTTCAGCCCTGCTGTTGTTGCTGCTTGCCCCTGGCCCGACCAATACCCTGTTGTTTCGCGCCGGGGTGTTGTTCGGGTATCGGGCGTCGTGGCGGCTGGTGCTTGTCGAATGCCTGGCGTACCTGCTCCAGGTCTCCGCGTGGGGCGTGGCGCTGCAATACCTGGCGGCCTATTCGCCGTGGGCGTTGAAGCTCACCCAGTTGGTCGCGGCCTGCTACCTGCTCTATATCTCGTTCAAGTTATGGCAACGCAACAGTGGCGATCGCGATCCGGGAAGGGATCGCTTCAGCGGGCTGTACTTTTTCTGGCTGACGGTGATGAACCCCAAAGGCCTGTTGATAGTTTCGTTTATCGCACCGGCGAACGCCTTTGCCACGCTGCAAGGGTATGCAGGGTTCATGCTGACGCTTGCGGTGGTGGTGATACCGGTAGGGACGGCCTGGATCCTGCTGGGCAGTCGGTTCGAGGGCCTTCAAAAGGCGTGGCTGACGCCGTTGAGGATCAACCGTGTGACCTCCGTGGCGATCTGCTGCTTTGCCACGCTCATGATGGGACGGCTGGCCGACTCGGTATTTCACTGAAGCACACTGTGCGGCGTTTACATGCAGACGCAAACAGGTGTCAGGGCATTCGGAACGTTTGCCCGTCGCACTCCACTCAGATTTGCCTGATGGACAGGCACGGGCCAGGACCTCGCCAGTGGCGAGCCAGCCTATTTCAATGAGTGTATGGAGTGTCACATGACGATCTTATCAGCGATTGCGGCTTTCAAAGGCGCGTTTCTCGGGGCCTTGCTTGGGAACAATCTGCCGCACAAGGGCTTTGAACCCGCTAACCCACTGAGGCCTGGGTATGGCCATCATCACCGCCCCTATCCAACCGGGCCAGGGTACGGCCACGACCCTCACTGTAAGCCAGGACACGGCGAGCCGTTTCCCGACCCGGGGCACCTTTACCCTACTCGGCCTTCGTATCCGCTGTTTGCGTTTAATCGCTAAGCGGCTGGCCTGAAACAACTGCGCCCAGATCCTTAGCCAGCGATCTGGGCGCAGTGAAAGGGCAGGGCAGTTACAGCGCGCCAAACACCTTTTTCGCCAGGCTGGTGGCTGCCGCCGCCGGGTTCTTGCGAATGGTTTCTTCTTGCTGGGCAATCATCTTGAACAGGCCGTCCAGCGCTTGTTCAGTCACATAGTTCTCGACGTTTGCGCTCTTGGCATCCACTGCGCCAAAGGCTGCGGCCTTGCCGGCCAGTGCGTTGTATTGCTGGGCTACGCCAACCTTGTCGGTTGCGGCCTTGACGATCGGCAGGAACTTGGCGCGGATCTGTTCGCGGCTGCTCTTGTTCAGGTATTGCGTCGCCGAGTCCTGGCCACCGGTGAGGATGCCCTTGGCGTCAGTCACGCTCATATTCTTCACCGCATTGACCAAGATCGGCTGAGCTTGGGTTACGGCGGATTCGGCCGCCTTGTTCATGCTGGTTTCCAGTTGCGTGACTTGGTCACCCATGCCGAACATCTTCAGCTTGTCGGCCACCTTGCCCAGTTTGCCTGGCAGGCCGATCTTCACTTCCGGGTTATTGCTGAAACCACCGGGTACACCCAGCTGTTTCACGGCGATCTGCGCGCCTTGGGTCAGCGCGTCCTTGAGGCCGCCAGAGGCGTCGCCCTGGGACAGGCTACCAAGGTCCAGGGCCAGGGCGTTGGCGCCGAGCAGCAAGCCGGCACACAGGGCAGTGAGGCGAAGGGAGTTACGGAGCATGGGCGCTTCCTTTTGATCGGGTGTACTGGAAAGTGTCAGTGCGCGACGGCATCAACCCGCAGGCGCAGCGGTTGTGGGTCCTGGCCGTTGAGTTGCACGGTGTGCCGCTCGGTGGTGATAAACAGTAGCTTGCCATCGAGCTCGATGCGAGCGCTCACCGAATAACTGTGGCCCGGCTTGACCTGGGCAGGGTCGTAGCTCAAGTGAAACGGCAGCGGCACCTGGCCTTTGACTGGGCCTTTCTGTTCGGCGAGGGTCACGGCCGGCGCGTCCATCAACGACACGTCCTGCAGGCTGACACTCAGGGTGGCAGCAGGCGGCAGGGCGATGCGTTGCAGGTAGAACACCTCGCCGTCGAGGCTGGCCTTGGGCGCAGGATTCATCGATTGGCAGGCTCCGAGCAAGGCCGTGAGGCCGAGGAGAATGATCTTTTTCATGGTACAGCTCCTTGTCAGCGGCGTCGGAAACCGCCCGACGCCTTATTCAATCTAGCGGCTTTCTTCAGGTTTGGGCGCTTCAGGCTCCACCGGCGCCTCCGCAGCACCGTCGACGCGATGCAACGCCACTTGGCGAATCGACAGGCGAATATCGGCGGGCAGCACACGTTTTGCCGCGCCTTCGGCCAGTTCGCCGAGCAGGTCGTGGTAGCTCAGCTTGCCGGCTTCATCGCGGCGCAGTACATCTTGCTCCAGCAGGGTCTGGATGAAATGTCGGAAAAGGCTCTTGTCGAAGAATTCCGGCGCGTTCAGGC
Source organism: Pseudomonas sp. BIGb0164 (assembly GCF_024810135.1). Classification (NCBI taxonomy): domain Bacteria; kingdom Pseudomonadati; phylum Pseudomonadota; class Gammaproteobacteria; order Pseudomonadales; family Pseudomonadaceae; genus Pseudomonas; species Pseudomonas sp. BIGb0164. The sequence goes on along the minus strand of NZ_JANUEA010000002.1, from coordinate 242,581 downwards.
CATGCAGGATCGACAGGCGTTGGGCCATGATGGTGCACAGGTCTTCCAGCTCTTCGGCGCTGATGCTGTTCTGGCCGCTGTTGAGCAGCAACGAGATCGCCATGTAAAAGCGCTGCAGGGTCTGGGCAATGCTCTTGGACAACAGGGTCAGCAACACAAAGTGCCGCGAACTTGGCGCCGGACGCAGGTACACGTTGTTCTCGAAACGCAGCAGGCCTTGCTCGACAAAGGCTTCCAGCCATTGGTCGATCACTGTGTCCAACTCGTCCAGCGACCAGCGGATGAACAGCTCCGATTGCAGGTACGGGTACAACGCGTGGGTGTAGCGCAGGATCTGTTCGCGACTCATGCGCGAGCTGCTCTGGAAGAAGCTCGCCAACAACGCCGGCAGGGCAAAGATGTGCAGCACGTTGTTGCGGTAGTAGGTCATCAGGACGGCGTTTTGTTCGTCCAGGTACAAGATCTTGCCCAGAGCATCACTTTGCTCCGACAGCAGGTCCATGTCCTTCACATGCTTGATCAGCGCCAGGCCATCGCCTTCCGGCAGCGTGGTATGGGGTGAATAGGGCACACGGCGCAACAGGGCCAGGTACAGGTCGAGCTGGCGCGCCATGGCCTGTTCGTCCAGGGCCAGGCGGGTGGTGGACAACAACGCCAGCGCTACCAGGTTCACCGGGTTCACCGCGGCGGCTTCGTTCAAGTGGCGCGCCACCTGTTCGCCCAGGCGGTTGGTGGTCTCGTTGAGCCAGGCCGGTTTGTAGTTCGGGCCCAGGTCCTGGGTGCGCCAGTCCGGCTGCTCGGCGTCGAGGAATTCGGCCAGCTTGATCGGTTCGCCGAAGTTGACCGCGACCTGGCCAAAGCGCTGCTTGAGCGCGCCGACCACTTTGAAGATATCGAAGATCGATTCTTTCTTCTTGCTCGCGCCCCGCAGTTCGCCGAGGTAGGTACGGCCTTCGAGCACGCGCTCATAACCGATATACACCGGCACGAACACGATCGGCATGCGCGAGGAGCGCAGGAAACTGCGCAGGGTAATCGCCAACATGCCGGTCTTGGGTTGCAGCATGCGCCCGGTGCGCGAACGGCCGCCTTCGACGAAGTACTCCACCGGGAAGCCTTTGGTGAACAGCGTGTGCAGGTATTCGTTGAACACCGAGGTGTACAGCGGGTTGCCCTTGAAGGTGCGGCGCATGAAAAACGCACCGCCACGGCGCAGCAGGCTGCCGATGACGGGCATGTTCAGGTTGATGCCGGCGGCGATGTGCGGCGGGGTCAGGCCGTTCTTGAACAGCAGGTAGGACAGCAACAGATAGTCGATGTGGCTGCGGTGGCAAGGCACGTAGATGACCTCGTAGCCCTGGGCAACCTTTTGCACACCTTCGATGTTATTGACCTTGATGCCGTCGTAGATCTTGTTCCAGAACCAGCTCAATACCACTTCAAGGAAGCGAATCGCGGTGTAGGTGTAGTCCGAGGCGATCTCGTTGCCGTAGCGCAGGGCCTGGGCCTTGGCTTTTTCGGGGCTGATCTTTTCCCGCTCGGCTTCGTCGGCGATGGCCTGGCGCACCAGTGGCATGTTGACCAGGCCTTTCACCAGGTTGCGACGGTGTGACAAATCGGGACCGATTACGGCAGTTTTCAGGTTACGAAAGTGCACGCGCAGGATGCGCTGGGCCATGCGCACGGTGCGTTCGTGGCCTTTATTGTGCTCGATCAATTCACGCAGGTTGATAGGCGCAGAGAATTGCACGCGGGTCTTGCGGCCCAGGATCAGGATGCTCAACAGCCGGCGCAGACGCCCGGTCACAGCCCAACTGTCGGCAAACAGCAGCTTCCACGGGCTGGACTCGCTTTCGGGTGACTGGCCCCAGAACACGCTGACCGGAATGATTTGTGCATTCTCTTCGGCGTGTTCGGTCAGGGTGTTGACCAGCCGGGTCAGGGTGGGCGGTGCGCCGCGTTTGTCCTGGCGGCCGAGCCAGTCGGGATCTGGCGTGAGGTAGAAGAACGCCGCCGGTTCCATCAACGGGCCGACCGACACCGGCAGCACCGGGCGCGGCAGGCCGGCCTTGGTGCACTCGGCATCGACCACCGCCAGTTCGGTGAGGGAGGGCGATTGCAGGACGTAGAACACCGGCCGGCTGCGGTCCAGGTTAAGGGTTAGGGACGACTGGTTGATCGTCTCCGAGCGAACCCAGAGGTACAACAGTCGGCGCAAGGTGCCAAACACCAGACGGCGGAACGGGGAGCGGGTCATAGGCGTGCTGCTTCAAGTGGAAAAAACCGAGCAGGTGCTCGGGCGGGTAGTGTGCCGTATTCGCCGAAAATCGGCAAAAAAGCGGCTAAATAAACTTGAGTTGAAGCTTTTTGAGCCTGTCATATACTCGGCAGTTCAATGCGACTGACTCAACAATAAAAAGCATGTGGGAGCAAAACAGATGGCAACGCGCGAAACCGGCAATGTGAAGTGGTTCAACGATGCAAAGGGCTATGGTTTTATTCAGCGCGAGGATGGCAAGGATGTGTTCGTGCACTACCGCGCCATTCGCGGTGAAGGCCACCGTTCCCTGGCTGAAGGCCAGCAGGTGGAGTACGCCGTGGTGACCGGCGAGAAGGGTTTGCAGGCTGAGGATGTGGTGGGTCTTTAAGCATCACCACAATCAACTGTGGGAGCTGGCTTGCCTGCGATAGCATCACTTTGGTCTGCCTGAAAGACCGAGGTGCTTGCATCGCAGGCAAGCCAGCTCCCACATTGATTGGGTTTGCAGTGTTAAATCAGGCTGTTTTCCAGGTGATCTGCTCTTCACCGTCGGCGCTGATGCGAATCCAGGTGTCGGCGCTTTCTTCACCTTCTTCCTCGACCCAGGTCCCCGGTGCGCAACGCACTTCGACGTTCAGCACAGCAAACGCAGCGCGGGCGCAGGCGATGTCGTCGTCCCACGGGGTCTGGTCGCTTTCCAGGTACAGGCTGTTCCATTTGCCTACAGCTTTCGGCAGCCAGGTGACGGGCACGCTGCCGGCCTTGCACTTGTAGGTCTGGCCCTTCTGGACCCAGTCGGAGCACGGACCCAAGGCGGCGCCCAGCCAGGCGGCGATGGCCTTGTGGTCGACGTCGGCGTCCTTCAGGTAAATCTCGATATCAGGTTGGCGCATGGATGTTCCTCGTTGCGGGATTCGAAAATCCATTCGCGGAAAAGTCGGTTATTGAAGCACGAAATAATCGTAGCGCATCGACACCGTGACCTTCAGCGGTTCGGCGGCCTCGATCACTTCGTTGCGGCGCTCGGCGCTGGCCCGCCAGCCGTGGGGCGTCATGGCCAGCAGGTTGGCGCGGTCTGCAGGCTCGGCCAGGCTCAGGGTGAACTCAAGCGTCTCGCTGTGGGCCAGGCTCATGCCCTCCGGCACCAGGGCCAGGTGCTTGTCGTCGGTGTACTCGCGCACTTCGTCGTACAACCGCTCGCGCAGTTCCATCAGGTGACCGCTGGTCGGGCCAACCTTCATCAAACCGCCGCCTGGGCTGAGCAGGCGCTTGGCCTCTTCCCAATCCAATGGGCTGAACACGCTGGCCAGAAACTGGCAGCTGCCTGACGCCAACGGCACGCGGGCCATGCTGGCGATCAACCAGGTCAGCGCCGGGTTGCGCTTGCAGGCCCGCTTGACCGCTTCCTTGGAGATGTCCAGCGCGTAGCCATCGGCCTGGGGCAGGGCATCGGCGATCTGCGCGGTGTAGTAACCCTCGCCACAGCCGATGTCCACCCAGCGTTGTGGTGCGCGCTCGGCGGCCAGTTCCGCCAGGCGCCTGGCCACCGGAGCGTAGTGCCCGGCGTTGAGGAAGTCGCGGCGCGCCGCCACCATCGCCAGGTTGTCTCCCGGGTCGCGGCTGTTCTTGTGCTGCACCGGCAACAGGTTCAGGTAGCCCTGGCGCGCGCGGTCGAAACGGTGCCCGGCCGGGCAGGCCACACCGTTGTCCACCGCGTTGAGCGGGGCGCTGCAAAGGGGGCAGGCGAGCATCAGGCGAGCAACTTGATCAGGGTCTGGTAGTAGATTTCGGTCAGCACATCGAGGTCGCTGGCCAGGATGCGTTCGTTGACCTGGTGGATCGTCGCGTTGACCGGACCCAGCTCGACCACTTGGGTGCCGAGGGTGGCGATAAAACGCCCGTCGGACGTGCCGCCACTGGTCGAGGCCTTGGTGTCACGGCCGGTGACCGCCTTGATGCTGGCCGAAACGGCATCCAGCAGGGCGCCGGGTTCGGTGAGGAACGGCAGGCCCGACAGCGCCCACTCCACGTGCCAGTCCAGGTTGTGCTTGTCGAGGATCGCCGCCACGCGTTGCTGCAGGCCTTCGACGGTGGACTCGGTGGAAAAACGGAAGTTGAACACCGCCGTCAGGTCGCCCGGGATCACGTTGGTCGCGCCGGTACCGGAATTGAGGTTGGAGATCTGGAAACTGGTTGGCGGGAAGAAGGCATTGCCGTCATCCCAGTGCTCGGCCGCTAGCTCTGCCAGGGCCGGGGCGGCCAGGTGGATCGGGTTCTTGGCCAGGTGCGGGTAGGCCACGTGGCCTTGTACGCCGCGTACGGTCAGGGTGGCGCCGAGGGAACCGCGACGGCCGTTCTTGACCACATCGCCCACCAGGGTGGTGCTCGACGGCTCGCCGACGATGCACCAGTCCAGGCGTTCCTTGCGGGCTGCCAAGCGCTCGATCACGGCCTTGGTGCCATGGTGCGCCGGGCCTTCTTCATCGCTGGTGATCAAGAACGCGACCGAGCCGCGGTGGTCCGGGTAGTCGGTGACAAAACGCTCCGATGCCACGAGCATGGCCGCCAGGCTGCCCTTCATGTCCGCCGCGCCACGCCCGCAGAGCATGCCGTTTTCGTCGATCAGCGCGTCGAACGGGTCGTTCTGCCAGGCGTTCACCGGGCCGGTGGGCACCACGTCGGTGTGACCGGCAAAGCACAGCACCGGGCCTTCGTGCTTGCCGTGGGTGGCCCAGAAGTTGTCCACGTCTTCAATACGCATCGGCTCGAGCGCAAAACCGGCGTCGCCCAGGCGCTGCATCATCAGCTTCTGGCAATCGGCGTCGATCGGCGTGACCGAGGGGCGACGGATCAGGTCGATGGCAAGTTGAAGGGTCGGCGAAAGGTCGGCATGGGCCGTCATGGAAAGCTCCGGAAGCGTGTAATGGGCGCAGGACGCATGTGGAATACAGAACTTGAAATGGCGAAATTCTAATGTGGGAGCGGGCTTGCTCGCGAATGCGGAGTGTCAGCTACGCATGTATTGGCTGATATACCGCATTCGCGAGCAAGCCCGCTCCCACATAAGGCAATCGGCGCTTGGCTGATCCAACAAAACGGCCGTTATCTTATAGCAAAACGGCGGCCAGAGGCCGCCGTTTAGTGCATTGCGCAAGTTTTTACACGGCCGGTTCAGGCGCCGGCGTCGCTGCAGGTTTGGGCAGCGACGAAAGGAACGCCATGATCAGCGCCGCCACGTACGGCAGCGACTGCACCAGCAGCATCACCACCCAGAAGCGGATGTCGTTGCTGGGCAGGCCCTGCACCAGGTAGATCCCCAGCGCCGCGCCCCACAGCAGCAGCATGATGAACATCTCTTCGCGGGCTTCGGAAATCGCGACCCAGAAGCCGTGGTTATCGGCGTTCTTGGGTGTACGGAAGAACGGAATGCTGCTGGTGAAGAAGCCGTACAGCACCGCCTTGGCGATGGTATGGGACAACGCCAGGCCAGCGAGGGCCGCGCAGAACGCATCCTTGAGGTTCACGCCAACGGCGCGGCGGTACAGGAAGATGATCTTGCCCACTTTGAACACGAACAACGCCAAGGGCGGGATCGCGAAAATCAGCAGCGGCGGGTCGACGCGCGTCGGCACGATGATCATCGCCGCCGACCACAACAGGGCGCCCACGGTGAAGAAGATGTTCATGCCGTCCGCCACCCACGGCAGCCAGCCCGCGAGAAAGTGGTAGCGCTGGCCACGGGTCAGCTCGGTGTCCTTGCCGCGCAGCAAGCTGGCGGTGTGACGCTTGATGATCTGGATCGCGCCATAGGCCCAGCGGAACCGCTGCTTCTTGAAGTCGATAAAGGTATCCGGCATCAAGCCTTTACCGTAGCTGTCGTGGTAATACGCCGCCGACAGGCCTTTTTCGAATACGCGCAGGCCCAGTTCGGCGTCTTCGCAGATGCACCAGTCGGCCCAGCCCAATTCTTCGAGCACCGAGCGACGGGTCATGGTCATGGTGCCGTGCTGGATGATCGCATCACGGTCGTTGCGGGTGACCATGCCGATATGGAAGAAGCCTTTGTATTCGGCGTAGCAGAGCTTCTTGAAGGTGCTTTCGTTCTGGTCGCGGTAGTCCTGCGGCGACTGCACCACGGCGATTTTCGGGTCGGCGAAGTGCGGCACCATGTGCTTGAGCCAGTTCGGCGACACGCAGTAGTCCGAGTCGATCACCGCGATCACTTCGGCATCCTTGGCGGTGTGCGGGATCAGGTAGTTCAGCGCGCCGCCCTTGAAACCGGCCAGGGGCGAGACGTGGAAGAACTTGAAGCGCGGGCCGAGGGTTTCGCAGTAGTCGCGCACCGGCTCCCAGACGGCCGGGTCCTTGGTGTTGTTGTCGATGATCAGGACTTCGTAGTCCGGGTAATCGAGGGCTGCCAGGGCGTCGAGGGTCTGTTTGACCATCTCCGGCGGCTCGTTGTAGCACGGCACGTGGATCGACACTTTTGGGCGGTAGTCTGAATCCCCTTCAACCGGCAGGAATTCACGCCGACGTTTGTGGGTCCACACCGCCTCGGCCAGCTCATGGGCTTCGGTCAGCAACACGATAAACACGCCGAGGGCGCCGAGTGCCAGCAAGACGCCGACCGTCACGCTGAACCAGGTGCTGTATTGCTGGCTGTAGTCGTAGCCGATCCACACCAGCACCGAACCGCACAGGAATGCGATAAAGGTCAGGAAGGTACGGCCTCGCTGGCGCAGGGCCGAGCCGTCGATCATCAGCAAGGTCAGCGACAGCAGTGCCAGTACCACCGAGCCGATGGCCAGTACGCGCCATTGCGGGATCGCGACCACCGGGCCTTCAAAGTTGAATTTCTGCTGGCGCGCGGCGTTGTACACGCCCCAGTAGGCGCCGGCGGAGCCTTCGTCACTGACTTTCCACGGCTGGTCGAACGCCTCGATCACGAAGTAGTTGTAGCCCTGGCGGTTGAGCTTGTTCACCAGCGTGCGCAGGTAAATGGCCTGGTCGGCCGGCGACGTTTCGTTACCACCGCGCATACGGCCGTTGCTCGGCCAGCCCACTTCCGACAGCAGCAAGGGTTTTTTCGGGAACAGTTTTTTCAGGTCTCGGGCACGGTCGAGTACGTATTGGCCGGCCTTGTCCATCGGGATGTATTCCCAGAACGGCAGGATGTGCGCGGCGATCAGGTCGACGTGCTTGGCCAGTTGCGGGTTCTTTTCCCAGATGTGCCATTGTTCGGAGGTGGTCACCGGCACTTTCACGGCGGCACGCACCCGGTCGAGCAGCACGATCAGCGCTTCGGGGGTGATTTCTTCGCGGAATAGCGCTTCGTTGCCGACCACCACCCGTACCACGCTGCGCGAACTGTTGGCCAACTCGATGGCGCGCTGGATTTCACGTTCGTTGCGTTCCAGGTCCGGGCTGATCCAGATGCCCAGGGTCACCCGCAGGCCGAATTCTTCCGCCAGCTTGGGGATGTCTCCCAGGGTGCCGTCAACCGAGTAGGTACGGATGTTGTCCGTCAGCTTGCTCATGATCGCCAGGTCCTGGCGCATCTGATCGTCAGTCGGGTATTGGTCTTTCTGTGGGAACTGGCCTTGTTGGAACGGCGAGTACGAAAACCCGGAGATCTGTTCAGGCCAGTTGGGGGTGGTGACCGGGCGGTTGATCAGCGCCCAGAAGCCGGTGAACAGCGCGGCGATTGCCAGCACGATCACCAGGTTGAGTCCAAATTTACGCGATGCCATGGCTATTTCGGGTTCCAAAGGGTGTGGAACGAAAAGAGGTGTCGGCCTGCGCCGAACGGCGCGCATCCTACACCGGCCCTTCCCTGACCGTACAGCAAGCAGAGAAAAACCGGACATTAGTCAGCGAAAGGCCATCTAAGTTCTTTACTTGTAGCTTGTCGCTTCGAACTTGTCGCTCTGTAGTCCATAATGCGCGCCGGTTTTTGGGGTAATGGTCATGAGTACAGAAGATCCACGGTTTGCAGGCGTCGCCCGCTTGTATGGCATTGAAGGCCTGGAACGCTTGAAAGCGGCCCATGTGGCGATCGTCGGCGTCGGCGGCGTGGGTTCCTGGGCGGCGGAAGCCATGGCCCGTTGCGGGGTGGGCGAGATTTCGCTGTTTGACCTGGACGACGTCTGCGTCAGCAACAGCAACCGCCAGTTGCATGCCCTGGACAGCACCGTGGGCAAACCCAAGGTCGAGGTGATGGCTGAGCGCCTGCGCGGCATCAACCCGGATTGCACGGTGCACGCGGTGGCGGATTTCGTCACCCGCGACACCATGGCCGAATACATCACGCCAGACATCGACTGCGTGATCGACTGCATCGACGCGGTCAACGCCAAGGCGGCGCTGATTGCCTGGTGCAAGCGCCGCAAGATCCAGATCATCACCACCGGCGGTGCCGGCGGGCAGATCGACCCGACGTTGATCCAGGTGTGCGACTTGAACCGCACCTTCAATGACCCGCTGGCCTCCAAAGTGCGCTCAACCCTGCGCCGCGACTATGGTTTCTCGCGCACCGTGACCCGCCACTACAGCGTGCCGTGTGTGTTTTCCACCGAGCAACTGCGCTATCCCAAGCCGGACGGCAGTATCTGTTTGCAAAAGAGCTTTGTCGGGGATGGGGTGAAGCTGGACTGCGCGGGTGGGTTTGGCGCGGTGATGATGGTGACGGCGACGTTTGGCATGGTCGCGGCGACCAAGGCCGTGGATAAGATCGTCGCCGGGGTGCGTAGGCCGTCGGAGCGGGTCAAGCCTGCTTAACTATCCTGCCGAACCAAGCTCAAAATGTGGGAGCGGGCTTGCTCGCGAATGCGGTGGCTCAGTCAATCATGTATAGACTGACACGGCGCTGTCGCGAGCAAGCCCGCTCCCACATTTGGTTTTAGGTATGGCCCAACGCTCGCATACGCTGCAGGACTGCGTTGAGGCCATTGCTGCGGGACGGTGACAATTGGCGGGAAAGCCCCAGCTGGTTGAACCAGTCCGGCAGATCAACGGCCTGCAACTCGGCGGCCGTCAACCCATTCACCCGCGCCAGCAGCAACGCCACCAACCCGCGAATCATCCGTGCATCGCTGGCGGCAGCAAACTGCCATCGGCCATCCTGCAAGTGCCCCACCAACCACACCAGGCTTTCGCAGCCCTGCACCAGGTTGGCGTCGGTCTTGTCTGCCTCCGCCAGGGCAGGCATGCGCTCGCCCCATTGCATCAGCATCCGCGCGCGCTGTTCCCAACTGCCGACAGCCTGGAAGGCGTCAAGCGCGGTCACTGCATCCACCGGCAAATTCATCGCAGCATATCCAGCGCTTGATCCAGCGCTTCAAAGAAACGCTCCAGATCATCGGAGTCGTTGTACAGCGCCAGGGACACACGAATCGCCCCCGACAGGTGCATCGCCTTGAGCAACGGCATCGCACAGTGATGGCCGGCCCGCACGGCAATGCCTTGCTCCGTCAGCAGGTGGGCGAGGTCAGCGTTATGCACGCCATCGACCACGAAGCTGACCAGGGCCACCTGGGGATATCCCAATACTTGCACACCGTTGCGCGCTTTGAGCCCGCGCAACAGGTAGTCGTGCAGGGCTGCTTCATGGGCGATCACGGCGTTGGGGTCCAGCGAACTCAGGTAGTCCAGGCTGGCCCCCAGGCCGATCACGCTGGCGATTGGCGGCGTGCCGGCTTCGAAACCCAGGGGCGCCGGGCGAAAGCTGGCGCTGTGGTAGTCGGCCTGTTGCACCATCTCGCCACCAAACTGCCAGTGGCGCAGGTGGTGCAGGGCTTCGTTGCGGCCAAACAGCACGCCGACGCCGTCCGGCCCGTAGAGTTTGTGGCTGGAGAACACATAGAAGTCGCACCCCAGGGCCTGCACGTCGTGGCGGCCATGGACGATGCCCTGGGCACCGTCGATGACGGTCAGCGCGCCGTGTGGCTGGGCCAGCGCCAACAGGGCCTCCAGGGGCTGCCAGGCGCCGAGCACATTGGACAACTGGCTCACCGCCAGCAGGCGCGTGCGTGGGCCGATCAGTTCGGCGGCGACGGCAAGGTCAATCACGCCGTCGTCACCCAGGGGCAATACCACCAGGTTCAGCGCGCGGCGTTTGGCCAACTGCTGCCAGGGCAGTAGGTTGGCATGGTGTTCCAGGGCGCTGATGACAATCTCATCGCCCGCATTGAATAAGTGCTCAAGGCCATAGGCCAAGAGGTTCAGCGCCGACGTCGCGCCGTGGGTAAACACGATTTGCCCGCTGTCACCTGCGTTCAGCCACTGCGCGACCTTGTTGCGGCTGTCTTCAAAAGCCTGTGTCGCGTGAGCCCCCGGCAAATGCTGGGCACGGTGCACATTGGCTGCGCCATTGGCGTAGTAATGGCTGATGGCATCCAGCAGGGCTTGGGGTTTTTGCGTGGTGGCGGCGTTGTCCAGGTAGGTCTGGTCTTGCCGTTGCAGGGTGGCGATGGCCGGGAAGTCGGCGCGCCAGGGAGAGGGCACAAGCATGGTGATAAAGACTCGTATAAGCGAGCCCCTGGGTGGGGGCCCGCTAGTGGCATCGAGTGGCTGCTTAGTTGTGAGCGTGCAGCGCTTCGTTCAGTTCGATGGCCGATTTGTGGGTTTTGCACTCCACGGCACCGGTCTCGGAGTTGCGGCGGAACAGCAGGTCCGGCTGGCCGGCCAGTTCGCGTGCCTTGACCACCTTGACCAATTGATTCTGCTCGTCCAGCAACGCAACCTTGGTGCCGGCGGTGACGTACAGGCCCGACTCCACGGTGTTGCGGTCGCCCAGCGGGATACCGATACCGGCGTTGGCGCCGATCAGGCAGCCTTCGCCCACCTTGATCACGATATTGCCGCCGCCCGACAGGGTGCCCATGGTGGAGCAACCGCCGCCCAGGTCCGAGCCTTTGCCGACGAACACGCCAGCCGACACACGGCCTTCGATCATGCCCGGGCCTTCGGTGCCGGCGTTGAAGTTGACGAAACCTTCGTGCATCACGGTGGTGCCTTCGCCCACGTAGGCGCCCAGGCGCAGACGCGCGGCGTCAGCGATCCGTACGCCGGCCGGAACCACGTAGTCGGTCATTTTCGGGAACTTGTCCACCGAGAACACTTCCAGCAGCTCGCCACGCAGGCGCGCTTCCAGTTGGCGTTCGGCCAGTTCGGCGATGTCGATTGCGCCCTGGCTGGTCCAGGCCACGTTCGGCAGTTGCGGGAACACACCGGCCAGGCTCAGGCCGTGTGGCTTGACCAAGCGGTGGGACAGCAGGTGCAGCTTGAGGTAGGCCTCAGGCGTGGAGGTCAGTGCGGCGTCTTCAGCCAGCAGGGTGGCGACCAGCGGCGTGTGACTTTCAGCCAGGCGGTTGAGCAACGCGGCTTGGGTGGCGTCGACATTCTTGAGCGCATCAGCCAGCTGCAGTGCTTGGCTGATGGTGAAGGTAATGGCCTGGTTGCCTTCGGTGTAACCGAGGATCGGCGCGATGGCTGCGACGATTTCAGCCGAAGGGTTGAGCAGCGGCTGCGCGTAAAACACTTCCAGCCAAGCACCTTGGCGGTTCTGAGTGCCGACGCCGAAGCCCAGGCTGAACAGGGAATTGGACATGCTGTTACCTCTACAAAATGGAAAGGGCTGGCCTACTTGAGGGCCGCCGAATAACTATCTGGCTTGAAGCCAATCAGGGTTCTGTCACCGAGATCAAGCACCGGGCGCTTGATCATCGAAGGTTGCGCGAGCATCAATTCAATGGCTTTCGACTGATCGAGATCGGCTTTGCGTTCGTCTTCGAGTTTGCGAAAGGTGGTGCCCGCACGGTTCAAAACCACCTGCCAACCGTGCTCGTTGCACCATTGGGTCAAGTGTTCGCGGTCGATACCGGCTGTTTTGTAGTCGTGGAACTCATAGCTCACAGCGTGCTCATCGAGCCAGGTGCGGGCCTTTTTCATGGTGTCGCAGGCTTTGATGCCGAAAAGGTGCAACGTTTTGCTTGAAGCGGTCAAGGAATTGCCCCCTTTGAGCGTGTGAAAACGGAAGGTCACGGATTATGCCACGACCAGCGGGTTTGGGTGCCGCTCGTCATGCCGGCGTGCGACTTATGTGCAAATGTCAGGCTGCAGCCAGGTGGGTAACATAGCTGGGTTATATGGCACTTCAACGGCGAGTTGTTGCCGTATGTGTGTCGTTGCACGTCGATTGTCCGGGAAACCCGCGTTATGCAAACCGCCTACACCGTTCTTATTCTGCTGATGCTGGTCAGCGTTTCGCGTCTGGTCGGGCGTGTCATTCCTCTGCCGTTGCCCCTGGTGCAGATTGCCGCCGGCGCCTTGCTGGCGTGGCCTACGCTGGGGTTGCACGTGGCACTGGACCCGGAGCTGTTCCTGTTTCTGTTCCTGCCGCCGTTGTTGTTCTCCGATGGTTGGCGCATGCCCAAGCGAGAGCTTTGGCGGCTGCGCGGGCCGATCCTGACGTTGGCGGTGGGGCTGGTGCTGTTCACGGTAGTCGGTGCCGGTTACTTCATTCACTGGATATTGCCTACGATCCCGCTGCCGGTGGCCTTCGCCCTGGCGGCGGTTTTGTCGCCGACGGATGCTGTGGCCGTGTCCGCCATTTCCCAGAACCGTTTGCCTACTCCGCTGATGCACATGTTGCAGGGCGAGGCATTGATGAATGATGCGTCGGGCCTGGTGACCTTCAAGTTCGCCCTGGCGGCGGCGTTGACCGGGGTGTTTTCCCTGGCCGATGCCAGCCTCACGTTTGTCTTGGTGGCCGTCGGTGGCCTGGCCGTGGGGGTCGCGCTGAGCTGGCTGGTGGGCCGCTTGCGCACCTGGATGATCGCCCGGGGTTGGGACGACCCGGCGACGCATGTAGTGTTCATGTTGCTGCTGCCGTTTGCCGCGTATGTGTTGGCTGAGCGTTTGGGTGCATCGGGGATTTTGTCGGCGGTAGCAGCGGGCATGATGCAAAGCTGGCTCGACCTGCTGCCGCGCCAGACGAGCACGCGTTTGCTCAACCGCAGCGTCTGGTCGTTGTTGGAGTTTGCTTTCAACGGCTTGATCTTCCTGCTGCTGGGCCTGCAACTGCCGGACATCATCAAGGCGGTGGTCAGCCATGAGCCGACGTTGTGGCCGACCTTGTTGTATCGCTGCCTGGACGTGGTGGCGATCTTCCTGGTGTTGCTGGTGCTGCGCTTTATCTGGGTACAGAGTATTTGGCGGCTGTCGGGTTTGCTGCGCAGGCTGCGAGGCAAAGGTGAGCTGACGCTGGTGCCAACGGCGCGTTCATGCTGGTTGCTCACCGTCGGTGGCGTGCGCGGTGCAGTGACGCTGGCCGGTGTGATGTCGGTGCCGCTGCTGCTGGCGCCGGGGCAGGACTTTCCCGAGCGTGACCTGCTGACCTTTATCGCGGCAGGGGTGATCCTGTTATCGCTGATTGCTGCGTGCATTGCCTTGCCACTGTTGTTGCGCGGCGTCGAAAAGAGTCCCGATGAGAAGCGCCACAACGAGGTTCGCGAGGCCTGGAAGAAAACCGCCGTGGCCGCGATCCATGCCCTGGAAACCGAGGAACTTGCTGAAACCGAAACCCAGGACGCCGCCCAGGCCGCGCTCGCTGCTGAGTTGAAGGCACGCTTGATGTCGGAATACCGCCACCAGTTGGAAGTGTTCAACGACTCGGCCGAGGCCCAGGCGCTGGCGCAACAGATGGACCTGCTTGAGCGCAAGTTGCGCCTCAAGGCCCTGCGGGCGCAGCGCCTGGAATTGTATAGCTTGAGCCGTCATCACCAGATTGGTGATGACGTGTTGCGGGAGGTGTTAGCGGAGCTGGATATGAGCGAAGCGAACCTGGGATCGCTGAAATAAGTCTCAGGGGCTCTATCGGTTTTTAGGGTACAGCGCACGGATGAACTGTTTGTCGGTTTCTGACAGTTCATAGTTCTCGGATGTGGGCATGCCGTTAGTGAAGTACTCCCCCGGCATGCTGTAGTGCATGATTGAGCGCGGGTCATACTGAGAAGAATAAACCTGGCGAGGATCAAATTTTTTCAGTATTTGGTCGTCAGCCTCTTTCCTGGGTTGTTTGTAGCGATCGTGCTCTTGATAGACGTTTTCTGCATTGAACTCTAAAGTCCGGTAGGGATGTTGGTGCTCATGCTTCAAACCCAAGGCATGGCCGAACTCATGCGCTACCGTCTGGCTGGTTTTTGTAACCAAGCCGTGTGCAAAACCGATAACCATCGTGGGCTTTTGGGCGGGAACCTTCTTCGCATTTACGCCGACTGTCGATGAGCCCCCATAGGAATTATTGTCCGCTGCAATCCTGATATCGGCGTCGGGTGATTGGGTGAACTCAAACGTCAGATTGACGTGAGGCGCCCACTTATTGATGCTGGTTTTGGTGAGTTGCTCTTGCTCCGGCGTCATGCCAATCAACGAGATCTTGAGTGTCGAGTGTTGTGGCCAAAGGTCCGCAGGGAATGCCACGCCACGTTTTTTTCTACTGAGCGCGGATGTTTCCGGCGCCTGGTTGTTGTAGGCATGCTCAGGGGCGGCGGCTGTTGGATGGGCAGTAGGGTTGATGCTCAAAATGCACGGCCTCGCTGACGAAAGGAGTCTGGAGTCCATGTAGTGGTGCTGTTTGAGGGAAACGTTCCAACAAAGGCGTAGCTTAATACTTGTGGCGCTGTAGGAAATGCTCAGCATCCCGCACTGCATTGCGCAGTGCGGGCGTGTTTGATGACTGATGACGCTGAATAAACGCACGAACCCGCTCCGCCGCTTTCACATGTTCGCATCGAGGCGATGCCATCGCAGGCAAGCCAGCTCCCACATGAGCCACGTCCACAACATTAAAATTTATATAGTCAGGCGCGTGAGCTCGACGCCAGGCTCCTGAGTCACGACGATGGCTTCCTGCGAGCGCAGGCACAGCTCCGGGTCGGACAGCGGCTGGTTATCGGCGTCGGTTATGAAGAACACGTCTTTCACGCGCTCGCCGAGGGTCGCAATCGTGGCGCTCTGCAACGACTCGGCCCAAGCCCAGGCGCTGGCGCAACAGATAGATCTGCTTGAACGCAAGTTGTGGCTCAGGGCCCTGCGGGCGCAGCGCCTGGAGTTGTATAGCTTGAGCCGTCATCACCAGATGGGTGATGACGTGTTGAGGGAAGTGTTGGCGGATCTGGATATGAGCGAAGCGAACTTGGGAGTGATGAAGTAGAGGTTCGCACTGAGTAACTATCAGGTGGGTAATTTGTATAGTTTGCGTACGATGGCTTTGTCTCCTTCCGAGAGATGGGTATTGGCACCGACACCTCTTCCATCAAGGGTGACAATATCCGGGAAGTCGTAATGCATGATGGACTTACTGTCATAGCGGGTGACGAGCAAATGGTCGCCAACAGGTAGTTTCAGGAACTGACTATAGACGAGCTCTTTCGGGAAGTGCTCGCTGGTGTAACCTTCGTAAACAGCGTCTATGTCCCAGTTGATATCGTGCTCAGGGTTTTGGTGTTCGTGCAGCAGCCCCAGGGCATGGCCGAATTCGTGCAGCGCTTTTGCACGGAATTCCCTCGAATCATCGAGTCGTTCCAAGTGCATCGTCGGTTCGCTCAGCGGCACGTTTTTCGCGTCGGTGCCAATCGCGGTCCAGTTTCTCTTGATGCCGGGGTCATCAGAGATTCGAATATCGCCCTCTCTGCCATCGACAACCCGAAATTGATGGGCGGGAGTGTTATGCGCCCACTCCCTGATCGCATCTATCACCAGAGCCTTGCTTTTCTGGTCTCTAAGGTCAACAGCAACGGTTATGACGCCTGCGGGCCAGCGTTTGGTTGTGTCTGCGAGGCCTCTTTTGGTCCGGCCGGTGCGCGCAGAGGTGGGAGTTTCGCTATCTAAGGGCGGCAGTGGGAAATGAACGTTGCCAGAAAGTTGAGCGGTCGGGTTCATGCGCTGTACTCAAAGGGAATGTCCCAATGAGTGTTAAGCGCGAAATTCTGGTTCCCCTTGTTCAAGTGAGCAAGGCCCCGCACTGTGTTGCACAGTGCGGGGTTGGCAAGGGTTACTGAGTGCGCTGGACAAAATCGCGAATTCGCTCAGCCGCCTCCACGCACTCCGCCAGTGGTGCAACCAGTGCCAAACGCACTCGCCCTGCACCCGGGTTGAAGCCATCCACTTCCCGCGACAGGTAGGAACCCGGAACCACGGTTACGTGTTCTTGCTCGAACAGGTCGCGACAAAAGGTGGCATCGTCTCCATTCACATTCGGCCACAGGTAGAACCCGCCATCCGGTGCCTGCACATCCAGTACCGGCTTGAGAATGGCTAGCACGGCGTCGAATTTCTCGCGGTACAGGTCACGGTTGGCCAGCACATGGGCTTCGTCTTTCCAGGCTGCAATGCTGGCCAACTGGGTTTGCACCGGCATCGCGCAGCCGTGGTAGGTGCGGTACAGCAGGAAGGCCTTGAGGATGTCGGCGTCGCCGGCCACAAAACCGGAGCGCAGGCCTGGCAGGTTGGAGCGCTTGGACAGGCTATGGAACACCACGCAGCGCTTGAAGTCCTGGCGGCCCAGCTCGACGCAGGCGCTCAACAGGCCCGGTGGTGGGGTTTGTTCGTCGAAGTACAGTTCGCTGTAGCACTCGTCGGCGGCGATGACGAAGTCATGTTCGTCGGCCAGGGTGATGAGTTTTTTCAGGGTATCGACCGGGATCAGCGCGCCGGTCGGGTTACCCGGGGAGCACAGGAACAGGATCTGGCAGCGCTTCCAGATGTCCGGCGTCACGGCATCGAAATCCGGGTTGAAGCCGTTGGCATCCAGGCAAGGCAGGTAGTGCGGCTTGGCCCCGGCCAGGAACGTCGCGCCTTCGTAGATCTGATAGAAGGGGTTCGGGCTCACCACCAGGGCATCGTCACCGCGGTTGACCACCGTTTGGGTGAAGGCGAACAGCGCCTCGCGGGTGCCGTTGACCGGCAGGATGTTGCGCGCCGGGTCGAGCCAGCCCTTGGGTACATTGAAGCGGCGTTCGCACCAGGCGCCGATGGCCTCGCGCAAGGCCGGAATGCCCAGGGTGGTCGGGTACACCGCCATCTGGTCGAGGCTGTCGGCCAGGGCCTTGGCGACGAACTCAGGTGACTTGTGCTTGGGTTCGCCGATGGACAGCGCGATCGGGCGCTTGTCCGGGTTCGGCGTGACGCTGCCCAGCAGGGCACGCAGTTTTTCGAACGGGTAGGGCTGGAGCTGGTTCAGGGCGTTGTTCATAAAAGTCTCTTAGGTAAGCGCAGACCCTGTGGGAGCTGGCTTGCCTGCGATGGCTTCGCCTCGGTGTGCCAGATACACCGTGGCGGCCCTATCGCAGGCAAGCCAGCTCCCACATGAATCGGGTTAACACATTCAATAATCAAATAGTCAGCCGGGTGAGCTCGACCCCAGGCTCTTGGGTCACGCTCAACTGCTGCACGATGGCTTCCTGCAAGCGCAGGCACAGCTCAGGGTCGGACAGCGGCTGGTTATCGGCGTCGGTGATGAAGAACACGTCTTCCACGCGCTCACCGAGGGTCGCAATCTTGGCGTTCTGCAACGACAGGTCGAACTCCAGGAAGATCCCGCCGATGCGTGCCAGCAACCCCGGGCGATCCGGTGCGCTGAGTTCCAGCACGGTTACCGGCCGCTGGGCGTCGTTGGAAATGGTCACCTGGGGCGCAAACGCAAAGTGCTTGAGCTGGCGCGGTACCCGGCGCTGGATGATGGTCGGGTAGTCGTCAGGGTTGCGCAGGGCCTCGGTAAGGCCTTCGCGGATCTTTTTCACCCGCACCGGGTTGTCACCAATCGAGTCGCCGTCGGTGTCGAGCACGATGTAGGTGTCGAGGGTGAACTGGCTGCTGGAGGTGATGACCCGTGCGTCATGAATGTTCAGGTTGAGCTGGTCCATGGCGGCCACGGTCACGGCGAAGAAGTCGTGCTGGTCCGGCGCATAGATGAAGATCTGCGTACCGCCTTCGAATTCGCGCTGGGTGGTTTCCTTGATCAGCACCAAAGGCCCGCCATCGGCCGGCTGCTGCAGGATCGCGTCACTGTGCCAGGCCACATCGCCGGCGGTGTGGCGCAGGAAGTAGTCGTCGCCCAGTTGCGACCAGAGTTGCTCGACATCGTCCGGGTCGTTGCCGCCACGCACCAGGATGTCCAGGGCTGCGCTTTGGGTACGGCGGATCTGCTCTTCGCGGTCCACCGGGTTTTCCAGGCCACGGCGCAGGGCGCGCTTGGTCTCGGTGTAGAGCTGGCGCAGCAGGCTGGCACGCCACGAGTTCCACAGCGTGGGGTTGGTGGCGTTGATGTCGGAGACGGTCAGCACATACAGGTAGTCGAGACGGGTTTCGTCGCCGACGATGCCAGCGAAGTCGTGGATCACCTGCGGGTCGGACAAGTCCTTGCGCTGGGCAGTGGTGGACATCACCAGGTGGTTCTGCACCAGCCAGACGATCAGGCGGCTGTCCCACAGGGGCAACTGGTGGCGCTGGCAGAACGCCTCGGCGTCGACGGCGCCGACTTCCGAGTGGTCGCCATGGCGGCCCTTGCCGATGTCGTGGTACAGGCCAGCGAGGTAGATCAGCTCCGGCTTGGGCAGCTTGGCCATGAGCTTGCTGGCCAGCGGGAATTTCTCTGACACCTGGGTGTACTGCAGCTTACGCAGGTGCTTGATCAGGTTCAGAGTGTGGGCGTCCACGGTGTAGATGTGGAACAGGTCGTGCTGCATCTGCCCGACGATAAAGCCGAACTCCGGCAGGTAGCGCCCGAGGATGCCGTAGCGGTTCATGCGCCGCAGGTTGCGGTGGATGCCGATCTTGCACTTGAACAGCTCGATGAACAGGCTGGTGTTGCGGATATCGTTGCGAAAGTCATCGTCGATCAGGTGACGGTTTTCCCGCAGCAAACGGATGGTGTCGGCGCGCACGCCCTTGATTTCCGGCTGCTGGGCCATCAGCACGAAGATCTCCAGCATGGCGAACGGGGTGCGTTTGAAGACGTTGTCGTTGCGCGCCTCGATATAGCCGTCGTGCAGTTGGAAACGCGCGTTGATCGGCTGCGGCGGCGCTTCATCCTCGGGCGCCAGGATCACTTCCTCGAAGTGCTGGATGATCAGGTCGCTGAGCTGGGCAATGCTCATGACCACCCGGTAATACTGCTGCATGAAGCTTTCGATGCTGGTCTTCGCGTCTTCGCCTTCAAAGCCCAGCAGGGTGGCGATGGAGCGCTGGTGGTCGAACAGCAGGCGGTCTTCGGAGCGTCCGGCGAGCATGTGCAAGGCGTAGCGCACTTTCCACAGGAACTCCTGGGAGGAGGCCAACAGGGCGTTTTCGCTTTCCACCAGGAAACCTTCGCCGGCCAGGGCCCGCAGGTTCAGGGTGCCGTACTGGCGACGGGCAACCCACAAAATCGTCTGGATATCCCGCAGGCCACCGGGCGAGCCCTTGACGTTGGGTTCCAGGTTGTATTCGGTGTCGTTGTATTTGTGGTGCCGGGCCTTCTGCTCGGCGCGTTTGGCCAGGAAGAAGTCCTTGCTTGGCCACATGTGCGCGGTGCTGGTGACTTCGAGCATGCGCTGGCGCAGGCGCTCGGGGCCGGCGATGGTGCGGCTTTCCATCAGGTTGGTGATGACGGTCAGGTCGGCGCGGGCCTCTTCGGCGCATTCGTCCACCGAGCGCACGCTCTGGCCGACTTCCAGGCCGATGTCCCACAACAGGGTGAGAAAGCGCTCGATAGAATCGCGAAAGATCTCATGGTCGGCGCTGTCCAGCAGGATCAGCAGGTCGATGTCGGAGTAGGGGTGCAGCTCGCCGCGCCCGTAGCCGCCGACCGCCACCAGGGCGATGTCGGCGTCCTCGCTCCAACTGAATTGCTCCCAGGCCTTTTGCAGGATGTTATCGACGAACCAGGCGCGGTCCTCGATCAGCCTGCGGATGTCCCGGCCGCTGCGAAAGCGCTCATCGAGCACCTCGCGGGCCTGGCGGATAGCCTTCTTGAAGGCGGCGATGGGGCTTGCCTTCAACGCCAGTTCGGCCTGGAACTGGCCACGGTCGAAGAGTTCGGGATCCACCTGGGGCATCGATCGGTTTTCCTTTCTATCTATCAGTCAGTCACAACACAGTGGGGGGAAAACCTAAGCAAGCTTTACGCCGAAGCCGCACCCGACGTGCGCGGGATCGTGTCGTCGGCGCGCAGGGTGAAGATTTCGTAGCCGGTGTCGGTGACCAGCAGGGTGTGTTCCCACTGGGCCGAGAGCTTGCGGTCCTTGGTGATGGCGGTCCAGCCGTCGCCCAGCACCTTGGTGTCGGCCTTGCCCTGGTTGATCATCGGTTCGATGGTGAAGGTCATGCCTGCTTTCAGCTCCATACCGGTGCCGGCGCGGCCGTAATGCAGGATCTGTGGCTCTTCGTGGAACACAGTGCCGATGCCGTGGCCGCAGAACTCGCGCACCACCGAGAAACCGTTCTTTTCGGCGTGCTTCTGGATCACTTCGCCGATGTCGCCCAGGCGGCAGCCGGGTTTCACGATCTCGATGGCCTTGTACATGCATTCCTGGGTCACCTGGGACAGGCGCTCGGCCCAGACCGGCACGGTGCCGACGTGGAACATGCGGCTGGTGTCGCCGAAGTAGCGGTCCTTGATCACGGTGACGTCGATGTTCAGGGTGTCGCCGTCCTTCAGGGGCTTGTCGCCCGGGATCCCGTGGCAGACCACGTGGTTGACCGAGGTGCAGATGGACTTGGGGAAACCCTTGTAGTTCAACGGGGCAGGGATGGCCTTTTGCACATTGACTATATAGTCGTGGCAGATCTGGTTCAGGGTGTCGGTGGTGACGCCGGGCTTGACGTGTTCGGCGATCATTTCCAGCACGTCGGCAGCCAGTTTGCCGGCGATGCGCATGCCGGCGATGTCTTCGGCGGTTTTCAAACTTACGGTCATACAGGCTCTCTCTAGCGCGACGCGCTGAAATCAATACGGTTTACGGGCGTGCGACAAAAGGTTACAGAATTCGCACAAGCCACAAAAAACGCGATTCTATCAGACGATGGCCTCAAATCATGAGCCTCTGATAATCGCTTCTCTCTATAAGGTAGGGGGTTGTGGGCTCTATTCAAGGGCTTGCGTGAACGCGGTCGGCGGCAGATGTGATTGCGGGTTTCGTTTTCGTCGATGCTGTGGTATAAAATGCGCCGCTTTCCGGGGATACCCCGCAAAGCTTAAATCCACACACGTGTCGACACGATGACCTGGGTGCCGGAGGCCTTGATGCCGCTGGTTGGTCATTGGGATACGTGGAGGCCAAACCCGACTTATTAAGGAACTATCATGTCCCAAGTCAATATGCGCGATATGCTGAAGGCCGGTGTGCACTTCGGTCACCAGACCCGTTACTGGAACCCGAAAATGGGTAAATACATTTTCGGCGCGCGTAACAAGATCCACATCATCAACCTTGAAAAAACCCTGCCAATGTTCAACGAAGCTCTGACTTTCGTAGAGCGTCTGGCCCAGGGCAAAAACAAGATTCTGTTCGTCGGCACCAAGCGTTCCGCTGGCAAGATCGTTGCTGAAGAAGCAGCACGTTGCGGTTCGCCGTACGTCGATCACCGCTGGTTGGGCGGCATGCTGACCAACTTCAAGACCATCCGTGCTTCCATCAAGCGTCTGCGTGACCTTGAAGTACAAGCCGAAGACGGTACTTTCGCCAAGCTGACCAAGAAAGAAGCGCTGATGCGCTCCCGTGACCTGGAAAAGCTCGATCGTTCCCTGGGTGGTATCAAGGACATGGGCGGTCTGCCTGACGCACTGTTCGTTATCGACGTTGATCACGAGCGCATCGCGATCACCGAAGCCAACAAGCTGGGCATCCCTGTTATCGGCGTAGTCGATACCAACAGCAGCCCGGAAGGCGTTGACTACATCATCCCAGGCAACGATGACGCAATCCGCGCTATCCAGCTGTACATGGGTTCGATGGCTGACGCTGTAATCCGTGGTCGCAACCACGTTGCTGGTGGTACCGAGCAGTTCGTTGAAGAAGCTCCGGTAGCTGCCGCTGAGTAATAGCGCCCTGGCGTTGACTCAGTAAGCAAAAAGGGGGCTTGGCCCCCTTTTTGCCACCTCGAAAACCATTTGTCGGCAGCGCAGCTACATCATTTGTAACGTGCAGCGGCCTACAAGGGTGGTTCGGGAAGAATTGATCGCCCGTTTGATCGGGTGGAATGGTTGAAAACCTATCCAAGAGGATTTTGAAATGGCAGAGATTACTGCAGCGTTGGTTAAAGAACTGCGTGAGCGTACCGGCGAAGGCATGATGGATTGCAAAAAGGCCTTGACCAAGGCCGGCGGCGACATCGAAAAAGCCATCGACGACATGCGTGCTTCGGGCGCCATCAAGGCCGCCAAGAAAGCAGGCAACGTAGCTGCTGAAGGCGCTATCGCTCTGAAAGAAGACGGTAAGTCCGCTGTTCTGCTGGAAGTGAACTCGCAGACCGACTTCCTGGCTCTGCAGGACGACTTCAAGGCATTCGTGGCTGCCAGCGTTGAAAAAGCATTCGCTGACAAGCTGACCACCGTTGAGCCTCTGATCGAAGCTCAAGAAGCTGCTCGCCTGGTACTGGTCGGCAAGGTTGGCGAAAACGTCAACATCCGTCGCCTGGCCCGCGTTGAAGGTGACGTGGTTGGTGGTTACCTGCACGGCAACAAGATCGGTGTAGCGGTTGTTCTGAAAGGCGGTGACGTAGAGCTGGCCAAAGACATCGCTATGCACGTTGCTGCAAGCAACCCTGAGTTCCTGCTGCCTTCGGAAGTTTCGGCCGAAGCGATCGAGCGTGAAAAAGCTGTGTTCCTGCAGCTGAACGAAGAAAAAATCAAAGGCAAGCCAGAAAACATTGTTGAGAACATGGTCAAAGGCCGTATCAGCAAGTTCCTGGCTGAAGCAAGCCTGGTTGAGCAGGCGTTCGTCAAGAACCCTGAAATCAAGGTTGGCGACCTGGCCAAGAAAGCCGGTGCTGAAATCGTTTCCTTCACCTACTTCAAAGTAGGCGAAGGCATCGAGAAGCCGGTCGACAACTTCGCTGAAGAAGTTGCTGCCCAGCTGGCTGCCGCCAAGCAATAAGACAGTTTTAAACTGTCGCCCGAAAGAGGCTGCCCGCTCACGCGCGCAGCCTCTTTTCAAATGGGAAGGCTGATTTTATTTGGCTTCCCCTCGGAACTGGCTTACAAAGCCGTGTTCCGATGGCGCTGTGATAGCGTCCAGCTAGAGTGAACGCAAGCCGTAAACGGCTCGCCAAGAATTTTTAAAAAATACGCCGCAGGAGAGATTCGCAATGGCTCAGCAGGGCAGTGGTTATCAGGCTCGCTATAAACGCATTCTACTCAAGCTTAGCGGCGAGGCCCTGATGGGCTCGGAAGAGTTCGGGATCGATCCCAAGGTGCTCGACCGCATGGCGCTGGAGGTCGGCCAGTTGGTCGGAATCGGCGTACAAGTCGGTCTGGTGATCGGTGGCGGCAACCTGTTCCGCGGCGCTGCACTGAGTGCGGCCGGGATGGATCGGGTCACGGGCGACCACATGGGCATGCTGGCCACTGTGATGAACGCCCTGGCCATGCGCGACGCTCTGGAGCGCGCCAATATCTCGGCCATCGTGATGTCGGCTATTTCCATGGTCGGCGTGACCGATCACTATGATCGTCGTAAAGCCATGCGCCACCTGAACGCCAAGGAAGTGGTGATCTTTGCCGCCGGCACGGGTAACCCGTTCTTCACCACCGATTCGGCTGCTTGCCTGCGTGCCATCGAGATCGATGCTGACGTGGTGCTCAAGGCCACCAAGGTGGATGGTGTGTACACCGCAGACCCATTCAAAGACCCGCATGCCGAGAAGTTCGATCATCTGACCTACGATGAAGTGCTGGATCGCAAGCTGGGCGTGATGGATCTGACGGCAATTTGCCTGTGCCGCGACCACAAGATGCCGCTGCGCGTATTTAACATGAACAAGCCCGGCGCCCTGCTGAATATCGTACACGGCGGCGCGGAAGGGACTCTGATCGAGGAAGGCCAACAATGATCAACGAAATCAAGAAAGACGCCCAAGCGCGTATGCAGAAATCCCTGGAGTCTCTGAGCCATGCATTCGGCCAGATTCGTACCGGCAAGGCGCACCCAAGCATCCTGGGTAGCGTGATGGTGCCTTACTACGGCGCCGACACTCCGCTGAGCAGCGTGGCCAACGTCACCGTGAAAGACTCGCGCACCCTGCAGGTCGTGGCATTCGAGCGCAACATGCTTGCTGCCGTTGACAAGGCAATCCAGAGCGCTGGCCTGAACCTCAACCCGACCAACCTGGGTGAGTTGCTGCTGATCTCCATGCCTGCCCTGACCGAAGAAACCCGCAAGGGCTTCACCAAACAGGCACGCAGCGCTGCAGAAGATGCCCGTGTGGCCGTGCGCAACATCCGTCGCGATGCCTTGGGTGACCTGAAGAAGCTGGTCAAGGACAAGGAAATCAGCGAAGACGAAGAGCGTCGTGCCGTTGCCGATATCGACAAGCTGACTAAAGATGCCGAGGCCCAGATCACCAAGGCCACGGAAGAAAAAGAAAAGGACCTGATGGCCGTATAAGGGGTCAGGACGCCTTCATGGAAAAGACCAAGCAGACTGTACCCTCTGTGGTGCCGCGCCATGTCGCGATCATCATGGATGGGAATAATCGCTGGGCGAAGAAACGCTTTATGCCGGGTGTAGCCGGGCATAAAGCGGGTGTCGATGCGGTGCGGGCCGTGATTGAGGTGTGCGCCGAAGCCAAGGTCGAGGTGCTGACCTTGTTCGCCTTCTCCAGTGAAAACTGGCAGCGGCCTGCCGAAGAAGTCAGCGCCTTGATGGACCTGTTCTTCAAGGCCCTGCGTCGTGAGGCCAAGCGCCTCAACGACAACAACATCAGCCTGCGCATCATCGGTGATCGCTCGCGGTTTCACCCGGAGCTGCAGGCGGCCATGCGCGAGGCCGAGGCTATCACGGCCGGCGCCAACCGTTTTGTGCTGCAGATCGCAGCCAACTATGGTGGTCAGTGGGATATCGCCCAAGCGGCGCAACGCCTTGCCCGCGAAGTGCAGGCCGGTCATCTGCGGCCGGATGACATTACGCCTGAATTGCTGCAAACCTGCCTGGTCACCGGTGACCTGCCGTTGCCGGACCTGTGCATTCGTACCGGTGGCGAGCATCGCATCAGCAATTTCCTGCTGTGGCAGTTGGCTTACACCGAGCTGTACTTCTCCGACCTGTTCTGGCCGGACTTCAAACACGATGCCATGCGCAATGCGCTGGCCGATTTCGCTTCCCGTCAGCGTCGCTTCGGTAAAACGAGCGAGCAGATCGAAGCTGGAGCCCGGGTTTAAATGCTTAAACAACGAATCATCACTGCACTGATCCTGTTGCCGATCGCCTTGTGCGGGTTCTTCCTGCTCGATGGTTCCGGCTTTGCGCTGTTTATCGGCCTGGTCGTGACCCTGGGCGCCTGGGAATGGGCGCGCCTGGCGGGTTTCAATGCGCAATTGTCACGCGTGGTGTACGCCGCGGTGGTCGCGGTGCTGCTGTTTCTGATGCATACCCTGTCGAGCATCGTCGTGCCTTGGGTGTTGGGGGCGGCGGTGTTGTGGTGGGCGCTGGCGACCTTCCTGGTGCTGACGTTTCCGCGTACCAGTGGTCACTGGTCCAGTGTTGCCAGCAAGCTGGTGATTGGTTTGCTGATTCTGCTGCCGGCCTGGCAAGGGTTGGTGGAGATCAAGAATTCGCCCATGGGCAACTGGCTGATCATGGCGGTGATGGTGTTGGTGTGGGGTGCTGATATCGGTGCGTACTTCTCGGGTCGGGCCTTTGGCAAGCGCAAGCTGGCGCCGGCCGTGAGCCCGGGCAAGAGCTGGGAGGGCGTGTACGGTGGTCTGGCGTTGACTCTGGTCATTACGCTGGTGGTCGGTGTTGTGCGCGATTGGTCGGTGAAGGAGATTTTCCTGGCCTTGTTGGGCACCGCTGTCGTCGTGTTTATTTCGGTGGTTGGCGACCTCACTGAGAGCATGTTCAAGCGCCAGGCCGGGATCAAGGACAGCAGCAACCTGCTGCCAGGTCACGGTGGTGTGCTGGACCGTATCGACAGCCTGACTGCTGCGATCCCGATCTTTGCAGTGCTGTTGTGGATGGCCGCTTCGTGAGCCGCCTGCAGCAAGTGACCGTGCTGGGTGCAACCGGCTCGGTAGGGTTGAGCGCCCTTGATGTGATTGCTCGCCACCCGGACCGTTATCAGGTCTTTGCCCTGACCGGGTTTACGCGTCTGAGTGAGCTGCTGGCGTTGTGCGTGCGCCACGCGCCGCGTTTTGCTGTAGTGCCTGAGGCGGCGGCAGCCCGTGGCTTGCAGGACGACCTGCGCGCTGTCGGGCTCGCCACTCAAGTGTTGGTGGGCGAGGAGGGGCTTTGCCAGGTTTCGGCGGATGCCGAGGTCGATACCGTCGTGGCAGCCATCGTTGGCGCTGCGGGCCTGCGTCCGACGCTCGCGGCTGTCGATGCGGGCAAGAAGATCCTGCTGGCAAATAAAGAAGCGCTGGTGATGTCCGGCGCGCTCTTCATGCAGGCGGTGCGCAAGAGCGGCGCCGTACTGCTGCCTCTCGACAGTGAGCACAACGCGATTTTCCAGTGCATGCCGGGGGATTTTTCCCGTGGTCTGAGCCAGGTAGGCGTGCGTCGCATTCTGCTGACCGCTTCGGGTGGTCCGTTCCGTCAGACACCTTCGGCGGAGCTGGAGCATGTCTCTCCGGATCAGGCCTGTGCCCATCCGAACTGGTCCATGGGGCGCAAAATCTCCGTAGACTCAGCCAGCATGATGAACAAGGGCCTGGAGCTGATCGAAGCCTGCTGGCTGTTCGATGCCCGGCCGGACCAGGTCGAGGTGGTGATTCACCCGCAAAGTGTGATTCATTCCCTGGTCGACTATGTGGATGGTTCGGTATTGGCGCAGCTGGGTAACCCCGACATGCGCACACCGATCGCCAATGCCTTGGCGTGGCCTGAGCGGATCGACTCCGGGGTTGCGCCTCTGGATTTGTTTGCCATCGCCCGCCTGGACTTCGAGGCGCCGGACGAGCAGCGCTTCCCATGCCTGCGTCTGGCGCGGCAAGCGGCCGAGGCGGGCAACAGCGCGCCAGCCATGCTCAATGCGGCCAATGAAGTGGCGGTGGCGGCGTTTCTTGATGGGCGCATCCGCTTTCCGCAGATCGCGAGTATCATCGAGGACGTGCTGAGCCTTGAGCCTGTGGTCGCGGTGAATGATCTGGGCGCGGTGTTTGAGGCGGATGCAAAGGCTCGAGCGCTGGCCGGGCAATGGTTGAACCGCAATGCGCGTTAGTCTGTCGGCGCAGTAGGCCTTCAGGCACTGGATTGGAATGCGGAGAAATTAGATGAGTGCGCTCTACATGATTGTCGGCACCCTGGTTGCTCTGGGTGTGCTGGTTACCTTCCACGAATTCGGCCACTTTTGGGTGGCGCGTCGTTGCGGCGTCAAGGTATTGCGCTTTTCCGTCGGTTTCGGCATGCCGTTGGTCCGCTGGCACGATCGCCATGGTACCGAGTTCGTGATTGCAGCCATTCCGCTGGGCGGCTACGTCAAGATGCTCGATGAGCGTGAAGGCGAAGTGCCGGCCGATCAACGGGACCAATCCTTCAACCGCAAGACCGTTC
This sequence comes from Pseudomonas sp. BIGb0164, assembly GCF_024810135.1. NCBI lineage: Bacteria > Pseudomonadati > Pseudomonadota > Gammaproteobacteria > Pseudomonadales > Pseudomonadaceae > Pseudomonas > Pseudomonas sp. BIGb0164. The sequence continues at coordinate 214,576 of NZ_JANUEA010000002.1, read as the reverse complement.
GTCAGCGTATCGCCATTGTGGCTGCGGGCCCGATTGCCAACTTCCTGTTGGCGATGGTGTTCTTCTGGGTCTTGGCCATGCTGGGCAGCCAGCAGGTGCGCCCGGTCATCGGTGCGGTCGAGGCGGACAGCCTGGCGGCCAAGGCTGGCCTGGTTGCCGGGCAGGAAATTGTTTCCATTGATGGCGAACCTACCACTGGCTGGGGCGCGGTCAACCTGCAGTTGGTTCGTCGCCTGGGCGAAAGCGGCACCGTCAATGTGGTAGTGCGTGAGCAAGACTCCACCACTGAAACCCCGCGTGAGCTGGTCCTGGATCATTGGCTTAAGGGCGCTGATGAGCCTGATCCGATCAAATCCCTGGGTATTCGCCCATGGCGTCCTGCGCTGCCGCCGGTACTTGCCGAGCTGGACCCGAAAGGTCCGGCCCAGGCTGCAGGCCTGAAAACCGGCGATCGCCTGTTGGCGCTTGATGGTCAGTCGCTGGGTGACTGGCAGCAAGTGGTCGATCTGGTGCGTGTACGCCCTGATACCAAAATTGTGCTGAAAGTTGAGCGCGATGGTGCTCAAATCGACGTCCCTGTGACCTTGTCGGTACGCGGGGAAGCCAAGGCGGCCGGGGGGTACCTGGGTGCTGGAGTCAAGGGCGTAGAGTGGCCGCCGTCGATGGTTCGGGAGGTCAGTTTCGGGCCTTTGGCAGCGATTGGCGAAGGTGCAAAACGCACTTGGACCATGAGCGTGCTGACCCTCGAATCCCTCAAGAAAATGTTGTTCGGCGAGCTCTCGGTAAAAAACTTGAGTGGACCGATAACCATTGCTAAAGTGGCGGGCGCTTCTGCCCAGTCGGGTGTCGCAGATTTCCTGAATTTCCTGGCTTATCTGAGTATTAGCCTGGGGGTTCTGAATTTGCTGCCCATTCCAGTATTGGATGGGGGGCATCTGTTGTTTTATCTGGTCGAGTGGGTGCGTGGTCGCCCCTTGTCGGATCGGGTGCAGGGTTGGGGGATACAGATCGGTATCAGTTTGGTGGTCGGGGTGATGTTGTTAGCCCTGGTCAACGATCTGGGACGACTGTAACGCTTCGCTGAATTGCGAATCTGCCGCATTTTGCGGCAGTTTGTTTATTGCCAGTTGGAATAAGAAAGGACTTCATGAAACGTCTGCTGCTAACTGCGGTTCTCACCGTATTGATGATCGCCGAAGTTCACGCCGAGTCCTTCACTATCTCCGATATTCGCGTCAACGGCCTCCAGCGGGTTTCCGCGGGTAGCGTCTTTGGTGCCTTGCCGTTGAACGTCGGGGAACAGGCTGATGACCGTCGCCTGGTGGAATCCACTCGTGCGCTGTTCAAAACCGGGTTCTTTCAAGATATCCAACTGGGTCGCGAAGGCAACGTCCTGGTCATCACCGTCGTCGAGCGACCTTCCGTCGCCAGTATCGAGATCGAGGGCAACAAGGCGATCTCCACTGAAGACCTGATGAAGGGCCTCAAGCAATCCGGCCTGGCCGAAGGCGAGATCTTCCAGCGCGCCACCCTTGAGGGTGTGCGTAACGAACTGCAACGCCAGTACGTTGCCCAGGGCCGCTACTCCGCGACCGTGGAAACAGAAGTGATCCCGCAGCCTCGTAACCGTGTCGGCCTGAAGGTCAACATCAACGAAGGCACCGTGGCTGCCATTCAGCACATCAACGTGGTGGGCAACACCAAGTTCTCTGATGACGACCTGATCGATCTGTTCGAACTCAAGACCACCAACTGGTTGTCGTTCTTCAAGAACGATGACAAGTACGCCCGTGAAAAACTCTCCGGTGACCTGGAGCGCCTGCGTTCCTACTACCTGGACCGTGGCTATATCAACATGGATATCGCTTCGACCCAGGTGTCCATCACGCCGGACAAGAAACACGTCTATATCACTGTCAACGTCAACGAAGGCGAGAAGTACACCGTTCGTGACGTGAAGCTCAGCGGCGACCTGAAAGTCCCTGAAGACCAGGTCAAGGCCCTGCTGCTGGTGCAGAAGAACCAGGTGTTCTCGCGCAAGCTGATGACCACCACTTCCGAACTGATCACCCGCCGCCTGGGTAACGAAGGCTATACCTTCGCCAACGTCAACGGCGTGCCGACCCCGCATGATGATGACCATACCGTGGACATCACCTTCGTTGTCGACCCAGGCAAGCGTGCCTACGTGAACCGTATCAACTTCCGTGGCAACACCAAGTCTGCGGACGAAGTGCTGCGCCGTGAAATGCGCCAGATGGAAGGTGGCTGGGCGTCGACTTACCTGATCGACCAGTCCAAGACCCGTCTTGAGCGCCTGGGCTTCTTCAAGGAAGTCAACGTCGAGACACCGGCTGTACCGGGTGTGGATGACCAGGTTGACGTGAACTACGCCGTGGAAGAACAAGCGTCGGGTTCGATCACCGCAAGCGTCGGCTTTGCACAGAGTGCGGGTCTGATCCTCGGTGGTTCGATTACCCAGAACAACTTCCTTGGTACCGGTAACAAGGTGTCCATCGGCCTGACCCGAAGCGAATACCAGAGCCGCTACAACTTCGGTTATGTCGACCCCTACTGGACTGCTGACGGTGTGAGCCTGGGCTACAACGCCTTCTACCGCACCACCGACTACAAAGACCTCGACGTTGACGTTGCAAGCTATGCGATCGACAGCCTGGGTGCCGGTGTCAACATCGGTTACCCGATCAGCGAAACTTCGCGTCTGACGTTCGGCCTGACCGCGCAACAGGATGAGATCAAGACCGGTGTGTACACCGTGGACGAGATCTTCAACTTCGTGCGTACCGAAGGTGACAAGTTCCTGAACTTCAAGGCATCGGCCGGCTGGTCCGAGTCGACCTTGAACAAAGGCGTACTGGCAACCCGTGGCCATTCCCAGAGCCTGACTTTGGAAGCAACCACGCCGGGCAGCGACCTGTCGTTCTTCAAGCTCGACTACCGTGGCCAGTTGTTCCAGCCATTGAGTGACAACTACACCATGCGCCTGCACACCGAATTGGGTTATGGCGATGGTTATGGTTCGACTCATGGTCTACCGTTCTACGAGAACTACTACGCAGGTGGCTTCAACTCTGTACGTGGTTTCAAGGACAGCACCCTCGGCCCGCGTGGTACTCCGAGCCGTGGTGTTGGCGTAACCGGCAACAATGGCACAGTGGCTGACTCGGACAACGACCCGCTGCCGTTCGGTGGCAACGTGTTGATCCAGGGTGGTGCGGAAATTCTGTTCCCGCTGCCATTCGTCAAGGATCAGCGTTCGCTGCGGACCTCGGTATTCTGGGACGTGGGTAACGTGTTCGACTCCAAGTGCGACCAGATCACCAACCCGAGTGGCGTGAAGTCTCAGACCCAGTGCAACGACATCAGTCTGAGCAACCTCGCCAGTTCTGTGGGTGTGGGTGTGACGTGGGTGACTGCGCTCGGCCCGTTGAGCTTTGCTCTGGCCATGCCGATCAAGAAACCGGATAACGCTGAAACCCAGATTTTCCAATTCTCCCTCGGCCAGACGTTCTAAGCGTCTGACCCAAGATAACGACAACGGATTCTGTAGGAGTACATCGTGCGTAAGTTGACTCAATTGGTTCTGCTGGCCACTGTGCTGGTAACCACCCCGGCCTTCGCCGAAATGAAAATCGCCGTCCTGAACTATCAGATGGCCCTGCTGGAATCGGACGCGGCCAAGAAATACGCCGTGGATGCCGAGAAGAAGTTCGGTCCGCAACTGACCAAGCTCAAAACCCTGGAAAGCAGCGCCAAGGGTATACAGGATCGTCTGGTTGCCGGTGGTGACAAGATGCAGCAAGGCGAGCGCGAGCGTCTGGAGCTTGAATTCAAGCAAAAGGCCCGCGACTACCAGTTCCAGTCCAAGGAGCTGAACGAAGCCAAGGCTGTTGCCGACCGTGAAATGCTGAAACAGCTGAAGCCGAAACTCGACAGCGCTGTGGAAGAAGTCATCAAGAAAGGTGCCTTTGACCTGGTGTTCGAGCGTGGCGCTGTGATTGACGTCAAGCCTCAATACGACATCACCCGTCAGGTGATCGAGCGCATGAACCAGCTGAAGTAAGCCATGACCGCGACTATCAAGCTCGGCGAGTTGGCCGAGTTCCTGGGGGCCACCTTGCGTGGCTCCAAGGAGAAAGAAATCACTGGGCTAGCCACCTTGCAGGAGGCTGGCCCAGCTCAGTTGAGCTTCCTCGCAAATCCCCAATACCGTAAATACCTGGTCGACAGTCAAGCCGCAGCCGTGTTGCTGAAGGCCGCCGACGCCGAAGGGTTTGCCGGGGATGCCTTGGTGGTAGCTGACCCCTACCTGGCCTATGCACGGGCATCGCACCTGTTCGATCCCAAGCCCAAGGCCGTAGCCGGGATTCACCCGTCTGCGGTGATCGCCGATGATGCCCAGGTTGATCCGGCGGCAAGTATTGGCGCCTTTGCGGTGATCGAAAGTGGCGCGCGTATTGCGGCTGGGGTAACGGTGGGTGCGCATTGCTTTATCGGCGCACGCTGCACCATTGGTGCCGATGGCTGGTTGGCGCCCCGTGTGACCCTGTACCACGATGTGCGTATCGGTGAGCGCGTGGTGATTCAGTCGGGTGCCGTGATCGGGGGCGAGGGCTTCGGCTTCGCCAATTCGAAAGGCGTCTGGAACAAGATCGCCCAGGTGGGCGGTGTATTGATCGGCGATGACGTGGAAATCGGCGTCAATACCGCTGTTGATCGCGGGGCACTGGCCGATACCGTGCTTGGCAATGGCGTGAAGCTCGACAACCAGATTCAGATCGCCCACAACGTACAGGTCGGCGATCACACCGCCATGGCCGCGTGCGTAGGTATTTCCGGCAGCACCAAGATCGGCAAGCATTGCATGCTCGCCGGTGGCGTTGGGCTGGTGGGGCATATCGAAGTGTGCGACAACGTCTTCATTACCGGCATGACCATGGTGACCCACTCGATTACCGAGCCCGGGGCCTATTCATCCGGTACCGCCATGCAGCCCGCAGCTGAATGGCGCAAGAGCGCAGCGCGCTTGAGGCAGCTCGACGACATGGCTCGACGTCTCAAACAGCTGGAAAAGCGTGTTGGGGACGTGACCCCTGGCGGTAATGCTTCATCAGAAGGCTGATACCATTTCCATATCAAGTGTGCACAGCCGCTAGACTGCCTCCTTGATTTGCTAGCGGGGCGTGCTTTTAGTCCGCCCGCCCCCAATCTTTATTACAGGCTTCCCCCCGAAATGATGGACATCAACGAGATTCGCGAATACCTGCCTCACCGTTACCCGTTCCTGCTGGTGGACCGCGTAGTGGACCTCAATGTCGAGGAAAAGCGCATTCGTGCCTACAAGAATGTCAGCATCAACGAACCGTTCTTCAACGGTCACTTTCCTGCGCATCCAATCATGCCGGGCGTGCTGATCATCGAAGCGATGGCCCAGGCTGCCGGTATCCTTGGTTTCAAAATGCTTGACCTCAAGCCTGCCGACGGCACGCTTTACTATTTCGTGGGCTCCGACAAGTTGCGTTTCCGCAACCCGGTCACGCCCGGTGACCAGTTGATCCTGGAAGCCAAGTTCATCAGTTGCAAGCGTCAGATCTGGAAGTTCGAATGCCAGGCGTCGGTCGACGGCAAGCCAGTGTGCTCCGCCGAGATCATCTGTGCGGAACGCAAACTATGAGTTTGATTGACCCTCGCGCAATCATCGATCCGTCGGCCGTACTGGCCGCCGACGTTGAGGTCGGCCCGTGGTCGATCATCGGCGCAGGTGTGGAAATCGGCGAGGGGACAGTCATCGGGCCGCACGTGATCCTCAAAGGTCCGACCCGCATTGGCAAACACAATCGCATCTACCAGTTCTCCTCGGTAGGCGAAGACACCCCGGACATGAAGTACAAGGGTGAGGAAACGCGCCTGGTAATCGGTGATCACAACATCATTCGTGAAGGCGTGACCATTCACCGTGGCACCGTGCAGGATCGTGCCGAGACCACGCTGGGTGACCACAACCTGGTCATGGCCTATGCGCACATCGGCCACGACAGCGTGATCGGCAACCACTGCATCCTGGTCAACAACACCGCCCTGGCGGGCCATGTGCACGTTGATGATTGGGCGATCCTGTCCGGTTTCACCCTGGTGCATCAGTACTGCCATATCGGCGCCCACAGCTTTTCCGGCATGGGCACCGCCATCGGCAAGGATGTACCGGCGTTTGTCACGGTATTCGGCAACCCGGCTGAAGCGCGCAGCATGAACTTCGAAGGCATGCGCCGTCGTGGTTTCAGTGAAGATGCGATTCACGCCCTGCGTCGTGCCTACAAAGTGGTCTACCGCCAGGGGCTGACCGTTGATCAGGCGTTGGCCGAACTGGCCGAGCCTGCAGCACAGTTCCCGGAAGTCGCTGTGTTCCGCGACTCGATCCAGGCGTCGACTCGCGGCATCACTCGCTGATCATGGCCAATCTGCGTATCGCGCTGGTGGCCGGGGAAGCTTCCGGCGATATTCTGGGCGCAGGTTTGATGCGGGCCCTCAAGGCCCAGCATCCTGCGGTGGAGTTCATCGGGGTTGGTGGCCCCTTGATGCAGGCTGAAGGCCTCACCTCTTACTTCCCCATGGAACGCCTGTCGGTCATGGGGCTGGTGGAAGTGTTGGGCCGGCTTCGTGAGTTGCTGGCCCGCCGCAAGTTGTTGATCCAGACACTCATTGAAGAAAAGCCCGACGTTTTCATCGGAATCGACGCGCCCGACTTCACCCTCAATATCGAACTCAAGTTGCGTCAGGCCGGCATCAAGACCGTGCACTACGTCAGCCCGTCCGTGTGGGCGTGGCGGCAGAAGCGCGTGTTGAAGATCCGTGAAGGCTGCGACCTGATGCTGACCCTGCTGCCGTTCGAGGCCAGGTTCTATGAAGAGAAGGGCGTGCCGGTGCGGTTTGTCGGGCATACCCTGGCCGATACCATTCCGTTGCAGGCCGATCGCGCGGCGGCCCGGGCTGAACTGGGCTTGGCCGATGGCCCGCTGGTTGCGTTGATGCCTGGCAGTCGAGGCGGGGAAGTCGGCCGCCTGGGTGCCCTGTTTTTCGATGCGGCCGAGCGTCTGATGGCCTTGAAGCCTGGGGTGCGTTTTGTGCTGCCCTGTGCCAGCCCGCAACGCCGAGTACAGATCGAAACACTGCTGGAAGGCCGCAACCTGCCGTTGACCTTGCTTGATGGCCAGTCGCACCTGGCGCTGGCGGCCTGCGATGCAGTGCTGATCGCCTCCGGCACGGCTACCCTGGAAGCCTTGCTGTACAAGCGCCCGATGGTCGTGGCCTATCGTCTGGCGCCGCTGACCTTCTGGATTCTCAAGCGCATGGTCAAAAGCCCTTACATCTCCTTGCCCAACCTGCTGGCCCAGCGCCTGCTGGTGCCGGAGTTGTTGCAGGACGATGCGACGCCGGACGCCCTGGCGCAAACCCTCTTCCCGCTGATCGAGGGTGGCGAAGAGCAGACCCGCGGCTTCGACGAGATTCACCGCACCCTGCGTCGTGATGCGTCGAACCAGGCGGCAGATGCCGTGCTGACCTTGATCGGCCACAAACAGGAAACCCTATGACGACGCAAATGGGCCTGGATTTCAGCTTGGTGGCCGAAGCCCACGAACTGGTGGCTGGCGTTGACGAAGTCGGGCGTGGCCCGTTGTGTGGCGCCGTGGTGACGGCTGCGGTGATTCTTGATCCGAACCGCCCGATCCTGGGCCTTAACGACTCGAAAAAACTCACCGAAGCTCGTCGCGAAAAGCTTTTTGACGAGATCTGCGAGAAAGCCCTGAGCTGGCATATTGCCCGAGCCGAAGTCGAAGAAATCGACGAATTGAACATCCTCCACGCCACCATGCTGGCCATGCAGCGCGCGGTGGAAGGCCTGCACGTCACGCCAAAACTGGCGATGATCGACGGCAACCGTTGCCCCAAGCTGGCCATGCCGGCGGAAGCGGTGGTGAAGGGGGATGGCAAGGTGCCAGCCATTGCCGCCGCCTCGATCCTGGCAAAGGTCAGCCGTGACCGTGAAATGGCGGCTTTCGAATTGATCTACCCCGGCTACGGCATAGGTGGACATAAAGGCTACCCGACGCCCGTTCATCTGGAAGCCCTGGCTCGCCTGGGGCCCACGCCGATCCACCGCCGCTCGTTCGCCCCGGTGCGCCAGGCTTACGAGGCGCGGGAGAGCCTGAGCGAGGTTTAGTCGCGAGGCTGATGTTTTTGCCAAGGCCCGGTACAATCCGGGCCTTGTTGTTTTCCACGTATAAGAGATCACTATGCCGGCTTCATTCGTTCACCTACGCCTGCACACTGAATACTCCCTGGTCGACGGCCTGGTACGGATCAAACCGCTGGTCAAGACTCTGGTGGGCATGAACATGCCTGCGGTCGCGGTGACCGATCAGAACAACATGTGTTCCCTGGTCAAGTTCTACAAGAACGCCATGGGCGCCGGCATCAAGCCGATCTGCGGCGCTGACCTGTGGCTCTCCAATAAAGACCCGGATAACCCACTGAGCCGCATCAGCCTGCTGGCGATGAATGGCGTCGGTTACCGCAACCTCACCGAATTGATTTCCCGTGGTTTTATCGACGGCCAGCGCAATGGCTCGATCATCATCGAGCGCGAGTGGGTCGCCGAGGCCAGCGAAGGCCTGATCATGCTGTCGGCCGCTAAAGAGGGCGAGATCGGTATCGCGCTGCTGGGTGGCAACCCCCAGGAAGCCGAAGTGCTGGCCAGTGAGTGGATGCAGGTCTTCCCCGACCGTTTCTACCTGGAAGTCCAGCGCACCAACCGCCCCAACGATGAAGAGCACCTGCACGCCGCCGTCGCCCTGGCCGACAAGCTGGGCGCACCGCTGGTGGCCACCAACGATGTGCGCTTTATCAAGAAGGAAGACTTCGAGGCCCACGAAACCCGCGTGTGCATCGGTGAAGGCCGAGCGCTGGATGACCCGCGCCGCTCCAAGAACTACAGCGAAGAGCAGTACCTCAAAAGCGCCGAGGAAATGGCCGAGCTGTTCAGCGACCTGCCCGAGGCCCTGGAAAACTCCGTCGAAATCGCCAAGCGCTGCAATATCGAAGTGAAGCTGGGCAAGCACTTCCTCCCCAACTTCCCGATTCCCGATGGCATGACCATCGATGAGTACTTCCGCAAGGTATCGTTCGATGGCCTGGAAGAGCGGCTCACGGTCCTGCTGCCCAAGGACACTACCGAAGATTACGACGCCAAACGTCAGGTCTACGTCGATCGGCTGAATTTCGAGCTGGATATCATCATCCAGATGGGGTTCCCCGGTTACTTCCTGATCGTGATGGACTTTATCCAGTGGGCCAAGAACAACGGCGTGCCGGTGGGCCCTGGCCGGGGGTCAGGTGCTGGCTCGCTGGTGGCCTATGTGCAGAAGATCACCGACCTCGACCCGCTGGAATATGACCTGCTGTTCGAACGATTCCTGAACCCGGAACGGGTTTCCATGCCCGACTTCGACGTCGACTTCTGCATGGACGGTCGTGACCGCGTGATCGAATATGTGGCCGAAAAATACGGCCGCAACGCGGTCAGCCAGATCATCACCTTCGGTTCGATGGCCGCCAAGGCTGTAATCCGCGACGTGGCGCGGGTGCAGGGCAAGTCCTACGGCCTGGCGGACCGCCTGTCGAAGATGATTCCGTTTGAAGTCGGCATGACCTTGGAAAAGGCCTTTGAGCAGGAAGAGATCCTGCGTGACTTCATCAAGGTCGATGAAGAAGCCGCCGAAATCTGGGACATGGCCCGCAAACTCGAAGGTGTGGTGCGTAACGTCGGCAAGCACGCCGGTGGTGTGGTTATTGCGCCCACCAAACTCACCGACTTTTCGCCGATCTATTGCGACGAAGAAGGCGACGGCCTGGTAACCCAGTTCGACAAGGATGACGTGGAGGCGGCCGGCCTGGTGAAGTTCGACTTCCTCGGCCTGCGAACCCTGACGATCATCGACTGGGCGCTCAAGACCATCAACCGTGACCGCGCCAAGGTGGGCGAAGAGCCGCTGGACATCGCGTTCATCCCGCTGGACGACAAGCCGACCTACACCCTGCTGCAAAAAGCCGAAACCACGGCGGTGTTCCAGCTTGAATCCCGCGGCATGAAGGAACTGATCAAGAAGCTCAAGCCCGACTGCCTGGAAGACTTGATCGCACTCGTGGCCCTGTTCCGTCCGGGCCCGCTGCAATCGGGCATGGTGGATGACTTCATCAACCGTAAGCACGGCCGCGCCGAGCTGGCGTATCCGCACTCCGACTACCAGTACGAAGGCCTCAAGCCCGTACTGGCACCGACCTACGGCATCATCCTGTACCAGGAACAGGTGATGCAGATTGCCCAGGTGATGGCCGGCTACACCCTCGGCGGCGCAGACATGCTGCGTCGAGCCATGGGTAAGAAAAAACCCGAGGAAATGGCCAAGCAGCGCGGCGGTTTCATTGAAGGTTGCGCCACCAACAATATTGACGCGGACCTGGCCGGTAACATTTTCGACCTGGTAGAGAAGTTCGCGGGTTACGGCTTCAACAAATCCCACTCCGCCGCCTACGGCCTGGTGTCGTACCAGACCGCCTGGCTGAAAGCCCACTACCCGGCGCCGTTCATGGCCGCGGTGCTCTCGGCGGATATGCACAACACCGACAAGGTCGTGACCTTGATCGAGGAAGTGCGCACCATGAAGCTGCGCCTCGACGCGCCGGACGTGAACGCCTCGGAGTTCAAGTTCACGGTGAACGACGAAGGCCGCATCATTTATGGTCTGGGCGCGATCAAGGGCGTGGGCGAAGGCCCGGTGGAAGCCATCACCGAAGCGCGCCAGGACGGGCCGTTCAAGGATCTGTTCGACTTCTGCGCGCGGGTCGACCTCAAGCGCATCAACAAACGTACCCTCGATGGCCTGATCCGCAGCGGCGCGCTCGACCGTCTTGGCCCGTATTTCCATGATGAGCCCAAGGCCTACCAGGCGAACATCGATCGCAATCGCGCGGTGCTGCTGACCGCGATGGAGGAAGCGATCAAGGCCGCCGAGCAAACCGCGCGCACCCACGACAGTGGTCACGCCGACCTGTTTGGCGGGCTGTTCGTCGAGGAAGATGCCGATGTGTACGCTAACCACCGCAAGGCCAAGGAGCTGACCCTCAAGGAGCGCCTCAAGGGTGAAAAAGACACCTTGGGCCTGTACCTCACCGGTCACCCGATTGACGAGTACGAAGGCGAGATCCGCCGCTTTGCCCGTCAGCGCATCATCGACCTCAAGCCTGCGCGGGATACCCAGACCGTTGCCGGCATGATCATCGCCCTGCGGGTAATGAAGAACAAAAAGGGCGACAAGATGGGCTTCATCACCCTCGACGACCGCTCGGGCCGTATCGAAGCGTCACTGTTTGCCGACGCATTCCACTCCGCCCAGTCGCTGCTGCAGACCGACGCCATGGTGGTGGTGGAAGGGGAGGTCAGCAACGACGACTTCTCCGGTGGCCTGCGCCTGCGGATCAAACGGGTGATGAGCATGGAAGATGCCCGTACCAACCTGGCCGAAAGCCTGCGCTTGAAGGTGAAAACCGAGGCGCTCAAGGGCGATCAGCTACGCTGGTTGGGTGACCTGCTCAAACGCCACCGTGGCGCGTGCCCGGTGACCATGGAGTACACCGGCAGCGACGCCAAGGCCATGTTGCAGTTTGGCGAGACCTGGCGAATTGATCCCGCCGATGGCTTGATTCAAGCTTTGCGTGACCAGTTCGGGCGAGACAACGTCTTCCTCCAATACCGTTGACGGTCAGGGCACCTGATCTCGACTAAACATTTAATCTCGACCTAAACGCGCCTCTCCCTTAAGGTAGGGCGCGAATAGACAACCGGCTGGCCAGGCACTCCCTGGCCGTCGACCCAAGACGGACGCTTATGAACCCGAATTTTCTTGATTTCGAACAGCCGATCGCTGACCTGCAAGCCAAGATCGAAGAGCTGCGCCTGGTCGGCAATGACAATTCGCTGAATATCGGCGATGAAATCTCCCGCCTGCAAGACAAGAGCAAGACGCTCACCGAAGACATCTTCGGCAAGCTGACCAGCTGGCAGATCGCGCGCCTGGCCCGCCACCCGCGCCGTCCGTACACCCTGGACTACATCCAGCACATCTTCACCGAGTTCGACGAGCTGCACGGCGACCGTCACTTCTCCGACGACGCGGCCATCGTGGGCGGTATCGCTCGCCTGGACGACCAGCCGGTGATGGTGATCGGCCACCAGAAAGGCCGTGAAGTGCGCGAGAAGGTGCGCCGCAACTTCGGCATGCCGCGTCCGGAAGGCTACCGCAAGGCGTGCCGCCTGATGGAAATGGCTGAACGTTTCAAGATGCCGATCCTGACCTTCATCGACACCCCGGGTGCTTACCCAGGTATCGACGCCGAAGAACGCAACCAGAGCGAAGCCATCGCCTGGAACCTGCGCGTCATGGCCCGCCTGAAAACCCCGATCATCGCCACCGTGATTGGTGAAGGGGGTTCCGGTGGTGCACTGGCCATTGGCGTGTGCGACCAACTGAACATGCTGCAATACTCGACCTACGCGGTGATCTCGCCGGAAGGTTGCGCCTCGATCCTGTGGAAAACCGCAGAAAAGGCGCCGGACGCTGCCGAAGCCATGGGCATTACCGCAGATCGCCTCAAGGGCTTGGGCATCGTGGACAAGGTTATCGCCGAGCCATTGGGCGGTGCCCACCGCGACCCGGCTGCCGCGTCTGCCACCATCCGTGCTGAACTGGCATCGCAACTGGCGATGCTCAAGAAGCTGGATAACGAAGCGCTGCTGGCCCGTCGCTACGAGCGCCTGATGAGCTACGGTCTCTAAGACCCACGCAATACCCAATGTGGGGGCCAGCTTGTGTGGGAGCGTGGCTTGCCCGCGATGCAGGCGCCTCGGTTATGCAGTTGTACCGAGGTGATGCTATCGCAGGCAAGCCAGCTCCCACACAAGCCAGCTCCCACATTTGCTTTGTGTATGCTGGGCTGACGTACTCCAGATTTGCAGCGGTAACCTGTGATGAAACCAGCTCTGTCCGCCAAACTCCTGCAAACCCTGGCCCCCTGGCGCAATGCCCCGGCCTGGCACATCGCATTCTCGGGTGGCCTTGATTCCACCGTCCTGCTGCACCTCCTGGCCTCTTTGGCAAACACCGAAACCCTGCCACCCCTCAGTGCTGTGCATGTTCACCATGGCCTGCAAGCAACTGCTGACCTGTGGCCGGAGCATTGCCAGTCGGTATGCGACACGTTGGGCGTGCCGCTGCGGATCATGCGCGTGCAGGTCCGGCCCGGTGCCAGTCTTGAGCGTGCCGCCCGCGACGCACGCTACCAGGCCTTCGCCGAAGTGATCGGGGCAGGGCACGTGCTGCTGACGGGCCAGCATCGCGATGACCAGGCCGAAACCCTGCTCTTCCGCTTGCTGCGCGGGGCAGGCGTGCGCGGGTTGGCGGCAATGCCGGTGCAGCGCCCATTGGCGGATGGTTACCTGGTGCGGCCACTGCTGGATGTCTCCCGTGAAGCGCTGGAAGCCTACGCCCACGCGCATCAGCTCAAATGGATCGAAGACCCCTCCAACGCCGACCCGCGATTCTCCCGCAACTACCTGCGTCATCGCGTGTTTCCCGTGCTCACCGAGCGCTGGCCCCAGGCCGTCTCGAGCCTGGCGCGTACTGCGGAGCATCTGAGTGAAGCCCAGGGCCTGCTGGATGAGCTGGCTCGGATGGATCTGCACGCTGCCGATCAACCCTCACCCTTTCCCTGGCTGCCCTTGCCGTCCTTGGCTCTTGCGCCCTTGTGCGAGCTTTCCGGCGCCCGCCAGCGCAATGCCTTGCGTCATTGGCTGAACCCACTGACCCGTTTGCCCGACAGTGACCACTGGGCTGGCTGGGATGCCTTGCGCGATGCCAAGGGTGACGCGCAGCCCCTATGGCGCCTGGCCGACGGTGAATTGCACCGTTGTGGCGAGCGTATCTGGTGGTTGCCTGTCACTTGGTCGGATTTTTCGGGCGACGCAGTGAGTTGGACTTGTCCAGAAAAAACATTGGCGTTGCCCGGTAATGGCGAGCTGGAAATTGTCGGCAAGGTGCCCGAAGGGCCGTTCGAGGTTCGCTATCGCCAGGGAGGCGAAATCGTGGAAGTGCCAGGTCGCGGCCGGCGAGACTTGAAGCGCCTGCTGAATGAGTGTGGGTTGCCGGGGTTCGTGCGTGGCAGATTGCCGCTGCTGTATCAGGGCGAGCAATTGCTGGCTGCCCCAACCCTTGCCGGGCTGTGGCGCGGCCCGGCAAGTGACTGGCAATTGCATTGGGTGCCACAGAGCTGCGATAGAGGTTTGAGCTGATAGAGCCTTTCCGGTAGACTACGCTCCCTTCTTGATACAACTTCTGTGGATTCTCCTGAATCGCAGCAGTTGCCGATTACCAAGCAGTCTTTGCTGGGCGATTCCAAAAAATGTGTAGCGATCAACGTACCGGTGTTTCACTGCTGGTCTGTCACAACGCGGCGGTTTTTTTGAAAGGTGCACTGTGATTAATGCAGGTGATCGGGGGCTTCGGCCTTCCTTCGCTTTCCCCGGCGGCTCGGACCGCTTTAACGCAGACTTCTAGGGTTTTTCATGACGCGCTACATATTCGTCACGGGCGGTGTTGTTTCTTCATTGGGGAAAGGCATTGCCTCCGCTTCATTGGCGGCCATCCTGGAGGCGCGGGGACTTAAGGTCACCATGCTCAAGCTGGACCCGTACATCAACGTTGACCCGGGCACCATGAGCCCGTTCCAGCACGGTGAAGTGTTCGTCACCCACGACGGCGCCGAGACCGACCTGGACCTGGGCCACTACGAGCGGTTCATCCGCACGACCATGACCCAGAACAACAACTTCACCACTGGCCGTGTCTACGAGCACGTGCTGCGCAAAGAGCGCCGTGGTGACTACCTGGGTGCAACCATCCAGGTGATCCCGCACATCACCGACGAGATCAAGCGCCGCATCATCAAGGGTGCAGGCGATGCCGACGTGGCGATGGTCGAGATCGGTGGCACCGTGGGTGACATCGAATCCCAACCGTTCCTCGAAGCCATCCGCCAGTTGCGTTTCGAAGTCGGCGCCAAGCGCGCGATGCTCATGCACCTCACCCTGGTGCCGTACATCGCCACTGCCGGCGAGACCAAAACCAAGCCAACCCAGCACTCGGTCAAGGAACTGCGTTCCATCGGCCTGCAGCCGGACGTGCTGGTGTGCCGCTCCGATCACCCGATCGACATTTCCTCGCGTCGCAAGATCGCGCAGTTCACCAACGTTGAAGAACGTGCGGTGATCGCGCTGGAAGACGCCGACACCATCTACAAGATCCCGGGCATCCTGCACTCGCAGGGCCTGGATGATTTTGTGGTCGAGCGTTTCGGCCTGCAATGCGGTGGTGCGGACCTGTCCGAGTGGGACGCCGTGGTCGACGCCAAGCTCAACCCTGAGCACGAAGTCACCATCGCCATGGTCGGCAAGTACATGGAGCTGCTGGACGCGTACAAGTCGCTGATCGAAGCGATGAGCCACGCCGGTATCAGCAACCGTACCAAGGTCAACCTGCGCTACATCGACTCTGAAGACATCGAGAACCAGGGCACTGCGCTGCTCGAAGGTGTCGACGCGATCCTCGTCCCGGGCGGTTTCGGCCTGCGTGGCGTGGAAGGCAAGATCACTGCCGTGCAGTACGCTCGTGAGAACAAGGTGCCGTACCTGGGTATCTGCCTGGGCATGCAAGTGGCCGTCATCGAGTTCGCCCGTAACGTGCTGGGCTGGAAAGACGCCAACTCCACCGAGTTCGACAGCAAGAGCGGCCACCCGGTCGTGGGCCTGATCACCGAGTGGGAAGATGCCACCGGCGCTGTTGAAGTCCGTACCGAAGCGTCCGACCTGGGCGGCACCATGCGCCTCGGCGCGCAAGACTGCCTGCTGGAGCCGGGCTCGCTGGTTCACGACTGCTACGGCAAGGACGTGATCGTCGAGCGTCACCGTCACCGCTACGAAGTGAACAACAACCTGCTGCCGCAGATCAAAGAAGCTGGCCTGAAAATCTCCGGCCGCTCCGGTGATGGCGCGCTGGTTGAAGTGGTTGAAGCACCGGATCATCCATGGTTCGTGGCGTGCCAGTTCCACCCTGAGTTCACTTCGACGCCGCGTGACGGTCACCCGCTGTTCAGCGGTTTCGTCAAGGCTGCACTGACGCAACACCAGAAGAAGGCGTAACCCTGATGGCCCAGAAGATCATTCGCGTCGGCGACATCGAGATTGCCAACGACAAGCCCATGGTGCTGTTTGGCGGCATGAACGTGCTGGAAAGCCGCGACATGGCGATGCAGGTCTGTGAAGAGTACGTCAAGGTCACCGAGAAACTCGGTATCCCTTACGTATTCAAGGCCAGCTTCGACAAGGCCAACCGTTCGTCCGTGACCTCCTATCGCGGCCCGGGCCTTGAAGAAGGCATGCGGATCTTCCAGGACATCAAGCAAGCCTTCGGCGTGCCGATCATCACCGACGTCCACGAGCCTGAGCAGGCTGCCGTGGTCGCCGAGGTGTGCGACATCATCCAGTTGCCGGCCTTCCTGTCGCGCCAGACCGACCTGGTCGTCGCGATGGCCAAGACCGGCGCTGTGATCAATATCAAGAAAGCCCAGTTCCTCGCGCCCCAGGAGATGAAACACATCCTGAACAAGTGCGTGGAAGCGGGTAACGACCAGTTGATCCTCTGCGAGCGGGGTTCGAGCTTCGGCTACAACAACCTCGTGGTGGACATGCTCGGTTTCGGCATCATGAAACAGTTCGAATACCCAGTGTTCTTCGACGTGACCCACGCGCTGCAAATGCCCGGTGGTCGCGCCGACTCCGCGGGCGGGCGTCGTGCCCAGGTGCTGGACCTGGCCAAGGCGGGCATCAGCCAGTCGCTGGCGGGCCTGTTCCTGGAGGCCCACCCGGACCCGGACAACGCCAAGTGCGATGGCCCTTGCGCCCTGCGCCTGGACAAGCTGGAGCCGTTCCTGGCCCAGCTCAAGCAGTTGGACGAACTGGTCAAGAGTTTTCCGACGGTAGAGACCGCGTAAGCCGCGTTTCTCCGGTAGAATTTCCCACGCTTTACGCTCAGGCCTACGGGCCTGAGCCTTGTCGTCTGCAAGCCTGCCTCGTTGTTCCACCCTTGCGGTCGGTCAAAAGATTTCCTTCAGCTGCGTCGTTTTCGTCAACTTTGGAGTGTTTACAACAATGGCAAAAATCGTCGACATCAAAGGTCGTGAAGTTCTCGACTCCCGTGGCAACCCCACCGTCGAAGCCGACGTGCTTCTCGATAACGGCATCATCGGCAGCGCCTGCGCGCCGTCCGGTGCTTCTACCGGTTCGCGCGAAGCGCTGGAACTGCGTGATGGCGACAAGAGCCGTTACCTGGGCAAGGGTGTACTCAAGGCTGTAGCCAACATCAACGGCCCGATCCGTGACCTGTTGCTGGGCAAGGATCCGCTGGACCAGAAAGCCCTGGACCACGCGATGATCAAGCTCGATGGCACCGAAAACAAAGGCAGCCTGGGCGCCAACGCCATCCTCGCCGTGTCCCTGGCCGCTGCCAAGGCTGCTGCCCAGGACCAGGACCTGCCGCTGTACGCTCACATCGCCAACCTGAACGGCACCCCGGGTGTGTACTCGATGCCGGTACCGATGATGAACATCATCAACGGTGGCGAGCACGCCGATAACAACGTCGACATCCAGGAATTCATGGTGCAGCCGGTTGGCGCCAAGACCTTCTCCGAAGGCCTGCGCATGGGCACCGAGATTTTCCACCACCTCAAGGCTGTGCTGAAGGCCCGTGGCCTGAGCACTGCAGTGGGTGACGAAGGTGGTTTCGCACCAAACCTGGCGTCCAACGAAGATGCACTGAAAGTGATCTCCGAAGCCGTGGCCAACGCTGGCTACAAGCTGGGCACCGACGTGACCCTGGCCCTGGACTGCGCGGCCAGCGAGTTCTATGAAGACGGCAAGTACAACCTGTCCGGCGAAGGCCAGGTGTTCAACTCCGAAGGTTTCGCTGACTACCTGAAAGGCCTGACCGAGCGCTACCCGATCATCTCGATCGAAGACGGCCTGGACGAGTCCGACTGGGACGGCTGGAAAATCCTCACCGACAAGATCGGCGAGAAAATCCAACTGGTGGGCGACGACCTGTTCGTGACCAACACCAAGATCCTGAAAGAGGGCATCGACAAGTCGATCGCCAACTCGATCCTGATCAAGTTCAACCAGATCGGCACCCTGACCGAAACCCTGGAAGCCATCCAGATGGCGAAGGCTGCGGGTTATACCGCCGTGATCTCCCACCGCTCCGGCGAAACCGAAGACTCCACCATTGCCGACCTGGCCGTGGGTACTTCGGCGGGCCAGATCAAGACCGGTTCCCTGTGCCGTTCCGACCGTGTTTCCAAGTACAACCAATTGCTGCGCATCGAAGAGCAACTGGCTGGCAAGGCCAAGTACAACGGTCGTGGCGAGTTCCGCGGCTGATCGCTACTTGATGTAAAGCATGGTAAAAAGTCGACGGGTTGCGTCGGAAAAAACTCGATGGAGTGGATTTCGGCGCTAATCTGATGGCTATCAAGCACAAGCCTGGTTTTTCCAGGCTTCGTGCTATCAGTTGCTTCAAAAGTTTTGCATGGCTGTCTTTTTTTACTGGATACCCGGATTTCGATGCGCAGTCCCAATTGGTTGTTCCTCGTCTTGCTCTTGTTGCTGGCTGGCCTGCAATACCGCCTTTGGGTGGGTAATGGCAGCTTTGCGCAGGTGAAAGAACTGACCCAGCAAATTGCCGACCAGCATGCCGAAAACGAACGTCTGCTGGAGCGCAACCGCGTCCTCGATGCTGAAGTGCTTGAGTTGAAAAAAGGCACGGAGACCGTTGAAGAACGGGCTCGTCATGAATTGGGCATGGTCAAGGAGGGCGAAACCCTCTACCAGTTGGCCCAATGAGCAACTCCCTACCGGCCTTCTGGGCCGTGATTCCTGCCGCGGGCGTGGGTGCCCGTATGGCTGCAGACCGTCCCAAACAGTACTTGCAACTGGGCGGGCGCACTATTCTTGAACACAGCCTCGGCTGTTTCCTCGACCATCCTTGCCTCAAGGGCCTGGTGGTCAGTCTTGCTTCTGATGATCCTTATTGGCCTGCCCTGGCGTGTGCGGCCGACCCGCGCATTCAGCGTGTGGACGGCGGCTCGGAACGATCGGGCTCGGTGCTCAATGCCTTGCTGCACCTCAATGCCCTGGGTGCCAGCGATGACGACTGGGTGTTGGTGCATGATGCGGCGCGGCCGAACCTGAGTCGCGATGACCTGGACCACTTGCTTGCCGAGCTGGCGGACGACCCGGTGGGCGGCCTGCTGGCGGTGCCGGCCCGCGACACGCTCAAGCGCGTCGACAAGCGCGGTCGGGTGGTGGAAACCGTCGACCGCAGTTTGATCTGGCAGGCCTACACGCCGCAGATGTTCCGCCTGGGGGGCTTGCACCGTGCGCTGGCTGACAGCCTGGTGGCCGATGCGGTGATCACCGACGAGGCCTCGGCTATGGAATGGTCGGGCCAGGCACCGCGTCTGATTGAAGGGCGCTCGGACAATATCAAAGTAACCCGGCCCGAGGATCTGGAGTGGTTGCGGTTGCGGTGGGCTAACCGGCACTAGTCAATTGCACCGCGTCGACTCTTTCGCGAGCAAGCCCGCTCCCACATTCAACCGTATTTCTCCAGAATGTACGCGGTCAAATGTGGGAGCGGGCTTGCTCGCGAAGAGGCCAGCACAAACAACCCATACTTACACGCTGTACTCAGGCCGCTGTGCCAACCCCACCTTCAAAAAATCCACCAACTTGCGCACTTTCGGCGACAAATGCCGCTGCTGCGGATACAACGCCCACACCGCCGTATTCGGCGGTTGATGCGCTTCCAACAGCGACACCAGCGCACCACTGTGCAAATGCTCCAGCACGTAATAATCCGGCAACTGGCACAACCCCACGCCCTGAAGTGCGGCATCCAGCACCGCCTGCCCACTGTTGCAGCGCCAGTTTCCCTGCACGCGCTGGGAGAATTCCCGCCCGTCCTGAGCCAGTTGCCAGATATCCGAGCTGCCGATCAGGCAATTGTGCCGACTCAATTCCGACAAGCTATGTGGCCGACCATACCGTTCCAAGTAGGACGGCGAAGCGCACAAGTACATGCGCCGGGGCGCCAGGCGGCTGGCAACCATGCGTGAATCCTGCAGGCGGCCCAGGCGGATCGCCAGGTCGAGGCCTTCGTGCACCAGGTCCAATTGGCGGTTGGTCAGCTCAATGTCCACGCGCAATTGCGGGTAGAGCGCCATGAACCGCGTGACCAGCGGCACGATAAAGCGCTCGCCGTACGCCACGGCGCAGGTCATGCGCAACATGCCCTTGGGCTCACTGGTGAGGTCGCCGACTGCGCGCAGGGCTTCTTCGCGGCCATCCTGCAGGCGCTGGCAATGCTGCAGAAAGGTCTGGCCGGCCTCGGTCAGGGTGACCTTGCGCGTACTGCGATAGAGCAGGCGGGTTTGCAGGCGTTCTTCCAAGCGTGCCACCTGCCGGCTGATGTGGGACGAAGACACCCCGAGTCGCTCGGCCGCGGCGGTGAATTGGCTGCATTCGGCTACGGCGACAAACTCATCGATGCCTTCCCAGCGGTTTTCCAGCATGGTGATTATCCCCGTACAGCAATAAAGTTTTGCTTTTGGTTGGATTATTAATCAACAGGCCATGTTTTACACTCGCCGTCTCAGTTTTTAACCCCCTGGAGAAACCCGGATGATCAAGTCCCGCGCCGCCGTAGCCTTCGAAGCCAAGAAGCCCCTCGAGATCGTTGAAGTGGATGTGGCCATGCCCAAGGCGGGCGAAGTGCTGTTGCGCGTGGTTGCGTCCGGTGTCTGCCATACCGACGCCTACACCCTGTCGGGCGCAGACCCGGAAGGTATCTTCCCGTCGATCCTCGGCCACGAAGGCGGCGCGGTGGTTGAAGCGATCGGCGAGGGCGTCACGTCGGTGGCCGTGGGCGACCACGTGATCCCCCTGTACACCCCGGAATGCGGCAAGTGCAAATTCTGCCTGTCGGGCAAGACCAACCTGTGCCAGGCCATTCGCTCCACCCAGGGCAAGGGCCTGATGCCGGATGGCACCACGCGCTTCTCCTACAAGGGCCAGCCGATTTTCCATTACATGGGGACTTCGACCTTCTCCGAGTACACCGTGCTGCCGGAAATTTCCGTGGCCAAGATTCCTAAAGAAGCGCCGCTGGAAAAAGTCTGCCTGCTGGGGTGCGGCGTCACCACTGGCATCGGTGCGGTGATCAACACCGCCAAGGTCAAGCCAGGCGACACCGTGGCCATCTTCGGCCTGGGCGGTATCGGTTTGTCAGCGGTGATCGGCGCGGTGAAGGCTAAGGCGGGTCGCATCATTGCCATCGACATCAACCCGGCCAAGTTCGAAATCGCCAAGCAGCTGGGCGCTACCGATTGCATCAACCCGAAAGACTACGACCGCCCGATCCAGGACGTGATTGTCGACCTCACCGACGGCGGCGTGGACTTCTCCTTCGAGTGCATCGGCAACGTGCAACTGATGCGCGCCGCCCTCGAGTGCTGCCACAAGGGCTGGGGCGAGTCGGTGATCATCGGCGTGGCCGGTGCCGGCCAGGAAATCGCTACCCGCCCATTCCAGCTGGTTACCGGGCGCGTCTGGCGTGGTTCGGCGTTCGGCGGCGTGCGCGGCCGCAGCGAATTGCCAAGCTACGTGGAAATGGCCCAGACCGGCGAGATCCCGCTGGACACCTTCATCACCCACACCATGGGCCTGGAAGACATCAACAAAGCGTTTGACCTGATGCATGAAGGCAAGAGCATTCGTACCGTCATCCACTTCTGAGGTCGGCCATGAGTCTGGAAAACCTGTCGTGCCAGAAGAGCTTCGGCGGCTGGCATAAACGCTACAAGCATCATTCCGATGTGCTCGGTTGCGACATGACCTTCGCCGTCTACCTGCCGCCGCAAGCGGAGCAGGGCGGCAAGCTGCCGGTGTTGTACTGGCTGTCCGGCCTGACCTGCACGGATGAAAACTTCATGCAAAAGGCCGGCGCCCAGCGCATGGCGGCCGAACTGGGGTTGATCATCGTGGCACCGGACACCAGCCCCCGTGGCCCCGGTGTGCCGGGCGACCCGGACAACGCCTGGGATTTCGGCCTCGGTGCGGGCTTCTATCTGAATGCCACGCAGGAGCCTTGGGCCAAGCACTATCGGATGCATGACTACGTAGTGCAGGAATTACCGGCACTGGTTGAAGCGCATTTCCCGGCTTCGGACAAGCGTGGCATCAGTGGTCACTCCATGGGTGGCCACGGCGCGCTGGTGTGTGCGCTGCGCAACCCCGGGCGTTACCAATCGGTGTCGGCGTTCTCGCCGATCAACAACCCGATGGATTGCCCGTGGGGCCAGAAGGCCTTCTCGCGTTATTTGGGCGAAGAGCGCTCTAAGTGGCGCGAATGGGACGCCTGTGTGCTGATCAGCGAAGCCTCGGAAAAACTGCCACTGCTGGTGGACCAGGGCGACCGCGACGATTTCCTCGCGGTCCAGCTCAAGCCCGAAGCCCTGCAGCAAGCTGCCAAGGCGGCCAACCATCCGCTGGAACTGCGCCTGCAACCCGGCTATGACCACAGCTACTTCTTTATCGCCAGCTTCATTGACGATCATTTGCGTCATCACGGACGTGCTTTGCTCGGTTAATGTGAGGCAAAAGTAGGTAGAATCACGCCCTGAATTAAATCGGGGCGTTTTTTTATGCGTATTGGTCACGGCTATGATGTGCACCGTTTCGCCGACGGCGATTTCATCACCCTGGGTGGCGTGCGCATTGCACATCACCATGGGTTGCTGGCTCATTCCGACGGCGATGTCGTGTTGCATGCCTTGAGCGATGCCTTGCTCGGCGCTGCGGCGTTGGGCGACATCGGCAAGCATTTTCCGGACACCGACCCGACCTTCAAGGGCGCGGACAGCCGTGTGCTATTGCGTCACGTGGTCGGCCTGATCCATGCCAAGGGCTGGAAGGTCGGCAACGTCGACAACACCATCGTGGCCCAGGCGCCGAAAATGGCGCCGCATATCGAGTCGATGCGGGCGCTGATCGCCGCAGACCTGCAAATTGAACTGGATCAAGTGAACGTGAAAGCCACCACCACCGAAAAGCTCGGGTTTACCGGTCGTGAAGAGGGCATCGCGGTGCACGCCGTTGCCTTGTTGCTGCGCGCATGAATGACCTGCAACTGCTGGGCCCGCGGGCCTATGGCGAGGCCTTGGGCAGCGCGGTACTCAAAGCCACGGCTGAAGACTTCCAGGTCGACGAAGTGCTGGACATCCCGCTGACCGGCGACGGCGAGCACCTCTGGCTGTGGGTGGAGAAGCGCGGGCTCAATACCGAAGAGGCCGCACGGCGTATCGCCAAGGCGGCGGGCGTGCCTTTGCGCACGGTCAGCTATGCCGGGCTCAAGGATCGCCAGGCGCTGACCCGCCAGTGGTTCAGCGTGCAACTGCCCGGCAAGGCCGACCCGGACATGAGTGGTGCGGAAAACGACACGCTCAAGATCCTGAAAATCGTGCGTCACAAACGCAAGCTGCAACGCGGCGCGCATTCGGCCAATGGTTTCACCCTGCGCCTGACCCAGCTGGCCGGTGACACCGCTGCCATCGATGCGCGGTTGCAACTGATTGCGCAACACGGCATTCCCAACTATTTCGGCGCCCAGCGCTTTGGCCACAACGGTGGCAATGTGGTGGACGCCCGTGAGTGGGCGGCGCGCAAAGCCTTGCCGGAGCAGCGCAATGTGCGCTCGCGCCTGCTGTCCACGGCACGCAGTTACCTGTTCAACAAAGTGCTGGCGGCGCGGGTGGCCGATGGCTCCTGGCAGCGTGCGCAAGTCGGTGATCTGCTGGCGTTCACCGACAGCCGCAGTTTCTTCCCGGCCGGGGAGGCTGAATGCAGCGACCCGCGCCTGGCGATTCTCGACCTGCATCCCACCGGGCCACAGTGGGGCGAGGGTGATTCACCGGCCACGGGCGCAACCTTTGAACTGGAGCAGTCGGTCGCCGCCGGTGAAGCGGACTTGCGCGATTGGCTGGCGAAGGCGGGCATGAGCCAGGAACGTCGCATTCTGCGACTGCCCATTGGCGGGTTGACGTGGCATTATCCGTCGCTGGACATTCTGCAATTGGAATTCGTCCTGCCGGCCGGATGCTTCGCCACTGTCTTGGTGCGCGAGCTTGTTGATCTGGTGCCGGTGGGGCAGACGGACAACCCATGCGTATTCTGATATCAAACGATGACGG
Source organism: Pseudomonas sp. BIGb0164 (assembly GCF_024810135.1). Taxonomy (NCBI): domain Bacteria; kingdom Pseudomonadati; phylum Pseudomonadota; class Gammaproteobacteria; order Pseudomonadales; family Pseudomonadaceae; genus Pseudomonas; species Pseudomonas sp. BIGb0164. The sequence continues at coordinate 190,084 of NZ_JANUEA010000002.1, read as the reverse complement.
TGCCACCGCACCTGGCCTTGCCGCGCTCTATGCTGCGCTGCAGGATTATGCCGAATGCGTGGTGGTCGCCCCGGACCAGGACAAGAGCGGCGCCAGCAGTTCGCTGACGCTCGACCGTCCGCTGCACCCGCAAGTCCTGGCCAATGGCTTTATCAGCGTGAACGGCACGCCCACCGACTGTGTGCATCTGGCAATCAACAGCCTGCTGGACCTTGAGCCGGACCTGGTAGTGTCGGGGATCAACCTCGGCGCCAACCTGGGCGATGACGTGCTGTATTCCGGCACGGTGGCGGCGGCCCTTGAAGGGCGCTTTCTCGGCCGGACCTCGTTTGCCTTTTCGTTCGCTTCGCGGCAACTGGATAACCTGCCCACAGCCGCCTATTTCGCGCGCAAGCTGGTGGAGGCCCACGGTTCACTGGACCTGCCGCCGCGTACTGTGCTCAACGTCAATATTCCCAACCTGCCGCTCGACCACATCCGCGGTATCCAGCTCACGCGCCTGGGCCATCGTGCCCGTGCCGCGGCGCCGTTGAAGGTGGTCGACCCGCGTGGCAAGGAAGGCTATTGGATTGCCGCAGCGGGCGATGCCGAAGACGGTGGCCCCGGCACGGACTTTCATGCGGTGATGCAAGGTTATGTCTCGATTACCCCGCTGCAACTTGATCGCACCTTCAGTGATGCCTTCAGTAGTCTCGATGGCTGGCTGGAGGGGCTGCGCTGATGGCTCGTGAACAGGATGACCTGTTGCGCCGTGGCATCGGGATGACCTCCCAGCGCACCCGTGAGCGTTTGATCCAGCGCCTGTATGAAGAAGGCTTGTCCAATGCGCAGGTGCTGGAAGTGATCCGGCGCACGCCACGGCACTTGTTTGTCGATGAAGCCCTGGCGCACCGCGCCTACGAAGACACCGCTTTGCCGATCGGCCACAACCAGACCATCTCCCAGCCTTATATGGTTGCGCGCATGAGCGAGTTGCTGCTGGCGGCGGGGCCGTTGGACAAGGTGCTGGAGATCGGCACCGGCTCGGGCTACCAGACCGCCGTGCTGTCGCAACTGGTGGAGCGTGTGTTCTCGGTGGAGCGCATCAAGGTCCTGCAGGACCGCGCCAAGGAACGCCTGGTGGAGTTGAACCTGCGCAACGTGGTGTTCCGCTGGGGAGATGGCTGGGAAGGCTGGCCGGCACTCGCGCCGTACAACGGCATCATTGTCACCGCCGTGGCGACCGATGTTCCACAGGCACTGCTCGATCAACTGGCGCCTGGCGGGCGGTTGGTGATCCCGGTGGGCTCCGGCGAAGTGCAACAATTGATGCTCATTATCCGTGAAGACGAAGGTTTTTCACGGCATGTACTGGGCGCCGTGCGCTTTGTGCCGTTGCTCAATGGCCCGCTGGCCTGATCATTTGTTCGCGGGCAGTGAATTCTGTCGGTGGCGATGTGTCTTACGGCGGGGTCTATAGAGTCAACATGCTTGGCTTTCGATTTTAAACACGATGAATTTTTCGTTTCAGCCGTGTGCCGGTAAAAAACCAATGCCCAGTTATACTTGCGTCATATTTCAAGCCTGATACAGGCATTCATGTTCAGCCACCACAAAGGGAGCGGCGGGTGAGTCTCACAGGTCTTGCGCAGCGTATGAGTAAAACAAGTTTTCAGCGACTGGTGCTTGGCCTTGTCTTGAGTTCCTTGTTGGCGGGCTGCTCCAGCTCTCCCTCCAGTGGTGCGCGGGTTGTCGACCGCAACAACGCCAGTGCCGTACCCCAGAAGCCGACGGTCACCACCGGGCAATATGTAGTACGAAAGGGGGACACGCTGTTCTCAATCGCCTTTCGCTACGGCTGGGATTACAAGGCGCTCGCAGCTCGTAACAATATTCCTGTCCCCTATACGATACAAATAGGTCAGGTCATTCGCTTTGACGGGCGTACGGGTTCAACGCCTACGAGAGTTGTGACAAACACCGGATCTTCGCCCTCGTCTTCGAGCAAGACCACCATCATCACCCGCCCTGCAGGCACCGCTGCGCCTACGGTTGCGAGCAAGCCGACACCTGCGCCGTTGCCACCTCCAGGCCCTGCGCCGACGGGTTGGGGATGGCCTTCAAACGGCGTGTTGATTGGAAAATTCTCTTCAAACGGTAGTTTGAATAAAGGCATTGATATCGCCGGAGATTTGGGACAGCCTGTTTTAGCTGCGTCTGATGGGACAGTGGTGTACGCCGGGAGTGGTTTACGGGGCTACGGCGAGCTGGTCATCATCAAACACAGCGATACCTACGTCAGTGCTTACGGTCACAACCGTAGGCTGTTGGTTCGGGAGGGGCAGCAGGTCAAAGTCGGACAGACAATTGCCGAAATGGGGTCAACTGGTACAGACCGGGTGAAACTGCACTTTGAGATTCGCCGCCAAGGGAAGCCTATAGATCCGCTGCAATTCCTGCCCCGTCGTTGATGTGTTGCACAGCCTGTTCCCTCACGTAGAAGGAACAGGCTCCAGCGTTGCCAAGGATAAAGGCGTCGCTTGAGCTTGAGGTCGAACTCACCAAAGGACTATAACAATGGCTCTCAGTAAAGAAGCGCCGGAGTTTGACATCGACGATGAGCTTCTCCTTATGGGAGAACCCATCGATACGGAATCGATGTCGAATAATGAGGGGTCAGCTGCACCTTCAGTTCGCACCAAATCCAAGAACTCCACCGCGTTAAAGCAACACAAGTACATTGACTACACTCGGGCGCTCGACGCGACCCAGCTGTACCTCAATGAAATCGGCTTTTCCCCTCTGCTGACTCCCGAAGAAGAAGTCCATTTTGCGCGATTGTCGCAAAAGGGCGATCCGGCTGGGCGCAAGCGCATGATTGAAAGCAACCTGCGGCTGGTGGTGAAAATCGCCCGACGCTATGTCAATCGTGGGCTCTCCCTGTTGGACCTGATCGAGGAGGGCAACCTGGGCCTGATCCGGGCGGTGGAGAAGTTCGACCCTGAGCGGGGTTTCCGCTTTTCAACCTATGCTACCTGGTGGATTCGCCAGACCATCGAACGGGCGATCATGAATCAGACCCGCACGATCCGGTTGCCGATCCATGTGGTCAAGGAGCTCAACGTCTACCTGCGGGCGGCGCGTGAGCTTACCCAGAAACTCGATCATGAACCTTCGCCCGAAGAAATCGCCAACCTGCTGGAAAAACCGGTAGGGGAGGTCAAGCGCATGCTTGGTCTGAACGAGCGTGTGTCTTCGGTCGACGTCTCGCTGGGTCCGGATTCGGATAAAACCCTGCTGGACACCCTGACGGATGATCGTCCTACAGATCCTTGCGAGCTGTTGCAGGACGATGATCTTTCCCAAAGCATTGACCAGTGGCTGTCGGAGCTCACGGACAAGCAGCGTGAGGTGGTGATTCGCCGCTTCGGTCTGCGCGGCCATGAGAGCAGCACTCTGGAGGATGTAGGCCTGGAGATCGGCCTGACCCGCGAGCGGGTGCGCCAGATCCAGGTGGAGGGCCTCAAGCGCTTGCGTGAGATCCTCGAGAAGAATGGCTTGTCGAGTGAGTCGTTGTTCCAGTAACGATTAAGACGGCTATAACAAAACGCCCGGTGCATGGGAGTGCACCGGGCGTTTTGCTGTGTGCTGATCATTCATAACCAACACGTCCCCTGTAGGAGCCCGGCTTGCCGGCGATGGCAGCTCTGAGATCGCCATCGCCGGCAAGCCGGGCTCCTACAAGGGATACCAACACCAAATTACAGGCATAAAAAAACCCCGCTTTTAAGGGCGGGGTCTTTTCGACTAAGTCAGTACAAGTTAGATAACTTGAACTTCTTCAGCTTGCATGCCTTTCTGACCGCGGGTAGCGATGAAAGAAACCTGTTGGCCTTCTTTCAGGCTTTTGAAGCCGTCGGATTGGATAGCTTTGAAGTGAACGAACAGGTCGTCACCGGATTGTGGAGTGATGAAGCCGAAGCCTTTTTCATCGTTGAACCACTTAACGGTACCAGTTTGGCGATTAGACATGGTGTATCTCCTTGGACAAAGTTAACTGCGACTCAGGAAAAGCCCTGGCCGAGACTGAGTGCAAAGAGCAGGAAAAATTCTTGGAGATGGTTGGATCGAAATTCAACATATCGTGTAGAGATTCTCAGTGACACAAGCAGCACAGTGGCGCCACCTTAACCCTTTTTCCGGAACGTGCCAATGATATTTCCGAAGGTTTCTCCATTTTCGTGACTGGCGGTGGTATTTACGGTCACCGGTCGCGTACAACCAGGGTCCCGGCCCCGCTGGCTGCGGCTTATAGCCATGCACGCATTCATCAAGAAAAGCCCGGCGGCCTTTGAACCCCGGGGCCAGCCCCGGTAAGATGCCCAACAGAATTTTTCCACCTCGCTATTCAGGACACCCGCCATGAGCATCAAATCGGACAAGTGGATTCGCCGCATGGCGCAAGAGCACGGCATGATCGAGCCCTTCGTAGAGCGCCAGATGCGCGGCGAAGGCGCCGAACGCCTGATTTCGTACGGGGTTTCCAGCTACGGCTACGATGTGCGTTGCGCCGATGAGTTCAAGGTGTTCACCAACATCAACTCGGCGACCGTCGATCCGAAAAACTTCGACGAAAAAAGCTTCGTCGACATCAAGAGCGACGTGTGCATCATCCCGCCAAACTCCTTTGCCCTGGCGCGCACCGTGGAGTTCTTCCGTATTCCCCGCGACGTGCTGACCATCTGCCTGGGTAAAAGCACCTACGCGCGTTGCGGCATCATCGTCAACGTGACGCCGCTTGAGCCTGAGTGGGAAGGTCATGTGACCCTGGAGTTCTCCAACACCACCACGTTGCCGGCCAAGATCTACGCCAACGAAGGTGTGGCGCAGATGCTGTTCCTGCAGTCCGATGAGGCCTGTGAAGTGTCCTATAAAGACCGTGGCGGCAAGTACCAAGGTCAGCGCGGCGTTACTCTCCCACGCGCTTGATCGAAAGGTCTTACACGTAAAGGGAATTTGTCTGCGGGAAGTGACTCTATTAAGTGTACTGCCTCGGCGCGTGCAAAACGCGCCGAGCCACGCTTGAGGAGTACCTTATGAAGCTCGACCCGCGAATAAGCGCCGAACTCGCTCGGCTTGAACCCAACCAGATTGGTGTTCTGGCCTGGTCCCTGATGGCTGACCCAGCGTTTGCGGGCGGCATTCCCGGCCAACCCGACGAGGACTGGCCACAGCAGCCCACCGAACCGGGTGAACCCACCCTTCCAGATGAACCGCCACCCGCGCCCGTCGCCTGATTTGATTGGGCAGCAGGCATGGCCGGCTCTTCAGCGTACCGGCCATACCTCGTTGCCGCCGATCACAAACACCTGCTGATCCTTGCCCACCTGCACTGGATAGCCGCCCGTAAAAGCGCCAAACGCTGGCAGCACGCTCACCCGCTGGCCGATCTGAAAGCACGGCAGGCGCAAGCTTTGCCGGCCTTTGCCGCGCAAGCGATACACCGGGTGCACATGCCCCGCCAGCACGTGGTGGCTGGGATGGACCTGCGGTTCATGCTGCAGGGCAAATGGCCCCATCAATAAAGGCTCTTCAACCACCTCAATGCCCAAATCCGCAGGCGGGTCGCCCGCACGTTTGTCGTGATTGCCGCGCACCAGCACCAGGATCAGCGAGCGGTGGTGCGCTCGCCACGCCCTCAAGGCCCCAAGGGTGCCCGAAGCGTGGGAGCCTGGACCGTGCAGGAAGTCACCGAGAAAGATCACCTGCTCGCACGTAACAGCGGCCAGAAGCCGATCCAGCGTTGCCAGGTTCTCGGTGGTGGTGCCTTGCGGCACCGGCTGCCCCAGGCTTCGATAAGCCGACGCCTTGCCCAAGTGCGCATCGGCAATCAGCAGGCAGCGGCGGGCGGGCCAGTACACGGCCTTGTCCGCCAGCAGCCACAGCTCTTCACCCTCAAGCATCACTGAACAGGTCATCAACGTTTCCCGTTGTCCGCGACGTTTTCCAGGTCCTTGACCATCCGCGCGATGCGCTCCGACAGTTTTTCCGAGCTCATGCTTTCGCGCATGCGCTCCACCAGCAGGGGGAAGGCCAGGGGGGTAGGCCGTTCGATCAGGTGCATGTCCAGTTTCAGTGTCGACAGGTGATGTAACGTCTGTTCCAACCGGTGAATATCCAACTCATTGCGCAGGACTTCTTCCCCCGCCTGGGTCAGCAGCAGGTTCTGTGGGTCATATTGCTTGAACACCTCAAAGAACAACCCGCTGGAAGCCTGCACCTGACGCGTGCTTTTCGGCGAGCCGGGGTAGCCGGCGAATACCAGGCCGGCGATGCGTGCGATCTCGCGAAAGCGCCGCAGGGCCAGTTCTCCTGCGTTCAGGCTGGCAACAACGTCTTCCAACAGATCGTCGGGGCTCAACAACGCCTCGTCCAGCAATACCGGCCATTGCACTTCTGTGGCGCTTAACAACTCCAGCCCGTAATCGTTGACCGCGATCGAAAAGGTAACCGCCTGATGCCGGCTGACCCGCCACGCCAACAGGCTCGCCAACCCCAGGTGTACCTGCCGCCCGGCAAAGGGATAGAGAAAAAGGTGCCACCCCTCGCGCGACTTGAAGGCCTCGGCCAGCAAATGCTTGCGCGTCGGCAGCCCGGACCAGCGCAATTGCGTCTGCAACAAGGGTTGCACTGCCTGCATCTCCGGGCCGTCGAAATGCCCGTGTGCAGCAGCGTCAAAACGTTCCACCACCGCCTGGGCCAACTCATTGGAAAGCGGCATTCGTCCGCCATTCCAGCGTGGTACAGCGGCCTTTTTCGCGGTGCTGCGCCGTACATAGGCGGTCATGTTTTCCACCCGTACCAGTTCCAGCAGCCGCCCGGCAAACAGAAAGCCATCTCCCGGCTTGAGCCTGGCGATGAAACCTTCCTCGACACTGCCCAGGTTCTTGCCGCCGCCGCCCTTGCTCCAGAATTTCAGGTGGATACTGGCATCGCTCACGATAGTGCCCACGCTCATGCGATGACGACGCGCCAGGCGTGCATCGGGGACGCGCCAAGTGCCGTGCTCATCCGGCTCGACGCGACGGTAATCCGGGTAGGCCGTCAGCGACAGGCCGCCATGCCGTACAAACCCCAGGGCCCAGGCCCAATCGGCGTACGTGAGATCGCGATACGCCCACGCGCTGCAAACTTCAGCCAATAGCGCTGGCGGTGTAAACCCACCGCCCAAGGCCATGCTTACCAAGTGTTGTACGAGTACATCCAACGGTTTGTGGGGCGATTCGCGGGCTTCGATATGCCGCAGGGCAATCGCATCCTGCGCAGCGGCCGCTTCCACCAGTTCCAGGCTATGGGTCGGCACCAGTGTCACCCGTGAGGGCCGCCCTGGCGCATGCCCCGAACGCCCGGCGCGTTGCATCAGGCGTGCGACGCCTTTGGCCGATCCGATTTGCAGCACCCGTTCCACCGGCAGGAAATCCACCCCCAAGTCCAGGCTGGAGGTGCACACCACCGCCTTGAGCTGGCCGTCTTTCAATGCTCGTTCGACCCAGTCGCGGGTTTCCCTGGACAGCGATCCGTGGTGCAGGGCAATCACCCCAGCCCAATCAGGGCGAGCCTCCAGCAATGCTTGATACCAGATCTCCGATTGCGCCCGTGTGTTGGTAAACACCAGGCAACTGGCACAAGCGTCTACCTCGGCGACCACTTGCGGCAGCATCTTCAAACCGATATGCCCTGCCCACGGGAAACGTTCGGTGACAGGCGGTAGCAGTGTGTCCACGTGCAATTGCTTGGCGGTTCGTCCCTGCACATTAATCCCGCCACCTTGTGGGACCAATACCTCTAACGCGTGAGCCTGATTACCCAGCGTCGCGGATATCCCCCACACCACTAACTCAGGGTGCCAGCGCCGCAACCTCGCCAACGCCAGTTGCAACTGCACACCGCGCTTATTGCCGATCAGTTCATGCCATTCATCCACGATGACCATGCGCAGATGCCCCAGGCTTGCTTCGCTGTCGGCCCGCGCCAGCATGAGGGTCAGGCTTTCTGGTGTGGTGACCAGTGTGCTGGGTTGACGTCGCGTCTGGCGTGCACGTTCGCTGCTGCTGGTATCGCCGGTGCGCAGGCCGACACTCCAGGGAATCTGTAGGCTGGCCAACGGCGCCTCCAGGGCACGCGCGGTGTCGGCAGCCAAGGCGCGCATCGGCGTGATCCACAGGACGGTCAGGGGTTCGGCCGGCGGCTTGCGTTTACCGACGACGGGTGGGCGGGTGATGGCGAAGCGGTTAAGTGCGGCAAACCACAGCGCATAGGTTTTACCGGCCCCTGTGTTGGCGTGCAGCAAACCTGAGCGGCCGTCCATGACCGCCCGCCACACTTCTTTCTGAAACGGGAATGGCTTCCAGCCTTTGGCGGCAAACCATTGCTTGGCGTAGTCGTGATGAGGGGCCATGCGGCAGCTGACGCTCTGGAGGGCTTATTTCACAGACCCCTCTGCTGCACCAAAGGTTTAACTAAAGCTCGACGGCGCGACAGTAGTGCAGTTGCGAGCCATTGGCCTGGCCCACGGTGTGACAGGTCGGCGGCAAGGGTTGCAGCTTGTCCAGGCGTTGCACCAGATAGAAGCCCTCGGTCTTCGGCAGTTGTTGCAGGCTCTTGCTGTGACGTGCCCAGCCGGCGCTGTAGAATTCGGCCGAGTAGGAGCGTGAACCCAGGTAGATCAGGTCTCCGGGGGTAGCCGCCTGTTGCGCCTTCCAGAGCGCCACGATGGCTTTCTGGTTCTGAGGGCGGTCGGCGACCTTGCCGCTGATGATCAGGCCACAGCCGGCCAGCGGCAGGGCCAACGCCAAGGCGACGATAACGGCCGGGCGCATGTGTCGGTAGATCACGTCGGCCAGTAGTACCGACCAGGCCGGCAAGGTGGGCAGTATATAAGTCCAGAGAATGTTGGTGGACATGGTGAAAAACAACGGTGCCGAAATAGCCCACGCCATCACGAATATGAAGTACTCGGGTTGAGCCCCAAGCTGCCCGCGCAGCTTTACCAGCAGTGGCAGGAAAAGCGCCCAGGGCATGAGCCCGCCCAGCAGGTGTAACCAGATCATCCCGATGGGTTCGGCATGGGCGCTGCCATAAAGATCGCCCTGCCATTGGCTGATGACATAGCGACTCAAATGCTCACCGACGATGAAGTACTCCAGGAACCCCGGTGTTTTTTGCTCCGCCAGCCAATACCAGGGTAAGGCCACGGCGAGCGTCAATGCACCGCCACGCAGCCAGGGCAGGCCCAACAGTCGGCGCCAGTGGGCGGTGATCGCCAACCATATGGCGGCGGGCAGCGCGATCAGCACCAGCGCCAACGGGCCTTTGGCAAGCAGGCCCAGGCCCAGGCCGAAAAAGCCGGCCAAGGCCCATCCCCGGTCACCGTGCATCAACCCGCGCCACATGCCCAGATGCGCGAGCGTCAGGGCGAACGCCAAGGCCACGTCGGTCAATACGGCGCCGCTGGAGAGGAACCCGAGCGTGCACGTCGAATAAATGATCGCGGCGATCAACCCGACCTGCAGGCTTCGCTCCTGACGGGCGAAGTGCACAATCAACAGACAGCTTGCGACGTGCAGCAGCCAACTTGAAAAGCGACTGGCGAATTCCTGGATTCCGAGCACTTTCATGCTCAGTGCCTGTACCCAGAACGACAGTGGCGGTTTGCCCCAGAACGGTACGTCGTGATCGAACATGGGCGTGATCCAGTCGTTGGACACGAGCATCTTGCGGGCAATTTCCGCGTAGCGCGCCTCTGATGTATCCATGAGCGGATAAAGCCCCAGCGTCCCCAGGCGCAGGAGCAGTACGCCAAGCAAGATTGCCCAGAGCAGACGAAGGGAAACGGAAGGGTTCATGCCGGTAGCCTCCTGAGTGGATGAAGAGGTTCAAGGTTGATCGCGTTTGCACAGGGAGGAGGGCCTGGGGCTGACCACGGTCAGCACCCGACCGACGTACTCTCCGACCACGGCGGTACCCAGGCACAGCAGCAGGATTGCCTGCACTTGGAGATGCTCAAGGGTCAGTCCGCCCGATGCCGCCACGCCCGCGACCCACAGTGAGCCGACCAGGAAGCTGATGCCGCTGATGTAGCTGTACATCCGCAAGGGGCGGGTGGAGAACGCGAGAATCGAGTCCGCCGCCAGGTTCAGCAACGACAGCGACGACCATTTGGTCTGGCCCGCCTGGCGCGGTTTGCGGTCGTAATCCACTTCGATGGTGGGGTAGCCGAGCCAACTGACCAAAATCTTCAACACGCCGGCGTTGTCGTCCATGGCACGAATGTCGGCCAGCGCATTCGGTCCGATCAGTCGGAAGTCGCTGACTTCCCTCGGCACATCGAAGCCATCGATCAACTGATCCATGGCGGCGTAATAGAGCCTGGCCGCCGTGCGTTTGAGCCAGGAATCGCAACGCCGTGAGCGGCGCTGCATGTTGACGATTTCAAATCCGCGGTGCCATTCCTGCACCATCAATGGGATCAACTCCGGAGGGTCTTGCAGGTCGCAGTCCAGGATGATCACCGCGCGGCCCCGTGCTTCGTTGATACCTACGCGCATGGCCGCCTCCTTGCCGAAGTTGCGGTTCAGGTGCAGGGTTTTGATGCGTGGATCTTGAGCAAACCCGTCGATGATTGCAGCTGTTGCGTCTTGACTTCCGTCATTTATATAAAGTACTTCGACAGTAACTTTCAGATGTTCGAGGGTGGCTAGAAGGCGCGTGTGAAATTGCGCCAGTACGCACTGTTCGTTAAAGCAGGGGATCAGCAGTGTAAGTTCTATCGGTAATAAGGCATCACTGGGGGGGTGTGCGCTGGATGTCATGTTTGAATACCCAAAAGAGATTGATCGTAAAACCCTGTGCGGTAACGACTGCCATGGCGGTTAGTTGTGCGAGATAGGGCGATGCGCCTCCGTGAGTCAATAACCCGACAATGAGCGTATTCGATGCTACTTGGCTGGCTGCCGTGACGGTGAAGCGCAGGCCACTGCACGGGCGTGCGACGAATACCCAATGCCGATTGAGGTAATAGGCCGCTCCTGCCCCGCCTGCGCCGGCGCAGAGGGTTGACACTATCGGGCCGCACCCGGGCAGCAGGAGCGCAAATACCATCAGATGAATGAGCGTGGCGATGCAACCGGCGCCCAAATAGCGAGTTAATAATTCAAGTGTCTTTGGCATGCCGGGAATGTATAAGGTTGCATGTGAATCAAATGTCACTTCGCGTAAATATAGTGCGGTGTTTTTGTAGGAATTTAGTTTGCTGTTGAAGGAATAATCCTTGCTGTATGTATGAATTTGGAGTTTGCTCTAATGGAAATATTACTGGTGGAAGATGATCACGCGTTGGCGGGTTCACTGGGGGATTACCTGACGGAATTTGGTTATGACGTGGACTTTGCTCGCAATGGGAAAAGTTGCCTGGAGCGTGTGCGGCAGCATGAGTACGACCTGATTGTGATGGACGTCGCTATGCCTCGGCTGAACGGGTTTGATACCTGCCGCCAATTGCGCAGCGAAGAGGTCCAGACCCCGGTGATCTTTTTGACTGCACGCGATGCGTTGCTCGACAAGGAAGAGGGCTATGCGGCCGGTGGCGACGACTACCTGGTCAAGCCTTTCGAGCCCCAGGAGTTGCTGTGGCGCATTCGTGCGCTGATGCGTCGCAGTGCCCCGCGCCCGTTGCGGGCCTCAAGGCAGCTGGGTGACCTTGTGCTTGATCCTGCGATGCAGTCCTTGCGGCACAACGGTGCCGTCATTGCATTGCCGGCGCTTCAGTTCAGCCTGCTGAGCCTGCTCGCCGATGTGGCCCCGCAGCCTGTCAGCCGACGCAGGCTCGAGGCGGCGCTGTGGCCCGGAGGCGACCTGCCCGACAGTGACGCATTGCGCACTTACATCTACCGACTCAGGCAAGCCCTGGGCAAACCTCACGGTAATGACTTGATCCGAACCGTCCACGGTAAAGGGTATCGCCTTGCTATCCCCTACTGACTCGTTCTTTGCGCGCATCCTCTACGCGCTGTTGCCGTTCATGGCGCTGATAACCCTGTTCTACAGCCTGCTGATCTGGGCCGCCGTGATCCTTACCGAAGACTACATCGTCTCCAGCTACCTGAACCTGGAGGCGCAGGAGTTCCAGGCCAAATACGCTCAATTGGGCCGCGCTGCGGTGATGCCCAATGCGATCTACCTCAAGGGTTACTGGTCAACGGACGCCAACCTGCCGGCCAAGGTTCGGCACTTGCCCGTCGGCCATCATGAAATCGAAAAAGAGGACATTCATGTGCTGGTCAGTGAGGTGGCAGGCGTTGCGGCGTTGCTGGTGCTGGTCATGGATGAGTCCAGTCTCAGTCAAACCGAAGGCTACCGTGGGCAGGTCTTCGGGCTCCTGTGTGCAGTGGCCGGCCTGATCCTTATCCTGGGTGCGATTCTTGCCATCGCGATTGCCCGGGCCATCGCCCGGCCAATCAGCCAATTGGCGGCGCAGGTGGCTGGGTCGCCCTCTGGCCCACCCTGTTTCAGCGGTGTAGAGCGCAAAGATGAAATCGGCACCTTGAGCCGCACGCTGTCGTCATTGGTCGCCCAGCAAAACACGGCGTTGCTGCGCGAGCAGGCTTTTACCCGGCACGTCAGCCACGAGTTGCGTACGCCCCTGAGTATCCTCAACAACAGCCTGGCCATCCTGCGCCTGCCGGGGTGCGGGGCGGATAAAACGACGCGCTGCCTGCAGCGTATGGAGGGGGCGCTGGCCGGGATGAAAATGACGATTGAGCTGTTTCTGAGCCTGGCCCGGGCGCCGCATCAATCCAGGCATGAAGCGGTAGACGTGGGGGCGATGGTCGTCGAGCAGATCGAAAAGTACCGACTGCTCTATCCGTTCGCGGCAGGCGCCCTGGTGTTTACTGGCACCGCGTCTTTCACGCTGGCCGCCAGCGAGGCGATTGTCCGCAGCGTGGTGCAGAACCTGCTCGGCAACGCGGCCCAGCATGGCGCCGGGAAAGTCCGGGTGATCCTCACTGAGCAGCGCCTGGTGATCCTCAACAACCGTGACGAGCAGGTGCAGTCACAGGGCTACGGGTTCGGTCTGGAGATCGTCGCCCGCGCCTGTGCGCATACCGGTTGGCAGCTCGAAACCGCCTGTACGCGCCACACGTTCCGGGCGTGCATCACCTTTACTTGAGGTTGCCGCTGAGAAATTGCTGGAGGCGTTCGCTCTTCGGGTTGCCCAACACGTCTTCAGGCGCGCCTTGTTCTTCCACCAGGCCCTTGTGCAGGAACAGCACCTGGCTCGACACCTTGCGCGCAAAGCTCATCTCGTGGGTCACCATGATCATGGTGCGGCCTTCCTCGGCCAGGCCCTGGATGACCTTCAACACTTCACCCACCAGCTCCGGGTCAAGGGCCGAGGTGGGTTCGTCGAACAGCATCACCTCCGGCTCCATGGCCAGTGCGCGGGCAATGGCTACCCGTTGCTGCTGACCGCCGGACAGGAATGCCGGGTACTGGTCGGCCACGCGTGCTGGCAGGCCCACCTTGTCGAGGTAGCGACGGGCGCGATCTTCGGCGTCCTTCTTGCTGCAGCCCAGCACCCGGCGCGGGGCCATGGTGATGTTTTCCAGCACGCTCATGTGGCTCCACAGGTTGAAGTGTTGAAACACCATCGCCAGGCGCGTGCGCAGGCGTTGCAGTTCGGCGTCGTCGGCCACGCGCATGCCGTGGCGGTCGCTGACCATGCGGATCGGCTGGCCGTCGAGGGTCATCGCGCCGTCATTGGGGGTTTCCAGGAAGTTGATGCAGCGCAAAAAGGTGCTTTTGCCCGAGCCGCTGGCGCCGATCAGGCTGATCACATCACCGGTCTTGGCTTTGAGCGAGACACCTTTGAGCACTTCATTGTCGCCATAGCTTTTATGCAGGCCTTCAACGGTCAATTTGTACATGGGGCGTGCATCCTCAAGGCGAAAGTAGGTAGCCGCTGCGGTAGGCCTCACTGCCTGCGACATGGCTGATGACCATCCCGGCAGTGGCCATGCGGCGTAGCGAACGGGCGTAAAGCAGGCCGGCCTTCTGGCAGTGCACAGGCGTTACGCGGTCAGTAATGGGGTCGATGATTTCGGCGATCAGTTGCCCGGCTTCCAGGTATTCGCCGGGCAGGGCGCTGAATACCAGCAAGCCGCCGACAGGCGTGGCCACCGGTTCCACCCCCGCCAGCGGCGTCGCCGGGTAGGGCAGGTCGGGCAGTGGCGTCACGTCACCGGCAATCGCGCCGAAGTGGATCAGGTAGTCGATGATCGCCTGGCAGTCGAGGGCGGCCAGGCCGTGGTTGACGTCGCCTTGGCCGCGCAGTTCGACGGTCACCGAGAAGCTGCCCATGGGGATCGGGAAGCGCTCGCCGAAGCGTTGCTGCAGTTGCCACCACACCAGGGTGAAACACTCATCGAAGGACTGCCCGCCCGAATCGGTCGCGAGCAAGTTGGCTTCCGAACCGATATAGCGCGCCAGCGGTTCCACCTGCGGCCAGGCTTCAGGCGTGGTGTACAGGTGCGCCACGGCTTCGAAGTCGCAATGCAAGTCCAGCACCATGTCGGCATCGCAGGCCAGGCGTTGCAGCACCAGGCGTTGGGAATGCAGCTGGGTGTCGGCGGTGTGTGCTGCCAGGGCAGTGGACAGCGCGGCGCGGATCAGTTCGACGTTGTGCTGTGGATCGTCCCCCAGCAGGTCCTCGACCCTGTTGCCGACTTCGTCGCTGAGGTCCACGAACCAGCGGTTGAAGTTCTGCCCGCTTTCCAGCTCGTAGCGGCCCAGGGGAATATCCATCAGCACCTGTTCCAGGCCCACCGGGTTGGCGACGGGCACCAGCACGATTTCACTGCGCAGGCGCCCGGCGGCGGCCAACTCGGCCAGGCGTACTTTCAAGTGCCAGGCCACCAGCATGCCCGGCAGCTCATCGGCGTGCAGCGACGATTGGATGTAGACCTTGCCAGCGGCGTCTTGCGGGCCGAAGTGGAAACTGTGAATCTGCCGCGCCGTGCCTGGCACCGGCGCGATCAGATCATGTACCTGATGACGCATGAAGACTCCTTAGTGGCTCGGCCCGAGGAAGGCCAGCCAACGGCGCTCCGCCAGGCGAAACAGACCGACCAGGGCAAAGGTCACGGTCAGGTAGATCAGCGCGGCGATGCCGAATGATTGAAAGGTCATGTACGTGGCCGAATTGGCGTCCCGGGCCACCTTGAGAATGTCGGGCACGGTCGCGGTGAAGGCCACGGTGGTTGAGTGAAGCATCAGGATCACTTCGTTGCTGTAGTAGGGCAACGAGCGGCGCAATGCCGAGGGCATGATCACGTAGGCATACAGCTTCCAGCCGGTCAGGCCATAGGCCTTGGCCGCCTCGACTTCGCCGTGGGCCATGCTGCGAATCGCACCCGCGAAGATCTCCGTGGTGTAGGCGCAAGTGTTGAGGGCAAAGGCCAGGATGGTGCAGTTCATCGCGTCGCGAAAGAACGCGTCCAGCACCGGTTGCGCACGCACCGCCGCGATGCTGTAGATGCCGGTGTAGCAGATCAGCAACTGGATATAGAGCGGCGTGCCGCGAAACAAGTAGGTATAGAACTGCACCGGCCAGCGGATGTAGCGCTTACGCGAAACCCGGGCGATGGAGAGCGGGATCGACACCACGAAACCGATGACCAATGCCGCGCTGAGCAGCCACAGGGTCATGGCCAGCCCGGTGATGTGCTGGCCGTCGCTATAAAGGAAAGGCCGCCAGTATTGCTGGATAAGTTCGATCATCGCACGGCCTCCCGGGCCCCAGCGGAGTAACGGCGTTCAAGCCAGCGCAGCACGACGTTGGACGCGCTGGTGATCAGCAGGTAGATCAAGGCGGCGAGCACCAGGAAATAGAACAGTTGATAGGTACTTTTGCCCGCATCCTGGGCGGCCTTTACCAGGTCTGCCAGGCCGATGATCGACACCAGCGCCGTGGCCTTGAGCATCACGCACCAGTTGTTGTTAATGCCGGGCAGGGCAAAGCGCATCATCTGCGGGAAGGTCACGAAGCGAAACCGCTGGCCACGGCTGAGCCCGTAGGCGGTCGCCGCTTCGAGCTGGCCACGGGGCACTGCGAGGATCGCGCCGCGAAAGGTCTCGGTGAAATAGGCACCGTAGATAAAGCCCAGGGTAATGACCCCGGCGCTGAATGGGTCGATCTCGATGTACTCCCATTCCATGAAGTCGGTGAGGCCGGTCAGCCAGATCTGCAGGCTGTAGAAAATCAGCAGCATCAGCACCAGGTCGGGTATGCCGCGAATCAGGGTGGTGTAGATCTGCGCCGGAACGCGCAACAGGGCGACGCTGGAGAGTTTGGCGCTGGCGCCGAGCAGGCCCAGCAAGACGCTGACAGCCAGGGAGGCGACCGACAACTTCACGGTCATCCACGTACCTTGCAGCAACAGTGGGCCGAACCCTTTCAAGCTGAAGGCACTCAGCCCCAGGGTTTGTAAAAGATCTTCAAACATGAATTCAGGACCTATGGCGATAAAAAAGCGCCCACCTGAAACAGGTGGGCGCCGGGGTGTTATTTACCGCTGTACAGGTTCAGGTCGCCGAAGTGTTTCTTCTGGATGGTGGCGTAGGTGCCATCATCGTGTAACGCTTTGATACCTTTATCGAGCAAGGCCTTGAGCTCTTTGTTACCTTTTTTGATACCGACCGCAGTTTTGGACGGCAGCAGTGGGTCGTCGATGGCCTTGCTGACTTCGTAGTCAGCACCGGCTGGCGACTTCAGGAAACCCAGCTCGGCTTGCAACATGTCCTGCACGGAAGCGTCCAGTCGGCCGGAGGTCAGGTCGGCGTACACCTGGTCCTGGTTGGCGTAGGCCTTGGTGGTCACACCGGCTTTGTCCAGCACGGCCTTGGCGTAGGCTTCCTGGATGGTGCCTTGCTCGTAGCCCACGGATTTGCCCTTGAGGGACTCAGGCGTGGAGTAGTTCGCGCCTTTTTTGAACACCAGGGACGTCGGGCCGGAGAACAGCTCGCTGGAGAAGTCGATCGCCTTTTCACGGGCTTCGGTCACGGTCATCGAGGAGATCACGCCGTCGAACTTGTTGGCGTTGAGGCCCGGAATCATGCCGTCGAAGTCACTTTCAACCCACTTGCACTTGACCTTCAGCTCGGCGCAGATCGCATTGCCCAGGTCGATATCGAAGCCCACCAGGCTGCCATCAGCGGCCTTGGACTCGAACGGCGCGTAGGACGGATCGACACCAAAACGCAATTCCTTGTATTCCTTGGCTGTCGCAACACCTGCAGCCATGCACAGAGCCAGTGCAGAAAGGGTCAGCAATGCTTTTTTCATTATGTAATCCCTGGAAACCAAGATAAGCGCTTGTGGCGCGTTTAGGACTGTTACTGAACGGTGTCAGACGGATCACAAGTAGCAATTTCTGCACCATAGTTCCGAATGAGCGTTTTAAAAGGTGAGACGAGGGCGTTTTGAGTGTAGGAGATGCCCGAAAATGGGCATCAAAAAATCAGCGCACCATTTTGGGGTTGGCGAGGATCAAAATGTGGGAGCGGGCTTGCTCGCGAATACGGAGTGTCAGTCAACAGATCCATCGACTGATCCACCGCATTCGCGAGCAAGCCCGCTCCCACAGGGGATATGTGTCAGGTCAGGAGGTCCTGTAGCGTTCCAAGGTTATCCGCGTCTTCCACTGTCTTATCCTGCCGCCACCGCAACATCCGTGGAAACCGCACCGCAATCCCGCTTTTGTGCCGCTTCGACAAGGCAATCCCCTCAAACCCCAGCTCAAACACCATGCTCGGCGTCACGCTACTGACCGGGCCGAATTTCTCGACTGTGGTCTTGCGCACAATCGCGTCGACCTTGCGCATCTCTTCGTCGGTCAGCCCTGAATACGCCTTGGCGAACGGCACCAATGTGCGCTCGCTGCCGGGCGGGCCGTCCCACACGGCAAAGGTGTAGTCGCTGTACAGGCTGGCGCGGCGGCCGTGGCCGCGCTGGGCGTAGATCAATACGGCGTCGACGCTGAACGGGTCGACCTTCCATTTCCACCAGACGCCCATGTCCTTGGTGCGGCCCACGCCGTAGAGGCCGTCGCGTGCCTTGAGCATCATGCCTTCCACCCCTAGCCGGCGAGAGGCCTCGCGCTGCTGCGCAAGTTCCTGCCAGGTGGTGCCCGTCAGCAACGGTGATGGAATCAGCACAGGCTGGTTACACAGGCTGATCACCTGTTCGAGTTGGGCGCGGCGCTTGGCCTGGGCGTGGTTGCGCCAGTCGTCGCCCTGATACTCCAACAGGTCGTAGGCGAGGATCACGACAGGCGCCTCGTCGAGCACCTTTTTACTCAAGGTCTTGCGGCCAATGCGTTGTTGCAGCAGGGCGAAGGGTTGCACCGCGTCCTTCCACACCACGATTTCACCGTCGATCACCGTGCCGTCCGGCAAACCGCTCACCAGGCTGTGCAGTTCAGGAAAACGCTCGGTAACCAGTTCTTCGCCTCGCGACCAGATCCACAAGCGCCCCTCACGCTTGACCAGTTGCGCGCGAATGCCATCCCACTTCCATTCCACCTGCCAGTCGGCGGGCGAACCGAGCAGGGCGTCGAATTGTTCCAGCGGTTGCGACAAGCCATGGGCGAGAAAAAACGGATAGGGCTGTCCGCCTCTTTGCGCGTGCTCGTCCGACGATTCAGCAGCGATCAGCTTGAGGTAACCCTCTGCTGTCGGGCGGTTGGACAAATCGGTGTAGCCCACCAGCCGCTGGGCCACGCGTTTGCTGTCCAGGTCGGCCATGGCAGCGAGAGCCCGGGTGACGAGCAACTTGGACACGCCCACTCGGAAACTGCCGGTGATCAACTTGATGCACACCATCAGGCTGGGTTGATCCAGCTGCGCCCATAACGCGGGCAGGCGTTCAGCCAGCTCCGCAGGTGGCAGGCCTCTCAAGGGCAGGAGCTTTTCTTCCAGCCACACCGCCAAGCCGTCTTCAGAGGTGTAGGGCGATTCTGGCAACAGCAGCGAAATGGTTTCGGCCAGGTCGCCCACGGACTGGTAGCTTTCTTCAAACAACCAAGGCTCGATGCCTGACGCTTCGGTGGCCATGTCCCGCAGCAGGCGCGTGGGCACCAGTTGCCGGGGCCGCCCGCCAGACAGGAAGTACACCGCCCATGCCGCATCTGCGGGCGGCGCGTGCCGAAAGTAGGTTTGCAAAGCCGCCAGCTTGGCGTTGCTGGAGGTGGTGGCGTCGAGGTTGGCGTACAACTCGGCGAAGGCCTTCATGCCGTGGCCTCTTCTTCGTCATCGCCGTATTCGGTGGTGAAACCCTGGGCATCCAGGCCTTTTTCCCGCAGGTGGCGTACCAGTACGCCGACGGAACCGTGGGTGACCATCACGCGCTCGGCGCCGGTCTGTTCGATGGCCCACAGCAGGCCCGGCCAATCGGCGTGGTCTGAAAGCACAAAACCTCGGTCTACACCGCGCCGCCGCCGTGTGCCACGCAAGCGCATCCAGCCGCTGGCAAAGGCGTCGCTGTAATCGCCGAAGCGCTTGATCCAGCTGCTGCCACCGGCAGAGGGCGGGGCGATGATCAGGGCCTGGCGCAGCAGTGGGTCGGTCTTCTTGAAGTCCCCGGCGTAGAGGGTTTCGGGGATATACACCCCGGCCTCGCGGTACACCCGGTTCAGCGGTTCTACCGCGCCATGGCTGAGGATCGGGCCGATGCTGGCGTCGATGCCATGCAGGATGCGCTGGGCTTTGCCGAAGGAATAACAGAACAACACGCTGGCCTTGCCGGCAGCGATATTCGCCTGCCACCAGTCGTTGATCCCGGCGAAGATTTGCGCTTGAGGCTGCCAGCGGTAGATCGGCAGGCCGAAGGTCGACTCGGTAATGAAGGTGTGGCAATGCACCGGTTCGAAAGGCGCGCAGGTGCCATCGGGTTCGACCTTGTAGTCCCCGGAGGCGACCCAGACTTCGCCCCTGTATTCCAGGCGCACCTGGGCTGAACCGAGCACGTGGCCTGCGGGGTGAAAGCTCAAGGTCACGCCGTGGTGCACCAAGGGTTCGCCATAGGCCAGGGTTTGCAGGTTGATGTCCTGTCCCAGACGTGAACGCAGGATGCCTTCGCCCGGCGCAGCGGCCAGGTAGTGTTGATTGCCGGTGCGGGCGTGATCGCCGTGGGCGTGGGTGATGACCGAGCGTTCAACCGGGCGCCAGGGGTCGATGTAGAAATCACCGGCTGGGCAATAGAGGCCTTCGGGCCGGGCGATGACAAGGTCCATGGGCGGTGCCGGGGGCAATGGGCTTATCAGGTATGAGGGGAGTGAGACTTGAGAAGTTCTATCTAACTGCATGCGATCCAATGTGGGAGCTGGCTTGCCTGCGATGAGGCCGTGTCAGTCACTGATCAAGTGGCTGATGCACCGCCATCGCAGGTAAGCCAGCTCCCACATTTTTTCCGGTTCCTTCAGCGAGAACCGGGTTACTTACCGGGTGTCAGGGTCAACCGGGTTTTGCCGTAGGCCTTGTCGAAGTTCTGCGGCTGCATCGGGAAGCTCAGGTATTGCGCCTTCAGCGACGGGTCGATGCCGTTGGCATAGTTCGGGCTGGCCGGGTTGCCGGACTGGCCGATGCCGCCCTGGCCCATCATCGGTTCGGCTTGGCCGAAGTCGACGATCATGCGCAGCGCCGGTACCTGGGTGGTGTTGAAGTTTTGGCCCCAGCTGTACGGCGCAGGGTTCAAGGTGTTGTGGTCGCCACCACTGGCCAGTGGGCCACGGATCACCTGGCCGTTGATGTTTTTCCAGGTGGTGCTGTGCAGTTTGCCCCACTGCCAGGCCTTGTGATCGCCGCCCAGTTGGCTGTCGCCTGCGGTGATCGCTGCAGCCAGGCTGCGCGCCAGAATCGCCGGTTTGTCTTCTTTTTGCGGCGTGCGCGTGTCGTCCCAGAACGGGCTGTCTTCGCGGCCGAGCAAATGGTCGGCGGTGGCGGAGTAAGACAGGCCTGCGTTGCTGACAAACGCCTTCCAGGTCGCGCTGTTTTCCGGGCCGAGCTTGTCGAGGAAGATCTGCTTGGCGCTTTCCTGCAGGAACAGCTCGTAAATGGCTGCATCTGCGGAGGTGGACACCAGGCGGCCGTCGAAGGCCATCAGGCGGCCCAGGGCTTCGCGGGCCTTGGCTTGTTCGGCCGCTGGCAAGGCGTCGATCGCCTGTTTCAGCGGTTGCGCCATGCCCGGCGCCTGGAACATGGTCTTGAGCTTGGCCGCGAACGTGGTGGTCTGGTCGTACTGCATGGCGATCAGGCTGCGGCTGTCATGCTTGCCAGCATTGGCCAGTTGCGCGAGGCGCTCGCTGCGCTCCGGCGCGTCCCACGAGTTGGACAACTGCATGCCGTAGCCGCGCGGCGCCGTGCGCTGGTTGGCGGTGCCGATCCAGCCCTGGGGCGGGTCCTGGTCATACGGGTGCAGCATCGCGTCGGCGTAACCGTCCCAATCAAAGCGCGCATCCCAGCCCGGCGAGGGCAGCAGGCCTTCGCCTTCGCGGCGGTTGGGGAAGCGGCCGGTGACTTGCCAGCCGATGTTGCTGGCGTCGGCGAAAATCATGTTCAGGGCGATGGCGCGGATCTCCCGGGTCGCGTCCGAGGCCTTGCCCGCGTTTTGCGCGCGGGACAGGTCGAAGAACGCATCCAGGCTCTTGTCGTCCTTGAAGTCGGCGGTTTGCAGGGCCACGCCGAAACCGGTGGTCAGCGCCTGGCTGCTGTTGAGCAGGGCGCCATGGCGGGTTTCGTACACCACTTCGCGAATCGAGCGTTGGCCCTTGATGAAGAAGGTCTCGTTACGCACACCGGCCGGCAGCCATTTGCCATTGTTCTCGTAGTACAGCCCGTTGCCCTGGCGTTTGACCTTTTCGAGGAACAGGTCCTGGGTATCGCCCTTGACCGCGCTCATGCTCCACGCCACTTTGCCGTTGAAGCCGGACAACAGGGTGGGCAGGCCGGCAATCGAGGCGCCGACCGCCTGGTACTTCGGCGCACGGATCTGCACGTAGTTCCACGGTGACGGTGCTTGCGGCTGGGCGGCCAGGTCGCCGGCCAACAGGCTCTTGCCGCTGCGGCTGCGCTGCGGGCCGACGGCCCAGTTGTTCGAAGTCGTCACCGCCAGTGCATTCAAGCTGTTGAGCTGCTGGCCAACCGCTTCCAGCCCGGCAAGGCCGGTGATCTGGCCGAGGTTCACGCCCTTGAGCTTGTCGGCTTCAGCCTGCGGGATAGGTTCATCCGGCGCGCTCGGGGTGAGCCAGGCGAGCTTGTCCACGCCGACTTTCTGCGCCAGCACCAGGGAGGACAGTTCTTCCTGCAAGTTGCTCGACTCGCTGAAGTTCAGCAGGCAGAACAGCAGCGCTGAATCTTCCGGCTTCCAGTACTCGGGCTTGTAGCCGGTCTGGGCGAGGTCTGGCGGCAGCTTGTCGCGGTAGCGGAACAGATAGGCATTGACGCCACGCGCATACACTTCGAAGAAGCGCTTGAGGCGCGGGCTGGAGGCGTTGTACAGCTCGCCGGCGCTTTTTTTCAGGTTGACGGCGCGCATGAAACGGTCGACGTCCAGCACCTCCGGCCCGGACATTTCCGCCAGACGGCCCTGGGCCAGCAGGCGCAAGGTGACCATCTGGGTGATGCGGTCGCTGGCGTGCACATAACCGAGGCTGAACAGCGCGTCGTGGAAGGTGTTGCTTTCGATCAGCGGCATGCCTTGGGCATTGCGGCGTACCGATACGTTCTGCGCGAGGCCCTTGATCGGCTGTACGCCGGCGGCAGGGAGCAGGGTGTCCTGGGTGCTCTGGAGCTGGCAACCGGCCAGGCTTAATGCACTGGCCACTGCCGCGGCAACGCCGAACCGGGGAAGAAAATGTGAGAGGGCTGGCGAGGCCATGGCAAAGCTCCTGCGGGGGGTAGCGTCAGTAAAGGCGCTACGTTAGTGAGCGCGGCGAAACGACGCAAGCGGGAGTTTGGGGTAAACGTCAGATCTTGAGACTGGCACAGAACAATGTGGGAGCGGGCTTGCTCCCACAGTTTGACCGCGTACGGCGCAAGGTCAGGCTTTGGGTGGGTTCACTTTCTGCACCAGTTCATAAGCCCGAACCGTCGCTGGCCGCTCCTTGATGCTGTTGAACCAGCGGTGCAGATGCGGGAAGTCTTCCAAGCGTTGGCTCTGCCATTTGTGGGAAACGATCCACGGGTAGATCGCCATGTCGGCAATGCTGTAGTCCTCGCCCGCCACGAAGGCGCGGTCCGCCAGGCGGCGGTCGAGCACGCCGTACAAGCGGGCAGTTTCGTCTACATAGCGTTTGATCGCGTAAGGAATCTTCTCAGGCGCGAACTGGCTGAAATGGTGATTCTGCCCGGCCATCGGCCCCAACCCGCCCATTTGCCAGAACAGCCATTGCAGGGCTTCCTGGCGACCGCGCAGGTCTTTGGGAATGAACAGGCCGGTTTTTTCCGCGAGGTACAGCAGGATGGCGCCGGACTCGAACAGCGAAATCGGCGCGCCTCCGTCGATCGGCTGGTGATCGACGATGGCCGGGATGCGGTTGTTGGGAGCGATCTTCAGGAAATCGGGCTTGAACTGGTCGCCCTGGCCGATGTTGATCGGGTGCACCTTATAGGGCAGGCCGGCTTCTTCCAGGAACAGCGATACTTTGTGACCGTTGGGGGTAGTCCAGTAATACAGGTCGATCATGAAGCTCTCCAAAGGTGGTGATGCTTGAGCGAATGCCTGTAGGTATAGGTAATGTTCCACTGACGAAAATTCAATGAAACATTTGTGCATACCCTTAGAAGCGAATCACACAGCACCGTCCACCAACACCTGCAACGACTGCTGCGAACAGCGCTCGATGCGCACCTGCACGCGGTACACCTCGGCAAACATCAGCGGGTCGAGCACCGCATCCGCCGTGCCGCTGGCGTACAAGCGGCCTTGGCGCAGCACCGCAATACGGTCGGCAAAACGCGCGGCGAGGTTGATGTCATGCAACACCACCACGGCGATCAGGTTGTGCTCGCGCACCAGGGAACGCACGCACTCCATCACCTTCAATTGGTAATTGAGGTCCAGGGCGCTGGTGGGTTCGTCGAGCAACATCACCTGGGGGCGACGCGCGATCAGTTGGGCAAGGCTGACCAATTGGCGCTGGCCACCGGACAACGTGCTTAACAGTTGATCGGCCAAATGCGCGATGCCAATGCGCTGCAAGGCCTCGAAGGCTTCGCGCAGGCAGGCGGTATTGGACAGGGGAACGCCGTCGGCATTGGCCACGCGCAAGGCGGCGATCACGCTTTCCATCACGCTGAGGCTCAGGCCCGGCGGCAGGTTCTGCGGCATGTAGGTGACGCGCCGTGCGCGCTCGGCCACCGACATGGCTGACAGGTCCAGGTCGCCCAATCGCACGACGCCCTGCATCTTTTCCAGCCCGGCCACGGCGCGCAGCAAGGTGGATTTTCCGGCGCCGTTGGGCCCGATCAAGGCGGTCAGGCTGCCGTGGGGCAGGGTGGGCAGGTTCAGGTCGTGCACGATCTGCCGGCGTCCATAACTCACATTGGCGTTGTGTACCGATAACCCTGCACTCATAACTGCCTCCCACGCTTGAACACCAGCACCACGAAAATCGGCACGCCCACCAAGGCCGTGACAATGCCCACCGGCACGATCACCCCGGGCATGATCAGCTTGCTGGCGATGGACGACAGCGACAGCAGCAACGCGCCGGTCAAGGCACTGGCCGGCAGCAGGAAGCGTTGGTCCTCGCCCACCAGGATCCGCGCGATATGCGGACCCACCAGGCCGATAAAACCGATGGTGCCTACAAACGCCACGGCGGTCGCCGACAACAGGCTGATACGCAGCAGCGAGAAAAACCGCAGGCGCTTTACGTCCACGCCGAAGCTTTGTGCGCGGTCTTCGCCCATGCGCAACAGTGTGAGGCGCGGTGCGGCGGTGAAGGAAAATGGCATGACCACGGCAACCACCAACGCGAGGATGCCGAGCTTGTCCCAGTTGGCCCGGGTCACGCTGCCCAGGGTCCAGAACACCAGCTGTTGCAGCACATCTTCGGTGGCGACCAGTTGCAGCAAGGCCACCACCGCGTTGCAACTGAACACCAGGGCGATCCCGAACAGCACCAGGCTTTCCACCCCGGCACCGCGCAGGCGTGACATGGCTTGCAGCAAAAACACCGAGGCGGCGGCGAAGATAAACGCCGAGATGGAGATGGCGGTATTGGCCGAGACCCACAGCGTGGTCACCGGGAACACAATCACCAGGGACGCGCCCAACGCCGCCGCCGAGGACACGCCCAGGGTGAAGGGGCTGGCCAGTGGGTTATTCAAGATGGCCTGCATCTCGGCTCCGGCCAGCGACAACGCGCAACCGACCAACACCGCCATCAAGGCGTAGGGCAGGCGCACGTTCCAGATGATCACCTGGTCGGTGGCGCTCAGGTGGGAAGGGTGCAAAATGCCGTTGAGCAGCGCCAGCAGGCCCATGCCCGATGGGCCGCTGGCCAGGTCCACGAGGATGGCGCAGACCAGCGCGGTGCCCAGTAACGCCAGCAGCCAGGCACGCCGCGCCAGCAGGCGGCGGTAGCCCTGGGTGGCGCTGGCGAGGTCGAGGGTTTGAGTGGTCATGTGGCTCACACCGTTTCGAAAACGAAGAAGATCAAAATGTGGGAGCGGGCAAGCCCGCTCCCACAGTTTTTACCGTGTTTCTACGGCGGGCTTAGCGTCGATCCAATAGGCGCCCTGTAGCGGCATCCCCAGGAACTGCTGGTTGATCTGCTCCATGGTCGCCTGCGGGTCCAGCTTGGCGAACAACTCGGGGTGTACCCACTTGGCCAACGACTCGATGGCCAGCAGGTTGTACGGCGAGTTGTAGAAGTCATGCCACAGGCCGTGGGAATTACCTGTGCGGATCGCACGCAGGTTGGCGAATTCCGGACGTGCCAGCACCCGATCAAATGCCTCGCGTGCTTCGTCGGTACTCACGCCTGCGCCCAGGATCAGCCCCGGCTTGTGGTTACCCGTGGCGACGTAGACATCCGGGTCAGCCTTCAACGCGTACTCGACACTGATATCCCCCAGCGCACCCGGCACCACATCGGCGGCGATGTTGCGCCCGCCCACCAGCTTGATCACTTCACCCATGCCGCTCTTGCCGGTGGTGTGACCCGGCGCTTGCCAGGCACCGGCCAGCAGTTCGAGGAACACGCTCGGGCGCGGGCCCGCAGGCAGGGTGGCGACGGCGTCGGTGATGACCTTGATGTGCTGGTCATAGAAGTCGAGGAACGCCTTGGCCTGGGCTTCACGGCCCAGCGCGTCACCCAGCGCTGTCATGCTGGTGTGGGTGCCTTGCACCGGGTTGATGCGGAAGTCGACGAACAACACCGGGATGCCCGCCTTGGCCAGCACATCGGCGACCGGGCTGTGTTCAGTGGGGCCGTGGCCGGAAATGCTGAACACCGCCAGGTCGGGTTTGAGCGAAAGGATTTCCTCGGCGCTGACGCTTTGCTCCGACGCCTGGCCGATCAGCGGGATGTCTTTCACTGTCGGAAATTTCGCCACGTAGGCGTTGTAGGTGTGCTGGTCCAGCAGCTTCAGGTCGTTCTGCCAGCCGACGATGCGCTGGAACGGCGCGTCCTTGTCGAGCAAGGCGAAGGCGGAAATCAGCCGGCCTTCGCCAAGGACCACACGCTTGACGTTGTCGGCCACTTCGACCTTGCGGCCCAGCACGTCGGTGACTTCATGGGCGGCGGCGGTTTCGGCATGGCCCAGGACCAGCGCGGCGAACAGCACGCCGAGTTTGAGCGCGTTTCGGGGTTTCAACATGGCACGGACTCCAGGTGAAGGCGGCGCATCAGACATCGCTCCAGCGCCGCAACAGGTTGTGATAAGCGCCGCTCAGTTGCAGCAGCGCGTGGTGGTCGGCGTGTTGGGCGGTGAGGGTCTGGATCGCCACGTCCATGTCCAGCAGCAGTTGGCGCTGGCTGTCTTCGCGCACCAGGCTTTCGATCCAGAAGAAACTGGCCAGGCGCTCACCGCGGGTGACGGGGTTGATCTTGTGCAAGCTGCTGCCGGGGTAGATCAGCAGGTGGCCGGCGGGCAGCTTCACGGCGTGTTCGCCGAAGGTGTCGCGGATCACCAGTTCGCCGCCGTCGTAGCTGGCCGGGTCGGCCAGGAACAACGTGGCGGAGATGTCGGTGCGCACCCGTTCGCGCACGCCCTTGAGGCCGCGAATGGCATTGTCGATATGCCAGTCAAAGGCCTCGCCGCCGCTGTAACGGTTGAACAGCGGCGGGTAGATGCGTTTGGGCAGGGCGGCGGACATGAACAGCGCGTTGTCCGACAGCCGCGCCAGAATCTGCTCACCCACGCGGATGGCCGTCGGCGAATCTTCCGGCAACTGCCGGTTGTTTTTCGCCAGGGCCGAGCGCTGCCCGGCGGTCACCTTGCCGTCCACCCAGGGTTGATCGAGCAAGGCCGCCACGCTGGTCTCGACTTCACGGGGGCTGAGCAGCCCCGGGATTTCGATCAGCACCGGTCAGAACTCATAGTCGACGCTGGCGGTGAGGGTGCGCCCGGCACCGGGGATGCCGTACAGCTGGAAGCCGTCGAGGGACGCGCCGACCTGGCTGTAATAGAACTTATTGAACACGTTGTTGAGGTTGAGGTTGACCGTGGTGTCCTTGTTCACCTTGTATTGCGCCGCCACGTTGCTCAGCCAGTAGCCGGGTGCCTTTTCGTTGTCGCGCACATAGATGGCGTTGACCCCGGACGGGCCGTTGGCGTAGCTGCTGTTGTTGTTCAAACCGCCGACGTATTTGTTGTCGCTGTAGCGACGACGGCCCACGTATTGCTCGCCGTAGCTGAGGCTCAGGGCGTCGGTGACGGCGTAGGTGGTCCACAGGTTGGCGGTCAGGTCGGGCACGTTCTTGGCTTCGGCGCCTTTGTTGATGCCTTTGGTCTGGGTGCTCTTGAGCGCCGAGAACCCGGTGTAGGCGGTCCAGCGCGGCGTGATGTTGCCTTGCAGGCCCAGTTCCACGCCGTCTACGCGTTTGGCGGGCAGGGCGCGGACCGGGGCGGACTCGCCGTCCTGGTATTCCCAGGCGTTGTCCAGTTCGGTGCGGAAGATCGCCGCCGTCACGTTGAGCATGTCGTGGGCAATGTCCCACTTGGTGCCCATTTCATAGGTCTTGGACTTGGCCGGGCTGTAGTTGCTGGTGGTGGCCGAACCGTAGATCTGGTTGTTGGTGGACGCGCCGAGTGCCGACGGTTGCGCCGCCTCGCTGTAGGACACATAGATGCTGCCGTTGGGCAACGGCTTGTACACCGCGCCGACACGACCGCTGACGGCGCCATCGGTACTGCTGATATCTGCCTGGCCACGTTGGGTGGTCTGGGCGCGCCAGTTGTCGTAGCGCAGTGAGCCGAGCACTTGCCACTGGTCGTTGAGCGTAACCGTGTCGCCTGCATAAATGCCGGCGTTGTCGATCACCGAGCGTGGGTCGCCTTCGCCCTTGGTCACATAGGTGCTGGCGAAGCTGTGGCTGGGGTCGCTCATGTCGAAGAACATGTCGCCGGCCGGCACTTCGGCGTTGCGTTTCAGGCCGCCGTAGGTCTCGTGGTAGAACTCGAGGCCCGACACCACCGCGTGCTGCAGGCTGCCGGTGTTGAACTTGAAGCTGAAGTCGGTCTGGTTATCCAGGATGGTGTAGCGCTTGGACAAACCGAAATCGCTGCCGCGCAGGATGCCGTAGGCGGTGTTGCTGTTGTTCACGTAGTCGGTGTAGGCATTGACCGTGCTGCCCGGGACTTGGCTGATCGGGCCTACACCGGTGTAGCCCAAGGTCGCACAGCGCGTGCCGGAGCAGGTTTTCTGGCCGTTGGCATTGGCGGCGAAGAACCGCGCCGGGGAGAGCACCGCAAAGTTGTCGCTGCGTTCCCAGCGGGTCTGGTTGCGCAGGTTGGCGTCGTTCCAGTCGAAGTCATGTTCGAAACGCGCGGTCAGCGAGGTGGTTTCGTTCTGTTGGGTGTAGAGGCTGGAATCGCCGTACCAGTTCGAGCGCTTTACGCCCGGCATGCGGTCGCCATTGGTCCCACGCTGGATCGGCACGCCGCCGTCCGGGGTGTTGGTGTCTTTCTGATAGAAGGTGTCGACGAAGAACCGCGTGTCGGTGCCCAGGCCGAAGCCGAAGGACGTCGCGATGCCCCAGCGGTCATAGTCCACATCGTCGCGCTCGGCCACCCCGTTGTAGTGCTTCATCAGGTTGATGCGCACGGCGGTGGTGTCGTTGATCTGTTTGTTCAGGTCGGCCGTGAGCCGGCGGTAGCTGTCGGTGCCGATGCCGGCCGAGACTTTATTGGCATCGCCCAGGTGTGCTTCTTTGCTCACCAGGTTGACGCTGCCGCCTACGGCCGACACCCCGGACTCAATCGACCCGGTGCCCTTGAACACTTCAGCCTGTTGCAGGTTGAAGGTGTCGGTGCGCGTGGACATGCCGGCATCGCGCACGCCATCGACGGTCAGGCTTTGCTCGGACGAGAAGCCGCGAATCGAAAACAGGTCGCCCCATCCCAGGTTGCCTTCGCCCGACATGAAGGTAATGCCTGGCACGTTGCGCAGCACTTCCTGCAAGGTCTGCGCGTTCTGCTCCTTGAGCACCTGTTGCGGCACGATGGTCACGCTTTGCGGCGCATCCAGCAGCGGCTGGCTGATCTTGGCGGAGGTCACCCGGTCGACCTTGAAGGCGGAGGTGGGGGCAGCTTGGCCATCGACCTTGATTTCCGGCAGGCTCAGCACCGCGTCGTTGTTCGCGGCGGCGGGCGCATCGGCCCAGGCCGTCGGGGCAACGCTACCGGCAGCCAGCAAGCCGAACATCGGCGCCAGAGTGGTGTGCAGCGTGTGGCTGCGAGGTGTGGGCAGTGACATAGGCGAGTTCCGAGTCTAAATTACAATTACTCTCATTTAGGTTCGGTAGTCTAAAGAGCGATTCCGCCTGCCATACCCTGGGTTTGTATCGCTGATGCGTGATTATCGTTTCCCACAACATTCCATTACATTTGCGCGTACTGCTGGCTGAACTTTCGGCTATCTCCTGCGTTTTGAGTTTTCGGACCGACTGCCCATGGCCAAGCAAGACCACCTGTTGATCGTCGATGACGACCCGCAAATCCGCCAACTGCTCTGCGACTACCTGAGCGACGCCGGCTTCCAGGTGTCCACCGCCGCCGACGGCAAGGAAATGCGCCGCCGCCTGGCGCTCAATGTGATCGACCTGATCGTGCTCGACCTGATGCTGCCGGGCGAAGACGGCCTGAGCTTGTGCCGCGAATTGCGGGTGAGTTCCAACACGCCGGTGGTGATGCTCACGGCCAAGGGCTCGTTGATCGACCGCATCGTCGGCCTGGAAATCGGTGCCGACGACTACCTGCCCAAACCCTTCGACCCGCGTGAGTTGCTGGTACGCATCAAGGTGGTGCTGCGTCGGGTGCAGAGTTTTCCGGACCGGGCGCGGCTGGATGAAGCGCCGAGCATCCGTTTCGCCGGCTGGCAGCTCGACACACGGGCGCGGCAACTGCTCACCCCGGAAGGTGTGGTGGTCAGCCTGGGCAATTCGGACTACCGCGTGCTGCGCCTGTTGTTGCAGCACCCCAACCGCCCGTTGAGTCGCGACTTTCTGCTCAATCACGTGTTCGACAAGGACAGCACGCCGTTCGACCGCTCCATCGACGTGTGCGTCAGCCGCCTGCGTTCCCAACTGCCGGCCGGGCTAATCAAGACCGTGCGCAACGAGGGTTACATGCTCACCGCCGATGATGTGGTGCTGGGCTCGTGAGACTGCTGCCGCGCTCGCTGTTCGGGCGGCTGGTGCTGATCCTGGTCAGCGGCATGCTCGCGGCCCAGGCCCTGACCAGCAGCATCTGGTACGACCGCCGCCATGGCCAGGTGCTGGAAATTCCCGCGCGGCTGATCGCGACGCGCCTGGCCGACGTGGTGCGGCTGGTGCACAGCGACCCGCAGCAGGCCGACCAGTTGATCAAGCTGCTCAACACGCCGCACTTTCGCCTGACGGTGAGCGACCAGGCCAGCAGCACGCCCAGCACCCTGACTGACAGCGACCGGCCCACCGAGCGCCTGATCAAAAAGGTGTTGTCGGAGAAAACCGGCTACGCCCAGACCCTGATCCTGCTGCGCCTGTCTTTGGTGGATGGCGAAGGGCAAACTGCAGGGTTGTCGACCCTGCTGAGCTCCAAGCCGGTGGTGGGGCAGTTCCTGATTGACCTGCGCCTGCCCGACGGACGCTGGTTGCAGGTGGATGCCAGTGAAGAACAGGGCTGGACCAGCACTTCGCCGCTGGACCTGCTGTTCGACTATGTGATGCGTATCTACTTGCTGCGGGTGTTGGTGCTGGTGGTGATCGCCCTGGTGGCGGTGCGCCTGGCGATCCGCCCGCTCAATGCCCTGGCCAAGGCGGCTGAGGCGTTGGGGCGTGATATCCAGCGCCCGCCGCTGTCGGTGGACGGCCCCACTGAAGTCCGCCGTGCGGCGCAGGCCTTCAATGCGATGCAGCAACGCTTGATCGCCAACATCGCCGAACGCACGCGTTTTCTCGCGGCGATTTCCCACGATCTGCGTTCACCGATCACACGCCTGCGCCTGCGCACCGAGATGCTGGAAGACACCCGCACCAAGGAGCGGTTTCGCAGCGACCTGGAAGAAATGGAGCACATGGTCTCCAGCACCCTGGATTTTGTCAGCAGTGGCGAAATCAATGAGACGCGGCAGAACATCGACATCAACGCCTTGCTGCAAAGCCTGCAGGCCGATCTTGAGGATGTGGGGCAAAGCGTGACGATAGTGGGACGGGCCCGGCAACCCTTGCCGGGGTATGCCCGCAGCCTCAAGCGTTGTGTGCAGAACCTGCTGGAAAACGCGGTGCGTTATGGCTGTGAAGTGGTGGTGCAGGTCGAGGACCAGGCAGACAGCCTGAAGATCGTCATCAGTGACCGTGGCCCGGGGATTCCCCAGGAACAGCTGGAACAGGTGATGGAGCCGTTTTATCGGGTGGAAGGCTCACGCAACGCCGAGACGGGCGGGTATGGGTTGGGGCTGAGCATTGCCCACACCATTGCGCGGGCGCATGACGGGCAGTTGAGCTTGAGCAATCGGGAAGGTGGGGGCTTGGAAGTGGAATTGCAGTTCCAACGTAAACCCTGAACCTGCAACACCATTCATGTGGGAGCTGGCTTGCCCGCGATGCAGACACCTCGGTACATCAGGCACACCCGGTTGATGCCATCGCAGGCAAGCCAGCTCCCACACAGCCTGGGTCAGGGCATCACGCCCCGTGGCACTTCTTGAATTTCTTCGCGCTGCCGCAAGGGCAAGGGTCGTTGCGGCCAACGTCCTTCAAGGCGTTGCGCACCGGCTCCTGGTGAGCGTGGCCGCAGTTCGGGCCGTGGACATGGCCGTGGTCGTGATCATGGTGATCGTGATCGTGGTTGCAGTCAGGACCATGGACATGGGGTTGCTGAGTCATCGATGTCGCTCCGGAATAAAATCGCCGGGGATTATCTCGCCATTGTGGGACACCTGCACGTCATTACCGATGAATAATCCGGTTTTCAGTTCACCGTCCAGGCGATAGGGCACGAGCTGGGTGGGATTTTTCAGCATCTGCACCACATCGCGTATCTGCGGCCACAGGTTAGTGCGCACCGTCACCCGGAAGAACGCATGGCTGCGCGGCGGCACGGTGAGCCATTCGTTGGACTCGCCTTCGGTCAGCACAAAATCGTCCAGGGTGACCTTGTAGATCAGGCCGCGCACCGTCAGGTCGGCGTCGTCGCGGTTGTCCACGCGAAAGTACAGCTTGAACTTCTGCTCCAGCAACTTGGCCCGCACCACTTCGACTTTGACCAGGGCCACGTGAGGTGCCGGCGTATCGTCTTCGAACCACGAGGCGCAGCCGGTCAAGCCCAGTGTCAACGCCAGCATCAAGCTGTAGATCCGAAGCATGGCGTTTTTCCTGTCAGAGGGCTTAGAGGTAGTTGGAGCAACACTTCTTGAATTTCTGACCACTGCCGCACAGGCACGCATCGTTGCGTCCTGCCTTGACCTCGACGGTGGGGTCGATGAAGTACCAGCGCCCATCATTCTGTACGAAAGAGGACTGCTCGCGGTGGCTATGTTCACCGGTGCTGTCGTGCCAGCGGGCGGTAAAGGTCACGAACGCATGTTCCGGCTGGCCGCCGAACACCTCGGAGCTTTCCACCTCAAGGCCCAGCCAGGTGCTTTGGGCACTCCAGGCGCCGATGGCGTTGCGGTCCAGGCCGGCCTGTTGCGCGGGCAAGGTAGTTGCCACCAGGTAGTCCACAAGGCCGAGCACATAGGCGCTGTAGCGCGAACGCATCAGCGCGGTGGCGCAGGGTGCGGGGTGGCCGGCGTGATAGTGGCCGCAGCAGGCATCCAGCAGGTTGCCACTGCCGCAGGGGCAAATGGATGTACTCATCGGGGTTACCACCAATACTTTCCGAAGTTTTCCGGGTTGGCCCAGAAACGGGCGTTGAGCCAGTCCGGCACCTGTTTATAGTCAAGCAGATCATAGGTAAACAGCGTCAGAACCTGCTCATCGCGCTGGAAACGCTCGCCGGCCTGCAGGGCAAGGGAGAAGAAGTCGGTTTCCTTCCAGCCGCAGGCGTTGAGGTCGACGAGCGCAGCAATACGGCTGGCATTGAGGTTGCGCACGCCACCGAGCAGGGTCAGGCCTTGCGGTTTTGACAGGTGCTCCAGGCAGTCGACCACCAGCGCCAAGTCAAAACGTTGCGCCGCCAGCGCTGCGGGCAAGGGCCCGGGCGGCGCGATGGCGACGACGGTGTCGGGGTGCTCGGCCTGGAAGGCGTCCAGCGCCGGGAACTGGCTGGCACCCAACAGCAACAGGCGTTTGGGCTGGTGCAGATCGAGCAAGGCAGCCAAGGCTTGCTGGGGTGTACGGGAAGAAATACCGGCGGTCATCACAGATCCTCACATCAGGACCGTAGAGACTAGCGCGGCTGAGCGTGCGGGCCTAGAGCGGGTGGCTGCGAAAAGTCCTACGAGTGCAGCGATCCTCAATGAATACAGGGGCGCGGCGTAGTGGCGCAGATGAAAAGAGCCGTCTTTACTCCACCCATCGGCCCCCGCCGATCCCCTCAGGAGAAAACAGATGAGCATCATGCGGACAGCTCTACCCTTGGTTCTGCTAACCGGAGTATTGACAGGTTGCGCAGGCTTGCAGAAAACCGACTGGCCCACCTGCGCCGCCGTGGGCGGTGTGACGGGCGCGGCGATCGGCGCTACTGAAAGTTCAGCCTATGCAGGCGCGGGCGCGCTGCTGATCGGTGGCATGGCTGGCGCCTATTGCTGGGTGCACGGCGATGGCGATGAAGACGGCGATGGTGTGCCGGACAGCCGCGACAAGTGCCCGGGTACGCCAAAAGGCGTGCAGGTCGATGCCAATGGTTGCCCTCCTGTGGCGCCGCCAGCGGTGGTCGAGGAAGTGGTGGTGGTTAAAGAAGAAACCATCGTGATCCGCGATGTGCACTTCCAGTTCGATTCGGCCAAGTTGACGGCCGCGGACAAAACCAAGCTCGACACCATTGCCACTCGCCTGAAAAAAGAAGCCCCCAGCGCGCAACTGCGGGTCAGCGGGCACACCGACAGCGTCGGCAAGGACGCCTACAACCAGAAACTCTCGGAAAAACGCGCCCACTCGGTCACGGACTACTTGATCGGTGCCGGCGTGCCTCGCAGCAACTTTGTCTCGGTCACCGGTGCCGGCGAAAGCCATCCGGTGGCCGACAATAAAACCGCTGAAGGGCGCGCACTGAACCGCCGCGTGGAAATCCAGATCAACCGCTGATAGCCCTTGCCCCTGTGCCAGTCACAGGGGCATTGCTGGCGATCCTCGCCGAAACAGCCGGCATACCTGCCCTTTATCAAGTTTTTTCATCCTTCACTGGCAAATCGCCTGTAGAAGTCGGTACTGTGCGCCCAAAGAATAATAGGCAAGGGGGCATGCGGGATGAAGGTGTTTTGGGGGCTGGGGAAGTTTCTGACGTTACTGTTCTGGGTCGTGGTGGTGGTCAATCTGTTCCGGCCGCTCGCCAGCCCGTTCCACCTGTTGGTCAACCTGGCCGGCAGTCTGTTGTTCCTCACCCATTTGCTGGAGTTGCTGTTGTTCAACAGCAGCGTCAAACACCGCGCCCATCCCTGGCGTGACCGCGTGCAGATTCTGCTGGTCGGTATGTTCCACGTGCAGGGCCTGTCGGTGCCTGCGGCGGTTAATGAAACGAACAAGGAGGCCAATCATGCGTAAGGTTTTTCTGTTGGCCCTGCTGGTCAGCCCCATCGCCCTGGCGCAGACCGTCAGTGTTGAAAGTAATTCGTTGATGCGCTTGCCCAGCAGTACCAGCGTGCTGCAATTGGAACGCCTGGACGTCGCCGATTACGGCACCTTGCTGATTCCGGCGACGATCAGCCAGGTCACGGTGGATGAGCTGCACCTGGGGCGTGAAGCACGTATCGCCATCGCCCCGGGCAATACCGGCTTGCAGTTGCAGGTGCGCCACGCGCAGTTGGACCATGGCAGCCAGATCACTTCGCGTGGCGCCCCCGGCACCCACGAACGCCCGGCCAAGGCGGGACGCGACCTGACCCTGCGCATCAATGCGCTGACGGCTGAAGAGCTGTCGGTGGATGCCCGGGGCGGTGCGGGTGCCCAGGGTTATGCGGGCCTGGATGGCGCCAATGGCGTGGACCCGGGTTGCACCTGGGGTTCGGCTGGCCGCGGCGCCAATGGCGATAACGGCGGCGATGGTTTGCCCGGTGCGGCAGGCGCGCAGGTGCGGGTTGAGTTGCCGCAGGATTTCCCGGCTGAACGCATCAAGGTCTGGGTCGATGGCGGTGCGGGTGGTTTGGCGGGCACGGCAGGTAAACCTGGCCGTGGCGGCCAGTCCAAGGGTTGCTTGGTGTACCGTGCCGATGGCGGTGAAAAGGGCCGCCCTGGTTTGGAAGGGCAACCGGGGCCGGCAGGGCCTGCGGGGGCTGTGACTATTCAGCGCCTGTAAAGACATCATCGCCGGCAAGCCGGCTCCTACAGTTGATCGTATAAAACCTGTAGGAGCCGGCTTGCCGGCGATAACGGTCTAAGGACTGCCTCAGAACATCGGCCGAGCCGAAGCAATCGCCACCACCACCAACCCCACGATCAAGTTAATCCCCACCAGTTTGCGAATCTGCCCCAGCACCGCAGCCCCAGCCGGCCAATCTTCAGCCGCCACCGCCGCGCGCAACTCCGGGAATTTCAGTGCCTGGATACGGATAAACAGTGCCGTCATCACCAGATACAAGCCCATCATCACCTGTACATAGCGTGGCGCTGTCTCAAACCCGCTGAAGCGCAATTGCAGCAGGCCAATGCCGCTGATCGGCAAAATGGCCACGGCGATCCACACCCATACGAAAAAACGTTGAAACACATTTGCCCACAGCCTGAGCCGGGCAGGGCCCTCAAGTGCCGCCACAGCGGCGGGGCGCAGGATCATCCAGGCGAAAAACATGCCGCCGACCCAGACGAGGGCGGCCAATACATGCAGGGTGTAGGCGAGGCTAAACACGGTCATTGCGGTACTCCGTTCTGCGCGGGATTCATTAGCGGGGTATGATAGCCGCCGATCCGAACCACTGAAAATTTATCCAGCGTTTTTAGCGCCCGACTATTCATGATCAGCACTGAACTCAAAACCACGATCCAGGGCGCCTATTCGCGTTTTCTCGAAGCCAAGAGCTTGAAACCGCGCTACGGCCAACGCCTGATGATCGCCGAAGTGGCCAAGGTCCTCGGGGATATCGACACCGACGACGAAGGTCGCCGCGAGGGTGAGCCCGCGGTCGTGGCCGTCGAGGCCGGTACCGGTACCGGCAAGACCGTGGCCTATAGCCTGGCTGCGATCCCCACTGCCAAGGCGGCCGGCAAGCGCTTGGTGATCGCCACCGCCACCGTCGCCCTGCAAGAGCAGATCGTCTACAAAGACCTGCCTGACCTCATGCGTAACAGCGGCCTGAACTTCACCTTTGCCCTGGCCAAGGGCCGTGGTCGCTACATGTGCCTGTCCAAGCTCGATGTGCTGCTGCAGGAGGGCCACGCGCAAACCGCCACCGCCCAGTTGTTCGAAGAAGAAGGCTTCAAGATCGAGGTGGATGAGGCCAGCCAGAAGCTGTTTACCAGCATGATCGAGAAACTGGCCGGCAATAAATGGGACGGCGACCGCGACAGCTGGCCCACCGCCCTTGAAGATTCCGACTGGGCGCGCCTGACCACCGACCACAGCCAGTGCACCAACCGCCATTGCCCCAACTTCGGCCAGTGCGCCTTCTATAAGGCCCGCGAAGGCATGGGCAAGGTCGACGTGATCGTCACCAACCACGACATGGTCCTGGCCGACCTGGCCCTGGGCGGCGGTGCCGTATTGCCGGACCCACGCGACACCCTCTATGTGTTCGACGAAGGGCACCACCTGCCCGACAAGGCCATCGGCCACTTCGCCCACTACACCCGCCTGCGCTCCACCGCCGACTGGCTGGAGACCACCGCGAAGAACCTCACCAAGTTGCTGGCCCAGCACCCGCTGCCCGGCGACCTGGGCAAGCTGATCGAGCAGGTGCCTGAGCTGGCGCGGGAGATCAAGACCCAGCAGCAATTCATGTTCAGCGCCTGTGAACAAGTCGCCGACTTCAAGCCCGGCGAAGATGTGGAGGGCCGTGAGCGGCCGCGTCACCGCTTCGTCGGCGGGCTGATCCCCGAGCACATGCGTGAAATGGGCATCGAGTTGAAGAAGGGCTTTTCGCGCCTGACCGACGTGTTTACCCGGTTGACCGACCTGCTCAAGGAAGGCATGGATGGCGAGGTCAACATCGGCATCGCCAGCAACCAGGCCGAGGAGTGGTACCCGCTGTTTGGCAGCCTGTTGTCTCGCTCACAGGGCAACTGGGAGCTGTGGACCGCCTTCACCGTCGAAGACCCGGAAGACAACCCGCCGATGGCGCGTTGGCTGACCCTCTCGGAAAGCGGCGCGCTGTTTGACATCGAGGTCAATGCCAGCCCGATCCTGGCCGCCGAAATGCTGCGCCGCAACCTGTGGAACGTGGCCTACGGCTGCCTGGTGACCTCGGCCACCCTGACTGCCCTGGGCACCTTCGACCGCTTCCGCATGCGCGCCGGCCTGCCGAAAAAAGCCGTAACCGCCGTGGTGCCGAGCCCGTTTCACCACGCCGACGCGGGTGTGCTGCGGGTGCCGGACCTCAAGGCCGACCCTCGGGATGCGGCGGCCCACACGGCTGCGATCATCCGTGACCTGCCAGACCTGGTGGAGGGTTCCAAAGGTACCCTGGTGCTGTTTTCCTCGCGCAAACAGATGCAGGACGTGTTCGACGGCCTCGACCGCGACTGGCGCAAGCAGGTGTTCATCCAGGGCAACCTGTCCAAGCAGGAAACCCTGAACAAGCACAAGGCACGGGTCGATGGCGGCGATTCCAGCGTGCTGTTCGGCCTGGCCAGTTTCGCCGAAGGCGTCGACTTGCCTGGCGCCTACTGCGAGCACGTGGTGATCGCCAAGATCCCGTTCTCGGTGCCGGATGATCCGGTCGAGGCCGCACTGGCCGAGTGGATCGAAGCGCGGGGCGGCAACCCGTTCATGGAGATCTCGGTGCCGGATGCGTCCCTGAAGCTGGTGCAGGCCTGCGGCCGCTTGCTGCGTACCGAACAGGACCGGGGCACCATCACCTTGCTCGACCGCCGATTGGTCACCCAGCGCTATGGCAAGGCTATCCTGAATGCCTTGCCGCCTTTCAGGCGCGAAATTTCTTAAGCCACCGTGGGCGAATTCGCCCACTTCGTGGTCTATCTCACTGCTATCGATTTATGTCATCAGGCCATTCACCGGCCGATTGGGAGAACCTTGTTCGTATGATTCGCACGCTGCCCGCCCTGTTTGCCCTGCTGTTCACTGCGCCGTTGATGGCCGCGCCCGCGGGGCAACAAACGCTGTTCAACTTCGTCCGGCCTGCCGATGTGGTCAAGGTGGCGACCCAGGACGCCAGCCTGCCGCAATACAACGCCGAACAGACCCCCGAAGGCGAAGTGTTGCGCCGCATCACCTTCAACCCGGCTGCCGAGCCGAGCCTGGTCCTCAGCCCGCAAAGCGGCGCGTGGGACTGGTCCCAATCCAGTGCGATGAGCCTGCGCATTCAAAGTGCCATGGACTGGGCGCTGACCCTCTACGTCAAGGTGCAGAGCGCAGATGGCAAGACCCTGGTCAGCCGCATCGACCTGCCGGCCGGCCCGGCCCAGACGCTGTTGGTTCCGCTGCAAGCCAACTCGCCGTTGAGCCAGGGCATGAAGGCCGGCCCGCCAATGCCTATCACCGTGGATGGTCAGCGCGTATTGCTGGCCAGCAGCGCGGGGGAAATCGACCGCAGCCAGGTGGTGTCGGTGACGCTCTCGATGATCAAGCCCAACGCCGCCCAGAGCATCTTGCTGGAGCGCTTTGGCGTGCAGGACAGCGAGCCGGTGATCAAGGCGGCCTACAGTGAACTGGTAGACGCCTATGGCCAGTCCACCCGGGCGCGCTGGCCGGAAAAGGTCAGCAGCGACGATCAGCTCAAGGCCGCCGCCGCCAAAGAGCAACAACAGCTCAAGGGGTGGCTGGCGGAACGGGATAAAGCCTCACTGGATCAATACGGTGGCTGGAACAAAGGTCCGGCGTTCGAGGCCAGTGGGTTTTTCCGCACTGAGAAACGCGACGGCCGCTGGTACCTGGTGACCCCGCTGGGCCATCCGTTCTACTCGTTGGGCGTCAACACCGTCGCCCCGGACAACAATCAGACCTACGTCGCCGGGCGCGAGTGGATGTTTGCGGCATTGCCCAAGGCCGGTGAGCCCTTCGACAAGTATTACGGCAGCGCTGACAACCGCACCGGCAACGGCGCGGGAGAGGGGCGCAGTTTTGGCGCCGGGCGTTGGTATGACTTCTACGGCGCCAACCTGGAACGCACCTACGGCACCGAAGGTTTTGACCAGAAGCGCTGGGTCAGCCACACCCTCGACCGCCTGCAGGCCTGGGGTTTCAACACCGTGGGCAACTGGAGCGACGAGAACCTGGCTGCTGCTGATCGCGTGCCCTACACCTTGCCGCTGTCGATCGTGGGCGATTACGCCAGCATCAGCACCGGCACCGATTGGTGGGGCGGCATGCCCGATCCGTTCGACCCACGCTTCGCCATGGCCACCGAGCGCGCTGTGGCCATTGCGGCCCGGGATCACCGCGATGATCCATGGTTGATCGGTTATTTCGCCGACAACGAGCTGGCCTGGGCCGGTCCGGGTGACGCTCCAAAATCGCGCTACGCCTTGGCCTACGGCACGTTGCGCATGACCACCGACGTGCCGGCCAAGCGCGCGTTCCTCAAGCAATTGCGCGACAAGTACCGTAACGAAGAGGGCTTGTCGAAAGCCTGGGGCATTCACCTGGCTGGCTGGGAACTGATGGAAGACCCGGGCTTCGAGCCACCGATGCCGAACCCCGAGCACCCGGAAATCGAGGCCGACTTCAAATATTTCCAGAAAACCTTCGCCGATGCCTATTTCAAGACCATCTCCGATTCGCTCAAGTGGCACGCGCCCAATCAGCTGCTGCTGGGCGGGCGTTATGCGGTGAGCACGCCGGAGGCCGTGGCGTCCTGCGCGCAGTACTGCGATGTGCTGAGTTTCAACATGTACACCCTCAAACCCCAGGACGGTTATGACTTCGCCGCCCTGCGTGCGCTGGACAAGCCGGTGCTGATCACCGAATTCAACTTTGGCTCGGCGGACCGTGGACCGTTCTGGGGCGGCGTGACGCAATTGGCCAGGGAAGAGGACCGTGGTGCGGCCTACGCTAATTTCCTCAAGCAGGCCATGGCGGAGCCATCGATTGTCGGCGTGCATTGGTTCCAGTACCTGGACCAGCCGGTCACGGGGCGTCTGCTGGACGGTGAGAATGGTCATTTCGGTCTGGTGGGTATCACTGACGTACCGTTCCAGGGCTTTGTCGACAGCGTGCGCAAAAGCAACCTGGCAGCCGTCGACCAGTTGGGCAAAGAGGCTGAAAAGGCCAAGGCTGCCAACGCTGCGCGTGAGGCCGAGGGCAAGCAGGCCGGGCACGACGGCAAAGGCCCGGGGCAGGGCGCCGGGCATGCCGGCGGGCACTCTGGAAATGGCCATTGATTGAGCGTTGACGGGTTCACAAAACCCACAAGGGCTGGAACAATGGCGGCCAATTTTTACGGTGTTTTCCGAGGGGGCTTAGGTGCAGATTCAGGGTCATTACGAGCTCCAGTTCGAAGCGGTGCGCGAAGGCTTCGCCGCGTTGTTCGATGACCCACAGGAACGTGGTGCCGGGCTGTGCATCCAGGTGGGTGGCGAAACCGTCGTCGACCTGTGGGCCGGCACGGCGGACAAGGACGGTGCCGAGGCCTGGCACAGCGATACCATCGTCAATCTGTTCTCCTGCACCAAGACCTTCACCGCCGTCACGGCCTTGCAATTGGTGGCCGAAGGCAAGCTGCAACTGGACGCGCCCGTGGCCAACTACTGGCCGGAGTTTGCGGCGGCGGGCAAAGAAACTATCACCCTGCGTCAGTTGCTCTGCCACCAGGCCGGGTTGCCCGCAATCCGCGAAATGCTGCCCACCGAAGCCCTGTACGACTGGCAACTGATGGTCGACACCCTGGCGGCCGAGGCACCGTGGTGGACGCCCGGCGAAGGCCATGGCTACGAGGCCATCACTTACGGCTGGCTGGTGGGCGAACTGCTGCGCCGTGCCGACGGGCGCGGCCCGGGCGAGTCCATCGTGGCGCGAGTGGCACGGCCCTTGGGGCTGGACTTCCACGTGGGGCTGGCGGATGAAGAGTTTCATCGTGTTGCGCATATAGCGCGCAGCAAAGGCAATATGGGTGATGAAGCGGCCCAACGGTTACTTCAAGTAATGATGCGCGAGCCCACGGCCATGACAACGCGGGCTTTTGCCAACCCACCGTCTATTCTGACGAGCACTAATAAACCCGAATGGCGGCGCATGCAGCAGCCAGCGGCAAATGGTCACGGTAATGCGCGCAGCCTGGCCGGTTTTTATAGCGGTTTGTTGGACGGTAGTTTGCTGGAAAGCGACATGCTCGAACAATTGACCCGCGAACACAGTATCGGGCCGGATAAAACCTTATTGACCCAAACCCGTTTCGGTCTGGGCTGCATGTTGGATCAACCGCAATTGCCCAATGCCACCTTCGGCCTTGGCCCACGTGCGTTTGGCCACCCCGGGGCGGGCGGTTCGGTCGGTTT
The DNA here is from genome assembly GCF_024810135.1 of Pseudomonas sp. BIGb0164. Taxonomy (NCBI): domain Bacteria; kingdom Pseudomonadati; phylum Pseudomonadota; class Gammaproteobacteria; order Pseudomonadales; family Pseudomonadaceae; genus Pseudomonas; species Pseudomonas sp. BIGb0164. Next base: position 147,578 of record NZ_JANUEA010000002.1, on the reverse strand, counting down.
TGCCGACCCTGAACATGATGTAGCGTTCGGTTTCGTGACTAATACACTGGGGCCTTATGTACTTATGGACCCGCGTGCGCAGAAGTTGGTCGGAATATTGGCCGGTTGTCTGTAAACCCCTTGCTGTTTCACGTTTTTTTGTTACAAAGGCAACTATAAGAAGACGCTGAGCGAAATGATGTAACTTTAATGTTCAGTAAGCGTCTGTTTAACGGGTCATCCAGACCCCCTGGTTTTTTCTCATTTTGTGGATATCTCATGTTATCGAACAAGTCCTTGGCACTGGCGCTGTGCCTCACTATTACCGGCTGCGCACAAACTCCACAAAATGATGCCGAAGGTGGGCATTGGTGGTCATTTGGATCCGACAAGGCTGCTACCAAGGACGCAGTGACCCAAACCGACGCCAAGCCGGCTGCCGGCGCCAAGCCTGCCGCGCCTGTCGCTGCAACTGCCCCGGCTCCCGCGGCAGCCGCACCGGCTCCCGTCGCCAAGGCGGATACCGGCTCCAGCTGGTGGCCGTTCTCCTCCAAGAGCGCCGATGACAAGGCGGCCGACGCCAAGGCTGATCTGAAAGCCGACCTCAAGGCCGCAACGCCAGCGCCTTCGCCAGCTGCGGCACCGGCTGTCGCCAAGACCGACACCGAGACCCACTGGTGGTGGCCGTTCGAAAGCAAGCCAAAGCCACTGGCCAAGGTCGACGTGACCAACGTACCGATGCCTGATCCGAAAATCACCCAAGCCTGGCTGGACGACTACGAGCCGCGCCTGCGTACCGCGATCAAGGACAGCAACCTGCAACTCGAGCGCCGTGACAACGTATTGGTCGTGATCGCTCCGGTAGACGGTTCCTACAACCCTAAACGCCCAGGCATGTTGCTGCCGGTCACACTGGGCCCGTTCACCCGTGTTGCCAAGGCTGTTGAAGGCGATCCGAAGACCGCTGTATTGGTACTGGGCCATGTCGACACCAACGGTGCCGAGGCGCAAAGCCAGGCGCTGACCAAGGAACGTGCGCAGTCGATCGCTTCGATCTTCAGCCTCAGCGGTTTGAAGCAGGACCGCCTGATGCTGCGCGGCATGGGCGACCTGATGCCACGTGCCGCCAACGACAGCACCCAGGGTCGTGCGCTGAACCGTCGCATGGAAATTCTGTTCACACAGCGTACAACGATGTTGGCGTTGCTGAGCAAGTACAACTCGGCCAACCCGCCGAAGGCCGAAATGGTTGCCGTACAGGACGCGCCTGCACCGGTGGCACCGGCTGCGAAAAAAGCCGTACCGGCCAAGAAGGCTCCGGCCAAGAAAGCCGCCGCCAAGCCAGCCGCCAAAAAAGCCCCGGCCAAGCCTGCCGCGAAGAAACCGGCTCCAGCCAAGGCCGCTGCACCGGCTGCGAACGACCAGGCGAAAAACTGATCTGTTGAAGCACAAGGATAAAGTCGCATGACCCAGGCACTGGCTGATATGCGCCGTGACTACACACGGGACGGTTTGAGCGAGGCCCAGGCCCCGGACGAGCCGTTTGCGTTGTTCCACCAGTGGTTTGCCGATGCGGTGAAAACCGAGCAGCCTCCGGTGGAAGCCAATGCCATGACCCTGGCGACGGTCGACCAGGAGGGTCGCCCGCACTGCCGCATCCTGTTGCTCAAGGGGCTGGATGCGCAGGGCTTTACCTTCTTCACCAATTATCAGAGTGCCAAGGGTGAGCAGCTCGCGGCACGGCCCTTCGCGGCCATGACCTTCTTCTGGCCGACCCTGGAGCGCCAGGTGCGTATCGAGGGGCGGGTGGTCAAGGTCACGCCTGAAGAGTCGGACGCGTATTACCAGGTGCGTCCCTTGGGCAGCCGCCTGGGGGCCTGGGCATCGCCGCAGAGCAAGGTCATCCGCGACCGTGAAGAGCTGCAGGACTTGCTCAAGGCAACCGAGCAGCGTTTCAGTGATACCCAGCCCGATTGCCCCGAGCATTGGGGCGGCTACCGTTTGCTGCCTGAGCGCATCGAGTTCTGGCAGGGCCGCGCCAGCCGCCTGCATGACCGCCTGAACTATCGCCTGCAAGCGGGCGAATGGACGCGCGAGCGTCTGGCGCCCTGAACTTCACCTTTCGTCACCTCACCTGAATAGTGTCCGCAGGCCTGACGTCTTTACCAAGAGGCTTCGGGTTGTTGAGTGCGGACAACCCCATCGGCAAGCGTATGCGTGACACTTCTTGGTACAAGGAGAGTGCTACCGTTCGTCGAGTTTTTTGGTAAGGGCAGTCTGTACTAGGGCTGAATGAAAGCAATTTTCTGCCGTGCTTGCCGTGACAGGCGCCAAGCCGCAGCGTCTAATGAATACCTGTCCTTTGGAGTTGATGCTATGCGTAAGTCCGTTTTACTAGTTGCCTGCTTTACCACCCTGTCGTTGCTGTTGGGTGGCTGCGCCTCGAGTCTGACCGGCGACTCGTACTCCCGTGACGAAGCGCGTCGTGTACAGACCGTTCGCATGGGTACCATTGAATCCCTGCGTCCGGTGAAAATCGAAGGCACCAAGACCCCAATCGGCGGCGCTGCTGGCGCAGTCATCGGCGGCGTTGGCGGCAGCGCCATCGGCGGCGGCCGTGGCAGCATTGTCACTGCCGTGATCGGCGCCGTCGCTGGCGGCCTGCTGGGCTCGGCCACCGAAGAGGGCCTGACCCGCACCCAAGGCGTTGAAATCACCGTGCGCGAAGACGACGGCAGCATGCGCGCCTACGTGCAAGCGGTTGAAGAGAACGAAATCTTCCGCATCGGTGACCGCGTTCGCATCATGACCGTTAACGGCACCAGCCGAGTGACTCGCTAAGCGTCGGTTGTAGAAACACAAAACCCCCAACCGGGTGACTGGTTGGGGGTTTTTTATTGTATGGGGCGAGGTTGGCTGTACCGTCGATCTGAAGTGAGTGCGCTGTCGTTCCCGCTAAAAATGCAGGCAATAAAAAACCGCCACGAAAAGGCGGTTTTTTATTTGCAATACCAGTTTGCAGCTGATATTGCGTGCTCACAGGAAACAATGACCTGCGCGAAATACTACTGTTGGCCTTTGCATGACGCAAGATAAGACGATAAGTGGCGGATCTTATTGTTGGGTTTTATTTTGCGAATTGTTTTGCAAAATAAGGCAACAAATCCAGAGCGTAGAGTTAGCTGTTCAAGCTGCCTTCGTTACACCTCGAGCCGGAAGGCTAAGTTAGTATCGCCCTCGTTCTGCGTGCATTGTGTTGTGAGCAAGCTGGGTTCGCCGGCGAATTTGGACCGGCGGCCACGGGCTTGCAATCCGTGCCGGATTAACGCGGCTGGACCATCAACCCGGCCGCCTCACAGGAAACAATGACCTGTATCCGAATGCGCGCATGTTCCGGTAAGTACGCTGGAGGTAAGGCCCAACATTTGGAGGGCCGAGTATGTCGAAGTTTGCACGACGTACGTGGAACCTCGTAGTGAACGCCTTGCGTGTGTACCACGTGTGGGTGTTCCTGCGGGACAGCTTCGATGACCTTTAAGGTCTAAGAAGTGGAGCCGTCTCGGTTTAAGCCGAGACGGCTTTTTGGTTTCTCAGGCTGCCCTCAGATCTGGAAGTGCTTCACCATGGTGTTCAACTCATGGGCCAGGCTTGCCAGGGACTGCGAGGCAGCCGTCGTTTGGGTCGAGCCTTCCGCAGATTGAACCGACAACTGCTGAATGTTCAGCAAATTGCGGTCAACCGCCCGGGCCACATCAGCTTGCTCAGCCGCCGCCGTGGTGATGACCAGGTTGCGGTCATTGATCTCATCGTTGGCCGCCAGGATATCCGCCAGCGCTTTCTGCGCCAGTTCGGCCAGCGCCAGGGTTTGCTCGGTCATGGTGCTGCTGTCGAGCATGGTGTTGACGGTGCTGGCGGTGTTGGTCTGGATGCTGCCGATCATCTGTTCGATTTCCTGGGTCGACTGGGCGGTGCGGTGGGCCAGGGCGCGCACTTCATCGGCAACCACGGCAAACCCACGGCCTGCATCGCCCGCGCGCGCGGCTTCGATGGCCGCGTTCAGCGCCAGCAGGTTGGTTTGCTCGGCAATCGTGCGGATCACATCGAGGACCTTGCCGATCCCCTTGGCCTGCTCGGCAAGACCGCCCACTTGGCCAGAGCTGAGTTCAACGCCACGGGTCAGCGCCTGGATTGCGTTCAGCGCTTCGACCATGCGCTGCTGGCCTTTCAAGGCAATGCTTCGCGACTCCTGAGACAGGTCTGAGGTGGACGCCGCATTTCTCGCCACTTCCTCAATCGCCGTGGTCATCTCGGTGACGGCAGTCGCGGCCTGTTCGATTTCGCCATGTTGCTGCTGCAGGTCACGGCTACCTTCGGCAGTGACGGCATTGAGCTCTTCGGCCGCCGCCGCCAGTTGGCTGGACGAGCCGGTGATCTGCCGCAGGGTCTGTACCAGGTTATTGCGCATGACCTCTTGGGCCCTGAGCAAACGCGTGGCTTCGTCGTTGCCCGTGGGGGTGATCGGTTGGGTCAGGTCGCCCTTGGCGATGGTCTCGGCCACATGCACCGCTTCGATGATCGGGCCAGTGATGCTGCGCGTCAGTAACCAGGCCACCAGCACCGTGCCGCCACTCACCAACAGGATCACGAGCGTGATGCCACTCACCGCATGTTGGTAAGCACCGACGGACGTCATGCCGGCCTGTTCTGCGCCTTTGTTGGCAAGGTCGATCAGTTGGTCGAAATTCTTGGTCATCTGCTCATAGCTTTCTCGAATGCTATTGAGAAAGTCCCGCGCGCCGGCCTTGTCGCCTGAGCGCGAGCGCTTGAGCATCTCGGTATGGTTTTTCGCGTACGCCTCGAGGCTCTGGTTGAACACCTCGAGCCGTGATTTTTCCTCCGGCGTACGCAACAGCGCCGCGTACTGGGTCAACTGCTCCTTGACGGCCTTGAGGCGACCGGCGGACTTGTCTTCGTAGGTCTGCATATCGGCATCGCTGGACGACAGGATGTGCGCCATTTCACCCAGGCGAAAACGGTCGAGCGATGCGTTGGCCAGGGCCAGTATCCTGACGCGCTGCATCCAGTTGTTCTGGATGTCGGCCGCCTGGGACTGGACTTCGCCGATCTGCTTGAGCGCAAACAGACCGAGAAACACACTCAGTGACGCAATAGCAGCGAAGCCGATGAAGGCTCTGGCCGCGATTCTTATATTTCTCAGGAACATGGGGTTTACGCTCGGGCTGAAAACGCGTTGAAGAGCAAAGTCGGGCGTCCCGGGCCGGGACAGTCGAGGCGCCACACCAGCTAGTCGGCGGTGGGCGTGAAGTCTTTAGGGGCGGTGGGGGCTGGGTGGGTAAGTTTCATGTTGCGGGTGGCGGCGGAAAAAGAAAAACCTCAACCGGGTGAGCGGTTGAGGTTTCGTGTATGAGGTATTTGGGCCTCAGGTGAACATTGCTATGTCATCCATGCGTCATTCACAGCAGCTGACAACGAGCATTTTATTCACGTCCGATGTTGCAGGGCGTCACTCAGGAGCCAGCCAAGCCGGCTCCCGAACAGGCTCAGGCTTTCTTGCGACTCGCCATCGCCGTGACCGCATACCCAATGCACGCTGCCAGGATAGAACCGGTCAGGATGCCCATACGGTCTTCCCCGGCGAACTCACTGACACCCGGCACAAACGCCAGGGAGCCGACGAACAGGCTCATGGTGAAGCCGATACCACACAGGATCGCCACCCCGAAGACCTGGCCCCAGTTGGCGCCCGAAGGCAGGGCGGAGAGGCCGGTCTTCACGGCAAGCCAGGTGAGGCCGAACACGCCGACGGTCTTGCCGATCAGCAGGCCGGCGGCGATGCCCATCGGTACGTGGTGGGTGAAGCTGTCCAGGCTGACGCCGGTCAGCGAGACACCGGCGTTGGCGAAGGCGAACAGCGGCAGGATGCCATAGGCCACCCAGGGGTGCAGGGCGTGTTCCAGGGTCAGCAACGGCGAAGGCTCGGCATTCTTGGTGCGCATCGGGATGCAGAACGCCAGGGTCACGCCGGCCAGCGTGGCGTGCACGCCACTCTTGAGCACGCAGACCCACAGGATCAAGCCGATGATCAGGTAGGGGCCAAGCTTGATCACGCCAAGGCGGTTCATCGCGATCAGGGCGATCAGGCAGGCTGCCGCGCCGGCGAGGGAGGCACCGGACAGGTCAGTGGAATAGAACAGGGCAATGACGATGATCGCGCCCAGGTCATCAATGATGGCCAGGGTCATCAGAAACAGTTTCAGCGATACCGGCACGCGCTTGCCCAGCAGGGCCAGTACGCCCAGAGCGAACGCGATGTCCGTGGCCATGGGGATCGCCCAGCCGGCCAGGGCGGCCGAGTTGCCTTTGTTCAGCGCCCAGTAGATCAGCGCCGGCACCACCATGCCGCCAATGGCCGCTGCACCGGGCAGCACCACTTGCGACGGCTTGGAGAGGTGGCCATCGAGCAGCTCGCGCTTGACCTCCAGGCCGATCAGCAGGAAGAACAGGGCCATCAGGCCGTCGTTGATCCACAGCAGGGCGGGCTTGGCGATTTTCAGGGCGCCCACCTGGGCCACCACCGGTACATCGAGGAAGGCGTTGTACAGGTGCGACAACGGAGAGTTGTTGATGATCAGCGCCAAGGCGGCAGCGGCGATCAACAACAGACCGCTGGCGGCTTCCAGCTGGAAGAAACGGGTGAAAGTGCTACGCAGAGGCACGGGATGCTCTCCAATCCAGGTTCAATAGGTGGGTACCCTAACCCGTACCGTTAGTTGTTAAAACAAAAGTTATATTCTTATTTGTTATAAGCGATGACCGGGGGAGGCGTTGCGCCAAAGCCTAGCAATTGTGTGTCCAATTGAGTCGTCACTGTATCTGTGTGCAGTGTAGGAAACCCCCTAAGATTGTGGATGAAATCTTTAGAGACTCACGCTATGAACGATCAACGTACCTGGGCCCGCGAAGCCATTCGCATCATTGAAGCGGACTTTCAGCGTAGCGCCGACACGCACCTGATCCCTTTGCCATTGCCGGGGTTGCCGGGTATCGAGTTGTATTTCAAGGATGAGTCCAGCCACCCCACCGGCAGCCTCAAGCATCGTCTGGCCCGCTCGTTGTTTCTGTATGCGTTGTGCAATGGCTGGCTGAAGCCGGGTGCGCCGGTGATCGAGGCGTCCAGTGGCTCGACGGCAATCTCGGAAGCCTATTTTGCGCGCTTGCTTGGCCTGCCGTTTATCGCGGTGATGCCGGCCACCACGTCCCAGGAAAAAATCGCCCAGATTGCGTTCTATGGTGGCAAGAGCCATCTGGTACAGGACCCGACACAGATCTACGCCGAATCCGAACGCTTGGCCAAGGAAAGTGGCGGTCACTTCATGGACCAGTTCACCTACGCCGAGCGGGCCACCGACTGGCGGGCGAACAACAACATCGCCGAGTCGATCTTCCAGCAGATGCGATTCGAACATTACCCCGAGCCGAGTTGGCTGATCTCCAGCCCGGGCACCGGCGGCACCACCGCGACCCTGGGTCGCTACGTACGCTACCGCCAACATTGCACCCGGGTGCTCTGCGCGGATGCCGAGCGTTCAGTGTTCTTCGACTTCTACCAGAGCGGCGACGCCAGCTTGCGCCTGGATTGCGGTTCTCGCATCGAAGGCATTGGCCGGCCACGGGTTGAGGCGTCTTTTCTGCCGAAGGTGATCGACGCGATGGTCAAGGTGCCGGATGCTTTATCGCTGGCCGCCATGCACTACCTGGCTGAACGCTTGGGGCGGCGGGTCGGGGGCAGCAGCGGGACCAACCTGATGGGGGCCTTGGTGGCAGCTCAACATATGAAGGCGGCGGGGGAGTCGGGGTCGATCGTGGCGATCTTGTGTGATGGGGGCGAGCGGTATGCCACCACCTATTACGATCAGGCGTGGCTTAAAGCGCAGGGTTATGAGTTGGACGGCTTGATCGCGGCCGTTGCGGCCAGTGTCGAGCGCGGCGAGCCGTTGCCGGACAACATCCTGCGCGCCAATATCTAAACCTGTAGGAGCCCGGCTTGTCGGCGATGGCTTTCCTGAGATCAACACTGAACTCAAGGCCTCATCGCCGGCAAGCCGGGCTCCTACACGTTGATGGGTCAGGCCTCCAGGCCCAACATATCCCGGGCCAAGGCTTCGGCAATGCGGATGCCGTCCACACCTGCCGACAGGATCCCACCGGCATAACCGGCGCCTTCACCGGCCGGGAACAACCCTTTGACGTTCAGGCTCTGCATCGATTCGTTACGGGTAATCCGCAGCGGCGAAGAGGTGCGGGTCTCGATTCCGGTCAACACGGCGTCGTGCAGCGAGTAGCCCTTGATCTGTTTCTCGAACGCCGGCAGTGCCTCACGAATCGCTTCGATGGCGAAGTCTGGCAACGCGAGCGCCAAGTCACCCAGGGACACCCCAGGCTTGTAGGAGGGTTCCACGCTGCCGAGGGCTGTGGACGGCTTGCCGGCGATGAAATCGCCCACCAGCTGTGCCGGGGCCTCGTAGTTGCTGCCACCGAGGATGTAGGCGTGGGACTCCAGGCGCTCCTGCAACTCGATACCGGCCAGCGGGCCCCCCGGGTAGTCCACCTCAGGGGTGATGCCCACCACGATGCCCGAGTTGGCATTGCGCTCGTTGCGCGAGTATTGGCTCATGCCGTTGGTGACGACGCGGTTCGGCTCGGACGTGGCCGCCACCACCGTACCGCCCGGGCACATGCAGAAGCTGTAGACCGAACGACCGTTCTTGGCGTGGTGCACCAGCTTGTAGTCGGCGGCGCCCAGTTTGGGGTGCCCGGCGTATTTGCCCAGGCGCGCGGCGTCGATCAACGATTGCGGGTGTTCGATACGGAAGCCCACCGAGAACGGCTTGGCCTCCATGTACACGCCACGACCATGGAGCATGCGGAAGGTGTCGCGAGCACTGTGGCCCAGGGCCAGGATCACGTGCTTGGAAAGGATTTGCTCGCCGCCGTCCACCACAACGCCGTTCAGTTGGCCGTCTTCGATCAGTACGTCGGTCACGCGCTGCTCGAACCGCACTTCACCGCCCAGGGCGATGATCTGTTCGCGCATGTTTTCCACCACGCCGGTCAGGCGGAAGGTACCGATGTGTGGCTTGCTGACGTAGAGGATTTCTTCCGGCGCGCCGGCCTTGACGAACTCGTGCAGCACTTTGCGGCCGTGGAATTTCGGGTCCTTGATCTGGCTGTAGAGCTTGCCGTCGGAGAAGGTCCCGGCACCGCCTTCACCGAACTGTACGTTGGACTCGGGGTTGAGCACGCTTTTGCGCCACAGGCCCCAGGTGTCCTTGGTGCGCTGGCGCACTTCCTTGCCACGCTCGAGGATGATCGGCTTGAAGCCCATCTGGGCCAGCAGCAGGCCAGCAAAAATCCCGCAGGGACCAAAGCCCACCACGATCGGACGCTCTGTGAGGCCTTGCGGTGCCTGGCCCACCACTTTGTAGCTGACATCCGGCGCGGGGTTGACGTTACGGTCATCGGCAAACTTGAGCAGCAGGGCGGCTTCGCCCTTCACGTTCAGGTCAATGGTGTAGATGAAGCACAGCTCCGACGACTTCTTGCGAGCGTCGTAGCTGCGTTTGAACAGGGTGAAATCGAGCAGGTCATCACTGGCGATGCCCAGGCGCTGCACGATGGCAGGCCGCAGGTCTTCTTCGGGATGGTCGATGGGCAGCTTGAGTTCGGTGATTCGTAACATGACAGGGTCCGGGTAGGCGGCGGGCAAAGAGGCCGGCTGTTTTGCAAACCGGCGATTATAAGCCCCAATGGCGGATTTCGGTCAGGTTAAAACAGTGCAGGGCCGAATCAGTCGTCCCGGGAGCCGCCGAACGCCGCACAACCGCGCTGCACCTGGCCGTTCACGCGCAGCTCGGCGGTCATGTGCTGCAGGCTGCCGCTGACCGGGTCGACGCAACGCTGCGGGGCCACCCACAACTCGACGTGCTGGTTGTTGGCTTCGGTCATCAGGTTGAAGCGGCCGTCACCGATCTGCTCTTCCACGTAGGGCACGGCCAGCGGCGGTTGGCCTTCGCGCTCCAGCACCATGCCCTTGGCCGTGACGTTCATCGCCCAGGCCGGTTTATGGCCATTGGCCCGCAGGATCATGCGCTTGAAGTCCGGGTCGTTGCAGGCCGAGGTCGAGCGTTCTACGCGGTAGAGCTGTTGCAGGTCCACCGAACCCTGGGTACCGGCAGCCACGCCAGAGAACTTGCCGCGCAGGTCGGCAAACAGCGCACCTTGCTGGCCGGCCAGGGAAGCGGCTTCCTGCAGCACGCTGGTGCCGCCGGTGTCGTTGACGACATAGTTACGCTGGTCGCCGCACGGCTGGAACAGCAGCTTGCCGCCGACCGCTGTCAGTTCACCCTGCATGCGGGTCATCCCGACAGTAGAGGTTTTAGCCGGCTCGCTCTCGAACATCTGGCAAGCGGTGAACAGCGGCAGCAGGGCAAACAGGGCGAGGGTACGGACGGCACGCATTTATCGGTCTCCAAACAAGTGCCGCCACGTTACGCAGGCTGGCGCTGCATCACAAGTGCGGGACACCGTTTGAACCGTCTGCGCGACAAGGATGGGAAACGGAGCGTTGCTGATAGAGACTTTTCCTACACTCAAGGCTAGAGCGTCATGAGAGTGTCGACTTCTTTTCACTGGGAGACAGCCATGAGCATCAAATGGGGCATCTGCGCACTGCTGTTCTGGGCAAATGTTGCCTTTTCGGACGAACCCGCCCGGCTCGAATACTCGTCAGCCACGGATTTCACGGATATCTCGTTGACGCTCAAACGGGCCGGGCACGCTGTCCCGGCCAATGTCGAGGTCAATGTTTCGCTGACCCCGGAGGCGAAGGCCAGAACCCAATCCATCACGCTGCTTGCCTACCAGAAGTACGTCACACTCTACGTTGACGGTTATCTGATCAATACGGCCAAGGTTCAAAGCCCACTGGGCGGTGCGTTCAGGTTTCCGGCCCCGCGTGCGCTGGTGAGTGAATGGATGTCCGAGCCTTCGCGCGAGGCAATTGCCGTTCAGCCCACGATGTAGGTCTGACCGGTCTGCAGGCCTTCGACGCTTTTTGCGTAGGCCAGCGCCACATCGGCACCTGTGGCCGGTTTGAAGCCGCGGAAGTAAGGCGCATAGCTGCCCATGGCTTCCAGCAGGACCGTCGGGCTCACCGAGTTGATGCGCAGGCCACGTGGCAATTCGATTGCCGCTGCTTTGACGAAGGCATCCAGTGCGCCATTGACCAGTGCTGCCGAGGCGCCGGTACGAATCGGGTCACGGTTCAAGATACCGCTGGTGAAGGTGAAAGAAGCGCCATCATTGGCGTACTCGCGGCCGATCAGCAGCAGGTTGACCTGGCCCATCAGCTTGTCGCGCAGGCCCAGTTCAAAATCGGTCTCGCTCATGTCACCCAGCGGCACGAAGTTGACGCTGCCCGCTGCGCAGACCAGCGCATCGAACTTGCCGGTCTGTTCGAACAGTTTGCGGATCGAGTTGCTGTCGCTGATATCCACCTGGAAGTCGCCGCCGCTGCGGCCGATGCTGATCACCTCGTGACGCTGCGCCAGCTCTGCCTTGACCGCTGAACCAACCGTGCCGCTGGCACCAATCAATAGGATTTTCATCGTGCTGTTCCTCCAGGGGGTAAGTGAAGGTTCAGTCTAGTGTGGCTTTTTGGTTGGATAAACGCGCTAATAGGCAACCTTTGGTTTTCAAATGGAAACAATCCATGAGCGAGATGGATGACCTGGCCGCCTTTGCCGTGCTGATCGAAGCCGGCAGTTTCACGGTGGCGGCCGAGCAACTGGGGTGCAGCAAGGGCCAGTTGTCCAAGCGCATCAGCCAATTGGAAGCACAGTATTGCGTGGTGTTGCTGCACCGCACGACCCGCAAGCTCAGCCTGACGGCTGCCGGCGCCGCCTTGTTGCCCCAGGCCCAGGCACTGGTGGTCCAGGTGGACCGCGCGCGCCAGGCACTGGCGCGGCTCAAGGACGACTTGGCAGGGCCGGTGCGTATGACGGTTCCGGTGTCATTGGGCGAAACCTTTTTCGATGGTTTGCTGCTGGAGTTCACCAAGCGCTATCCCCAAGTGCAGATCGAACTGGAACTGAACAACCGCTATCGTGATTTAGCGCGGGATGGGTTCGATCTGGGAGTGCGCTCGGGGGCGATCGAAAACGAGCGCCTGGTGGCCAAGCCTCTGCTGGCCTGGCAGGAGATGACCTGCGCCAGCCCGGCTTATCTGGAACAGCATGGCGAGCCGCTGACGCCGGCCGACCTGGCTGGCCATACCTGCTTGCTCAACAGTCATTACAGCGGGCGTGAAGAATGGCTGTACCACCAACAGCATGAACTGCTGCGGGTGCGGGTCAGCGGCACATTTGCGTCCAATCACTACAACCTGTTGAAGAAAGCTGCGCTGGTGGGGGCGGGTATTGCGCGCCTGCCGTCCTACGTATTACCTGCGGAACTGGCTGACGGTCGACTGCGCTGGCTCCTGCGCGACTATCAGACGCGGAGCCTGCCGATGTACCTCGTTCACCCCTACCAAGGAGGGCTGCCGCGCCGCACCCAGGTCCTCGCCGATTACCTGGTGGACTGGTTCAAGCGCAGCGGCGAGGCCCTCGACCGCCTTTAACGGTAGCGACGTGCAATCAGATGATCGATGGACAGGCAGCCCGGGCCCTTGGCGACCAGCAGCAACAGCAAGGCGATCCAGGTGCCATGGGTCGGGTAGGCGTCTGGGTACACGAACAGCTGAATGGTCAGGGTCATGCCGATCAGCGCAAGGGCCGAGAAGCGGGTGGCAAAGCCCACGAGGATCAGCACCGGGAAAAAGTGCTCGGCAAACGCCGCCATGTGCGCGGCCACTTCTGGCGACAGCAACGGCACATGGTATTCGCTGCGAAACAACGGCAGCGTGGACGCGGCCAGTCGCGGCTCGCCCAGCTGGAATGTGCCGCTGATCAGGTCGATGGCAAAGCCTTCGACTTTGGTCTGTCCCGACTTCCAGAACACTGCCGCGATGGAAAACCGTGCGAGAAAGGCGATCAGGCTGTAGGGAATTTTCTCAAACAAGGCGATGACCCGTTTGATCAGGCACGTTGGGGTTGTGTTCATGGCGATACCTTTTCTTCCAGGTGCAAATGAGTGATGGCGTCGTGGCTGATCAGCACCGTGAGGCATTGGTGCAAGTCGAATTCCGCCGAGGCTTCCAGGGCGTGTGTCACGGCCATTTCCAGCGCCGTGCCATGGTTGAGGCTGTTGATGAAAGCGACCGAGCCCGCGTCGATCGCGAACACCTTGACCGCCAGGCCTTGGCGCAGCACCAGCGCGCCTTGGGGATGCCAGGGGTTCAGGGATGCCAGGGTGCCTTCGGTCTGGTGGGCCGCCCATACCGCCACCACCGCATAGGCGGAATTCAGCGTGGCCAGGGAGGGATGCAGTTGCAGGCGCAATGCCCCCAGGTCGGTTTGACCTTGCAAGGCCTCAAGGACGGCCTGCTGGTTCATGGGCGGTGTATCTGCCGCGTGATAGGCGCGCACCCGCAGGCGCTCAAGCCGCGCGACGTCGGCCAGGTAGGGCACGCTGGCAGCGGGTTCAAAGTCCTGGATGAATGCTGCGAACGCGCTGCCGTACTCGCTGATCAACGGGCTGGCGGGGGGGCACGCCTGCACAAACAGGCCGGCCATTGCGCGGAAAAACGCTTCGCCAACCAATTGGAAGGTCACGGGGTACGCCGACACCAGTGCATTGATCAATGAGCTGTGGACGTTGTTGCGGTACACCGCGAAGCGGCTGGCCGGGTCAGCGCCGTTACTGCTGAACAGGCCGTCGGGGCAGGGCAGGTCGGGCGATATCAAGGCATCGGCAAACGCATCATGAAGGCTCATGGGGTCACCTGCGTCAGGTGCGACTGCGCGTGCTGGGCTTCGGCCAGCAGCACGCTGAAGGCGGGCACCTGATTGTCCCGCTCGATCAACGTGGCCACCGGGCCGGTACGTGCCAGTACCTGCTCATACAACTGCCATACGGCGTTGTCGATGGGGGCGCCGTGGTCATCAATCAGCAAGCGATCACCCAAGCTGTCGGTATCTTCGGCAAAGCCCGCCAGATGAATCTCACCCACAGCGCGCAAAGGCAGCGCATCGATGTAGGCAAGTGGATCGCGCTGATGGTTGATGCACGACACGTAGACGTTATTGACGTCCAGCAGCAAGCCGCAGCCGGTGCGGCGGATGACCTCGCCGATGAAGTCCGTCTCGTCGATGGTCGAGCGCTCGAACTGCACATAAGTCGACGGATTCTCCAGCAGCATCGGCCGCCTGAGGGTGCTTTGCACCTGGTCGATGTGTTCGCACACCCGGTTCAGGGTGGCCGTATCGTAGGCCAGGGGCAGCAAGTCATTGAGAAACACCGGGCCATGGCTGGACCAGGCCAGGTGTTCGGAAAAAGAGTGGGGTTGATAGCGCTCGATCAATGTGGCCAGCCGTGCCAAGTGCTCACGGTTCAACGGGCCTTCGCCGCCGATGGACAGGCCCACGCCGTGCAGCGACAGCGGGTACTGCTCGCGAATCAAACCCAGGTAGTGATGAAACGGGCCGCCGGCCACCATGTAGTTTTCGGCGTGCACTTCAAAAAAGCCGATGTCGGGCGAGGTCTCGAGCACTTCGTTGAAGTGCTCGTTCTTCAGCCCCAGCCCGGCCCTGTAGGGGAGACCGGGCACCTGAGCCGGTGAGACGGAGTGTTGGGGTGAGAGCGTCATCATCAGTACTCAGGTTGCGGATTGAATCAGGACTTGGCCGTGAAAGCCGCTTCCTGGCCAAAACCGGTCGGCGAGGTGCTGCTTGGGGTGGTTTTGCAGGTGCCGGCCGGGACCAGCTTCCAGGCGTTGGCCTGGTCTTTGACTTTCGATGTGCCGGCGCAGGAAGTGCCAGCGCCTGCAGCGCAATCGTTCTTGCCGGCTTCAGCGACACCGAAGCATTTCTGCATGTCGTCGGCGGCGTGGGCGGTGTTGGTCAGGGCGGACAGGCTCAGGGCGGAACCGAGGGCCAGGACGAGGGTAGCGGCGGACAGTTTGGTGGTCATGATGTATCTCCAGCAGTGGGTTGAGGTATCAGGCCTGTTTGCCTGCTTACTCCACTAGAGGCAGCAGGCTGGGTTTCGTTACATGCTCATCGAAAATAATTTAATAAATTCTGGAGCACACAAAAAAATGTGGGAGCTGGTGTGTGTGGGAGCCGGGCTTGCCCGCGATGCAGCCACCTCGGTGTGTCAGTCACACCGCAGTGATGCCATCGCAGGCAAGCCAGCTCCCACACACCCCAGCTCCCACATTTTAGATCCGGTCTCTACAGCGACCGTGTCTTAACCGCCGAGGTACGCCTCGCGCACTTTCGGATCGGTCAGCAACTGCTCACCCGTGCCCTGCATCACCACCCGGCCGTTTTCCAGCACATAGGCACGGTCAGCGATTTTCAGCGCCTGGTTGGCGTTCTGCTCCACCAAAAACACCGTTACACCGTCCTTGCGCAGCTGTTCGATGATGTCGAAGATCTGCTGGATGATGATCGGGGCCAGTCCCAGGGACGGTTCGTCCAGCAGCAGCAGCTTGGGCTTGCTCATCAGCGCGCGGCCGATGGCGAGCATTTGCTGTTCGCCGCCGGACATGGTGCCGCCACGTTGGCTGAAGCGCTCCTTGAGCCGAGGGAACAGGTGCAGCACCTTGTCCATCTGCTCCTGGTAGTCGCCCTTGTCGGTGAAGAACCCACCCATGGCCAGGTTCTCTTCCACCGTCAGGCGCGAAAACACGCGGCGGCCTTCCGGCACGACCGCAATGCTCTTGCGCATGATTTCGGCGGAGTGCTTGCCGACCAGCTCCTCACCCATGTAGCGGATGCTGCCGCTGTGAGCCTGGGGCGAACCGCACAGCGTCATCAGCAAGGTCGACTTGCCGGCACCGTTGGCGCCGATCAGCGTGACGATCTCACCCTGGCGCACTTCCACGTTGACGCTGTGCAGGGCCTGGATCTTGCCGTAGAAAGTGGAAACGTTTTCGAATTGCAGCATTTTACGCTTCCCCCAGATAGGCTTTGATCACGTCAGGATTGTCGCGGATCTGCTCCGGCGTCCCGTCTGCCAGTGGCGTGCCCTGGTTGATCACCACGATGTGGTCGGAAATGCTCATGACCAGTTTCATGTCGTGTTCGATCAACAGCACCGTGGCGTTGTTTTCCTCACGCAACACGCTGATCAGCGCCTTGAGGTCTTCGGTTTCCTTGGGGTTCAGGCCGGCAGCCGGTTCGTCGAGCATGAGGATCCGCGGGCGGGTCATCATGCAGCGGGCGATTTCGAGGCGGCGTTGCTGACCATAGGCCAAGGTGCCAGCAGGGCGGTTGGCGAACTCGGTCAGGTTGACCTTGTCGAGCCAGTACTCTGCGTATTCCATGGCCTCGCGTTCGCTTTTGCGGAACGAAGGGGTCTTGAACAGGCCGGCGAAGAAGTTGGTGTTCAAGTGACGGTGCTGGGCGATCAGCAGGTTCTCGACCGCCGTCATGTCCTTGAACAACCGCACGTTCTGGAACGTACGCACCACGCCCTTGCGGGCGATCTCGTGACCGGCCAGGCCCTGGATCGGCTGGCCGTCCAGCAGGATGCTGCCGCCGCTTGGCTTGTAGAAACCGGTGAGGCAGTTGAACACGGTGGTCTTGCCGGCGCCGTTAGGGCCGATCAAGGCAACCACTTGTTTTTCTTTCACGGTCAGGGCCACGCCATTGACCGCCAGCAAGCCGCCGAAGCGCATGCTCAAGTTTTCGACTTTCAGGATCTCGCGGCTCATTTGCGCAGCTCCATGTGTGGACGTTGCATGGGCAGCAGGCCTTGAGGACGCCAGATCATCATCAGCACCATCATGGCGCCGAACATCAACATGCGGTATTCGCTGAACTCACGCATCATTTCTGGCAGCAGGATCATCACGATGGCCGCCAGGATCACGCCCAGCTGCGAGCCCATGCCACCCAGTACCACGATGGCGAGGATGATCGCCGATTCGATGAAGGTGAATGACTCCGGTGTCACCAGGCCTTGGCGAGCGGCGAAGAAGCTGCCGGCGAAACCGGCGAACGCGGCGCCCAGGGTGAACGCGGAGAGTTTGATGATGGTCGGGTTCAAGCCCAGGGCACGGCAGGCAATTTCATCTTCGCGCAACGCTTCCCACGCACGACCGATCGGCATGCGCAGCAGGCGGTTGATCACGAACAAGGCCGCCAGCGCCAGCAACAGCGCCACCAGGTACAGGAACACCACTTTGCTCACCGGGTTGTAGTCGATCCCGAAGTACTCGTGGAAGGTCTGCATGCCTTCAGCAGCGCTACGGTCGAACGACAGCCCGAAGAACGTTGGCTTGGGGATGCTGCTGATACCGTTGGGGCCGCCAGTGATATCGGTGAGGTTACGCAGGAACAGTCGGATGATTTCACCGAAGCCCAGGGTCACGATCGCCAGATAGTCACCGCGCAAGCGCAGTACCGGGAAGCCCAGCAGGAAGCCGAACGTGGCCGCCGCCATACCGGCCAGCGGCAGGCAGATCCAGAAGCTCCAGCCCAGGTAATGCGACAGCAGCGCGTAGGTGTAGGCACCCACCGCGTAGAAGCCCACATAACCCAGGTCAAGCAGGCCAGCCAGGCCCACCACGATGTTCAGGCCCAGGCCCAGCAACACGTAGATCAGGATCAGGGTGGCAATGTCGACTGCGCCGCGCGAGCCGAAGAACGGCCAGATCAACGCCGCGATGATCAACGCGATGATGATGTAGCGCTGGGTGCGCGGCAGGGTCAGGAATTGGCTGACCTTGGGCGATACCAACGGGCCACGGTTGCTCTTGAGCAAGGCATTGAACTGATCGCTGAACAACACGCGCAGGAACATCAGCACCGAACACAGGGCGATGACGGTCAGGGTCACGGGACCTGTGCCATGCACTTCAAGGTTGATGCCCACAATGCTCAGCTTGAGGCCGAGTACCGGGAAGGCCACGGCCCATACCAGCAAGGCGCTGAAAAACGCCGATTTAAGATATCTGCTCATACTTTCTCAACCTCCGGACGGCCCAGGATGCCGGTCGGACGGAACAACAGCACCAGAACCAACAGGCCGAACGCCACGACGTCCTTGTATTGGTCTCCGAAAATATCGGCGCCGAACGCTTCGGCCACACCCAGCACCAGGCCACCGAGCATCGCGCCCGGGATACTGCCGATGCCGCCCAATACCGCCGCGGTAAAGGCCTTGAGGCCTACCAGGAAGCCGGCGTTGGGGTTGATCACGCCGTACTGCATGCTCAGCAGCACTGCCGCGACGGCGGCCAGCGCAGCACCGATCACGAAGGTCAGGGCGATGATGTTATTGGTGTTGATGCCCAACAGGTTGGCCATCTTGATGTCTTCGGCGCAGGCCCGGCAGGCGCGCCCCAGACGGGAGCGGGAGATGAACAGCGTCAGGCCCAGCATCGCCACCAGGGTGACGACGAAAACGAGGACCTGCATGTACGAAATCAGCACTTCTTGTGCGCCACCTGGGCCGAAGGAGAAGCTCCCCGGAATCAGGTTGGGAATGGACTTGTCCTTGGAGTCCTGGGACAGCAATACAGTGTTCTGCAGGAAGATCGACATGCCGATGGCGGAAATCAGCGGGATCAAACGGTTGCTGCCACGCAAGGGACGGTAGGCAACGCGCTCGATACTGTAGCCATAGGCACTGGTCACGATGATCGATGCAAGGAACGCAGCAGTCATCAACAGCGGCAGGGAGTGGATACCCATCATGGCCAGCCCGGCAAGGGCGATGAAGGCCACGTAGGAGCCAATCATGTACACCTCGCCATGGGCGAAGTTAATCATTCCAATGATGCCGTAAACCATTGTGTAGCCAATGGCTATCAAGGCATAGGTGCTGCCAACGGTCATCCCGTTAACCAGCGTTTGGAAAAAATGATAGATCTCAGGCATTACAACGCTCCTAAAAACCCGATACGCATTTCACTGGTGGAGTCATGTTCCGGCCCTGTGCTGTGTTCTATGAGCACATTTGCACAAAGCGTTTGCCAGCGAACCGCTGGTGACGGTTTTAAGATTTTCAGGTGAGCCAGCGCCCGGATCGCGGGTGTCAGGCCCATAAACCTCGTAAAACAAAGCCCACTGCTCTCACAGTGGGCTTGTTGGACCAGTAACGCCTGGCTTACTGAGGGGAAACTTCGGTTTTTGGTTTACCGAAGTGCCATTCGTAGACCACGAACTTGAAGTCCTTCAGGTCGCCCTTGGCGTCGAAGCTCAGGTCGCCGGTTGGGGTCTTGAAGGTGCCTGCGTGGATGGCAGCAGCCACTTTGGCAGTGTCTTCGGACTTCGCGGCAGCGATACCGCCAGCGATGACTTCAACAGCCGAGTAGGCCGGGAACACGAACGGACCGGTTGGGTCCTGCTTGTTCTTGGTGAATTCTTCAACGATTGCCTTGTTGGCTGGATCGGTGTCGAACGACTTCGGCAGGGTGACCAGCAGGCCTTCGGAAGCGTTCTGGGCGATCTGCGAGATGGAGTCGTTGCCGACGCCTTCCGGGCCCATGAACTTGGCGTTCACGCCTTTTTCCTTGGCTTGGCGCAGGATCAGGCCCAGCTCCGGGTGGTAGCCGCCGTAGTAGACGAAGTCGACGTTGGCTTGCTTGAGCTTCTGGATGAGCGAGCCGAAGTCTTTGTCGCCCGCGTTGATGCCTTCGAAGAGGGCAACTTTCACGCCTTTCTTCTCGAGGGTCTGTTTAACGGCGGTGGCGATGCCTTCACCGTACTGCTGTTTGTCGTGGATGACCGCAACGACTTTTGGCTTCACGTGGTCGGCGATGTAGTTACCGGCTGCAGGGCCTTGGGCGCTGTCCAGGCCGATGGTGCGGAACACCAGTTTGTAACCACGGGAAGTGATTTCCGGGCTGGTGGCAGCCGGGGTAATCATGATGACGCCTTCGTCTTCATAGATATCCGACGCTGGCTGAGTGGAGCTGGAGCACAGGTGACCGACCACGAACTTGACGCCGTCGTTGACCACTTTGTTGGCGACGGCCACGGCTTGTTTAGGATCGCAAGCGTCGTCGTATTCCTTGGCTTCAAGCATCTTGCCATCTACGCCGCCTTTGGCGTTGATGTCGGCGATGGCTTGCTTGGCACCCATGAATTGCATGTCGCCGTATTGCGTCACAGGACCGGTTTTAGGGCCTGCGATGCCGATCTTGATGGTGTCGGCTGCGAACGAATGGCCGGCAACCCCAGCCAGGACCATAGCGGCAAACAGTTTGGAAATCTGCTTAGTAGCCTTATTCATAGTGCTCCACTCTTACTGTTGTATTTTTTATAGTTCTAGCGGCCTTGTGAGCTGCAGAACCGGATCAGATATCTCGGATATCCCCCCGGCAGTGCCCTGGCAACTGTACCGGTACAGTGTAGAGCGCCGGTTGATCGCTTGAAAAGCTGGCTGCTGGGGGCAAAACCCGGGGGTGTCGCTTTAATGAAAGAAAAAGACAGAATTGCGGCGGGGTGATGCCAGAGTTTCGGGCAATCCTTGGCTTTCCTGACACTTTCGTTCGATGACTCATTTGCAACTGGGTTTTTCTGCCTTGGGTTTTGCTGCAAGAGCCACGACGTTATGATTGCGCCGATTTTTTCCCAAGGTGAATTCCCATGACGCAAGAACCTAGCACCCTCTATGCCAAGCTGCTCGGTGAAACCGCCGAAATATCCTGGAAGGAGCTTGAGCCGTTCTTCGCCAAGGGTGCCCTATTGTGGGTCGACGCCGGCCTGGATTTGATCGAAGCCGCCGAGGGGATGGCCGAGGACAACCGCGACAAAGTCGCTGCGTGGCTGGCTTCCGGGAGCCTTGGCGAGGTGTCTGCGACGCGGGCATTGGACCTGGTGGAGCGCGATCCGAGCCTGTGGGCGGTGGTGGTTTCGCCGTGGATTCTGATCCAGGAAAGAGCAGCGTAAGAAAAGCCTGCACGAAAAAGGTGCGTCTTTTTTGCTGCCGTAAGTGTGTAGCGGAGTAACCGCTGAAGCGGTGATGGCATCTTGCCGTAGAGAAAGGTCACAGCCGAGGGTGACGTGCGCGTCACGGGAACAGTTGAAGCGGTGCTGGAATCGTCGAGGAATTGTTTCCAAGCGTACCAGAGTTGTAGATATTTGTTGCTTGGACTAACGCATTCGCGAGCAAGCCCGCTCCCACATTTGACCGTCTGCATCCTGCAGGAATGCGGTCGAATGGGGGAGCGGGCTTGCTCGCGAAGGGCGCGCCTCGGTCTAGGCCGTCTTGCCGGTATGGTTATTCAAGGAAATGACCTTGGTCTTGCCAATCCGGTGACGGTAGATCTCGCGCAGGTACTTGATCGACTTCTTCACGCAATCCCGTGACAGGCGAATGTCATTGATCGACACGAACTTCTCCTTGTCGTTGATCAGCTCGCGGTACTTCTTCTCATACATCGGCTTGATCGCGTACCAGTTGGTATCGAGGATCTTCGCCGGGTTTTCGAACTCGTTGAGCAATTCGTCGATACGGTCTTCGTCAAAGTTTTCGTGGATGATGAAGTCCAGGATCGAGTTGTCCAGCGTGTCGTCGAAGCGGTACGGGGTGCGTGCAAAGCAGCGTTTGATGAACGCCACGATCAGCGTCAGGAAATCATCCGACAGGCACGGGCTTTTGGCGATCAACGTGGTCAGCGACAGGTTGGCCGACGCGCCGATCACCAGGGCGTAGCGCTTGAGCGTGGTGTTGGGGAACAGGCTGTTGAGGTGAGTCTTGAGCCGATTCAGGTCCATGTAGGACAGCTTGTAGTCCTTGGGCAGCGAGACGATCGACACCACCGACGAGCAGTTCTTGAAGAAGTGCAGGTCGTGCAGCGCGGCGGCGTCGTAGCCGGAATTCTTGTATTGCTCCAGGGAGGCCTTGTAACGCTTGGACTCGATCGGCAACAGGCTGATGCCCTCGATGGCCTGGGTGACCTTGTTGAAGTGCGGCAGGTCGATGGAGCGGAAGAACAGGTCGTCGATGTTCAGGCGCTGCGGCTCTTTATCGAACACCTTGAACTTGTCGTTGGACGGCGGCGGGGTTTCCGGTACCACGGATTCGGCGTAGGCAATGGCGACCGGGCCGGCCAGGCTCATGAACAGGTCGTTGGCATCCAGGCGGATTGTTTCGCCGATGTCGATGCCGGCACGCCGGAAATAGTTCTGGTCGTAGTCGGTGGTCACGGCCTGGGCCGTGAGGATGTTGAAGATCTGCTGCGAGATGTACTGGTTGGCGTGTTTTTCCATGGCATTGACGTCAATGTTCTGGATATTGCCGTCATCGCTCTCTTCGGCGTAACGCATGATGTCGTTGGAGATCAGCATCATGGCGTTCCATGGCCGGATACGCCCCTTCACGCTGGCTTCGCTGCTGTCTTCATTGGCGAAGTTGTACGAGAAATCCCATTCTTCCGACAGGTATTTGCACAGCAGTCGCCCGGCGTTGATATGCAGCGCCTCGGACATTTCGCTGCGGTGATCGGAAATATTCGGCAGCACGCAGATGCCGCTGGTGAAGATCGGCTCGAACACAAAGGCGTGGCCGCTCTTGCTGTCATGCTCGTCGGCGGGCTTGGTGTCGAACGTCTTGTTCATGTACGAGTGCTGCTGCGCCAGGCCGAACTCCGAGGCCATGCCCGAACCGGTACCGCCGCCGGCACTGAAGATCGAGAAGTACAGGCGCGACTGGTTGGCCTTGATGCCGCAGGAGTCGATCAGGTACGAATGGATCATCTTCCAGTCGGGGCTGGAAAAACGCTGGGTATCTTTATTGAGGATGATCTTGGCCAGGTACTGGCCGAGGATCGGCGCGTTACCGGCGCCACCGGCATGGACTTCCGAGAGGTCCATGATTTTCATCTTGCTGTAATCGCGCAAAAAGCCGCTTTTTTCGCCTTTGCGCGAGAAGCGGATACGCCCGGCGATGTCCTTGTCCAGGTCGCCCAGCATCACCAGGGGTTCCACCAGGAACACCGGTTTGCTGGCCTTGCCACTGCCCAGGCGCAGGTTGTTGCGGATCCACTGGGCCGGGCTGTAGCCCTTATCTTGCGATTTGTCTTCGTTGCTGAATTCGTTCAGGTAGAACTTGCGCGCGTTGTACACCAGTTCCGCCACGTCCAACGCGATGTTGGAGCCGCAACGGCCCAGGCCGATCAGGCACACCGAGGGAAATTCCTGTTCATTGCGCGGGTCGCCGTCGCCTTCCTGCTGGGGCAGGCGCGGGAACACCATGTCGCGCAGGCCGTCGAGGTTGTCGAGGATGCGATCAGTGTTGGTTTCGGTGAAGTACAAGTATTGCTGGGTCGCCAGAGGACGGGCGCTGCTCAATGACTTGGAACCTGAGGGTTTTTCCGCAGGAGCTGTCGGCAACACGTCGGAGACCACGGTGGCAGAGTTATTGTTGGAAGTCATTGGGCGCCATGTACCTGGACGGATGGCCGAAAGGAATCGAGGAGCCATCACTGAATGAGAGTTCGCGACTTTTACAGTGCGTCTTAGTCCGGGACAGTCGGGTTCAACCCTGATTATTCACGGGAAATCCTGGCCGGACTCTGATGAATCGGCCGTTCGTCGGCGTTCTTTAGCCCAATGATGGCTAAATGCCAAAGTTTAGGCGTCAGCGAATTGGCCTGACGATCGAGGCGGGGCTTGCCCGTGTGGGGGAGGGATCCTTGGGTGATGGCGCCTCCTTGTTGCCTTCCACGCTGAAGGGGTAAAGCGGGTTGCGCATCTGGATGCCCTGCATCACGCCAATGATGTCGCTGGCCGCTACGGCCGGGCTCAGCAGGTAGCCTTGGATGTAGTCGCAACCATGTTTGAGCAGCAAATCGAATTGCGCCTGGGTTTCCACGCCTTCGGTGACGACTTGCAGGTGCAGGGTATGGGCCATGCCGATAATGGCCTGGACGATTTCGATGTCGGCGGTGGACTTGGGGATGTCCTGGATAAACGAGCGGTCGATCTTCAAGGTATTGAGGGGCAGGCGCTTGAGGTAGGCCAGGGAGGAATAACCCGTGCCGAAGTCGTCGATGGCCAGTGACACGCCCAGCGAGCGAATTTGCCGCAACAACGCCAGGGTGCTGCTGATATTGCCCATCAACGCGTTTTCGGTGACCTCCAGTTCCAGGCGATTGGCGGCGACACCGGCGAAGCGCAGGGCGTCTTCGATTTCATCGGCCAATTCGTCTCGGGCCAGGTTCAGGGCCGAGCAGTTCACCGCCATGGTCAGTTCGGTGTAACCGCGATCCGACAACAGGCTCAAGTCGTGGCAGGCCTGGCGCAACACCCAGTGATCCAGTTCGGCAATCAGTCCGTTGCTTTCGGCGATGCCGATGAAGCGGTCCGGGGCGAGCAAGCCGTGTTGCGGATGCTGCCAGCGCACCAGCGCTTCCAGGCGGGTCACCTTGCCCAGTTTCATGTCAAAGATTGGCTGGTAGAACAGCACCAACTCATTGCGTGAACGCAGGGCTGCGCGCAGCTCTTCTTCCAATTGCAGTTCGAGAAAGGCGCGGGTTTTCAGATTGGAGCTGAAGAAGTTCAGGCTGTTGCGCCCGGTGTCCTTGGATTGATACAGCGCCAGGTCTGCGGTTTTCAGCAGCTCTTCGCAGGTCAGGCCGTCATCGGGGAACAGGCTGATGCCGATGCTGGTGGTCATCACCATGCGCCGTCCCGCCAGTTCGATGGGGTCTTTCATCCTTTGCATGATGCGCTGGGCCAGGTGCCGCGCTTCATCGCGATGGTGGATGCTGATCAGAATGCAGAACTCATCCCCGCCAAAGCGCGCGACCACGTCTTCATGGCTGCGCACTGAGCCCTTGATATGCCCGGCCAGCACGGTGAGCAGTTGGTCACCGGCGTCGTGGCCAAGGCTGTCGTTGATGCGCTTGAAGTGGTCTATATCGAGGAAGATGACCGCCATCATGCCGTGTGAGGCGGTTTTTTCGGCGAGTTTTTCCGCGAAGATCTGATTGAAACCGCGACGGTTGAGCAGGCTGGTCAGCGCATCGAAGTGCGCCACCTGCTGCAGCGAGGCCCGCGCCTGATCGAGTTCACTGAGCAGGGCGTTCACCCGGCGCAGGTCGCGCTCCTTGTGCTGCAGCTTCTTGTCCGCCAGGGCGGCACTGACGCTGCTGCCGATCACCAGCAAGGTGATCACCGCCACCGACAGGCCGAGTTGAATGGGGTTGTTGTCCACCGGCAACGACAGGTCGGCGCCATTGGGCACCAGCATTTGCATGGCGGCCATGCCGGTGAAGTGCATGCTCAGGATGCCTGCGCCCAGCACCAGGCTGGCGGCGTATTTGAGCAACTGGTGAAACACACCAGAGCCGTTGCGCAGGTAGCTGGACAGCAGCAACGCCGCCAGGCTTGCGCCAATCGCAATGCCGACCGAGGCCATGAACAGTCCCGACTCGAAATACACCTGGGCCTGGGAGCGCATCGCCGACATGCCGACGTAATGCATCAAGGCGATACCAAGCCCCATCCACACCGAGGCCAGCAGGTACTGATGGAACTTGAGCTGGGCGTGACTGAGGGTTTGCATGGCAAACAGCGATGCGATCAGGGCGATCAGCAGCGAGGCGAACGTCATGAGCAATTCGTAATGAATGGCGATCGGCGCCTGGAAGGCCAGCATGCTGATGAAGTGAGTCGACCAGATCCCCCCGGCGAGGCACCCCGCACCCAGCCAGCGCCAATGGCGGCGGGCGGTGGGGTCTTCCACATGGCCGACTCGTTCGGCCATGTCCAGCGTGCCGAACCCGGCCGCACACGCGACCAGATAGGCCAGTAGCACCAGAAAGGGGTTATGACTGCAATTGAGTAATAAGTGCCCGTTGTCTGGAAGGTCGGTAAAAAAATGCAGACCAAGCCATTCCATAGCATGTCCCGTCATAGCGTCATTACGTCATTGCCTACGGCGATGACCTACGCCTTCGAGTATAGAAGCCTCACGGGGTTTGCCATGGATAATGGCACTTTGCTCTCAACGATTTTGGCATGCTGGCCATAGCGTTTGATGCTAAGCGCTGATGGGCAGCTCGATCTCGAATGGCGCTTCCAGGGGCGCCAGGCCAAAGGCGGCGCGGGCTGCATCGCAGTCGACGTTCTGCTCGCCTTGGCTCCAGGACGCATCGAATTCGCGGCAAGGGCTCGAGCGCAGCTCGTAAATCGAGCAACGGGTGCTTTTGCCCACTTCTCCTTCAAGGCTGCAGCAGCGGGCGGGCTTCTGGTCGGTGCCGATCATTGCCACACGGGTGGGGTTGATCTGCACCACCAAGTCATCGGGCACCGTGCCCCCCGATGAGGCGCACTCACCCCAGAAGAAAGACACACGAAAGTGTGAACAGCAGGCACCGCAATTCAGACACGGACTGGCTTCGGACATGGGCGTCATCGATAAGAAAAGTAGGATTGGGGGGATACGGAAGGCTCGCCATTCTATCCGGGCCATGGCCGTTGGGAAGGGGGGCAGGAACTTATATTTTTGTAGGCGAAGTCCCGCGCTGCCGGGTGAAATCATGCCCTATCAGCTTTACGAATCATTACAGACAACCGGAGCCCGCCTGACTATGTTGCAGGTACCGGGCAGGATGCATCGGGCATCGCAGCTCTCATAACAATAAAAGAGACGGACCCATGCAGAACTCGACCCAAGCGGCGAATGCCTGGCGCATTCTGTTCCTGCTGTTCCTCGCCAACCTGTTCAACTTCTTCGATCGCACCATCCCGGCGATCATCATCGAACCCATCCGCATGGAATGGCACCTGAGCGACTTCCAGCTCGGCATCATCGGCACCGCTTTCACCATCGTTTACGCCATTGCCGGCCTGCCCCTCGGGCGCCTGGCCGACACTGGCTCGCGCAGCAAGCTGATGGGCTGGGGCCTGTTCGCCTGGAGCGGGCTGACGGCGGTCAATGGCATGGTCGGCAGTTTCTGGACGTTCCTGCTGGTGCGCATGGGCATCGGCATTGGCGAGGCCAGCTACGCGCCGGCCGCCAATTCGCTGATTGGCGATCTGTTCCCGGCCCATCGTCGCGCCCGGGCCATGGGAATTTTCATGCTCGGCCTGCCCCTGGGCCTGCTGCTGGCATTCTTCACCATCGGCGCGATGGTCAAGGCGTTCGACAGCTGGCGAGCGCCGTTCTTTATCGCGGCGGTACCGGGGCTGATCCTCGCGGTGTTCATGTTCTACATCAAGGAGCCCAAGCGTGGCGCGGCCGAAACCGTGCAAGTTTCCCAAGAGCGCGTCGACCGCCCGATCCGCCGCGTGCTCGCGGTGCCGACGTTCCTCTGGCTGGTGCTGGCCGGGTTGTGCTTCAACTTCGCCACCTATGCGTGCAACTCGTTCCTGGTGCCGATGCTGCAACGTTATTTCCTGCTGCTGTTGCAGGACGCGGCGGTGGCCACCGGTGTCATCGTCGGCATCACCGGCCTGGTGGGCCTGACCCTGGGCGGTTGGATAGCCGACAAGATCCACCAGCGCGTCGCCAATGGACGACTGTTGTTTGCCGCATTCAGCCTGATCATCTCCACCGTCACCACTGCCTGGGCGTTGCACGCCGGGCGCATCGAGATCGGTGTGTTCGTGGCGTTGTTCAGTGTGGGCTGGCTGTTTGCTTATAACTTCTACACCTGCGTGTACACGGCGATCCAGGACGTGGTGGAACCGCGCCTGCGGGCGACGGCGATGGCGCTGTTCTTTGCTGGCTTGTACCTGTTGGGCGGTGGCATGGGGCCGATTGTCGTCGGCGGCTTGTCCGATCATTTTGCCCATTCGGCGATGTATGCGGCGGGGGCGGAGCAGATGACCGAGGCCTATAAAGCGGTGGGGTTGCATGATGCCATGTACCTGATTCCGGTGGCGCTGTTCTTGACCATGCTGTTTCTGTTCCAGGCGTCGCGCAGTTTTGTACGCGATGCCAAGAAGATGAAGGAAGGGTTGGGGGCTGTGGAGGTGCCGGCTGAGGGGGTTCCGGCTTGAGACCGAGATGACGCCATCGCAGGCAAGCCAGCTCCAACAGTTGAATGTGTTCGCGATTCAAAATGTGGGAGCTGGCTTGCCTGCGATGAGGCCCTGAAGGCCAATAAAAAAGGCCCGCATTGCGCGGGCCTTGTTTTTAGCAGGGCAGTGCAGTGATCAACCCGCGACCAACACTCGAATCGCTTCCAGTCGCAACGCCGCCTTATCCAGCATCGCCAAACCTTGCTCACGCTGATTACGCAACGCCACCAGCTCACTGTCACGCACGGTCGGGTTGACCGCTTGCAACGCGGTCAGGCGCGCCAGCTCTTCGTCGGTGTCTGCGGCCAGGCGACGTTTGGCCTCGGCCACGCGCTCGGCGTGTTGCGGGGTGACCTTGTCCTCACCGGCGTTGATCCGTGGCGTCAGCTGATCGCGCTGGGCCTGGATGAACTTGTTGGCGCTGGCCCGTGGCACGCTTTCGAGCTGGTCGTTGAGGGTCACGAAGGACACACGGCTCGACAGGTCGTTGCCATTGGTATCCAGCAGGCAACGCAGCGCAGCCGGTGGCAGGTAGCGGCCCAACTGCAGCGAACGTGGGGCAACCACTTCGCTGACGTAGAGCAGTTCCAGCAACACGGTGCCCGGCTTGAGCGCCTTGTTCTTGATCAGCGCCACGGCGGTGTTGCCCATGGAGCCGGACAGCACCAGGTCCATGCCGCCCTGCACCATTGGGTGTTCCCAGGTGATGAACTGCATGTCTTCGCGCGACAGCGCCTGGTTGCGGTCGTAGGTGATGGTCACACCTTCGTCGTCGCCCAGGGGGAAGCTGGCGTCGAGCATTTTTTCGCTCGGCTTGAGGATCAGCGCGTTTTCCGAATGGTCTTCGCTGTCGATGCCAAAGGCGTCGAACAGGGTTTCCATGTAGATCGGCAGGGCGAACTGGTCGTCTTGCTCAAGGATGTCTTCCACCAGCGCATCGCCTTCACCGGCACCACCGGAGTTGAGCTCCAGCAGGCGGTCGCGGCCGGTGTGCAGCTCTTCTTCCAGGCGCTCGCGCTCGGCACGGGCTTCGTCGATCAGGGCTTGCCACTCGCCGTCGTCGGCGTTTTCCAGCAGCGGCAGCAGGCGCGGGCCGAACTGATGCTGCAGGGCGTTGCCGGTCGGGCAGGTGTTGAGGAAGGCGTTGAGTGCCTCGTTGTACCACTGGAACAGACGCTCTTGCGGGCTGGTTTCCAGGTACGGCACGTGCAGTTCGATCACGTGTTTCTGGCCGATCCGGTCCAGACGGCCGATGCGTTGCTCCAGCAGGTCCGGGTGGGACGGCAGGTCGAACAGCACCAGGTGGTGGGAGAACTGGAAGTTGCGACCTTCACTGCCGATCTCGGAGCAGATCAGCACCTGGGCGCCGAATTCTTCGTCTGCGAAGTAGGCGGCGGCGCGGTCACGCTCAAGGATGTTCATGCCCTCGTGGAACACCGTGGCCGGGATGCCAGAGCGCACGCGCAGGGCGTCTTCCAGGTCCATGGCGGTTTCGGCGTGGGCGCAGATCACCAGGACCTTGGTGCGCTTGAGCATTTTCAGCTGGTCGATCAGCCACTCGACGCGCGGGTCGAAGCGCCACCAGCGGTTTTCTTCTTCGATGTCCGGCTGGGACTGGAAGCTGACTTCTGGGTACAGCTCGGCGTGTTCGCCCAGCGGCAACTCGAGGTATTCGTCCGGGTTCGGCAGCGGGTAGGCGTGCAGCTTGCGCTCCGGGAAGCCTTGCACCGCGGCGCGGGTGTTGCGGAACAGCACGCGGCCGGTGCCGTGGCGGTCGAGCAGCTCGCGCACCAGGCGTGCACTGGCTTCGGTGTCGCCATCGTTGACGGCGGTGAGCAGGGCTTCGCCTTCGTCACCGAGGAAACCCTGAATGGTCTTGTGGGCGGCCGGCGACAGGCGGCCCTTGTCCAGCAGCTCCTGCACGGCTTCGGCCACCGGGCGATAGTTCTCGCTCTCGGCGCGGAAGGCGGCCAGGTCATGGAAACGGTTCGGGTCCAGCAGGCGCAGGCGCGCAAAGTGGCTGTCCTGGCCCAGTTGTTCCGGGGTGGCGGTGAGCAACAGGACGCCGGGAATCACTTCGGCCAGTTGCTCGACCAGCGCGTATTCCGGGCTGACCTTGTCTTCATGCCACACCAGATGGTGGGCTTCGTCGACCACCAGCAGGTCCCAGCCGGCGGCGAACAGCGCATCCTGGGCTTTCTCGTCGTCCACCAGCCACTCCAGGGCCACGAGGGCGAGCTGGGTGTCTTCGAACGGGTTGGTGGCATCGCTTTCGATGAAGCGTTCTTCGTCGAACAGGGCCACTTGCAGGTTGAAGCGGCGGCGCATTTCCACCAGCCACTGGTGCTGCAGGTTTTCCGGCACCAGGATCAGCACGCGGTTGGCGCGGCCCGACAGCAGTTGGCGGTGGATCACCAGACCGGCTTCGATGGTCTTGCCCAGGCCTACTTCGTCAGCCAGCAATACCCGTGGCGCGATACGGTCGGCGACTTCACGGGCAATGTGCAGTTGGTGAGCAATGGGTTGTGCACGCACGCCACCCAGGCCCCACAGCGAGGACTGCAATTGGCGGCTGGTGTGTTCCAGGGTGTGGTAGCGCAGGGAGAACCAGGCCAGCGGGTCGATCTGCCCGGCGAACAGGCGGTCGCTGGCCAAGCGGAACTGGATGAAGTTGGAGAGTTGGGTTTCCGGCAGGGTGACCTGCTCGTTCTGCCCATTGAGGCCGTGGTACACCAGCAGGCCGTCGACGTCGTCGACTTCCTGGACGGTCATTTTCCAGCCTTCGAAATGGGTAATGGTGTCACCCGGCGAGAACCGCACGCGGGTGAGGGGCGCATTCCGTAGCGCGTACTGGCGCGTGTCGCCAGTGGCCGGATAGAGCACGGTCAACAAGCGGCCGTCCTGTGCCAGAACGGTGCCTAACCCCAGCTCTGCTTCGCTGTCACTAATCCAGCGTTGCCCCGGTTGATACTGCTGCGCCATGCTGCCTGACTCCCGCCGTGAAAAAGCCGACTATCTTAACGGAACAAGGCCCTCATCCAAAGGACTCTGGCAAAAACTACTCCGTTTGAATGGGCAACCGGGAGTCGAATCGACGGGTGGCGGGCACTTGCAAGTGTCGACTGAGTCACAGCTTGGCGAGCCTATGCTCAAGTCGCCCTGCAACCCGCCGACAGCCTGTTGATCAGGAGAACAAACCTTATGCTGCCACCCATGCTGCCCGTCAGCGTTGTGCCGGTCACGTCACAACTCGATCCGGTGCGCCAGAAGCCGGATATCCCGCCCGTGGTGCCAGTCCAGGCGGGCTCCAACGAAAGCACGATCGACCTGAAAAAGGGCGATGCCGAGCAGTCGACCTTTCTGCTGCGCGAAGAACAACGCCGCCAGCAGGAGCAGCAGAAGCGCCGGCGTGAAGCCGACGAAGACCCCGAGGCGCACCTGGCAATCCCCGGCGATGTGCTTAACGCCGACAACACCGTGCCGGTGGTGCCGCTGATTGAAGATGCGCCGCGCCAGGGCCTGTGGGTGGACATCGAGATTTAATCGCGCAGCTCCCGCAGCGCCGCCATCAACAATTCAACGTCGTTTTCGGTGTTGAGTGGGCTGACGGAAATTCGCGCAATGCTGGCAAGGCCCCGCGCCTGCATGTCCAGCGGGGTGTAGGCCACACCGTTGGCGCCAATGTTGATGCGCTTGAGCCCCAGCCGTCGCTTGAGTTCAAAGGCGTCCCAGCCGTCCAGGTTGAAGGCGATCAGCCCTGAATGCTGCGTGCCCAGGTCATGCAGGGAAATCCCTGGCATCTCGCGCAACGCTTCGCGAATGTGCCCACTGATGTGCAGAACCCTTTCCCACGTCCGTTCCACCCCCAGTCGATTGGCTTCTTGTAACGCATTGCCCAATCCGGCCAACAGGGCGTAGGAGGCTTCGCTGGTTTCAAAGCGTCGGGCATCGTCGCGCAGGTCGAAACCTTCCTCGGTCCAAGGCGCGGAGAGCACATCGCGCTGGGCCGGGTTCAAGCGCGGGAGAAAATCCGGCCGCACATACAACAGCGCCGTGCCCCGTGGCCCGCGCAGGTGTTTGCGACCGGCCGACTTGAGCACATCGCAGTGCAAGGCCTGTACATCCACCGGCAACTGGCCGACGGCCTGGCCGGCGTCGATGAAGTAGGCGATGCCGTGGCGCCGGGCCACTTCACCGATGGCCTGGGCCGGGTTGATCAGGCCGCCGTTGGCCGGCAGCCAGGTCAGGTCGATCAGCTTTACGCGCGCGTCGATCATGGCGTCCAGCGCCTGTGGGCACACCGCGCCAGTTTCATCGCAGGGGATCACTTCCACCTGTGCGCCGGCTTGCAATGCCACCTGCATGCTCGCCAGGTTGCCGCCCCATTCATGGCGGCCCACCAGAATGCGATCACCCGGTTGCCACGGGCCCAAGGCCTGGAACGCCATGCTCCAGGCGGTCGAGCCGCTGCTGGTGAAGGCAATCGAGGACGCCGGCGCGTTGAGCAATTGCCCGGCTGCGCGACGGGCTTTTTCCACCAGTACGGCGCCATGTTCACCGGCTTCCATCGGGCCATCACGGGCTTCACGTTGAAGTTGGTCGATGATGGCATCGAGGGTCGCCTGGCTCGGCAGGGACGCACCGGCGTGGTTGAAGTGCACGATGCCGGATTGGCAGCCGGGCGTGTCGTCGCGCAGGTGCTGGACTTCCAGCGGGCTCACGGCAGTAACTCGAAAATCCCGTCCACCTCCACCGCAACCCCGGCCGGCAGGCTGGACACCCCCACGGCGGTCCGCACATGGCGGCCCTTGTCGCCCAGGGCGTTGACCACCAGGTTCGAAGCGCCATTGGCGACCACGCTCTGACGCTGGAAGTCGCCGCTGCTGGCGATGAAGACGCCCAAGCGCACGGTGCGCACCAGACGCGACAAGTCATCGCCCAAGGCGTGGCTCAATTGCCCCAGCAGGCCCAATGCGGCCAACTCTGCGGCCTGGGCGCCTTCTTCATCGCTGAGGGATTCGCCCAGGCGGCCGACGTAGGCAGGGTTGCCGTCCACCAGCGGGATTTGCCCGGAAACGAACAGTTGGTTCCCGCTAACCACATAGTTGATGTAGTTGGCGATCGGCTGGCCGGGCGTGGGCAGGGTCAGGCCGAGGGCTTGCACGCGTTCGCGGATGGAGTTGCTCATGGTGAATCCTCCTGGGTTGAGAGGTTCCAGCATGTTGGCTGCATCGATGGGCGACAAACGGATAGATCTCACCCGACGTATCAAAATAACTCACGCGTCGTTGCAGGCTTCTTTCAACCACGCGCTGAAGCAGGCCGCCGCTTCGCTGGATGGGCCTTGCGGGGCGATCAGCCAGTAGCCGATTTCACTGTGGTAGGGCGGCCAGTCGAAGGCTTCTACCAGGCTGCCGTCCTGGAGCCTGCGCTCGATCAAGCGATGGCGGCCCATGGCGATGCCTTGTCCGGCCACGGCGGCTTCGACCACGATGTTGTAGTCATGCAGCATGACGCGGGGGTGGCGCTCCAGGTCGACCTGATAATGGGCGGACCAATCCGTCCATTCAAACGGGCGATGGGAGGTGGCCATCAGCAGCGGCCCGTTTTGCAGGTGGCTGGCCTTGAACGCCGGGCTGCACACCGGGGAGATCACTTCGGGCATCAGTCGTGTGGCCTGCACGTCGGGCCAGTCGCCCTTGCCGTAGCGGATCGCCAGGTCGACCTCGGCGGCCGCGACGTCTGCCAGTTGAATCGCCGGCAGCAGTTCCACCTGGATGTGCGGGTAGCGATTGAGAAAACCCGCCAGGCGCGGTGCCAGCCACAGCGTGGCAAAGGAGGCCAGCAAACCGACGCGTAGCACGGTGCTGCTGGGGGCTGTTTTCTGGGCGCGGGTGGCGGCGGCGATGGCATCGAGGGCAGGGCGGATTTCGTCGTAGTAGTGTTGGCCGTCGGTGGTCAGGTCGATCGCACGGGTGCGTCGGATAAACAGCGCTTTGCCCAAGTGCTGTTCCAGTTTTTGCACCTGATGGCTCAGGGCACTCTGGGTCACTGATAATTCGTTCGCCGCCTTGATAAAGCTCAAGTGCCGCGCCACGGCTTCAAAGGCGCGCAGGGCCAGCAGCGGGGGAAGGTCCTTGTGCAGTGCCACCAGAATGCGCCTCTTGAGCCGGGGAGATGGGCCGATTTTGTGCGATGGCCCGCCTTTTGTCGCCCGCTGATTTGCCGTCGAGAAGAGGAGGCCGCATTATTGAGCCATTCCCGCCACGACGTAAGCCAAGCCATGAGTGATGACGACAAGCTGATCGACCTGAATGCCGAACGAGCCAAACGGGTTCATGACCTGAACGACAAGCGCCTGAATGAAGTGCGCCAGGCGTTTGAACAGGCGATGCCGCTCGGCAAAGTTAAGAAAAAGCCAAAGAATAAACCGAAAAAGCGTTGAAACACCCTGCATCTATTGATGCAGGTCAGTTATTGCCCTTCTTTACGCCCCGTTGCGGGCGACATTGATCCCCGTCAATTTTCCAATGTGCCTTCTCCATTAACTTAGCCCTATCGCAACAGGGCAAGCACGGGAGGCCGGTCATGTTTATCGATAATGTGGTATTCGCCGGAGTGCTGACAGTAAGCCTCATGGTGATGTTTTTTGTAGGGTTTGGAATTTTTATCTGGAAAGACGCGAATAAGCGGAAAAAACCTTAGTTCTTTCCAGGTTACATGAGCACGCAAGGCATTTTGGGCGACTTCGGTCGCCCTTTTTTTTGGCTGCTATTTAACAATCGAAGATCAACTGTGGGAGCCGGGCAAGCCCGGCTCCCACAGTTGGACCGCGACGGGTCAAAAGTCGTGAAATAAAAAAGGTGCGAACCTCGCGGATCGCACCTTTTTTCATGGCCGGGACACTATCAGCTGCCCAGCGCCTTCGACGCCAGCCAGAACAAACCGGCCGACAGGCCAACGGTGGCGGGCAGGGTCAACACCCAGGCCATCAGGATGGTCTTGACGGTGCCGCCTTGCAGGCCGCTCTTGTTGGCAACCATGGTGCCGGCCACACCGGACGACAGCACGTGGGTGGTCGACACCGGCAGGCTGAAGATGTTGGCCAGGCCGATCATGCTGGCGGTGGTGATCTGTGCCGACATGCCTTGGGCGTAGGTCATGCCTTGCTTGCCGATCTTCTCACCGATGGTCAGTACCACGCGCTTCCAGCCGACCATGGTGCCCAGGCCCAGGGCCAGTGCAACGGCCAGGATCACCCAGAACGGCGCGTACTCGGTGGTGGCGGTCAGGTCTTTGCGCAGCTTGTCCAGATCGGACTTCTCACGCGCATCCAGGCCAGGCAGCTTGCCGACTTTCTTCGCGGTGTCGTCCAGGCAGAGCAGGTAGCGACGCACTTCAATGCGGTGCTCGGCGGTCAGCGAGTGGTAGTCGGACACACCTTTGAGGGTCTCCATCAGCGCGCTGATGGTCGGCTCGGTCTGCTGCGGGTTGCACTGGAACTTGCCCGGCAGGTCGTTCTTCACGCTTTTGCCCAGGGCCAGGAACTCGCCGAGGGTGGCGTTGTTGCGCTGGTAGAATTGGCTCAGGTGCACGGTGGCGTCACGGGTGCGTTCGATCTGGTAGGTGGTGCTGCCCAGGTCGAGCACGAACTGCGCCGGCACGATACCGATGAGCACCAGCATGATCAGGCCGATGCCTTTCTGGCCATCGTTGGAGCCATGTACGAAACTCACGGCCATGGCGGAAATCACCAGCACCAGGCGGTTCCAGAACGGCGGGTGTTTCTTGTCGTCAAGCTTGCGGCGCTGGTCCGGGGTCTTGTGCATCTTCGACAGCGGGCGCCACCATTTCAGGCCGATCAGCACCAGGGCTGCGACCAGGAAACCGGCCATCGGCGAGAACACCAGGGAAGCGCCGATGTCGATCGCTTTCTGCCAGTTCACACCGTCCGCCAGGGGAATGTCGTTGATCAGGGCATTGGCCAGGCCGACACCGAGGATCGAGCCGATCAAGGTGTGGGAGCTGGATGCCGGGATCCCGAAGTACCAGGTGCCCAGGTTCCAGGTGATCGCGGCTGCCAATAATGAGAAGACCATGGCCAAACCGTGGCCGGTGTTCACATTGATCAGCAACTCCACCGGCAGCAGGTGCACGATGGCGTAGGCGACGCCCACACCGCCGAGCAACACGCCGAGGAAGTTGAACACCCCGGAGAAGAACACGGCCAGGTGCGGCGGCATGGCTTTGGTATAGATGACTGTGGCCACCGCGTTAGCGGTGTCATGAAAGCCATTGATGAACTCGAAGGCGAGGACAAAGGCCAGGGCGAGCAACAGGCTCACTAGAACCCAAGCATCCAGTCCGCTGAATAAATCGATCATGAAGGTTTTCTGACCCGGTCGTAAGGGGGCGCGATTATGCCAGAAAACCTCAGTAATCGATGCATTAGCTGCTCATCGGTAACATTTCTCGACCCAAAAATGCGTAGAAAAGGGGCGCATCCCAGGGTTTTCGGGGCTTTGGCAAGTCTTTGATTTCTAACGTGCGGGGCTGAAAAGGCGGGTTTTTGCCAGGCAAATGCCTTGCGTGAAACATTTGTATGAAATTTCGCTGCAGGCAGCAGAAAATTGAATAATCACGTGTAAGCCAGGTGCCCTCCGCCGGCGGTGGACCGGCAGAGACAGCAAACCCTGGAGGCTCGAATCGAAGGGCTTATGGCTCTTCGGCTTTGAGCTCCTGTTCAATCTTTTGGATTTCCTGGGCAAATGCCTGATCCAACAGGCTGGCTCGTTTGCGCCATGGCTTGCGCTCAGGTTCAGGCTGGGCGGCGTAGGTGGTGACTTCCCCGCCGTAAACGTCCTTGTAACGTTGCTCCTGGCGCTCAAGTTCCGCGCGCAGTTCATCTTTCGTCACAGTGTTACCTAATTGAGTTGAGTTTAATTACCGTGCAGCGTCTTGCCTGAAAGTCGCCCTCGGGGTGTTTCAAGTTGAACGATTGAGCGGTTCAAGTTTGAAAGGGCTGCCGAACGTGATTTCGTTTAATCCGATACTTGTGGTCGGTGATGCACATAGCCTGCATCGTCCGGCGAGCTCCGATCCCGATAATGACACCGGGCCGACCTCCGCACAGGTTGCATTATAGCGGCGTGTTTGAATAACACTATCTCCATCCAGTTAAAAGGTGCCAGCGTTGTGTGAGCTTTTTGTTACATGCCTGCGCCAGTAGTTGCACAATTCTGACGCCATAAATTCCGCACGTGTTCTAACTGCCCCGGTATGCGCTCTTTTTATCGCGTTATTGGGTAACGCCCGAACTTGTTCAATCTGCCCGTCGCCGGCGCGGGGCGGCCAAATTGCGATAATCGAATGATCGTCCGATAATCGCCCAATGTTGCCGGCCCCGCCTTGTGCATCCCAAGCGGCGCGGCTTGTAATAGCGGCCAACCCTCCCTGCGGTTGAAAACAAGAGAAAGGACCCTTGAAATGAACGATCAATTGCGCAACTCCTTCGCGTCAGTGGCGCCGCCGATCGTGGCCTCGCCGGCCAAGCGCATCCAGGCGTTCACCGGTGATCCGGATTTCATGACGTCCCTGGCCCGTGGCCTGGCGGTGGTGCAGGCCTTCCAGGAGCGCAAGCGCCACCTGACCATTGCCCAGATCAGCCATCGCACGGAAATCCCGCGCGCCGCCGTGCGCCGTTGCCTGCACACCTTGATCAAGCTCGGTTACGCCACCACCGACGGGCGTACCTACTCACTGTTGCCCAAGGTGCTGACCCTGGGCCATGCCTATTTATCTTCCACGCCACTGGCGGTGTCGGCCCAACCCTACCTGGACCGCATGAGCGAGCAGCTCCACGAAGCCTGCAACATGGCGACCCTGGAAGGCGATGACATCCTCTACATCGCCCGTTCGGCGACGACCCAGCGCCTGATTTCCGTGGACCTGTCGGTGGGCGGGCGGCTGCCGGCGTATTGCACGTCCATGGGCCGCATCCTGCTGGCGGCGCTGGATGACGCGTCGCTGCGTGACTACCTTGACCACGCCGACCTGCAAACCAAGACCAGCCGCACTCTCACCACGCCTGACGCCTTGCTCGAATGCCTGCAACAGGTGCGTCAGCAGGGCTGGTGCATTGTCGACCAGGAGTTGGAGCAGGGCCTGCGCTCCATCGCCGTGCCGGTGTATGACGCATCCGGCCAGGTGCTGGCCGCGCTGAACGTCAGTACCCACGCCGCACGGGTCAGCCGCAGCGAGCTGGAACAGCGCTTTTTGCCGAGCATGCTCAGTGCCAGCCGTGAGCTGAGTGCGCAGTTATTTGCCTAAGTGTGCGGTGACCGCACAGATCCCGGTTCGATGAATTGACGGTGTTTCCCCAGGCTTATTAAGGTGCGGCAGCGCTCTGTGCGCCGCCCAATAATAATGACGACCCCAGGTCGTTAGCCCGCCCATCGGTGTGGAAATAAGAATAATGAATCAGCCTTCTGTCGGTACCAACCTGGACGTACAGTCCTTTATCAACGCTCAGCCGCTGTCGCGCTATCAGTGGCGCGTGGTCATCCTGTGTTTCCTGATCGTCTTCCTCGACGGCCTCGACACCGCCGCCATGGGTTTTATCGCGCCCGCCCTGTCCCAGGACTGGGGCATCGACCGCGCCAGCCTTGGCCCGGTGATGAGCGCTGCGCTGATCGGCATGGTGTTCGGCGCACTGGGCTCCGGCCCGTTGGCCGATCGCTTCGGGCGCAAAGTAGTATTGGTGGGCGCGGTGTTGGTATTCGGTGCGTTCAGCCTGGCCTCGGCCTACAGCAGCAACGTTGACCAGTTGCTGGTGCTGCGCTTCCTCACCGGGCTGGGCCTGGGGGCAGGCATGCCGAACGCCACCACGCTGCTCTCCGAATACACGCCTGAACGCCACAAGTCGCTGCTGGTGACCAGCATGTTCTGCGGCTTCAACCTGGGCATGGCCGGTGGCGGGTTTATCTCGGCCAAGCTGATCCCGGCGTTCGGCTGGCACGCGTTGTTGATGATCGGCGGCATCTTGCCGTTGATCCTGGTGGTGGTCCTGATGCTGTGGCTGCCGGAGTCGGCGCGCTACCTGGTGGTGCGCAACCGTGGCACTGACAAGGTGCGCAAGACCCTGTCGCCCATCGAGCCCAATGTGGTTGCGCAGGCCACCCGCTTCAGTGTCCCCGAACAGAAGAGCGTGAAGGCACGCAACGTCTTCGCGGTGATTTTTTCCGGCACCTACAGCGCCGGCACCTTGTTGTTGTGGCTTACCTACTTCATGGGGCTGGTGATTGTTTACCTGCTGACCAGTTGGCTGCCGACCCTGATGCGCGACAGCGGCGCCAGCCTGGAGCAGGCCGCCTTCATCGGCGCGCTGTTCCAGTTTGGCGGGGTCCTCAGCGCCGTGGGCGTGGGCTGGGCGATGGACCGGTTCAACCCCCACAAGGTCATTGGCACTTTCTACTTGCTGGCGGGGCTGTTTGCCTACGCAGTAGGGCAGAGCCTGGGCAACATCACGCTGCTGGCGACCCTGGTGTTGATCGCGGGGATGTGTGTGAACGGCGCGCAATCGGCGATGCCGTCACTGGCAGCACGTTTCTACCCGACCCAGGGGCGGGCCACCGGTGTGTCGTGGATGCTCGGCATTGGTCGCTTTGGCGCCATTCTCGGTGCCTGGATGGGCGCCACTTTGCTGGGCCTGGGCTGGAACTTCGAGCAGGTGCTCACCGCGCTCGTCATCCCCGCCGCACTGGCCACCACCGCCGTCGTGATCAAGGGCATGGTCAGCCACGCCGACGCTACCTGAGGCCTGACGCGGTAAAAAAAGTGGGAGCGGGCTTGCTCGCGAAAGCTGTGTATCAGCCAACACATATGGCGACTGACATTGCGCATTCGCGAGCAAGCCCGCTCCCACATTGACCGAGTCAGCACAAAAGGTTAGCAAGACAACAATCCGTTCGATAATCGAACACTGCGTCGATTATCGGATTGTTTGGGCCATTTCCCCGGCTTAATCTTCAAGCACTCCGGCGCCACCTCAGCGCCTTTTTCGATCCACACCGGGAGCCCGAACCCCATGGCTGAAATTCTTGCGCTGCGCGACGCGGTGAAGCGATTC
The DNA here is from genome assembly GCF_024810135.1 of Pseudomonas sp. BIGb0164. Taxonomy (NCBI): domain Bacteria; kingdom Pseudomonadati; phylum Pseudomonadota; class Gammaproteobacteria; order Pseudomonadales; family Pseudomonadaceae; genus Pseudomonas; species Pseudomonas sp. BIGb0164. Next base: position 107,303 of record NZ_JANUEA010000002.1, on the reverse strand, counting down.
GTGAACGACGGCGATACCGTCGCACTGGAAGGCTTCACCCACCTGATCCCTACGGCAGCGGGTCATGAAATCATTCGTCAGGGCAAGAAAGACCTGACACTGGTACGTATGACGCCTGACTTGATCTACGACCAACTGATCGGTGCCGGTTGCGCAAAAAAGCTGATTTTCTCCTGGGGCGGTAACCCAGGTGTGGGCTCCTTGCACCGCCTGCGTGACGCAGTCGAGAAACAATGGCCGCAGCCGTTGGAGATTGAAGAACACAGCCATGCCGACCTGGCCAACGCCTACGTCGCCGGGGCATCCGGCCTGCCCTTCGCGGTGCTGCGTGCCTACGCCGGTTCCGACCTGCCCAAGGTCAACCCGCTGATCAAGACCGTGACCTGCCCCTTCACCGGCGAAGTGCTGGCGGCGGTGCCGTCGGTCCGTCCGGATGTCACCGTGATCCATGCGCAAAAGGCCGACCGCAAGGGCAACGTGCTGCTCTGGGGCATCCTGGGTGTGCAGAAAGAAGCGGCCCTGGCGGCCAAGCGTTGCATCGTCACCGTCGAGGAAATCGTCGATGACCTCAACGCCCCCATGAACAGCTGCGTGCTGCCGACCTGGGCCCTGACAGCGGTGTGCCATGTACCCGGTGGCGCGCATCCGTCCTACGCCCATGGCTACAACGAGCGTGATAACCGCTTCTACCAGGCGTGGGATCCGATTGCCCGCGACCGTGGGACCTTTACCGCCTGGATCGACGAATACATCCACGGCACTGCCGACTTCACCGAATTCCAGGCCAAGCTGGCCACCGCGCAGGAGGCCAAGTAATGGCTTACTCCACCAATGAAATGATGACCGTCGCCGCCGCGCGCCGCCTCAAGAATGGCTCTGTCTGCTTTGTCGGCATTGGCCTGCCGTCGAAGGCGGCCAACCTGGCGCGCCTGACTTCGTCGCCGGACGTGGTGCTGATCTACGAGTCCGGCCCGATTGGCGCCAAACCTTCGGTACTGCCGCTGTCCATCGGTGACGGCGAACTGGCAGAAACCGCCGACACCGTGGTGCCGACCGGCGAGATCTTCCGCTACTGGCTGCAAGGCGGGCGCATTGACGTGGGCTTCCTCGGCGCGGCCCAGGTCGACCGCTTCGGCAATATCAACACCACCGTGGTCGGTGACTATCACCAGCCCAAAGTGCGCCTGCCGGGTGCCGGTGGCGCGCCGGAGATCGCCGGTTCGGCCAAGAGCGTGTTGATCATCCTCAAGCAGTCGGCCCGTTCGTTTGTCGACAAGCTGGACTTCATCACGTCCGTGGGCCACGGCGAGGGCGGCGATTCGCGCAAGCGCCTGGGCCTGCCGGGCGCTGGGCCCGTGGGAATCATTACCGACCTGTGCATCATGGAACCCGAAGCCGGCACCCATGAATTTGTCGTCACCGCCTTGCACCCTGGCGTGACCCGCGAGCAAGTGGTTGCCGCTACGGGCTGGCCGATCCGGTTTGCCCCGCAAGTGAGCACTACCGACGAACCCACCGAAATCGAATTGACGGCCTTGCGTGACCTCGAAGCCCGCACCGCCGCCGCCCATGGCCAAGCGCCGGGAGAAGCCTGATGCGCGACGTATTTATCTGTGATGCCATTCGTACCCCCATCGGCCGTTTTGGCGGTGGCCTGTCCACCGTGCGCGCCGATGACCTGGCGGCGCTGCCGATCAAGGCACTGATCGAGCGCAATCCGTCGGTGGACTGGAGCGCGGTCGATGAAGTATTCCTCGGCTGCGCCAACCAGGCCGGCGAAGACAACCGCAACGTGGCGCGCATGGCGCTGTTGCTGGCGGGCTTGCCGGAGAGCATTCCCGGCGTGACGCTCAACCGTTTGTGCGCCTCGGGGATGGACGCCATTGGCACCGCTTTCCGCGCCATTGCCAGCGGCGAAATGGAACTGGCGATTGCCGGTGGCGTCGAGTCGATGTCCCGCGCCCCGTTCGTGATGGGCAAGGCCGACGCGGCGTTCTCGCGCAATATGAAGCTGGAAGACACCACCATCGGCTGGCGTTTTATCAACCCGCTGATGAAGGCCCAATACGGTGTGGATGCGATGCCGCAGACCGCCGATAACGTTGCCGATGACTACAGCGTGTCCCGTGCCGACCAGGACGCGTTTGCCTTGCGCAGCCAGCAACGCACCGCTGCCGCCCAGGCTGCCGGTTTCTTCGCCGAGGAAATCGTACCGGTACGCATCGCCCATAAAAAAGGCGAGACCGTGGTGGAGCACGATGAGCCCCCCCGCGCCGACACCACCCTGGAAGCCCTGGCCAAACTCAAGCCCGTCAACGGCCCGGACAAAACCGTGACCGCCGGTAATGCCTCGGGAGTGAACGACGGCGCGGCGGCGCTGATTCTGGCCTCCGCCGAAGCCGTCAAGAAACATGGCCTGACCGCGCGCGCCCGGGTACTGGGCATGGCCAGCGCTGGCGTGGCGCCACGGGTAATGGGCATCGGCCCGGTGCCTGCGGTGCGCAAGCTGGTGGAGCGCCTGGGTTTGGCGGTCACCGATTTTGACGTGATCGAACTCAACGAAGCCTTCGCCAGCCAAGGCCTGGCGGTGTTGCGCGAGCTGGGCATTGCCGACGACGCGCCGCAGGTCAACCCGAATGGCGGTGCCATTGCCCTCGGTCACCCGCTGGGCATGAGCGGCGCGCGGTTGGTACTGACAGCCCTGCATCAGCTGGAAAAAACCGGCGGCAGCAAAGGCCTGGCAACCATGTGTGTGGGCGTCGGCCAAGGCCTGGCGCTGGCGATTGAACGCGTCTAATAAGAGAGGATTGCTCCATGAGTGACAAGCCCGGTTACCGGCGCCCGCAAGCGGGCACTCAACCTGATTACCTGCACCCGGCCTATCAGTCGACGAACCTGCGTTCGCCGTCTCAGCCGTTGGTGTTCCTGCCCCATTCGTTGTCGGAAATCACCGGCCCGACCCTCGGTGCCGAGCGGGTCAATGAGAAGGACAATGACCTCACCGCCCAGCATGACGGCGAGCCGCAAGGCGAGCGCATCATCATCCACGGCCGCGTGCTGGATGAAAACGGTTTGCCGGTGCCGGGCATCCTCGTGGAAATCTGGCAGGCCAACGCGGCCGGCCGCTACAACCACAAGCGCGACCTGCACGACGCGCCCCTGGACCCGAACTTCACCGGCACCGGGCGTACCGTCACCGATGCCGACGGCTGGTACCAGTTCCAGACCATCAAGCCCGGCGCCTACCCCTGGGGCAACCACCACAACGCGTGGCGCCCGGCGCATATCCACTTTTCGCTGTTCGGCCCTAGCGTGCTGACGCGCCTGGTCACGCAGATGTATTTCCCCGGCGACCCGCTGCTGGAATACGACCCGATCTACAACTGCGTGCCGGACACTTCGGCCAAGGAGCGCCTGATCGCGCGCTTCGACTTGGAAAAAACCATTCCTTCCTATGCCCTCGGCTACCGCTGGGACATCGTCCTGCGCGGCCGCGACGCCACGCCGATGGAGAAATGAGATGACACTCAACGCGACCACGTCCCACACCGTCGGGCCGTATTACCACATCGGCCTGACCTGGCTGAACCGTGAAGACTTGACCACCGCCGCCACCCTCGGCGAACGCGTGGCAATCAGCGGGCAAGTGGTGGATGGCAACGGTGATGTCGTCAACGACGCCATGCTCGAAGTCTGGCAGGCCAACGCCGCCGGCAAGTACGACCACCCGGAAGATGAACAAGACAAGGCCGTCGACCCGCACTTCGAAGGCTTCGGCCGGGTGCCGGTGGATGGGGAAGGGCGGTTTCGCTTTACCACCATCAAGCCTGGCGCCGTACCGGGGTTAAAGGGCACGACTCAAGCGCCGCACTTGGTGGTGCTGGTGTTCGCCCGTGGGTTGGTGAAGCACCTGCTCACGCGGATCTATTTCGACGGTGAAGCGTTGAATGGGGATGACCCGCTGTTGGCCTGTGTGCCGGCAGAGCGGCGTGGCACCTTGATTGCCAAGCCTGATGCAGAGGGTGTGCATCAGTGGAATGTGATTTTGCAGGGTACCGATAAGGAAACGGTGTTCTTCGATTATTGAGATGGCCTTGAGGACGCTATCGCAGGCAAGCCAGCTCCCACATTTGATCGAGTTCCAACTCTGGAATGCAGTCAACTGTGGGAGCCGGCTTGCCGGCGATGAGGCCCGCTCAGGCAACTCCTATCCAAAAGTCTTCTTGCGGAACATGGTTGTTGCAAAGTATGTCTAGGCTATAACCGTTCCCACTGAGTGAAAAAAACATGACAACAACAACGAGTCACTACACCGGAGAAGAACGCAGCAAACGGATTTTTGCGATTGTCGGTGCTTCCTCCGGCAACCTTGTCGAATGGTTCGACTTCTACGTCTACGCCTTCTGCGCCATCTATTTCGCCCCGGCGTTTTTCCCCTCGGATGACCCGACGGTGCAGCTGCTCAACACCGCCGGTGTGTTCGCCGCCGGCTTCCTGATGCGCCCCATCGGCGGCTGGTTGTTTGGCCGGGTAGCCGACAAGCACGGGCGTAAGAACTCGATGATGATCTCGGTGCTGATGATGTGCGCCGGTTCCCTGGTCATCGCCTTCCTGCCGACCTACAAAGACATTGGCGCCTGGGCTCCGGCCTTGCTGCTGGTGGCGCGCCTGTTCCAGGGCCTGTCGGTGGGGGGTGAATACGGCACCACCGCGACCTATATGAGTGAAGTCGCGCTCAAGGGCCAGCGCGGCTTCTTCGCCTCGTTCCAGTACGTGACCCTGATCGGTGGGCAACTGCTGGCGGTGCTGGTGGTGGTGATCCTGCAACAAATCCTCACCGAGGAAGAGCTGCGCGCCTGGGGCTGGCGGATTCCGTTCGTGATCGGCGCCATTGCGGCGGTGATCTCCCTGTTGCTGCGTCGTACCCTCAAGGAAACCACCAGCAAGGAAACGCGCCAGGACAAAGACGCCGGCAGCATGGCGGCGCTGTTCCGTAACCACAAAGCGGCGTTCATCACCGTGCTGGGCTACACCGCAGGCGGTTCGCTGATTTTTTACACCTTTACCACCTACATGCAAAAGTACCTGGTGAACACCGCCGGCATGCACGCCAAGACCGCCAGCTACATCATGACCGGCGCGCTGTTCGTGTACATGTGCATGCAGCCGCTGTTCGGCATGCTCTCGGACAAGATCGGCCGTCGTAACTCCATGCTCTGGTTCGGCGCCCTCGGCACCCTGTGCACCGTGCCGATCCTGCTGACCCTGAAAACCGTCACCAGCCCGATCCTGGCGTTTGTGTTGATCTCCCTGGCGCTGGCCATCGTGAGTTTCTACACCTCGATCAGCGGCCTGGTGAAAGCCGAGATGTTCCCGCCGCATGTGCGCGCTTTGGGGGTTGGCCTGGCTTATGCCGTGGCCAACGCGATCTTCGGTGGTTCGGCGGAATACGTGGCCCTGGGCCTCAAATCCATGGGCATGGAAAACACCTTCTACTGGTACGTCACCGGCATGATGGCGGTGGCCTTCCTGTTCAGCCTGCGCCTGCCGAAGCAGGCGGAGTACCTGCACCACGATTTGTAAGGGACGCGTTATGACTGTGCGCACGAGCAATCAATTGTTCGACGCTTACTTCACGGCGGGCAGCATGGCCGAGGTGTTCTGCGACCGGGGACGCTTGCAGGGCATGCTGGATTTTGAAGCGGCGCTGGCCCGGGCCGAGGCCCAGGTGGGGGTGATTCCCCAGGCCGCCGTCGCACCGATTGCCCAGGCGTGCCTGGCTTCGTTGTACGACGTGGATGCCCTGGGTGTGGCGATTGCCACGGCGGGCAACTCGGCAATTCCGCTGGTGAAGGCGCTGGGCAAGTTGATCGCCAGTGAAGATGCCGGCGCCGAGCGCTATGTGCACCTGGGCGCTACCAGCCAGGACGTGATGGACACCGGCCTGGTGCTGCAACTGCGTCAGGCCGTGGCTCTGATCGAAACCGACCTGGCGCGCCTGGGCGACATCCTGGCGGCCCAGGCCCAGCGTTATGCCGACGTGCCATTGGCGGGGCGCACCTGGTTGCAGCACGCAACGCCCGTCACCCTGGGGATGAAAATCGCCGGGTGGCTGGGGGCGGTGACTCGCAGTCGGCAGCGTCTTGCCCAATTGAAACCGCGCCTGCTGGTGCTGCAATTTGGCGGCGCGTCCGGCACGTTGGCGGCGCTGGGGGAACAGGCGATGCCCGTGGCCGAGGCCTTGGCCGCCCACCTGCAACTGAGCTTGCCCGAGCAGCCCTGGCACACCCAGCGTGATCGCCTGGTGGAATTCGCCAGCGTGCTCGGGCTGATTGCCGGCAGCCTCGGCAAACTGGGCCGCGATATCAGCCTGCTGATGCAGACCGAAGCGGCCGAGGTGTTCGAGCCTTCTGCGCCGGGCAAGGGCGGTTCGTCGACCATGCCGCACAAACGTAACCCGGTGGGCGCCGCTGTGCTGATCAGCGCCGCCACCCGTGTGCCGGGGCTGGTGTCGACGATGTTCAGCGCCATGCCCCAGGAGCACGAGCGCAGCCTGGGCCTGTGGCATGCCGAATGGGACACCCTGCCGCAGATTTGCCTCTTGGTCTCCGGTGCGTTGCAACAGGCGCTGCTGGTGAGCGAAGGGCTGGAGGTCGACGCTGAGCGCATGGGCAAAAACCTCGACCTGACCCAGGGCCTGGTGCTGGCCGAAGCCGTCAGCATCGTGCTCGCCCAGCGCCTGGGCCGGGAAACCGCGCACCACTTGCTGGAGCAGTGCTGCAAGCGGGCCGTCGCCGAAGGCCGCCACTTGCGTGCGGTGCTGGCGGACGAAGCACAGATCACCGCCGAACTGTCCGTAGACGAACTCGACCGCCTGCTCGACCCGGCCCACTACCTGGGCCAGGCCCGTACCTGGGTCACCCGCGCCGTGACCGAACACTTTGCTTGAGGAGACCACCGTGGCCTTTGTACAACTCGCCGAGGGCGAACTGCATTATCAACTGGATGGCCCCGAGGGGGCACCGGTGTTGGTGCTGTCCAACTCCCTGGGCACTGATCTGCATATGTGGGACATCCAGATTCCGGCCTTCACCGAGCATTTCCGTGTGCTGCGTTTTGATACCCGTGGCCACGGTAAATCCCTGGTCACCGAAGGCCCTTACAGCATCGAGCAACTGGGGCACGACGTGATCGCGCTGCTGGATGCGCTGGATATTCAGCGTGCGCATTTTTGCGGCCTGTCCATGGGCGGTTTGATTGGCCAATGGCTGGGGATTAACGCGGGCGATCGCTTGAACCGCCTGGTGGTGTGCAACACCGCCGCCAAGATCGGCACGCCCGAAGTGTGGAACCCACGCATTGAAATGGTACTGCGCGATGGCGCGGCGGCCATGGTCGCCCTGCGTGATGCATCGATTGCGCGCTGGTTTACCGCTGATTTTGCGGCGGCCAATCCGGACCAGGCCAAGCAGATCACCGACATGCTGGCGGCCACCTCGCCCGAAGGCTACGCCGCGAACTGCGCGGCGGTGCGGGATGCGGATTTCCGTGAAAAACTGGCGTCGATCCAGGTGCCGACCCTGGTGATTGCCGGCACTGAAGATGCCGTCACACCACCTGCCGGCAGCCACTTTATCCAGGCCCATGTGCGAGGCGCCGAGTACGCCGAGTTCCCTGCGGCGCACCTGTCCAACGTCCAGGCCGGCGCCGCGTTCAGCACGCGCGTCCTGGCATTTCTGTCAGCCCAATAATGGAGTGAGCGGGCTTGCCCCGCGCGGCGGTGTATCAGGTTGATTTGAAGTGCCTGGCACACCGCGGCGCGGGGCAAGCCCGCTCACTACAGGTGTAGAGGAGTACTTTTTTTGGACGAGAAACAACGTTATGCCGAGGGCCTGCAAGTGCGCCGCGAAGTGCTGGGCGATGCCCATGTCGACCGCAGCCTCAATGCCCTGACCGAGTTCAACAGCGAGTTCCAGGCAATGATCACCCGCCACGCCTGGGGCGACATCTGGACCCGCCCCGGCTTGTCGCGGCACACCCGCAGCCTGATCACCATCGCCATGCTGATCGGCATGAACCGCAGTGAAGAACTCAAACTGCACCTGCGCGCCGCCGCGAGCAACGGCGTGACCCGCGCTGAGATCAAGGAAGTGCTGATGCAGAGCGCGATCTACTGCGGGATTCCGGCGGCGAACGCGACGTTTCACCTGGCTGAGTCGGTGTGGGATGAGCTGGGCGTAGAGTCCCGCGAAGCCTGAATTGAAATGCGGTCAACTGTGGGAGCGGGCTTGCTCGCGAATACGGTGGGTCAGTGACACAGATGTCGACTGAAAGGCCGCATTCGCGAGCAAGCCCGCTCCCACAGTTTGATCTTCACACAGGTTGCACAGATCAGCGTGAATCGGCATCCCACACCCAATTCCACACGCCGGGCAGGTGCACCGGCTCATTCACGTCCTTGACCGTGCGCGCCAGCGCCGCTCGCTGAAGCTGGGCCGTGTCGGTATAGAACGGCTCGGCCGCCGTCTTCATGCCATTGATCCGCGCGCTGTCCAGCAGGATCTGCAGGTATTCCTGCATATGCCGTGCGGTGTAGCGGTTGATGTCGTGGAACGTCACCACCACCGGGATCACCCCGTCCACCGTTGGCAGCTCGCTCAGGGCAATGTGCTCACGCAATACCGACAGTTGCCGGTACAGGTTGGCGCGGCGGCGCGGGCTGCCGTTGAAGCCCCAGATCTTGCCATCGTTGGCGCTCAGGTCGGTCAGCAACACGTGCATACCGTGGCGTTGGTAAGCGGCGAAGGTGCGCTTGTCGTAGTTCCAGAAGGGCGGGCGCACCAGATTGGGCGGGCTGCCAGTGATCGCGGCAATGTCCGCCGCACCCTGGGTGAGGGTGCTTTCCAGCTCGGCATCATTCAGCCAACGGTGATTGGTGTGAAACGCCGTCGCCGTGTGGAAGGCCAGGATGTGCCCGGCGGCGTATTCACGCTCCATGGTCTTGTGACCGCGCGGGTTGCCGCCGGAGCGTGAGGCTTCGGTCTGCAGGAAAAACACCGCCTTGATGCCCGGCAGTATCGGGTTGTTCGCCAGGTCAGCCACCACCGAGCGGCTCGGGTTGTTGTAGCCCGACGCGCTGGGGCCGTCATCGAAGGTCAGCAGAAAACGGATCGGTGCCTGGGCTTGCAGGCGTTGCTCGGTCTGCGGCGTCAGGGCGATGGGCGCACCGATGCAGCCGCTGAGCAGCATCGACAGAATGACAATGAGGTAGTTCATGGCAGCCTGGGCTAAGAGGTGGTCATCCGTGTCGTTGAGATCCCTGTGCCGGGCGAAGGGCGTGTGCACGATACAGCATGAGAGTGCCAGGCATTACCGAAAATACAGTGCAGGCGTGAGGATGACGGGCTGGTATGCCAACCCGCCTCAATAGGTCAGCTATACCCTGTTCGTATTGTCCTGCCCATTTCCTTATTCAACGTATTCTCGGTGAACGGCTCTGGATTGGTTGTGGTGGGCGGCGTAGAGGGGTCGTTATCGAAGTCGAAGGGCGCTGTTTCAGTCGGTAGACCTATGGCCTGCAGTTCGGCGTTGGCTGGGCCTAAGCGGCTGGGGTTGTCGGCTGGCGGGGCACTTAAACCTGGCAGGAATGTTCCGTTAGCACCGTTCCAGGCATGCACCATCTCATGGTAGAACTGGATAATAGGCGACGTGTTCTGGGTACTTTGTTCGATATGGGTCGGGTTAAAGTAGATCGTAGCGCTGTTCGCCACGGACCCCGGCTTACCATCCTTGATAGCCCCCTTCCTTGGGTCGCTCCGTTTGATGTCCGCCCGTTCCTCTTCGTTCAGTGCATCCAGCTCGGTATTTGAGAATGTGTAAGTAGTGGCGTACTTATCGTCCTGCTCAATATTGACCGGCGCTCCATTGCGCTCGGCCGCCTGATCCATAGCCTCAAGCATTTCTTTCCCGGCGGGCGAGGCACGGAGTAGTTCCAAGTCGTCTTCAACCCGTTGCTTGAACGCGTCCGAACCCTTGATGTTGAAAGCTTTGCGACCTGCGTCGTTCGGATTGACTGTTGTGACGGTCGATTTTCCGGCATTGATCAGGCGATCTCCGTCGGTGGCATAGATGCGCGCTTTTCGGAAGTTGGCCCACACAGTGTCGCGCCCCTTTCCTGTGTAGACAATGTTGTTGTCATAAGGGACCAGTACGTCGTTTCCGAGGCCACCGTTCAGTACTGCAGTGCCATCGCCCCCGTGCAATTGGTCGTCGTCTTCACCGCCATCCAGATGAGTTGTCTTATCGGAAGGGCCGGAGCCGGCATACATACGATCCTTGCCTTTGTTGCCGTACATAACCGAAGGCCCGGTGCCGGCAATCATGGTGTCATCACCCTCGTTGCCTTCGGCATAACCCGCGCCGCTGCCAAGTCGAATGTGGTCGTTGCCGCGGCCTCCATAAACTTCAGTGGTTCCGCCTCCGGCTTGAACGGTGTCATCGCCATCGCCTGCGTCGATTTTCACTTCAGTGGTGACATTGGGGTCAATCGTTATATTGTCGTTGCCGCCTCCGGATTTGATCTGAAGATTGAAGAAAGGCTTTGGCTGATTCTGGGACGAAGAATCAGGGGCGCCGTCAGACGGGGCGAAGGTGTAAACCCGGCCATTCACATTGACGCTCAGTTGCCCATCTGGACGTTGACTGACATGAATATTGTCCGAAGCGTCACCCGTTTCAAGTATCAGCGTGTTTCCCATGACTACAGGTTTTTCGGGGCTTCAGCATATTCGAGGGTCTTGCGGCTGGCTCGCAGATTACCGTCATCCAGCAATACCTGTGTCTTTGGGCGTATGCGGGGATTGTCGAAGGGGTGTTTAGACGCTGCAGTATCCGTGGATGGGGCTGACGGCGGTGGGGGTGTCAATTGAGGTTGTTGTTGAGTGATTGAGTTCATCGGGAGGCCACCTGTTGTTATCCTTTGTTGTTTGTCCTAGCCAGCGCATGCGGCGGCCAGGATGCCTATCAGTGGATATTTTGCAGGTGACAGTTCCCTCTACCCTTGACGATAGGTACTACAGCAATCTCTTAAGAGTTCTCCGTTGTACCTATCCGAAAGGGCGCGTATATGGGTATCAAAGATGCGGTGCGATCGTTCGATACCCGCCGGTTCACAGCAAACTGATCGGGTAACTGACGATCAACCGGTTTTCATCGAACTCATTGTTGCTGTAGTCGCGGCGCATGCTCGAATTGCGCCAGCGTACGTTGAGGTCGCGCAGTGGCCCGCTTTGCACGGTGTAACCCAGTTCACTCTCGCGGCCCCATTCCTTGCCATCGGTGACGGTGCCGGTGTGTACGTTGCTGCCGCTGATGTAGCGGTTCATCAGGGTCAGCCCCGGCACGCCGAGGGTGACGAAGTTGAAGTCGTGGCGCACTTGCCAGGATTTTTCCTGGGCATTGTCGTAGCTGGCGTTGTAGCTGTCGTTGGCCAGGGTGCCGCCGCTGGTGCCGTTGACGCGCATCCAGGCGCTGTTGCCGGTGAGTCGTTGCAGGCCGACGTAGAAGGTGTTGCCACCGTAGCGCGCCGAGAACAGGCCGGACCAGGTCTTGTTGTCCAGTTCCCCGGCGCGGGCGCTGCCGTCGTCCTTGCCGTAGAAGAAGCCGAGGTTGGCGCCCAGGGTCCAGTCGCCCACGGGTTGGCTGTGGGTCAGGTTGAGGTATTGCTGGCTGTAGATGTCCTTGAGCTGGGCATTCCACAGGCCGACCTGGGTGCGTTTGTCGTTGAACGCGTATTCCAGGCCCTGGAAGTTGAAGCGGTCGGAGGTGAAGGCGGTTTTACCGAACATCGACATATCGCTCATGCTGCTGTCGTCACGCGGGCTGTTGGCGCGGAACTGGCCGCCGTACAGCGTCAGGCCGCTGATTTCCTTCGAGGTGATCTGCCCGCCGCGCAGGGTTTGCGGCAGGGAGCGGCCATCGTCGGAGCGCAGGATCGGCAGCACCGGCATCCACTCGCCGACCTTCACTTCGGTCTTGGAAATGCGCGCCTTGAACGCCACGCCCAGGCGCCCGAATTCATCGGCGGGCCGACCGTCGTGGTCCAGCGGCAGCAACTGCGTACCGCCCGTGCCGCGCCCGCCGTCTAGCTTGAGCGAGTACAAGCCGAGTACGTCCACGCCGAAACCCACGGTGCCCTGGGTGAAGCCGGACTTGGCGTCGAGGATGAAACTCTGCGTCCACTCCTGCGCGCCGCCCTGGGCCTTGGTCGGGTTGGTGTAATTGCGGTTGAAGAAGAAATTGCGCAGGTTGAGGTTGGCGCTGGCGTCTTCGAGAAAGCCGTGTTCTTCGGCGACGACGGGTAGGGTAACGCACGCGACAGCGGTCGCCAGCACGAACTGGCGCGGGTGGAGAATGCTCATGGTGTAGGACCTGTTGTTATTGGGGTTATGCAGGTGCCGGCCATGGTGCGTGGGAGGGCGGAGGGGGTTCAATTGGGCAAATTTGTTTCTGGGCGGTGATCGAACGAAATTGATCTAATAGGTCTTTGTCATAAGTTATTTGTTTATAACTTGAATTTAAGTCCAGTTTTTTAACTTTGAATGAGGGGGTTGAATCGTCAACCTGTTAGATTTGACAGTTGCCGATCCGAAATCCGCAGCTATAGTGTCAGTGCTGACTCAATGTTAAATGTGAGGGTGCTGATATGGATAAGTCTCTGGGGTCTGGAAGTGAGTTTGGTGAGGGTAAGGTAGTCCCTGTTTTTTGTGAGTTTGTTATCACGAAGGATGGCGAAGGTTACGATGTGCGTCATTGGGATGATGTCTATTACATTCAGTATCCCAACTCCGACTTTTTCATCCGATGCAGACCGCCAGAAGGTGGGCCCTTCGAGAGCCTCGAATTCCGCGGGAATCCACTCAAGTCCTATACGTCATACCGGATTTCGGGTGAGGTGCAAGAAGGGCAGGTAGGTGTGAATTTTGTATTGCCCGAGTTTGCGGCAGGCGGTCACTCAGATCCTGAGGGAACATTTAAAGTAGGCCAAATCAATGGCGAGGGATTAGGTGCTTGGTTTATTGGTGAGTTTGAGTTCTCAGTTGTGCATTTTTTGTCTGAAAGCAAAGAAGTAAAATATTCAATAAAAAGCTCGGCGTTTCAAGTTCAAGTAAATCAGGTCGCTTAAATGTTTTGTACTTAAATAAAAGCTCGCACTTGATGAAAGCATCATGGACGAGCTTTAACTGCTAACGCGGTAGTGTTAGATGAGTCCAGGGAACCGCCGGCAAGTAATGCTGGGCCGCAACAATCGCGCTCACCATCACCACCAGGAACACCACCTGCAGCGGGCTCCAGAACGCCCAGTGCAAACCGTTCAGCCACGGGTAGCCGTGGCTGAACGCCTGGCTGATGTGGCCGATGCGTTTTTTATGCAGCAGGTTGATCAGCACCATGCCGGCGTAGGTGATCATGCCCAGTACGCCGAGCATCAGCCCGCAAGCTAGCAGCATGACGGCCTGCGGCACGCCGTGACGTATCACCAGCCAATAACTGTTGGGGTTGAACCGCTTGGGCACCAGGCGCTCGGTCAGCCACAGGTCCGGGACCTTGAAGGTCGAACTCATGCCCGCCCACAGCTGTGTGACGCGAAAGCCAATACCGGCGGGTACGAACGCCATCATCATGAAGATCACGATCGACATCAGGTTCATGCGATCGGGTTTGTCGTGGGCGATGCTCAGGCCGAGGCCCAATGCAAAGACGGCCCACAGTCGGATAAACACCTGGGTGTAGATCGGCCGAGGGACAAATCTGCGCCAGAAAAACAGGTCGTCTTGCGGCACGCGTTCAGCCAGTTGCGGGTAGCGCCAGGTCAGTGTTTCGGCCAGGTGCTGGCACGCGTTCCACTCGTTTTCGCCGAACTGGTCGATGATGCGTTTGTGTTGGGTGGCCGACATCGGTGTGAGCAACAGCCGCGCCGCCAGCGCATCCGGGGACGTACGCCGAGGGTCCTGGGCCTTCTCTTGGAGGTTGGCGAAGAAGCTTTCCTGCTCGCAGCGCGAGACCAGCTGGCGCCACATCCACGCGGGTTCCGGGAACACGCCTTTCTGGTCGTCCCAGCCGAACGCCTGGCACACCCGCTCGAACAGCGGCACGCTCCATTGGGTGTCGTAGAGCAGTTGCAGGACGATGCGTTGCCACTGTTGCTGCAGGTCGAACACGCGCAGCCAGGGCTGGGTGTTGTACTGCGTGAGTTGGGTGATGAATTCGCGTTCGGCCTTTTGCTCCAGCAGCTCCTGCAAAGTAAGGCGGTAGTCCTGCAGCAGTTCGGCACTCAGGGCCTCGTGCTGCCAGGGCGTCATGCTCACCTGTTGCCAGGGCGTCAGCCATTCCAGGTGCTGCACCGCCCAACGGGCGATGGCGCTGCGCTCGCCTGGCGCGTCGAAGCAGTGGCGCAACAGACCGTCTTGAAAGGCGTCGGCGCACCCTTGAAGTTGGGCGTGGGCCCAGCGTTCATCGAGGTTGTGCACGTTGAGGCCGGCGAGTAGGGCTTGGGCCGGGCTCGGTGCTGGGGCGTCGAACGGCGCAGGGCTGAGCGGGCGCACGTCCATCAGTTCGGCCAGGTCGTTGAGGTTGGCGTAGGCCGGTTCGGCGACAGGCGCGTGAACGGTCTCCTCGGCCTCGTCGTCCGTGCGCCAGCGTGCTTCATTCAACGCTTCTTCGTAGGCTTCGCGCAGGCGCTGGAAACCTTCGGGATCATCGTCCGGCCGGCAGCCCTTGAGCAGGCGCGCGTAGGTGCGCTTGATCGTGCGCTCGTCGGCATCGTCTGCCAGTTGCAACACTGTCCAACAATCCATGTTGTTTTCCCTTAGCGCCAGAACCCGTTGTCGAGGTGTTCAAGTTGGCGGGTGAGTTCGCTGCGGGCCTCGCGGATACGGCGCTCATCCTGGGTGTCGAGTACTTGCTGGAACTGCGCCGCCCAGTGGCCGAGCTGCTCGCGCACCTCGCCGAGGCTTTCCTGGTAGAGACGTTCGAGGCGGGCGACCAGCACGGTGTTGACCTGTTGGTCGCGCGGGTGAACCTTCAACTGCGCCAGGGCTTGCAGGCGTTGCTGGATTTCCTCCGGGCTCAACACGCCAGGGTTGTTCTCGATGACCAGTGAGTGTTGCTCGCCGGTCAGCGGGATCTTTACCTGGGCTTCCAGCAAGCCGTTGTTGTCGTAGGTGAAACGCACGTCCAGCGAGACTTCGCCGGCCTTGCGCTTGGGCACCGCGATGTCCAGTTGGCCGAGTTCGATGTTGTCTTTGACCAGGCGGCTTTCGCCTTGGAAGATCTTGAGCAGCACCTGGCTCTGGTTGTCATGCAGGGTCACGACCGTCTTGACCCGGCTCACCGGCACGCTGCTGTTACGTTCGATCAACGGCAGGTAGTGGCCGCTTTCGATATGGCCGCCGTACTGGTTCGAGGTCTCGATGCCCAGGGTGTAGGGGCAGACGTCGGTGAGCACCACCTCTTCAAGAGCCGCCGAGCGGGCTTTCAGCGCCGCCTGAATCGCCGCGCCGTGGGCGACGACCTGATCCGGGTCGAGGCTGATGGACGGGAAGCGCCCGAACAGGCCGGCGGCGAGCTTGCGCACCAGCGGCATGCGCGTGGTGCCGCCGACCAGCAGGATCTCATCGAGGTCGCCGACACGGATCCGCGCATCACGCAGGGCGCGTTCGATCGGGGCGCGCAGGCGTTCCAGCAGGGGCGTGTAGAGCTTGGCGAGTTCCTGCTGGGTGATGGTCTTGACCCATTGCTGGCCGTCGACGCGCAGGCTGAACTCGGCGCTGTCGTCCTGGCCCAGGGCCTTGCGTACGCGCTCGGCTTCGCGGCGCAGGGCTTGCAGCACGCTGCGGGTGGGCGGGAAGCCTGGGGCGTTGCGCTGGCTGTCGACGAAGTGTTCCAGCAGCAGGGTGTCGAAATCTTCACCGCCAAGGAAGTTGTCGCCGGCGCTGGCACGCACTTCCATCACGCCGTCGAACAGCTCGATGATCGACACGTCGAAGGTGCCGCCGCCCAGGTCGAAGACCAGGAACGAGGTTTCCTTGTCACGCTGGTGCAGGCCGTAGGCCAAGGCGGCGGCGGTGGGTTCGTTGATCAGTTTTTCAACGTTGAGCCCCGCCAACTCACCGGCGATGCGCGTGGCCTTGCGTTGGCCGTCGCTGAAGTAGGCGGGCACGCTGATCACGGCGTCGGTGACGGTCTGGCCGTAGGTGCGCTCGATGTCTTCCTTGAGGCTTTTGAGCACCAGCGCCGAGAGTTCTTCGGGGCGGAACGAGCGGTCGCCCAGGCGCACTTCAGTGGCGCTGCCCATGTAGCGCTTGAACAGCGAGGTGGTCAGGTGCGGGTGGGTGTGCAGGCGTTCCTTGGCGGCTTGGCCGACCAGGACGCGGCCTTGATCATCCAGGCCGACCACACTGGGGGTCAGCAGCTGGCCAAGGGCATTGGGCACCATTTCGGCGGCATCGCCGCGCCAGACGGCGGCCAGGCTGTTGGTCGTCCCCAGGTCGATTCCTACGATCATTACGACAAGCTCCCTCTGTGGTCTGTAAGAATCTGTTACCAATTTTACCCTGAAGGGTTGGGCGAAAAGCAAGGCAACAACGCAACGCCGATCACCTGTAGGAGCCGGCTTGCCGGCGATAGCGGTGTGTCAGGTAGTGTTGTTCACAGGGAAAGACCGCCATCGCTGGCAAGCCAGCTCCTACAGAGAGCGGCGGGCATAAAAAAACCGCTTCCGGTGAGGGAAGCGGTTTGGTGTACAGCGCTGCTATCAGAACAACTTCAACGGCGGCGCTTCTTCTTTCAGCGGCTCGTTCTTGGCCGTCTGCTCGTTCCAGCCACCGCCGAGGGCCTTGTACAGGTTAACCTCGCTGGTGAGCTGCGCCAGGCGGTCGGTGATCAGCGATTGCTGGGCACTGAACAGTTGGCGCTGGGCGTCGAGGAACGTCAGGTTACTGTCGACACCAATGCGGTAGCGACGCTCGGCCAGGCGGTAGTAATCCTGGTTGGCCGCGACGAAGCCACGTTGGGCATCCAGCTGCTGCTTGTAGGTCTCACGCGCGGCGAGGCCGTCGGAGACTTCCTGGAAGCCGGTCTGGATGGCCTTCTCGTAGTTGGCCACGTTGATCTCTTTCTGGATCTTCGAGTAGTCCAGGCTTGCGCGCAGGCTACCGGCGTTGAAGATCGGGATGTTGATCTGCGGGGCGAACGACCAGGTACCCGAACCGCCTTTGAACAGGCCGCCCAGGGTCGGGCTGGCGGTGCCGGCGCTGGCCGTCAGGCTGATACTCGGGAAGAACGCTGCCCGGGCTGCACCGATGTTGGCGTTGGCGGCCTTGAGGTTGTACTCGGCCTGCACGATGTCGGGACGACGTTGCAGCAGGTCCGAAGGCAACCCGGCGGGCACTTCGCTGAGCAGGTCATCCGCCAGCGGCTTGCTGGTGATGTTGGCCGGCAAGCCGGTGCCCAGCAGCAGGGTCAGGCTGTTTTCGTCCTGGGCCACCTGGCGCGTATAACGTGCCAGTTGCACGCGGGCGTTTTCCACCGAGGTGCGCGCCTGGCTGAGGTCGAGGGCCGAGGCCACGCCGACTTCATTGCTGCGCGAGGTCAGCTTGTAGCTCTGCTCGAACGCGCCCAGGGTGTCCTGGGTGAGCTTGAGCAGCTCTTTGTCGGCCTGCCAGGTCAGGTAGGCGTTGGCCACGCTGGCCACCAGGCTGATCTGGGTGCTGCGCCGTGCTTCTTCAGTGGCGAAGTACTTCTGCAGGGCTTCTTCGCTCAGGCTGCGCACGCGACCGAACAGGTCCAGCTCATAGGAGCTGATACCCAGGCCGGCCGAGTATTGGCTGCTGATGGTCGATTCGCCGGTCTGCGACAGCTTGGCCGGGGTACGCGAACGGCTGCCGCTGCCCGTGGCCGAGACGGCCGGGAACAGATCGGCGCGCTGGATCTGGTACTGCGCGGCGTAGGCATCGATGTTCAGGGCCGCGACACGCAGGTCGCGGTTGTTCACCAGTGCGGTCTGGATCAGCTGTTGCAGGGCAGGGTCATGGAAAAACTGCTTCCAGCCTTGCTCCGCCGCGGCCTGGCTCGGCGCCTGGGCCGACGAATACGCCGGCCCCTGCGGGAACTGGGCGGCCACCGGCGCCTCAGGGCGCTGATAGTCAGGTATCAGCGAGCAGCCACTGAGCACGAATGCGGTGACGGCTAAGGAGAGTAGCGACTTGCTCATTGGCCAGCCTCTTTAGGAGTTTCAGTAGTGTCTTTCTTTTTACGTTCGCCAGCCGAGGACACGGTTGCATAGAACAGTGGCACCCAGAAGATCGCCAGCACGGTGGCGGTGATCATACCGCCAATCACGCCCGTACCGATGGCGTGCTGGCTGCCTGAACCGGCACCCGTGGAAATCGCCAGGGGCAGTACGCCGAGCATGAACGCCATGGAGGTCATGATGATCGGACGCAGACGCATGCGGGACGCCTCGATGGCCGCCTCGACGATGCCCTTGCCTTGTTCATGCAGCTCCTTGGCGAACTCGACGATAAGGATGGCGTTTTTCGCCGCCAGGCCCACCGTCACCAACAAGCCCACCTGGAAGAACACGTCGTTGGACAGGCCGCGCAGGCTGGTGGCGATCAATGCACCGATCACACCCAGTGGCACCACCAGGATCACCGCGATCGGGATCGACCAGCTTTCATACAGGGCCGCAAGGCACAGGAACACCACCAGCAGCGACAGCGCGTACAACGCCGGAGCCTGGGAGCCGGACAGGCGCTCTTCGTACGACAGGCCGGTCCAGGCGTAACCCACGCCGGCTGGCAAGTCTTTGGCGATACGCTCGACTTCCGCCATCGCGTCACCGGTACTGTAGCCCGGTGCCGGAGTACCGAGGATTTCCATCGCCGCTACACCGTTGTAACGCGAGAGCTTCGGCGAGCCGTAGATCCACTTGCCCGACGAGATGGCCGACAACGGCACCATCTTCCCGGAGTTGCTGCGCACGTACCATTTGTCCAGGTCTTCCGGGGACATACGGCTGGCGGCGTCACCCTGCACGTACACCTTCTTCACACGACCACGGTCGATGAAGTCGTTGACGTAGCTGCCACCCAGGGCAATCGCCAGGGTCTGCTGGATGTCCGACAGGCTGATGCCCTGGGCGCTGGCTTTTTCGTCGTCAACGGTGAGTTCGTATTGCGGCTCATCGTTCACGCCGTTGGGGCGCACGCCCGCCAGGACCTTGCTTTGCGCTGCGGCACCGAGGAACTGGTTACGTGCAGCCATCAGCTTCTCGTGGCCGACGCCACCCTGGTCTTGCAGGAACACGTCGAAACCGGTGGCGTTACCCAGCTCCAGAACCGAAGGCGGCACGATGGCAAAGACCATAGCGTCCTTGAAAGCCCCGAAGAAGTAACCCTGGGCACGCTTGGCCACTTCAAATACCGACTGGGTGGCATCACGCTCGCCCCACGGCTTGAGCATCACGAACGCAAGGCCCGAGCTCTGGCCACGGCCGGCGAAGTTGAAGCCGTTCACGGTGAACACCGACTTAACCGCTTTGCCTTCGCCAGGCTCGCCTTCCTTGTCGTTGAGCAGGAAGGCGCGCATGTCGTCGATGACCTTCTGCGTGCGCTCAGCCGACGAACCGACCGGCGTCTGCACTTGGGCAAAGATCACGCCCTGGTCTTCCTCGGGCAGGAACGCGCTCGGAATACGGGTGAACATCCAGATCATGCCGGCCAGGATCAACGCGTACACCAGGAACGCCGGGATCTTGTGCTTGATCATGTTGCCGACGCCACGCTCGTATTTCAGGACGCCGCTGTCGAAGGTACGGTTGAACCAGCCGAAGAAACCGCGCTTGGGTTGGCCGTGTTTTTCCGGGTCGATGTCCTTGAGCATGGTGGCGCACAAGGCGGGAGTGAAGATCAGGGCAACCAGTACCGACAACGCCATCGCCGACACAATGGTGATGGAGAACTGCCGGTAGATCACACCCGTGGAACCGCCGAAGAAGGCCATCGGCAGCAGTACCGCCGACAGTACCAGGGCAATACCCACCAGGGCGCCCTGGATCTGGCCCATGGATTTGATCGTCGCCTCTTTAGGCGACAAATGCTCCTCGGCCATCACCCGCTCGACGTTTTCCACCACAACGATGGCGTCGTCCACCAGCAAGCCGATGGCCAGGATCATGCCGAACATGGTCAGGGTGTTGATGGTGAAGCCAAAGGCCGCGAGGATCCCGAACGTACCCAGCAATACCACCGGAACGGTCATGGTGGTGATGATGGTGGCGCGGAAGTTCTGCAGGAACAGGAACATCACCAGGAACACCAGCACGATCGCTTCGACCAGGGTGTCAACCACACCGGAGATCGATTCGGTCACCACAGGCGTGGTGTCATACGGCACCACGGCCTTCATGCCTGGCGGGAAGAACGGTTCCAAAGAGGCCACGGTGGCGCGGATAGCCTTGCCGGTGTCCAGGGCGTTAGCGCCTGCTGCCAGCTTGATCGCCATGCCGGAAGCCGGCTTGCCGTTGAACTGTGCACTGATGCTGTAGTTCTGGCCGCCCAGCTCGATCCGGGCAACATCGCCCAGTCGAACCTGCGAGCCGTCGGCATTGACCTTCATCAGGATCTTGCCGAACGCTTCAGCGGTTTGCAGGCGGGTCTTGCCGATGATGGTGGCGTTCAGTTGGGTGCCGGGCAGGGCAGGCAGGCCGCCGAGTTGACCGGTGGCCACCTGGACGTTCTGGGCCGCGATGGCGTTGCTGACATCCACCGGCGTGAGCTGGTAGTTGTTCAACTTGGCCGGGTCGAGCCAGATGCGCATGGCGTACTGCGAACCGAACACCTGGAAGTCACCCACACCTGCGGTACGGGAAATCGGGTCCTGGATGTTGGACACGATGTAGTTGGACAGGTCGTCCTTGGTCATGCTGCCGTCTTCCGACACCAGACCGATCACCATCAGGAAGTTCTTCACCGACTTGGTCACGCGGATACCCTGCTGCTGCACTTCTTGCGGCAGCAGTGGGGTCGCCAGGTTCAGCTTGTTCTGCACCTGAACCTGGGCGATGTCCGGGTTGGTACCCTGGTTGAACGTCGCGGTGATGGTCATGCTGCCGTCGGAGTTACTGTCCGAGGCCACGTAACGCAGGTTGTCGATACCGTTGAGCTGTTGCTCGATCACCTGCACCACGGTGTCCTGCACGGTTTGTGCAGAGGCACCCGGGTAGGTCACCTGGATATCAATGGCAGTTGGCGCGATGGCCGGGTACTGGTTGATGGGCAACTTCAGGATCGACAGTGCCCCGACCAGCATGATCACCAGGGCAATTACCCAGGCGAAAATGGGACGGTCGATAAAAAATTTAGACATGGGTTACTCCCCTTTGCCCGTAGTGGCAGCAGGAGCAGCAGCGGTTCCAGCAGGCTTGGCGTTATCAGCGTCCTTGACCTTGACTTCGATGCCCGGCTTGATGAACTGCAGGCCTTCGGTGATCACGCGGTCACCGGCGTCCAGGCCTTTTTCCACCAGCCAGTAGGCGCCGGCTGTACGGTTGGCGACCAGTACGCGTTGCTCGACCTTGTTGTCCTTGTTCACGATCAGCGCAGTCGGAATGCCCTTGAGATCGCGGGTCACGCCTTGCTGAGGGGCGAGGATGGCCTTGCTGTTCACGCCGGCTTGCAGTTGGGCGTGTACGAACATGCCCGGCAGCAGGGTGTGGTCAGGGTTGGGGAACACGGCGCGCAGGGTCACGGAGCCGGTGGTCTGGTCAACCGACACTTCGGAGAATTCCAGCTTGCCGTCCTGGGCGTAGGAACTGCCGTCTTCCAGGGTCAGCTTGACCTTGGCCGCGTTGTCGCCGGCTTTCTGCAGTTGGCCGCTTTCCAGGTCGCGGCGCAGTTTCAGCATTTCGGCCGAGGACTGCGTGACGTCGACGTAGATCGGGTCCAGTTGCTGGATCACCGCCATGGCGTCGGTCTGGCCGTTGCTGACCAGTGCGCCTTCGGTCACCGAAGAACGGCCAATACGCCCGGAGATCGGCGCGAACACTTTGGTGTAGCGCACGTTGATCTGGGCGGTTTGAACGTTTGCTTCGGCGGTCATGCGGTTGGCGACGGCGGTGTCGTATTCCTGACGGCTGACGGCTTGTTCATCGACCAACTGCTTGTAGCGGTCGGTGATGGACTTGGTCTGGGTCAGGCTGGCTTGCGCGCTTTTCAGGGTGGCGTCATACACCGACGGGTCGATCTGGTAGAGCTGTTGCCCTTCCTTCACGTCGCCGCCTTCCTTGAACAGGCGCTTGAGAATGATGCCGTTGACCTGTGGGCGAACTTCCGCAATGCGGTAGGCGGTGGTGCGGCCTGGCAGTTCGGACGTCAGGGTAAAGGCTTGCGGTTGAATAGTGACCACGCCGACCTGAGGGGTTTGAGCGGGCGGAGCCGCTTCTTCCTTTTTACATCCGCTGAGCAGCGATGCCAGGGCGACGGCAGTAACCAGAGCGGTAACAGCTGGCTTAAGTTGCATGAAGATCCTCGGGTCAGGCGCGCAGACTGCGCACAAGAAGTGTGGAAGGGTAAAAAACAAGCCGTGAGTAGATAAGTAGCTTGCTACGCAATATACTTACGTTCACGGTTGTTTGTAAACTCTTGACAGGCTTCGCGAAATGTTGACAAAGCAGCTCCCAAAGCCTCGATTTTAGTACGTTCGGCGCCCATGACGGCGTCGTCCCACAATTATTCAGATGATGGTCCAGCACCATCCACAGTGTCCTGATAGAGGTTTTACTGCCATGGTTCGTCGCACCAAAGAGGAAGCTCAGGAAACGCGCAGCCAGATTCTCGATGCCGCCGAGCAAGCCTTTTACCAACGCGGTGTCGCGCGGACCACGCTGGCAGACATCGCTGCGCTGGCGGGCGTGACGCGGGGGGCCATCTACTGGCACTTCAGCAACAAGTCCGACTTGCTCCAGGCGCTGCTCGACACGCTGCACGAGCCGCTGGACGAGTTGGCCCGGGCGAGTGAAAGCGAGGATGAAGTCGACCCGCTGGGCTGTATGCGCAAGTTGCTCATTCATCTTTATCATCAAGTGGCACTGGACCCGAAAACCCGGCGCATCAACGAAATCCTGTTTCATAAGTGCGAGTTCACCGATGAAATGTGTGACATGCGGCGTCAACGCCAAACCCACAGTCTTGAGTGCAACCTGCGCATCGGGCTGACATTGCGCAACGCGGTCCATCGCGGGCAGCTTCCGGAAAACCTGGACACAACCCGCGGTGCGGTGTGCATCCATGCCTACATTCACGGGCTGATCGGCCAGTGGCTGCTGGTGCCCGACAGCTTCCAATTGCATCAGGATGCCGAACGCTGGGTGGATGCAGGGTTGGACATGCTGCGCTTGAGCCCCAGCCTGCGCAATTAAGACAAAATGCGTAATTGCATCCAGTTGTGTCAACAGTAAAGCCCAGAGGCAGTCAATCGCCCCTTCGACTGATAGGTGGGGTGACTTTATATACGGGCTGGCGGGCGGTTGATAGGTAGCCGCCTAAGTATTTTGTAGCGATTTTGTTGCAAGGCTGTGAAGGAATGTTTCCCAGCGCCAATGAAAAAGCCCCGGTTCCTGCGAACCGGGGCTTTTTCGTTTCAGCGGGTTACATCAGATCGCCAGCGTCGGGTAGTCGATGTAGCCGACCGGGCCTTTGCCGTAGAAGGTTTCCGGGTGCGCTTCATTCAATGGCGCATCGGCCTTCAAGCGAGCCGGCAGGTCCGGGTTGGCAATGAACGGTACGCCGAAGGCCACCGCGTCTGCCTTGCCCGACGCCAGCCAGGCGTTGGCGCTGTCCTTGGTGAAGCGCTCGTTGGCGATGTAGGGGCCGCCGAAGGCTTTTTTCAGTTGAGGGCCGAGGCTGTCGGCGCCTTCTTTTTCTCGGGAGCAGATAAACGCGATGCCGCGCTTGCCCAGCTCGCTGGCGACGTAGGTGAAGGTTTCTGCCAGGTTATCGTCGCCCATGTCGTGGGAGTCGGCGCGTGGTGCCAGGTGCACACCCACACGGCCTGCGCCCCAGACTTCGATGGCAGCGTCAGTCACTTCCAGCAGCAGGCGCGCACGGTTTTCCAGGGAGCCACCGTAGTTGTCGGTACGCTTGTTGGTGCTGCTCTGCAGGAACTGGTCAAGCAGGTAGCCGTTGGCACCGTGGATTTCTACACCGTCAAAGCCGGCGGCCTTGGCGTTTTCGGCACCGGTGCGGTAGGCGTCGACGATGTCGGCGATTTCAGCGGTTTCCAGGGCGCGTGGAGTTGGGTAGTCGGCCAGCGGGCGAACCAGGCTGACATGGCCTTTGGGCTGGATCGCACTCGGGGCCACCGGGCTTTCGCCGTTCAGGTACGACTCATGGGAGATACGGCCCACGTGCCACAGTTGCAGGAAGATCTTGCCGCCTGCGCCGTGGATAGCCTTGGTCACATTGGCCCAGCCGCGCACCTGGTCGTTGGACCAGATGCCCGGGGTGTCCGGGTAGCCCACGCCCAGGGGCGTCACGGAAGTGGCTTCGCTGAGGATCAGGCCCGCAGAGGCGCGCTGCACGTAGTACTCGGCCATCAGCGCGTTGGGTACACGACCCTCATCGGCGCGGCAGCGGGTCAGCGGTGCCATGATGATGCGGTTCGACAGTTCCAGGTCGCCCAGTTTGATGGGATCGAAAATCGTCGTCATGGGATAACACCCTTCTCTTTAAGTGGATTGATCAGTGGGTCGCAGGGGCCAGGTCGGCATCGCCGCTCTGACGGAAGGTAATCAGGGTCACCAGCAGCGCGAGGATCGCCAGGGCGGCCGCGGCCAAGGGCACGCTGGTCAGGCCGAAACCGTGGGCGATCACCGTGCCGCCGACCCAGGCGCCGAGGGCGTTGCCGATGTTGAATGCGCCGATGTTCAGGGTGGACACCAGGTTCGGTGCCGCCTTGCCGAAGGTCACCACGTTGATTTGCAGCGCCGGTACGGCGGCAAACGAAGCGGCAGCCCACAGGAACAGGGTGATTTCAGTCGGGATCACCGCAGCACTGGTCCAGGTCAGCAGGGTGGAGACCACCGCCATGCTGGCGAACACGCCGAGCAGGGTGGCGGCCAGGCGCTTGTCCGCCAGCTTGCCGCCGATGATGTTGCCCACAGTGAGGCCCAGGCCGATCAGCAACAGGGTCCAGGTCACGCCTTTGGGCGACACGCCCGTCACATCGCCCAGCAGCGGTGCGACGTAGGTGAAGAGGGTGAACATCGAGGCGGAGAACAGCGCGGTCATGGTCAGCGACAACCAGATGCCGGCGCCCTTGAGGGCCTTGAGTTCGGCGCGCATGTCGAGTTTTTCTTCGTCACGTTTGGCCGGCAGGAAGCGGATCAGCCCGATCAGTGCCACAACGCCAATCACGGTCACAGCCCAGAAGGTCGAACGCCAGCCGGCTTCCTGGCCCAGCGCGGTACCCAGTGGCACACCCAGCACGTTGGCCAGGGTCAAACCGGTGAACATCAAGGCCACGGCCGAAGCCCGCTTGTTGGCCGGCACCAGGTTGGCCGCTACCACAGAACCAATCCCAAAGAATGCACCGTGGCACAGCGCGGTGACCACACGGGCAAACATCAGCACGTTGTAGTCACCTGCCAGGGCGCAGAGCAGGTTGCCAATAATGAAGATCCCCATCAACGCTACCAGGGCGGCCTTGCGCGGCAGCTTGGCGGTGGCCAGTGCCATGAAGGGCGCGCCGATGGCCACGCCCAGGGCGTAGCCGGTTACCAGCCAGCCGGCGCCGGGGATCGATACGCCCAGGTCCGTCGCCACATCGGGCAGCAGGCCCATGATGACGAACTCGGTGGTGCCGATGGCGAAGGCGCTCAGGGCCAGTATGAGTAGCGAGAGGGGCATTATCGTTTCCTTGGTTACAGCGGTTCGCTGATGTCGGGGGTTAGCTCAGTGATGAGCGCATCGAGGAACGCGCGAATGGTGTCCTCGTTGCGTTTGAAAAAGTTCCACTGCCCGGCCTTCTGGCTGCTGATCAAACCCGCCCGTTGCAACGTGGCCAGGTGGGCCGACACGGTCGACTGGGACAAGCCGCAGCGCTGGTCGATCTGCCCGGCGCAGATGCCGTATTCGTGGTTGTGCACTTGCTCGGGGAATTGCACTTTCGGGTCTTTCAGCCAGTTGAGGATGTCTCGCCGTACTGGGTGCGCCAGGGCTTTTATTATTTCGTCGAGGTCGATGGACATGGCAGGTGCTCGGTGTCGTGCAGCGTTATATCGCGATGAGGCGAACTTTAAATCGTTGTATCCCGATATACCAATATGAATTTGATCTGAGTCCCGCTCAAATCGGTATATCGGGTTATAACGATACGTTGATGGCAGTGATAGACTGCGCACCATGAATTATCTCGCACATCTGCACCTGGGCGGCCAACTTCCTGCGCAACTGCTGGGGAGTTTGTATGGCGACTTCGTCAAAGGCCGCCTGCAGGGCCAGTTCAGCCCGCAAATCGAGGCGGCAATTGCGCTGCACCGCAGCATCGACCGTTTCACCGACAGCCACCCGTTGGTAGGGGAGGCACTGTCGCGTTTCACCCTGACCCGCAAGCGCTATGCCGGGATCGTCCTTGATGTGTTTTTCGACCATTGCCTGGCGCGGGATTGGGCGCTGTATGCCGACCAGCCGCTGGAGCATTTCACATCGCAGGTGTACCGCGTATTGGCGGCCGAGCCGCAATTGCCGGGGCGACTGGCGCAGATTGCGCCGTGGATGGCGGCGGATGACTGGTTGGGGTCGTATCGCGAGTTTGCGGTGATGGAGCAGGTGTTGCGGGGGATTTCGCGGAGGCTGTCGCAGCCGGAGGAATTGGGGTTTGCAATGCAGGAGTTGCGCGAGCTTTATGAGCCGTTGAGCGAAGACTTCCGGATCTTCTATCCCGAGCTGCAGGCCTTTGCACAAAAACAACTGACCACTGAGGTCTAAATGTGGGAGCTGGCTTGCCTGCGATGGCGTCGGTGAATTCAACACCGCCATCGCAGGCAAGCCAGCTCCCACATGTTTAACCGTGCCCGCTTTAAGCCGCGAATGCCGGTCGAACCGCGATTGGCTCTGCTTCCGGCACCGGCCCAAACAACGCCTTCTGCACCGCCTGCTGCGCCTGGAACGCCAGCGCCGCGCGCTCCTGCCCGGCACAGGCAATCGGCTTGAGCACATGGATTTCCACATCGCCCTGGTCATTGGCAAACAGCCGCATCAGGTGTGACAGCAAATCATCATCGCCAATAAACGGTGCCAGCGGGTCCACCTGGCCGTCACGCAGGTAACGGATCGCCACCGGTTGCAGCGACACCTCGGCATCAATCGCGCTGGCCAGCAAACGCCCGTGGAAGGTGCGCAGGCTGCGCCCGTCGGTGGTCGTGCCCTCGGGGAACATCAGCAGCGGGTGCTGTTGCTCCAGATGGCGGGTCATCTGCTTGCGGATCAATTGGCTGTCGCCCGAACCACGGCGGATGAACAAGCTGCCGGCCTTGGCCGCCAACCAGCCGGCCACCGGCCAGGTGCGCACTTCGGCCTTGGACAGGAACGACATGGGCGTGACCATCCCCAACAGCGGGATGTCAGTCCAGGACACGTGATTGCTCACCCACAGCATCGGGGTTTGCGGCAACTCGCCGTGCACCGTCACGCGAAAGGGCAGGGCGTTGGTCAGCCGCGCCATGAAAAACCGCGACCAACGCTGGCGCCGTACCATCGAGTTGGCAATGCCTAAGCGCTCGAACACACCAAACACACTGGCCATGCTCAAGCCCAGCGCCACCACCAGCAGCACGCGGGCAATGCGCCCGTACACCCGCAGGCGGCTCATCACATTGCAGCCTTGAAGTGGCGTGCATAACGCGGGCACAACTCGTCGCGCTTGAGCAGGATGAACACGTCGGCCACCTGGAAGTCTTCATCCCAGCACGGCTCGCCGCAGATCTTCGCGCCCAGGCGCATGTAGGCCTTGAGCAAGGGCGGCATCTCGGCGATCACGTTGGACGGCAGGTCCAGCGCCGGCAAGGGCTTCTTCGGTTCGGCGCGCAGGTGTTCGTTGCACAGGTAGCGTTCGCGCAGGCGCTGCATGATCGCATGGGCCTGGATACCGCCGTCGTGCATCGGGATGCTCGCGCAGCCCATCAGGTAGCTGTAGCCGCCCTGGTTCAGCACCTCGGCCAACTCGCCCCAGAGCACCGCGATGGTGCCGCCGTTGCGGTAGGCCGGGTCGACGCAGGTACGGCCGATTTCCAGGATCGGGCCTTGCAGGTGGAGCAGCCCGTGCAGGCTGAATTCTTCTTCGCTGTAGAAACGACCCAGGGTGCTGGCGGCCGCGTGGTCGAGCAAGCGGGTGGTCGCCACCAGGCGGCCAGTGTTCAAGTCCCGCACGCCGATGTGGCTGCAGTGAACATCATAGTCATCCATGTCCAGACCCTGTTCCGCACCTTTCAGCTTGGCGTTGAACTCGCCGCTGAACACGTTGAAACGCAGGGCCTGGGCTTCCTGCAATGCCGCTGCGCCAATCAGGCGTTCGGCTTGCAGACGGCGTTCATTGCCGGTGTCGCTGATGCGGGCGATCTGAGTCATGGCGAATCTCCGAGTGCCAGCCACTGTTCGGCCGGTCGACTTGTTTGTCCAAACTCAGGCTATGTAGGCTCGGTGTCATCTCCATGAAGTTCCGGTGACGGTTGGATGACAGGGGGCTTATCCGTTATTTCGGTGATGGCTGATATCGGTTCCGCTCTTACAGCGGCTCACTTTTGATAGAGCGCAAAAGTAAGCAAAACGCTCTTGCCCCAACACTCGGCACCTCGCCTAGGCTCGGTGTGCCCGTAATCCGACAGTGATTTGGGGGGCCGCCGCCACGCGCCATCCATGGCGCGGGGCGGCTAAACCGGCATCCCTGCCGGTTTACCCCCCAAATCCCTGCCGAATTCCGGCCAGCGTGTTTAACGGGGCGCTTAAGATCAAAGTCAAAAGCAAGAGCACAGCGGCCTGACAGCCGGCTTGCCGGCGATGGCATCAACGCGGTGTACCTGATT
This sequence comes from Pseudomonas sp. BIGb0164, assembly GCF_024810135.1. Taxonomy (NCBI): domain Bacteria; kingdom Pseudomonadati; phylum Pseudomonadota; class Gammaproteobacteria; order Pseudomonadales; family Pseudomonadaceae; genus Pseudomonas; species Pseudomonas sp. BIGb0164. The sequence continues at coordinate 78,163 of NZ_JANUEA010000002.1, read as the reverse complement.
CACCGAGGTACCTGCATCGCCGGCAAGCCAGCTCCTACACGTATCTGCCTTTGATCTAACCACTCAGGTCGGCTACTAGGCCGCTGTGCTCTTGCTGTTGATCTTGATTTTGATCTTAGGCGCCCCGTCAAACACGCTGGCCGAACGCAGGCTTGAATCCGTGGGTAACCCGGCAGGGATGCCGGGTTAGCCGCCCCGCGCCATGGATGGCGCGTGGCGGCGGCCCACGGATTCAAGCCTTCGTTCGGGCACACCGAGCCTAAGCGAGGTGCCGAGTGTTGGGGCAAGAGCCCTTTTGGTTACTTTTGGCTGGGCCGGCATTCCGGGCTCTTTTCCAAAAGTGACCCGCCGTAAGGGCGGAACCCTAAGTGGCCATCCCCCAAATAACGGATATGCCCCCAACCCCCCCCCACCCCCCCCCGGTCACAAAACCGTCATCCCCCTCATCTAGCCTCGCGACCACGAATGCCCCCCGTGAGTCCGTATCCATGTTCAGAGGCCTGCTATCCGTCGCCCTCCTGCTAGTCACCGTCACCGCCCACGCCGAGACCTGGCCAGACAAGGACTGGGCCAAGGGCACGCCGCTCGCAGGCCCCGCCGTCGATGCCCTGAATGCCTACGCTTTTCCGCCTCGTGATGACACCTCCCGCAAGGGCATTCGTACCGATGCGCTGCTGGTGATCCGCGACGGCGAAGTCATCTATGAACGCTACGCAGCGCCCACCACTGTCAGCACGCCGCACCTGACCTGGTCCGTCAGCAAGAGCTTGATGGCGACGGTATTGGGCGTGGCCTACGGCGAAAACCGCTTCAAACTGACCGACCCCGCCGCACGCTTTTACCCGCCGATGAAGCAGCACCCCAAAGTCACCATGGCCGACCTGCTGCACTGGGCCTCGGGCCTCGACTGGCAGGAGGACTACGAATACGCCCCGCTGAAATCCTCGGTGGTGGCGATGCTCTACACCCGTGGTCACGCCGACATGGCCGACTTCGCCGCCGATACGGACGCCGCCAGCGCGCCCGGCCAGGTGTTCCGCTATTCCAGCGGCGACACCAACATCCTGTCCGCCACGCTTAAAGGCATGCTCGGCCACAAGGCGTATATGAGCTACCCGTGGGACGCGCTGTTCAAACCGCTGGGCATCCGCAGCGCCACGTGGGAAACCGATGCCGACGAGACGTTCGTGGCCTCGTCCTACGCCTACCTCACCGCCCGCGACCTGGCACGCGTCGGCCTGCTGATGGCGCGTGACGGTCGCTGGGGTGAGCAGCAATTGCTGCCCAAGGACTGGGTCGCCTTCAATCGCCAACCCTTCGCCAATTACCGGGCCGGCCAGGATGAAGCCGTGCCGGGCGGCCATTGGTGGCTCAACAAAGGTGCGCCGAGGCCTTGGCCGGATGCTCCCGGTGACACGCTCGCCGCCCTCGGCCACTGGGGCCAGGCGCTGTACGTGATGCCCGCCGAACACCTGGTGATCGTGCGCTATGGCGATGACCGCGACGGCAGCTACCGCCACAACGACCTGCTCAAGCACGTGCTCGCGGCGGTGCAACCATGATCCGTCGCCGGCCGTTTACCAGTGTATTTCTGTTGCTGCTGCTCGCCTTGCTGGGCTGGATCTGGCACGAGCGCGTCAACCTGCAAGCCTTCCCCGACATCATTGCGGCGTACACGGCGAAGGAGTATTGCTCGTGCCGTTATGTCGAGAACAACCCGGCTGACTATTGCCGGGGCTACGTGAAGCAATACGTGCCCACCAGCGCGTTCAGCGACAACCCCGAGCGCAGCGAAGTCATCGCCAGCGGGCTGGGCCGCACCCACACCGCCCGCTGGCTCGGCGACCGCCACGGCTGTCGCCTGACGCCCTGACCCACCCCACAGGGTTCGGTGACCAACACTAAAACCCTGAGGTTCCACAGGGTGGAACCACCTTTGATTGTCCTCCTGAGCACATCGCGGTTAGCTGGCGGTGTGCAGCAAACAAGAACGGGAATACCCGCCTGTGAGGAGAATCACCATGCGCCCCCACCAGCACATCCTGGATTGGCTCAGCGACGTTGCCGGCGACTTGCACGCCGTGCGCCACGACATCCACGCCCATCCTGAACTCGGCTTTGAAGAGAATCGCACCAGCGCCCTGGTCGCCCAATCCTTAAAAGGCTGGGGTTACGAAGTGCACACCGGCATCGGCAAGACCGGTGTGGTGGGTGTACTGCGCAACGGCAGCAGCTCACGCACCCTGGGCATTCGTGCCGACATGGACGCCTTGCCCATCATCGAAAACACCGGCGCGGCCTACACCAGCCAACACGCCGGTTGCATGCACGCCTGCGGCCATGACGGGCACACCACCATGCTGCTGGGTGCCGCCCGTTACCTGGCAGCCACGCGGCAGTTCGACGGCACGTTGAACCTGATCTTCCAGCCCGCCGAAGAAGGCCAGGGCGGTGCCGAAGCCATGCTGGCCGACGGCTTGCTGGAGCGTTTCCCCTGTGATGGCCTGTTTGGCATGCACAACATGCCTGGCCTGCCGGCGGGGCATCTGGGCTTGCGCGTGGGGCCGATGATGGCCTCCCAGGATTTGCTCACCGTGACCCTCGACGGCGTCGGCGGTCATGGTTCCATGCCGCACCTCACGGTGGACCCGCTGGTAGCGGCAGCGAGCATGGTCATGGCGTTGCAGACGGTGGTGGCGCGCAATATCGACACCCAGGAAGCCGCCGTGGTCACCGTCGGCGCCCTGCAAGCGGGCCAGGCGGCCAACGTGATTCCGCAGCAAGCGCTGTTGCGTTTGAGCCTGCGCGCACTCAACCCGGCAATCCGCGAACAGATGCTGGAGCGCGTGTTCGCCATCATCCAGACCCAGGCCGCGAGCTTCGGCTGCACCGTGCAGATCGAGCATCGCCCGGCGTACCCAGTGCTGGTCAACCACCCCGAAGAAACCGAGTTCGCGCGCGCGGTCGGCGTGGCCTTGCTCGGCGCCGACGCGGTGGACGGCCACACCCGCACGCTGATGGGCAGTGAAGACTTCGCCTGGATGCTGCAACGCTGCCCCGGCAGTTACCTGTTTATCGGCAACGGCGTGTCGCGGCCAATGGTGCATAACCCCGCCTATGACTTTAACGACGACATCCTGCTGACCGGCGCCGCCTACTGGGGCGCGCTGGCCGAGAGCTGGCTCAAGCCTGCCTGACGCCCTCACTTTTTTTCTGCCGCTGGACCCTTTCCCACGTTCGGTTGAATGGAGTGTTCCTCATGCAGACTTCACACACAGGCGTCTCCCGCACCCGCCAGGTGGTAGCGGCCGTGATCGGCAATGCGCTGGAATGGTATGACTTCATCGTTTACGGCTTTCTGGCGAGCATCATCGCCCGGCAGTTCTTCCCCTCGGACGATGAGTACGCGTCGCTGTTGATGGCCCTGGCCACCTTTGGCGTGGGCTTTTTCATGCGCCCGGTGGGCGGCATCCTGCTGGGCATCTACTCCGATCGCAAAGGCCGCAAGGCGGCGATGCAGTTGATTATCCGGCTGATGACGGTGTCCATCGCGTTGATCGCCTTCGCGCCCAACTACGCTGCCATCGGCATGGGCGCGCCGTTGCTGATCGTGGTGGCGCGTATGCTTCAAGGCTTTGCCACCGGCGGTGAATACGCCAGCGCCACGGCGTTCCTGGTGGAAAGTGCGCCGGCCCATCGCAAGGGCTTGTATGGCTCCTGGCAATTGGTGGGCCAGTGCCTGGCGGTGTTTGGCGGCGCGGCCATGGTGGCGGCGGTTACGCACTTCTTCTCGCCGGCAACTCTTGACCTGTGGGGTTGGCGCCTGCCGTTCGTGTTCGGCTTGCTGATCGGCCCGGTGGGGCTGTGGATTCGCCGGCACATGGAAGACCCGGAGGCATTCATCGAAGCCCGCAAACAGGCGACCGGCCCCGCGCCGAGCCTGATGCAGGTGGTGCGCGAACACCGGCGCAGCATTCTCGTGTCCATGGGCCTGGCCTGTGGCGCGACGGTGTCGTTCTATGTGGTGCTGGTGAACATGCCGACCTTCGCCCACAAGAACCTCGGCCTGCCGCTGGACCAGGTGTTGATGGTGCAGATGTTTGCGGTGGCGCTGATGACCGTGGTGATCCCATTGTCGGGCCTGGCGTCCGATCGCTTTGGGCGGCGGCCGGTGTTGATGGCGTTCACCCTGGCGTTTTTTGTGATGGTCTACCCGCTGTATGTGTGGGTGGCCGCCGCGCCATCCATCGAACGCTTGATGGTGATGCAGGTGCTGCTGTGCACGGCCATTGGCGGATTCTTCGGCCCCGCGCCGACCGCGTTGGCCGAGCAGTTCCCCATCGAAGTGCGCTCGACGGGCGTGTCGGTGGCCTATAACGTGGCGGTCATGGTGTTTGGTGGGTTTGCACCGCTGATCGTCACCTGGTTGAGCAAGGTGCTGGGCACGCCGGTGGCGCCAGCCTTCTATGTGTTGTTCGCGTGCGTGCTGACGCTGCTGGGCACTTACTGCATGCAGGAAGCGCCGCGCGCCAAACAGTCGCAGCCGTTTTCCAAAGAGGTGAAGCCTTGAGTATTGTCGATTGGGATGCCACGCAGCTGTCGCAGGCGATCCATGCGCGGCAGGTGTCGTGTGAAGACGTGATGCAGGCGTATCTGGCACAGATCCAACGCTTCAACCCGGGCGTGAATGCGCTGGTGTCGTTGCGTGATGCCGATGAGGTACTGGCCGAAGCCCGGGCCTGTGACCGTGAGTTGGACCAAGGCCGGTCGCGCGGCTGGATGCACGGCATGCCCCAGGCGATCAAGGACCTGGCGGCCACCCGAGGTTTGCGCACCACCTTGGGTTCACCGCTGTTCGCCGAGCAGGTGCCGAGCGAAGACGCCATTAGCGTGGCGCGGGTGCGGGCCAGTGGCGCGATCATCATCGGCAAGACCAACGTGCCGGAGTTCGGCCTGGGCTCGCACACCTACAACAGCCTGTTCGGCACCACCGGCAACGCCTATGACCCACGCCTGAGCGCCGGCGGTAGCAGCGGCGGGGCAGCTGTCGCATTGGCCTTGCGCATGCTGCCGGTGGCCGATGGCAGCGACATGATGGGCTCGTTGCGCAACCCTGCGGCGTTCAACAATGTGTTTGGCCTGCGCCCGTCCCAAGGGCGCGTGCCCCACGGGCCGATGCCGGAACTGTTCGTGCAGCAACTGGGCACCGAAGGCCCGATGGGCCGCAGCGTGACGGATGTGGCGCGGTTGCTGAGCATCCAGGCGGGTTACGACCCTCGGGTGCCGCTGTCCTCCAAGGATGATCCCGCCGTGCTCGGCCAGCCGTTGCAGCGCGACTTCAAGGGCGCACGCCTGGGCTGGCTGGGGGATTACAACGGCTACCTGCCGATGGATGACGGCGTGATGAGCCTGTGCGAATCGGCCCTTGGCGACTTCACCGCGCTGGGTTGCGAAGTGGAAAGCTGCCAACCGGATTTTTCCCTGGCGCGCCTGTGGCGCAGCTGGCTGGTGCATCGTCACTGGCTGGTGCACGGCAACCTCGGCGCGGCCTACGCCAACCCGCAAAAACGCGCGCTGCTCAAACCCGAGGCGCAGTGGGAAGTGGAGGGCGGCCAGGGCTTGAGTGCCCAGCAGGTGTACCAGGCGTCGGTGGACCGCAGCGAGTGGTATCGCGCCCTGGCCAAGCTGTTCGAGCGTTACGATTTCCTGCTGTTGCCCACCGCTCAAGTGTTCCCTTTCGATGCACAACAACCCTGGCCACGCCTCGTCGGTGGGCGCGAAATGGACACCTACCACCGCTGGATGGAAGTGGTGATCGGCCCCACCCTGGCCGGTTTGCCAAGCATGAGCGTGCCGGTGGGCTTCAACCCTCAAGGGTTGCCCATGGGCGTGCAGATCATTGGCCCGGCCCAGGCGGACCGGGCGGTGTTGCAACTGGCCTACGCCCATGAACAGCTGACGCAATGGGTGCAGCGTCGCCCGCCGACCTGCCTTGAATCGGCGCGTTGAGGCACGACCGGGCCTGTATCTTGCTGTGAACAATGATCATCCACCGGCATCAGGGAGATCGAACATGGAGACAGGCACGGTACGCTCGGTTGAACGTGCATTGGCAATCGTCGAACTGCTGGGCGAACACCAGGCCCTGGGGCTGGAGGAATTGCATTATCTCACGCGCCTGCCCAAGGCCACCGTGTCGCGCATGTTGCTGACCCTGCAGGACCAGGGCTGGGTTTATCGCGGCTTGAGCGACCGGCGCTACCGCCTGCGCGCCCAGCGCCTGTTCGGCGACAGCCAGCAACGCTTCAAGCGCCAAGTGGTGGAAAGCGCGGCGCCGTGGCTGCTGGAACTCAGCGAGCGCACCGGGTTGGTGGTGGACTTGTCATGCTTTGATGGTGAGCGCCTCGAAGTCATGGAAAGTGCGATTCCTGGCGTGCTGCGCAAACTGTATCCCAACAATTGCCAGATCGTCGGCCAGCACGCGAGCTTGTTTCATTCGGCGATGGGCAAGGCATGCCTCACGCAATTGCCGGCCGAAGAAGTGCAGCGCCTGGCGGGCCGTGACCATGTGGCGGCGCACGAGCAGTACGATGCCTGCGAGAGAACCCAGCACCAGGGGTTTGGCCAGCGCACCGAAGGCTACTGGGAATACCCGGTGCGCCTGCCATTCCTGATCCGCGCCGTGGCCTTGCCGGTACAAGCCAACGGCCGCTTGGTGGGCAGCATGGCGCTGCATTGGCCGATGCACCAGGCGCCGGTGGAGCGCGTATTGAACCTGCACATGGCCAGCCTGGAGCAGACCGTGCGGGAAGTGCAGCGGGCGCTGGCCTGACAGTCACCGCCTCCTCACTGAGGGAATTGTGGTTTATGTGGGAGCCGGGCTTGCCCGCGATGCAGGCAACTCGGTCTGTCGGTAACACTCAGTCGATGCAATCGCAGGCAAGCCAACTCCCACACAAGCCCGCTCCCACATTGGATTTGCGCGGTTCATGACATTGCGCTTAAGGTTCGTTCAGGTTTTTCGTCCCATGAGTCTTCAATGTCAATCAAACCCCTGGCCTTCGCCCTGCTGGCCGCCGCTGCCGCGCCTGCCCACGCCGACTGGTACCTGGATAACGAATCGTCACGCCTGTCGTTCGTCACCACCAAGAACACCGAAATCGCCGAAGTGCAGCGTTTCCTGGTGCTGCACGGCAAGGTCGACAGCAAAGGTGCTGCGCAATTGGAAGTCGAGTTGGAGTCGGTCAACAGCGGCATTCCATTGCGCGATGAGCGCATGCGCAACCAACTGTTTGAGATCAAGACATTCCCCGACGCGCTGATCAACGCCCAGATCAACCTGCAACCGATCAATGATTTGGCGCCCGGCGCGCAACTGGAGTTACGCCTGCCATTGGCCGTGACCCTGCACGGCAAGACCCAGACCTACAGCGCCGAGCTGCTGGCCACGCGCCTGGACGACCGGCGTTTCCAGGTGGTGACCCTGGAACCGCTGGTGGTGCACGCCGAGGACTTCGACCTGGTGCCCGGCGTGGCCACGCTGCGTAAAGCGGCGGGGCTCGAATCGATCAGCCTGTCGGTGCCGGTGGGTGCGGTACTGATCTTCACGGCGCGCTGACATGAGCGGCGCGGTGTTCCCCTGGCGCAGCGCCAACCGTTTCGAGTTGCTGATCGACGGACCGCAGTTCTTTCCGCAGATGCTAGTGGGCATTGCCCGGGCCGAGCGCCAAGTCGATCTTGAACTGTATTTGGTGGAAGCCGGCGCCTGCGCCGATGCCATGGTGAGCGCCCTGGTGCAGGCCGCCGAACGCGGTGTGCGCGTGCGTTGCCTGTTTGATGATTACGGCAGCCTGGCCTTTACCCTCGGCTTGCGCAAACGCCTGACCGACGCCGGCGTGGAGCTGCGTTTTTACAACCGCCTGAGCTGGCGTCGGTGGATGCGCAACCTCTACCGCGACCATCGCAAAGTGTTGCTGATCGACCAAGGCGTCACGTTTGTCGGCGGCACTGGGGTTACCGATGAATTCTGGACGCCGGGTAACGACAGTGCCGATTGGCATGAAGTGATGGTGCAGATCAGCGGCCCGCTAGTGATGGACTGGCAGGCGCTGTTCGACCGTCAATGGCACGCCAACGCGGCCCGTCGCGAGTGGAAACCCGCCACCCATTTTGGCTTGCCGCGTTTGCCCAAGCTGCCGGCGAGCGGCCCGGGTCTGGGCCGTGTCGCCTACGCTGACGCCCGCCAGCATCGCGACATTTTGCAATCGTTGATTCGCGCCCTGAACAGCAGCCAGACCCGTATCTGGCTGGCCACGCCGTACTTCCTGCCCACCTGGAGTGTGCGCCGAGCCTTGCGCCGTGCGGCCGGGCGCGGGGTGGAGGTGCGTTTGCTGCTCACCGGCCCGCGCACCGATCACCCGTCCGTGCGTTACGCCGGGCACCGCTATTACCCGCGCCTGCTGCGCTCGGGCGTGCAGATCTTTGAATACCAGCCGTGCTTCCTGCACCTGAAGATGGTGCTGGTGGACGATTGGGTCAGCGTGGGCTCGTGCAACTTCGATCACTGGAATTTGCGCTTCAACCTGGACGCCAACCTGGAAGCACTGGACCCGGCGTTGACGCTGGCAGTGGCGGGCAGTTTCGAGCGGGATTTTCAACAGAGCCAGGCAGTGAGCCTGGAGGCGTGGAAGGCGCGACCGTTGTGGCGGCGGGTGAAGCAGCGGGTGTGGGGGTGGATTGACCGGTTGGTGGTCAACCTGCTCGACCGACGCGGCTAAGAAGCACACCGCAAAACAAATGTGGGAGCGGGCTTTTGTGGGAGCTGGCTTGCCTGCGATGGCATCACCTCGGTATGACTGACACACCGAGGTGCCTGCATCGCGGGCAAGCCCGGCTCCCACACAAGCCGGGTTTACAGCCTTGTGTTACAGCAGTTCGAAGGTCTGCTGCTGCACATCCTGGGAATCCAGCCCGATCTGCACATTGAACTCGCCCGGCTCTGCCGCGTACTTGAGCTGGGTGTTGTAGAACTTCAAGTCGTCCTCGGTGATGGTGAAGTGCAACGTGCGCTCTTCACCCGCCTTGAGCATGACTTTCTGGAAGTTCTTCAGCTCCTTGATCGGGCGGATCATCGAGCCCGCCACGTCCTGGATGTACAACTGCACCACGGTTTCGCCATCCACCTTGCCGGTGTTCTTGACGGTGACGCTGGCGTCGAGCTTGCCGGTCTTGTTCAGCGTGGTGGACGACAGCGCCATGTCCGACAGGCTGAAGCGGGTGTAGCTCAGGCCATAACCGAACGGAAACAGCGGCCCGGTGATGTCATCGAAGTACTGCGAGGTGTAGTTGCCCGGCTTGCCAGGGGTGAACGGGCGGCCGATGGTCAGGTGGTTGTAGTAGGTCGGAATCTGCCCCACCGAACGTGGGAAGGTGATCGGCAGCTTGCCCGACGGGTTGTAGTCACCGAACAGCACGTCGGCGATGGCGTTGCCGCCTTCGGTGCCGGCGAACCAGGTTTCCAGGATCGCGTCGGCCTGTTGGTTTTCTTCCAGGATCGACAGCGGACGGCCGTTCATCAGCACCAGCACCAGCGGCTTGCCGGTGGCCTTGAGGGCCTTGATCAGGTCGCGCTGGCTTTGCGGGATGTTCAGGTCGGTGCGGCTGGACGACTCGTGGGACATGCCACGGGACTCACCCACGGCCGCCACGACCACGTCGGCGTTTTGGGCCGCCTTGACCGCTTCGTCGATCAAGGCTTGCGGCGAGCGAGGGTCATCCACCACTTCCGGGGTGTCGAAATTGAGGAAGTTGAGGTAGTCGACCACCGCCTTGTCGTTGGTGATGTTGGCACCGCGTGCATACACCAGCTTGCCTTTGCCCGCGAGGGCGTCGGTCATGCCTTTGAGCAGGGTCACCGATTGTGCCGGACGGCCGGCAGCGGCCCAACTGCCCATGATGTCGATGGGGGCATCAGCCAGTGGGCCGACCAGTGCGACGGTCGCCGATTTCTTCAGCGGCAGGGCGTCGTTCTGGTTCTTCAGCAACACCAGGCTGCGGCGCGCGATATCACGGGCCTCGCTGCGGTGCAGTCGGTCTTCGGAATAGGTGTCGACCGGGTCATCCTCGGCCTTGCCAATGCGCAGGTACGGGTCCTTGAACAGGCCCATGTCGTACTTGGCGGCGAGCACTTCGCGCACGGCGTTGTCGATGTCGCTTTGCTGGATTTCGCCGGACTTGAGCAGCCCCGGCAGTTCCTTGCCGTACAGCGAGTCGTTCATGCTCATGTCGATGCCGGCCTTGATTGCCAGCTTCGCCGCTTCACGGCCGTCCTTGGCCACGCCGTGCTTGATCAGCTCGACGATTGCGCCATGGTCACTCACGGCCAGGCCCTTGAAACCCCAGTCCTTGCGCAGCAGGTCATTCATCAGCCAGGTGTTGGCGGTGGCGGGCACGCCGTTGATCGAGTTCAACGCCACCATCACGCCGCCCGAGCCGGCCTTGATCGCCGCGTGGTACGGCGGCAGGTAGTCCTGGTACATCTTGACCGGGCTCATGTCGACCACGTTGTAGTCGCGACCGCCTTCCACCGCGCCGTACAGGGCGAAGTGCTTGACGCTGGCCATGATGCTGTCGGCGTTGGCCGGGCTGACACCCTGGAAGGCCTTGACCATCACTTCGGCAATGCGTGAAACGAGGTAGGTGTCTTCACCAAAACCTTCGGAGGTGCGGCCCCAGCGCGGGTCGCGGGAGATGTCGACCATCGGCGCAAAGGTGATGTCGAGGCTGTCGGCGGCGGCTTCCTGGGCAGCGATGCGCCCGGAGCGGCCGATGGCGTCCATGTCCCAGCTGGAGGCGAGCGCCAGGCTGATCGGGAATATGGTGCGATGGCCGTGGATCACGTCATAGGCGAAGAACATCGGGATCTTCAACCGGCTGCGCATGGCCGCGTCCTGCATCGGACGGTTTTCCGGGCGGGTGATAGAGTTGAACGTGCCGCCGATGCGACCGGCGGCGATTTCCTTGCGGATCAGCTCGCGGGGCATCTCCGGGCCGATGCTGATCAGGCGTAATTGGCCTATCTTTTCATCGATGGTCATCTGCTTGAGCAGGTCGTTGACGAACGCGTCCTTGTCCTTTGGCGCGGCGGACCCTGTTTCAGCCCAGGCGGGGTGGCAGGCCAACGTGGCCACAAGGCCGAGCAAACACAGCTTCTTCATGAATATCCTTTCGTGGCGTACTGCGCAGCGACAAAAGGAACGCTGCTCGGCCAAAGTGTTTGGAACATATGTTGTTGTTCGAGTGTTATGTCAGACGAATGCAGCACACATCTGAACTCTGATTCGCGCAGGGCATCTTTTAGCTGATTGGGTCGATGCATGCCAGTCGTGGTGGCGGATTATGCCCCAGGCGCACGATTTACAGGGTTATCAAATTTCACAGCAATGGTTGCGGAGAGACTTATGTCAGTTATTCAAGGATATCGCTGGGGCTTCAAGGCGGCGGCGATGCTGCTGATAGGCGCAGTGTTGAGCGGTTGCGGCATCAACAAGATCCCCACGCTTGACGAACAGGCCAAGGCGGCCTGGGCCCAGGTGCAGAACCAGTACCAACGGCGTGCCGACCTGATCCCCAACCTGGTGGAAGTGGTGAAGGGCTACGCGGCCCATGAACAGGACACCCTCACCGCCGTGATCGAGGCGCGGGCCAAGGCCACGTCGATCCAGGTGGACGCCGGCACCCTGGACAACCCCGAGAAGCTCAAGCAGTTCCAGCAAGCCCAGGACGGCCTGAGCGGTGCACTCAACCGGTTGATGGTGGTGTCCGAGCGCTATCCGGACCTCAAGGCCAACCAGAACTTCCTGGCCTTGCAATCGCAGCTTGAAGGCACCGAAAACCGGATTGCCGTGGCCCGCCGCGACTTTATCCAGGCGGTGCAGGCCTACAACACTGAAATCCGCACCTTCCCAGGCCGCTTGTGGCACAGCGTGATGTACAGCGACTTGCCGATCCGCGCCAACTTCGAAGCCACCAGCGCCGATGCTGATAAAGCGCCGCAAGTGAAGTTCTGATGGGCGCACGGGGCTGGTTGTTCGCCGCCTTGCTGCTGTGCGGTCAGGTGATGGCGGCTGACACCCCGGTGTCGGTCGAGGCCTTGATCGCCGAGCAGTTTGCCCAGCTGGACGGTCGCATCGTCGACCGCGCCGGCCTGCTCGACGCCGCTAGCACAGCGACGCTCAAGCACATGCTGGACAGCCACGAGCAGCAGACCGGCGAGCAGATTGTGGTGGTCACCCTGGACAGCCTGCACGGCAACACCCTGGAAGACTTCGGTTATCAGCTGGGGCGTCACTGGGGTGTGGGCGAAAAGGGCAAGAACAGCGGCGCGTTGTTGATCGTGGTGCCCAAGGCACATCAAGTGCGGATCGAAGTGGGTTATGGCCTGGAAGATCGCCTGACCGATGCCCAGAGTTCGGTGATCATCAATCAGGTGATCATTCCCCCGTTCAAGCAGAACCGCTTTGCTCAGGGGATCACGGCGGGCGTGAACGCCATGGTCCAGGTGCTGGGCGGCAAGCCGGTGCACGGCAAGGTTTCGCACAAGAACTGGGTGGGGTGGATCTTCGGGTTGGCGGCGTTGTTTGTGCTGGTGATCGGTTTTGTGGTGATCAAGTACGGGCGCCGGACCACGCCCTCCGACGATGACGCCCCGCGCCCGGGCGACAGCGACAAGCGCTCCGATTCTGCCGGTGGTGGCGGCAGCTTCGGTGGCGCAGGGGCGACCGGTAATTGGTAGCCAGGCATTCACAGGCCAAGGGGGCATGATGCGAATAGTACGAATGGGCCTGGCGCTGCTGCTGTTGCTCGGTGCCATGACGGCCCAGGCGGCGCTTACCTTTCCGGCATTGACCGGGCGGGTGGTGGACGATGCCCAGATGATCGACCCGGCCACGCGCCAGCAAATAACCCAGCAGTTGCAGGCGCTGGAGCAGGCCTCGGGCGACCAGATCGTGGTGGTCACCGTGCCCAACCTGCAAGGTGTGCCCATTGAAGACTTGGGTTACCAGTTGGGCCGTCAGTGGGGCATCGGTCAGAAGGGCAAGGACAACGGCGCGCTGTTGATCGTCGCCCGGGATGAGCGCAAGTTGCGCATCGAAGTCGGCTATGGTCTTGAAGGCGTGCTGACGGATGCGCAGTCGTGGGTCATCATCAACCAGGTGATCGCGCCCAAGTTCAAGGCCGGCAACTACAGCCAGGGCATCAGCGACGGCGTGGCGGCGATGCTGCAGGTGGTGGGCGGTGACCCCTTGGCGGTGCCGGCGCATGTGGCCGACGCGAACTTTGCCAAGGATAATCCCGGGTTTTCCATCGGCCTGTTCATTCTGCTGATCGGCGTCTTGTGGTTGTGCCATCGCATGGGCCTGCCAGTGGGCGCCATTCTCCTGGCCATCCTCAGCAACAGCGGGCGTGGCGGTGGTGGCGGCGGCGGCGGTGGTGGCGGCTTCCGGGGCGGCGGCGGTGGTTTTGGCGGCGGCGGGGCTTCAGGCGGGTGGTAATGACAATAACGAGAAAAGAGCATCGACAACCATGGCATTACTGACTGAACACGAGCAGCGCCAAGTCACCGAAGCGATCGCCCGCGTCGAGAAAACCACCGACGCTGAACTGGTGACCGTGCTGGCGGCGCGTGCCGACGACTACGCCTACATCCCGTTGTTGTGGGCCAGCCTGATCGCCCTGGTGGTGCCAGGCGTGGTGCATTACCTGTCCGGCTACCTGACCATGTACACCTTGCTGCTGGCGCAATGGGCGACGTTCATCGTGCTGTGCCTGGTGTTTCGTATGCCGGCGGTCACCACGCGATTGATCCCGCGTTCGGTTCGCCATTGGCGTGCGTCCAACCTGGCGCGGCGCCAGTTCCTGGAGCAGAACCTGCACCACACGCTGGGCAGCACCGGCGTGCTGATTTTCGTCAGCGAGGCCGAGCGGTACGTGGAGATTTTGGTGGATGACGGGATTTCCCAGCGCCTGGATGACAGCAGCTGGGAGGTGATCGTCAAGGCGTTTACCCAGCAGGTGAAGCAGGGGCAGACGCTGGCGGGGTTCATCGCGTGCATCGAGGCCTGTGGCGAACTGCTCAAGGTGCATGTGCCGTTGACGCAGACGCGTAATGAGCTGCCCAACCGGTTAATCGTGTTGGAGTGATCCTGGATATGCGGTTCGAAATGTGGGAGCGGGCTTGCTCGCGAAAGCGGTGTGTCAGTCGATTTATTCATTGACTGGCGCACTGCGTTCGCGAGCAAGCCCGCTCCCACATTTGCATGTGTGTTATCCAGACGCAGTACCGTTAGTCAAATAACCCCGTGCCCTCAAGCCCCATCCCCCCTAAAATGCCCGGCATTCCCTGCCCGAGGCGTTTTTGTTCATGTCTGTCACTGTTCAACCGGATCATCACGCCCAGTTCATCGCACTGCTGAGCGACAGCCTTGCGCAGAATGCTTTCATCAAGCTGGTGCTGGCCAAGTACGTCGGTGCCGAAGCCGAGTTGCAGCGGCTGATCATCAAGCAGGTGGTGGTCAAGGAGCAGGCCTGCCTGTCGTTCGTGTACCGCTACAAGACCCGCGACATCACCAAGAACCTGCCCCTGGCTGACGGCGTGGCGGCGATTGCCGAGTTGTTGCCGGCCCAGTTCAAGAACGCGCACCTGTTGTCGCTGACCGATGAAGCCCAGCTGGAATACAGCAAGAAGAACAAAAGCTCGCTGTTCAAAAGCAAGCCGCAGAAGTTGCGCGAAGCGCCGTCGGCAGAGCACAACCGTGAGAAGAACCGCTTTCTTGACCTGAGCCGGCCGTTTCTCGCCGACCTGGGCGTGACCGACGCCAAGCAGGCGCTGATCCCGTCGATGTCGCGCAAGTGGAAGCAGATCAACAAGTTCATCGAGGTGTTCAGCCATGCGCTGACCTCGTCACCGTTGAAGCTGGACCAGCCGGTGCGCGTGGCCGATTTTGGTTCGGGCAAGGGCTACCTGACGTTCGCCATCCACGATTACCTGCGCAACACCCTCAAGGCCGAGGGCGAAGTCACCGGTGTGGAGTTGCGCGAAGACATGGTGACCCTGTGCAACAGCGCCGCTGCGCGCCTGGAGCACCCGGGGCTGGTGTTCAAGTGTGGTGATGTGCGCAGCGTGGCGCCGAGCGAGCTGGACGTGATGATCGCGTTGCACGCCTGTGACATCGCCACCGACTACGCGATCCACACCGGCATCCGTTCCGGTGCGTCGATCATCATGTGCTCGCCGTGCTGCCACAAACAGATCCGCCTGCAGATCCAGAGCCCGGTGCTGCTCAAGCCAATGCTGCAATACGGTTTGCACCTGGGCCAGCAGGCCGAAATGGTTACCGACAGCCTGCGCGCACTGTTTCTCGAAGCCTGTGGCTACGAGACCAAGGTGTTTGAGTTCATCTCGTTGGAACACACCAACAAGAACAAGATGATCCTGGCGGTCAAGCGCGCCGAGCCTGTGGACAACGCGCAGTTGCTGGAGAAAATCCAGGAATTGAAGGCCTTCTACCACATCACCGAGCACTGCCTGGAAACCCTGCTGCGCGCCGACGGTTTCCTGAGCTGAACACACCCCCTGTAGGAGCCGGCTTGTGTGGGAGCGGGCTTGCTCCCACATTTAGACTGTATTTGGCTTGGGAATCGGGGCTGGCTGCACCGCCGTCTTGCGCCCCAACATCACCGTCACGATTACCCCGCATGCAAACAGCCAGGTAATCGGCTCGATATGTTCACCAAAGAACAGCGCCGAAAACGCGATGGTGAAGAAGATCTGCAACAGCTGGATCTGGCTGACCCGCGCAATGCCGCCCATGGCCAGCCCGGCGTACCAGGCAAAGAATCCCAGGAACTGCGAGAACAGCGACACATAGCCGAACGCCCACCATGCGCGCATCGAGATTGCACCTTGATGCTGCGCCGCCAGGTACCACACCGGGCCGATCAACACCGGTGTTGAAAGCACCAACGCCCAGCAGATCACCTGCCAGCCGCCCATTTCCTTGGCCAACCGGCCGCCTTCGGCATAACCCAGGCCACCCACGGCAATCGCGCCGAGCATCAGCAAGTCGCCGGCCTGGATACTGCCGGCACCGGTGATCAACGCGTAGCCGAGTACCAAGGCACTGCCCAGCGCCGCACAGGCCCAGAAGGCCTTGGACGGACGCTCATGGGACAGCCAGGCGGCGTACAGCGCCACGCACAGCGGTTGCAGGCCGTTGACCAGTGCACCATGGGACGCCGGCAGGGTTTGCATGGCCCAGGCCGACAACACCGGAAAGCCCAGGATCACACCGGCAATAACCAGGCACAGCCCGCGCACCTGGCGCCAGGTCGGCCAGCGTTCACGGCGCCACAGCAGCAACGCCGCCGCCGGGATCGCCGCGAACAGCGCACGGCCCAGGCCGTTGAGCAACGGGTGGATTTCCTGCACGACGATGCGCGTGAACGGCAAGGTCAGGCTGAAGATGATGACGCCCAGCAGGCCGAGGGCCATGCCGGTGTTTTCGCGCGAGCTCATGGTGAGGGGACCGGGATCAAGAGGGCTTCAAGGGAAGCCCATCTAGCCACAACCCCCGGCGATTGCGGGCCTACAGCTGATCGCAGATTTATCCGTACAGTTTTTCAGAAGAACCGCGTGATGCTGATCTTGGCGTTGCGCCCCTCGCTGTAGGCACGGTCGCCGCTGAGCGCGGGGCGGTAATTGCGATTGAACAGGTTGTCGACGGTGAAGTTGACTTCGGTGCCCTTGAGGCCGGCCTGCTGCGGTTTCCAACTGGCGAACAGGCCCTGGGTGTCGTAGCTGGCGTTTTCATACTGGTCGTAGAAGCTGTCACCGGCGACGCTGTTGAGACTGCTGGAATATTTATCGCTGGGCAGGCGGTCGGTCTTGCGCACGAACTGCCCCTGCCAGCCGACTTGCGCGTCCCAGCTCGGGATCTTGGTGCCCAGCACCACCACCCATTTGGCCGGCGGAATGTCACGGGCCCACACGTGGGTGCTGGTGGCCCAGGGGTTGGTGTAGGGGTTGTCGCGCTTGCCGGTGGCCCAGGAGTAGGACAGCGAGCCGAACAGGTACGTCGAGTCGTAGTAGCTTTCAACCTCGAAGCCCTTGATGGTCATGCCGCCGATGTTGCGGTAGTTGGACTTGGCCGCCATGTCGCCGGCGCAGACTGTGTCGATACTGCCCGAGACCGAGTTCTGCCGTGCGCAACCGATGCCGGTGGCTTTGAAAATCTCATCTTCGATGCGGTTGTGGAACAGGGTGGTACGCAGTTGCAGGTTGTCTTCGCGGGTGAACAGGCCGGAGAAGTTGGTGATGTTGCCGGCGGTGATCGCAGTGATGCGTTCCGGGTCCAGGTCGACGCTGGTGGCAGTGCGGCTGCCTATGCCTTGCACTTCGTACTGTTCGTCGATCACCGGGGCGCGCCAGGTTTTGTTCCAGCTGGCGAACATCGCTACGTCGGGGGTGATGTTCCAATAGGCCGCCAGGCGGGGTGACCAGCCGGTGTAGGTGCGGTCGCTGTAGTCATGCCCGAAGGACGGGTTGGGGTTGCTGTAGTACGGCGCATCGTTGGCTTCACCCCGGTTGCGCACGTGGTCGTAGCGCAGCGATGGAGTGATGGTCACGTCGCCGAGGGTCACCGCGTCTTGAAGATAGAACGAGTTCGTATCGACTTTGCCGTGGGGCATGAAGTACGGCTGGAAGTGTCCGTAGTTGTAGCGCGGCGTGTTGTAGGTGGCGCCGGGCATCCAGCTTTCGGTTTCACGGATGTGCTTGCGCACCTGTACCCCGGTGGTGACGGCGTGTTCCAGCGGCCCGGTGCTGAAGCGGCTGATGTTGCGTGCTTCCAGAATCTTGTCGTCGTACGAGGTGTCCATCTTGCGCCCGCCGGTGGCCAGGGAGAACGAGGCGTTCGCGTCACGTTCGTCAGTCTGGTCGGTATTGGACGCGGAGTAGCTGAGTTTCAGGTCCACCAATGGGTTGTCGAGAGGCTGGTATTCGTACTTGGCCGAGTAGGTGGTGTCGATGGTCTCGCGGTCTGCCAGGAAGCGTTTGAGGGCGCCTTCATAACCGTAGCGGTCAATGGCCGATTGCAGCGGCGGCGTGGGGTAGCTTTTAGCCGAGAAGGGCGTCCAGCGCTGGCTTCGCGAGCGCGAGTAAGACAGGCCCATGCTGTGCTCGTCGGTGAAGTGCGCGTTGACCTTGAACAGGGCGCCATCCACATTCGTCGCGCTGTTGGGCAGGCGCTTTGGGTTGATCGGGTATTCGTTGCGCGGGTCTGGCGGAGTGGCCGCCAGCTTCATGTCGCCGCCGTCGCGTTGGGTCAGGTAGGCCAGGCCATCCAGGCGACCATCATCGGTGCGGCCATAAATGGCCGAGCTGTAGACCTGTTCGTGGTCGTTACTGGAGTAGCCATATTTGAGCATGGCACCGGCGTTGCGGCCGTCTTCGAGCAGGTCGGGGGCGTCCTTGGTTTCCATGTGCACCGTGCCACCGAAGCCGCCGTTGCCGGTAAAGGCCGAGTACGGGCCTTTCTCGACTTCGATGCTCTTGATCAGCTCGGGCTCGATGAACACGGTGCCTTGCTGATAGCGCTCGAAGCCGCTTTTGGTCGCACCGTCCACGGTCATCGGTATGTCTTCAGCCTCACCCATCCCGCGAATGTTGATGGTCTGGCCACCGGGTTTGGGTGAGCCGCCCATGAATACGCCGGGCAGGGTCTGCAGGAGGGCGGGAATGTTATTGGGCTGGTAGCGGTCGATGTCGGCCTGGTTCAGGGTCGAGCGTCCCACGGTGCTGGAGTCGACCTGGGTACCGGTGCCGATCACGCTCAGGGCGTCGAGCTGGACGGTACCGCTGTTGCTGGTCTTGTCCTCTTCGGGTTTAACCACATAGGTGCTGCCGACCTTGATCAAGGTGAACGTACCGTTTTTGAGCAAGGTACGAATCGCCACTTCCGGGGTGAACTCGCCATTGAGCGCCGGCGCCTGCACGTTCTTGAGCAGGGTTTCATCGAACAACAGCTGGATTTTCGCCTGTTGCGCCACTTGGCTCAGGGACGTCGCCAGCGGCTGGGCGGGCAGTTGCAGCGTGAGCGACTCGGCCTGGGCGCTGAGGCTGAATGCCAGGCAGGTGGCGATGATCGACGGTCGAAGAAACAGGTGTGAAACGTGGCAAGGCGCGCGAAACATGAAATCCCCCGGTGTGGCCAAACGGCCAAAAAGGCGTGCGTATCAAACGCAGACGGGGGGAAGACGGGGCAGGCAAAAAAATCCACACATGCGAATGCAAAATATTCTCAAGTACGGTGTTTTGCGGGGTTACTTGCTCGGTTCGATCCGTACGATGCCATCCGCTGACGGTACGGTTTTCACCGGAAGCAGGGCGGGCAGGGCGTTGAGCAAGGCGTCCGGGTCATTGACATCCAGGTTGCCCGACACCTTCAATTGCGCCACCGCGCGGCTCACCTGCAGCGGTGCCTGGGGGCGGTACAGGCTCAATTCGTCGATCAGGCTGGCCAGTTCGCGATTGCGAAACGTGAGGTGCCCGCTGCGCCAGTCGGCGACTTCTTCGGCGTTCAGGCTTTGCTGCTGCAACGTGCCCTTGGCATAGCTGTAGGTGGCGCGCTGCTGGGCGCCGAGCAAGGATACCGGGCTCTTGGGGTCTGGCTCGAAGGCCACCTGCCCGTGGGCCACGCTCACCACCAGTTGCTGCTGGCTGCGGCGCACATCGAAACCGGTGCCCACCACCCGCACATTCGCCTCGCCGGCCTGCACGTAGAGGGGCCGCTCCTTGTCGGCGGCCACCTCGATATACACCTGGCCTTTGTCCAGATGAACGATGCGCTGGTGGGCGGTGAAGTCTATCCGCACCCGCGTATTGGCATTCACATACAAGGTGCTGCCATCGGGCAGGTTCAGGGTGCGCATGCCTTTGGCATGGGCGGCCACCTGGCTGTGGTACAGCGCACGCGGGGCGTCGATAGCGCTGGCCATCACGGCGCAGACCAGGGCTGCGGCCACGGCCAGGGCAGGGCGCCACACCGACGGTTTGCGCTTGGGCAGCGCCACGGGTTTGTTCAGTTGCTGCAACTGGGCGAGGTCTGCCCACAGTTGTTCGAATTCGGCATAGGCGCGGGCATGGGCAGGCTCCGCTTGCCAGGCGGCAAAGGCTTTGCGGTCGGCACGCCCCGCCTCGTTGCGGTTGCGGGCAAACCAGCTGGCGGCTTGGGCATCGATGGAGTCGCTCTGCTCGATGTCCAGGGCGTCGATGTCGCTCAGGCGGTTCATTCGGGCTGCTCCGTGCCGGGTTCGTTTTGAAGGCGTCGCTTGCAGTGCAGCAGGGCAAAGGCGATGTGCTTTTCCACCATGCTGGTCGAAATGCCCATGCGCTCGGCGATCTGTGCCTGGCTCAAGCCTTCGAAGCGGTGCAGCATAAGGGCTTCTCGCCTTCGGGGCGAGAGTTCGGCGAGGACTTCTTTCAACTGTTCCAGGCGTTGCAAGCGTTGCGCGGCGGCCATGGGATCGTTTTGCTCATCGGTGACCGGCTCGGTGTCCATGTCGGCCGGGTCTGAGTGGACGGTCTGCCGTACCTTCTGCTTGCGCCAGTGATCACGCAGCAGGTTGCGCGCCATCTGGAACAGAAACGCCCGTGGCTGCTCGACTTTGGCCCGGTCGCGGTAGTCCAGCCATTGGGTGAAGACATCCTGGGTCATGTCCGCGGCGTCGCTGGCGTTGTCCGTGCGTTTGCGCAGGAAATACAGGATATCTGTATAGAACCCGCGAAAGGCATCGGCCGACAACGGGTCGGGCTTGGGACGAGACATGGGGATCCTTCTTGAGGAAGCACGACGTAGAAAAGTCGTGAATGGTATCGAGAACCATTGTCATTTGTCTCTATTTTACGGATGTACACAGCAAAAAATGTGGGAGCGGGCTTGCTCGCGAAAGCGGTGTGTCAGTCGATTTATCCATTGACTGGCGCACTGCATTCGCGAGCAAGCCCGCTCCCACAGGGGATTGTGGGTTAGCGCAGCAATGTTTTCAGCTGCTCGATCGCCGCTTCACCCAGCGGGAAAACCGGCAACCGTGGATCACCCACTTCCAGCCCCGTCAAACGCAAACCCGCCTTGATCGTCGCCGGCAACCCACCTTTGAGGATGAACTCCAGCAACGGCAACTGGCGATAAAACAGTTCCCGCGCCTTGGCCAGGTCATTGGCCAATACCGCCTCATACAACGCCAGATTGAGTTGCGGGATCAGGTTCGGCGCTGCCGTGCACCAGCCCTTGGCACCTGCCGCGAAGGCTTCCAGCGCCAGCGGGTTGCAGCCGTTGTAAAACGGCACGTCCGTCTGGCGATGCAACTGGTGCATGCGCTGAACATCCCCGGTGCTTTCCTTGACCATGGTAACGTTGGCCACCTGCTTGATGATGCGCAGGATCAGCTCCACCGACATGTCCGTGCCACTGGTGGCCGGGTTGTTGTAGAGCATGATCGGCACGCCGATGCTGTCGCCAATAGCCGCGTAGTGGGCGAGGATTTCCGCTTCACTGAGCTTCCAGTAAGACGCCGGCAGCACCATCACCACGTCGGCGCCGTTGGCTTCGGCGTAACGGGCGCGGCGCACGGCCTTGGCGGTGGTCAGGTCGGACACGCTGACGATGGTCGGCACGCGCCGGGCGATCTTGGCCAGGCTGTAGGCGCTCACTTCGTCCCACTCGGCGTCGCTCAAATACGCGCCTTCGCCGGTGCTGCCCAGGGGCGCGATGGCGTGCACGCCGCTGTCGATCAAGCGGTCGATGGAACGGCCCAGGGCATCAAGGTCGATGCGCTGGCCGTCGGCGCTGAACGGGGTGATGGTGTAGCCGATGATGCCGTGAATCGTTGGGCTGGACATAAACAGTCTCCGGTCAAAAAGGGGCAATCAGTTCAGGCAATCGGCGTGTTGGCGCAGGTTCTGCCGGGCGTAGTAATTGAACGCAGCGCCGAAGCGCTTGGGCTTGGAGATCCAGTCATGGGCCTCGCGCCCGAGCTCTGGCAGGATCGGCTTGATCGTGCCGGCGGCCATCGCCAGCAACTGCAACTTGGCTGCGCGTTCGATCAACTGCGCGATCACACAGGCCTCCTCGATGCTCGCCCCGGTGGACAACTGGCCGTGGTGCGAAAGCAGGATGGCGCGTTTGTCGCCCAGTGCCGCCGTGATGATTTCCCCCTCTTCATTGCCCACCGGCACGCCGGGCCAGGCTTCCAGGAACGCGCAATCCTCGTACAACGGGCAGAGGTCCATGTGGGACACCTGCAGCGGCACTTCCAGCATCGACAGTGCCGCGATATGGGTAGGGTGGGTGTGGATGATGCAATTCACATCCGGCCGCCCACGGTAAACCCAGGTGTGAAAACGGTTGGCCGGGTTGGGAATGCCATGGCCTTCCAACACTTCCAGGTCTTCGTTGACCAGCAACAGGTTGCTGGCGGTGATCTCATCAAAGCCCAGGCCCAATTGCTGGGTGTAATAGGTGCCAGGCTGCGGCCCACGCGCGGTGATCTGCCCGGCCAGACCGGAATCGTGACCGTGCTCGAACAGGATGCGACACGTGAGCGCCAGCTTTTGCCGGTCGGTCCACGTATTATCCGCCAGGGTGTTTTGCATCTGGATCAGCGCCTGCTTGACCAGTTGGTCTTTGGGGAGTGCTAATGTCTTGGCCATATCGGGTGCCCTCGGTGGCTGCAAATGACACTAACGATGCTATATGACACTTTGTGTCATTGGCAAGCATGGCTCTTGCCTTTCTGCAGGGATTAACCGCAGCACATGTCTATCCGTTTGAAACTATTGAGAAAAAAACTTGGCGTGACCCTGGAAGCCCTGGCTGAAAAATCCGGGATGACCAAGAGTTACCTGTCCAAGGTCGAGCGCGGGCTCAATACGCCGTCGATTGCCGCCGCGCTGAAGCTGGCCAAGGCCTTGAACGTGAAGGTCGAAGAGCTGTTCAGCGAAGACAGCGTCAGCCTCGACAGCTACAGTCTGGTGCGCAGCCACGAGCGCCCGGACACCTCGCCGGGTTACGCGGTGTTGGCCCATCAGGTCAGCGAGCGCAGCCTGCTGCCGTTCATCATCTACCCGCCGGCGGAGTTCACCGACAAGACCTTCAAGGAGCACGTGGGGGAAGAGTTTCTGTTCGTGCATGAAGGCCGGGTGGAGGTGGACTTCATGAACGAGCGGGTGATTCTGGAACGCGGTGATGCGCTGCATTTCAATGCGCAGAAGCCCCATCGGCTGCGCTCGGTGGGGCCGGTGCAAGCACAATTGCTGGTTGTGGTGCACAGCTCGGAAGAATGACCACGATGCAGGATTGAAATAGGGGCCCGCTCCCACATTTTGATCAGCGTTCGACAGGCACTGACAGCGCTGAATTGCCCAACGGATGCGTGCGCGCCGCGAAGAACTTCAGTTCCACGCCAGTCCCATCGAACAACGCCGAATACCGCCGTTTCTGCTGAAGAATAAACCCGTCACTGCGCCCCGACACCGAAATCGCCAGGGTCGATACATTCGCCTGGCGAATCGCGTCCACCAGGTGCTTGTCCTGCGCGCCCAGCTCATGGCCGAAGATGCACAGCGCACCCTCATGGGTCAGCAATTGTTCATAACAGAACGACAGGTAATCCGAGCTGCGGATGGTCTTGAGCTTCTCTTCAACCTTGCCCTCGCTGACAAACAGCGGCACATCGTCCAGGGTCTTGAGCGTGTTGTTGATGGCAAAACTGCTGAGCAGGGTGCTGTCGGTGGACGGCAATTTGCGTGCGGTGCCGTCGAGGTTGCGCACCAGGTGCAGGCCGCCGTGCAGGTAGAGGATGCGCGTCGCCTCCGTGCGGGTGTTGCGCAGGTCGAAGCTGGCGTCGGCGCTGCCGAACAGGTCGTCGATGCCCGGGGTGTGCAGGATCGCCCAGTAGTTGAGCAAGTCGTAGTTGCTGGTGAATACCGTGGCGTAGCTCGCCAGTTCAGCGTTGATCGTCGCCAATGTCGACGGCTGCACCAGGCGCCAGGGGATGTGCACGCTGTGGATGGTATTGATCAGCGCTTCCTTGATCGCATAGTAGCGATTGCGCGGCGCCGCCGAGCTGACGGCCAGGGCCTTGTTGACTCGGCTGGTGGTTTTCAGCGCACCCAGGGCTTGCTCGAAACTACGGGTTTGCAGGGCGTCGAATACGCTGAGTTCGGACTGGCTCAGGGGTTTTTCTTCGACGGTGCGCGCGTTTTCGAACAGCGAGTCGTAGGCAAAGTCTTCCCAGATCGTACGGCTGGCACCGTTGCCGATCAGAATCGCGCTGAAGTCGACGGCGCTGCGCAGCGCATTCCAGTCGTCTAGGTGGGCGTCAATATCCTGGAAATCCTTCATTGCGGCGGGTCTACTCGAAATCGGCTGGGCGGTGACTTTATCACGAGCGGGCGTTGATCCTGATCAAGATACGCCGCGCGGTAGAGGTGGATTCTGTTGGCATAACGCCTCTGAGGATTGACCATGAGCAGCACCTTCTTCATCCCCGCCGTCAACATCATGGGCATCGACTGCCTCGACGAAGCCATGACCGCCATCCGCAACTATGGTTTTCGCAAGGCGCTGATCGTCACGGACGCGGGCCTTGCCAAGGCCGGCGTTGCCAGCATGATTGCCGAGAAACTGGCCATGCAGGACATCGACTCAGTGATCTACGACGGCGCCAAACCCAACCCCACGGTTGAGAACGTCGAGAACGGCCTGGCGCTGTTGCAGCAGAGCGCCTGTGATTGCGTGGTGTCCCTGGGCGGCGGTTCGCCCCATGACTGCGCCAAGGGCATCGCCCTGTGCGCCACCAACGGCGGGCACATCGGCGACTACGAAGGGGTCGATCAATCGAGCAAGCCGCAACTGCCGCTGGTGGCCATCAACACCACGGCCGGCACCGCCAGCGAGATGACCCGTTTCTGCATCATCACCGACCAAACCCGCCACGTGAAAATGGCCATTGTCGACCGCAACGTCACGCCGCTGCTGTCGGTCAACGACCCGGCGCTGATGGTCGGCATGCCCAAGGGCCTCACCGCCGCCACCGGTATGGACGCCCTGACTCACGCCATCGAGGCCTACGTGTCCACCGCCGCCACGCCGATCACCGACGCCTGTGCGATCAAGGCCATCGAGCTGATCAGCGCCAACCTGCGCCTGGCGGTCCGCGATGGCAGCGATCAGGCGGCGCGGGAAAACATGGCCTACGCGCAATTCCTGGCAGGCATGGCCTTCAACAACGCGTCCCTGGGTTTCGTGCACGCCATGGCTCATCAACTGGGCGGCCTGTATGACCTGCCCCACGGCGTGTGCAACGCGGTGTTGCTGCCTCATGTGCAAAGCTTCAACGCCAGCGTCAGCGCCAAACGCTTGAGCGATGTGGCGCGCGCACTGGGCGCCGACATCAAGGGCCGCACCCCGGAAGAAGGCGCGCAAGCCGCCATCGCCGCGATCCGCAGCTTGTCCCACGACGTCGAGATCCCGGCCGGCCTGCGGGAACTGGGGGCCAAATTGCAGGACATTCCCCTGCTCGCCACCAATGCCTTGAAGGACGCCTGCGGGTTGACCAACCCACGGCGCGCCGATCAGCGTCAGATCGAGGAGATCTTTCGCAGCGCGTTCTGAGCCGGGCAGTGGCAAGCTGCAAGCGTTAAGCTACAAGCTGGTAAGGTGTGAATCTCGCACTGCATTCAACTTGAGCATGAAGCTTGCGGCTTGCCGCTGAGGTCCCCCTATGAGAGTTCTGCTATTCGGCGCCACCGGCATGGTCGGCCAAGGCGTGCTGCGTGAGTGCCTGTCGGCCGCCGATGTCCAGGAAGTCGTCGCCGTCGGCCGCACGCCGTTGACGCAGCAACACGGCAAGCTGCATCAGGTGTTGCACAGCGACATGCTGGATTTCCAGCCACTGGAAAACCTGCTGCAAGGCTTCGACGCCTGCTTCTTCTGCCTTGGCGTTTCTTCGGCGGGGATGAACGAGATCAAGTACACCCACCTCACCTATGACCTCACGCTGGTCGCGGCCAGCACCCTGGCGCGGCTCAATCCGCAGATGACGTTTATCTACGTGTCCGGCGCTGGCACCGACAGTTCCGAAGCCGGCAAGTCGATGTGGGCGCGGGTCAAGGGCAAGACCGAGAACGCCTTGCTGCGCCTGCCGTTCAAGGCGGTGTACCTGTTTCGGCCGGGGGTGATCCAGCCGTTGCATGGCGTGCGTTCCAAAACGCCGTTGTACCAGTCGTTCTACACCGTGCTCGGGCCGTTGTTGTCGTTCTTTCGTCGGATCAAACCGGATTGGGTAGTGAGCACCGAGACCGTCGGCCGGGCGATGTTGCAGGCGGCGAGCGTGGGGGCGCCGCAGCCGGTGGTGGAACAGGCCGGGATCAATCGCTTGGCTGACGAGCGTCACTGATGTTGCACAAAAGCCTGGTGCGCCGGCTGGACCTGATCACTTTGCAACTGTTCGTCGCGGTCTACGAGGAGGGCACCTTGACCCGTGCCGCCAACCGCGAAGCCATTGCCGTGTCGGCGGCCAGCAAGCGCTTGATGGAGCTGGAGCAAGTGCTGGGTGTGAGCCTGTTCGTGCGCCGTGCCAAGGGCATGGACCTGACCGCCGCCGGGGAAACCCTGTTGCACCACGCCCGGCAGATGTTGTTCAACGTCGAAAAAATGGGCCTGGAGCTGGGCGAGCACAGCCACGGCGTGCGCGGTTATGTGCGGATGCTGGCCAACCTGTCGGCGATCATTCAGTTTCTTCCTGAAGATTTACGGGATTTTTCCCAGCTGCACCCCGAAGTGAAAACCGATCTGGAAGAGCGCCCCAGCAACGGCGTGGTGCAAGGCGTGCTCGATGGTGTGGCCGACCTGGGCATCTGCTCCAGTGACGCCGACACCAAAGGCTTGCCCGGCGTGACCTACCGTCTCGACAAACTGGTGGTGCTGATGCCCGCCGATCATCCGCTGGCCACGCGCGACAGCCTGGCGTTCGCCGAGACCCTGGACAGCGATTATGTCGGCTTGCACGCCGCCAGTTCGATCAACATGCGCACCCACGCCGCCGCGCGCGAGGCGGGCAAGATGCTGCGCCTGCGCATTCATGTGCCGGGGTTTGATGCGATGTGCCGGATGGTCCAGGCGAACATGGGCATTGGCATCCTGCCGCACAAGGCCTATGAATTGTTCGGCCGGGCGCTGGGCCTGCACGCGGTGCCGTTGACGGATGCCTGGTCGGATCGCAGCCTGATCCTGGTGGTGCGCGATGAGGCGCAACTGTCGCCAGTCAGTCGCCTGCTTTTCGACTACTTGCGCAAGGCGCTGGTGTAACTGAAACCCTGTCGGCCTCATCGCGGGCAAGCCCGGCTCCCACAGGGGAATGCGGTTATCTGTAGGAGCCCGGCTTGCCGGCGATGGCGGCCTCGAAACCGGCGCAAACCTTGAGACAGCCATCGCCGGTAAGTCGGATCCTACAGATAATTCCTTGGATGTTCGTGTTTGGCGAACGCTCGTTGCCAACTGACGGTTGGATTTCTCCTGTGGCTGCCCTCTAGTCTTGGCCCCACATTCCAAGAACAAGAGGTACACCCCATGACGGCTCCCCTGAGCGGTATCAAGGTGATCGAGATCGGCACCCTGATTGCCGCGCCGTTCGCCGCGCGGCTGATGGCCGAGTTTGGCGCCGAGGTGATCAAGATCGAAGCCATGGGCCAGGGCGACCCGCTTCGCAAATGGCGAAAGCTGCACGAAGGCACGTCGCTGTGGTGGTACCTGCAATCGCGCAACAAGAAATCCCTGGCCCTGAACCTCAAGTCCCCGGAAGGCCTGGGCCTGATCAAGCAACTGCTCGGCGACGCCGACGTACTCATCGAAAACCTGCGCCCCGGTGGCCTGGAAAAACTCGGCCTGGGCTGGGATGTGCTGCAGGCCATCAACCCCAAGCTGACCCTGGTGCGCATCTCCGGCTACGGCCAGACCGGCCCCTACCGCGACCGCCCTGGCTTCGGCGCCATCGGCGAGGCCATGGGCGGCATCCGCTACACCACCGGCAACCCGGACTCACCGCCTGCGCGGGTCGGCGTGAGCCTGGGCGATTCCCTGGCTTCATTGCACGGCGTGATCGGCGCGCTGATGTCGCTGCTGCGGGTCAAGACCGGGCAGGGCGACGGGCAGGTGGTCGATGTGTCCCTGGCCGAAAGCGTGTTCAACCTGATGGAAAGCCTGGTGCCCGAATACGACATGCTCGGCCATGTGCGTGAGCGCAGCGGCGGGGCGTTGCCCGGCATTGCGCCGTCCAACACTTACCTGACCGCCGACGGCGCCTATGTGGTGATTGCCGGCAACAGCGACCCGATCTACAAGCGCCTGATGACCACCATCGGCCGCGCCGACCTGGCCGACGCGCCCGAGTTCGCCCACAACGATGGCCGCGCCGCCAAGAGCGGTCTGCTCGATGCGGCAATCACCCACTGGACCAGCAGCTTGCCCATCGAGCAGGTGCTCAGCGCCCTGGAAGCCGCCGAAGTGCCGGCCGGGCGTATCTACTCCGTGGCCGATATCGTCAGCGACCCGCACTACCAGGCGCGTGACATGTTGCTCAATGCCGAGTTGCCCGGTGGTGTGTCGGTGAAGATGCCGGGCATCGTGCCCAAGCTGTCCGAAACCCCTGGCGGCGTGAACTGGCAAGGGCCGACCCTGGGCCAGCACACCGACGATATCCTCGGCAGCCTGGGCCTGACCGGGGCCGATATCCAACGCCTGAAAACTGCGGGAGTGGTGCAATGATTGGTGATTATTCCGACGCGCTGATCGTGCAGGAAGTGTCCCCGCGTGACGGCCTGCAGATCGAACCGACCTGGGTCGAAACCGCCGACAAGATCGCCCTGATCGACGGGCTGTCCCAGGCCGGTTTTTCGCGGATCGAAGCCGGCTCGTTCGTTTCGCCCAAGGCCATACCGGCCCTGCGCGATGGCGAGCAGGTGTTCCAGGGCATCGCGCGCAAGCCGGGTGTGGTTTACGTGGCGCTGATTCCCAATCTCAAGGGCGCCCAGCGCGCCATCGCGTCCCGCGCCGATGAGCTGAACCTGGTGATGTCCGCCAGCCAGACCCACAACCTGGCGAACATGCGCATGCGTTGTGAAGCGTCGTTGGAAGCGTTTGGCGACATCGTCAGCTTTGCTGCCGGGCATCCGGTCAGTCTCAATGGCAGCATCGCCACCACTTTCGGTTGCCCGTTCGAGGGCAAGATTGATGAGGACCGCGTGCTGCACATTGTCGACGCTTACCTGGAACTGGGCATTAAGGGCATCAGCCTCGCTGACACCACCGGCATGGCCAACCCGCGTCAGGTGCAGCGCCTGGTCAAGCGTGTGCTGGAACGTGTGCCGGCCAGTGACCTGACTCTGCATTTCCATAACACGCGGGGCTTGGGTCTATGCAATGTGCTGGCCGCCTTTGAAGCCGGCGCCCGGCGTTTTGACGCGGCCCTTGGCGGCCTGGGTGGCTGCCCGTTCGCGCCAGGAGCCTCGGGCAATATCTGTACCGAAGACCTGGTGAACCTCTGCGACGAAGTCGGCATTCCCACCGGCATCGACCTGCCGCACCTGCTAGACATGTCCCGCCGCTTGCCGGCCCTGCTGGGCCATGAGTTACCCGGCCAGGTGGCCAAGGCCGGGCGCAACTGCGACCTGCATCCGCCACCGGCGTACATCGCCACGCTGTAACGCTGCACCAGACAACAAAAACAATCGGGCGCCTGTGAGCAGCCCGCTGGAGAGAAACCATGAGCACTAATACGTTAGAGGCCGGCGCGCGCACGGCCAATGAGATCGACGCGGAAAAAGCCCTGGTCAGCAAGGTCGCCTGGCGCCTGATGCCACTGATCATGGTGTGCTACCTGTTTGCGTTTTTTGACCGGATCAACATCAGCTTCGCTAAGTTCCAGTTGCAGGCCGACCTGAGCCTGAGCGACACCGCCTACGGTTTGGGTGCCGGGTTGTTTGTGGTGGGCTATGTGATCTTCGAAGTGCCGAGCAACATGATGCTGTACAAGGTCGGCGCCCGGCGCTGGATCGCGCGGATCATGATGTCCTGGGGCTTGGCCACGGCGGCCATGGTGTTTGTCACCGCCGAGTGGCAGTTCTACGGCTTGCGCTTCATCATCGGCGCGATGGAAGCGGGCTTTGCGCCGGGCGTGCTGTATTACCTGACGTTGTGGTTCCCTCAGCACTTTCGTGGGCGCATCACCTCGATGCTGTTCCTGGCCTCGGCCTTTGCCGGGCTGGTAGGCGCACCGTTTTCCGGCCTGGTGCTGGAGCACCTCGACGGCGTGCTGCAAATGCGTGGCTGGCACTGGTTGTTCCTGCTCGGCGGCTTGCCGTGCATCGGCCTGGGCTTCATGGTGTTGACGCTGCTCAAGGACCGCATCGAAGACGCCCATTGGCTGACATCGGCGGAGAAGGCCTTGCTGTCGAGCCGTATCGCCAAGCATGAGCCGAACTCGCACGGTGGTTCACTGCTGTCGGCGATCCGTATTCCCGGTTTCCTGATGCTCGGTTTTATCTACTTTTTGATCCAGGTGGCGTCCTACGGCCTCAACTTCTGGGCACCGCAGCTGATCCGCAGCGCGGGTACCCAGAGCCCGGTGATGATCGGTTTGCTCACGGCCATTCCCTATGTGTGCGGTGCCATCAGCATGGTGGTGATCGGGCGTTTGTCGGACGCTACCGGCGAGCGCCGCAAGTTTGTCAGCGGCCTGGTGTTGCTAGGCGCCGTGGGCTTCTTCAGTGCCGGCATCTTTGCCGACCACACCACCTTCCTGATCATCGCCCTGGGCATGTTGGGCGCGGGCATCATCGCCTCGATCCCGACCTTCTGGACCTTGCCACCCAAGTTGTTGGCCGGCGCCGGTGCCGGTGCGGCGGGCGGCATTGCGGTGATCAATACCCTCGGGCAGTTCGGCGGCATCGTCAGCCCGGTGATGGTGGGGCGCATCAAGGACCTGACCGGCAGCACCACCCCGGCGCTGTACGTGATTGGCGTGTGTGCGCTGTTGGCAGCAGCCCTGTTGCTGTGGGGCTTGCCGCAAAAACTGCGCACCCTCGACAAGGGCTGATCAGCCCGCCGTTGCCAAGGCCCTGGCCGGTGTGGCGCTGAACTGAATCAACGCCACGCCGCCGATCAACAACAACGCCCCCAACACGCGGGGCGTTGTCAGTTGGCGCTCCTCCAGGCCGAACAGGCCGAAGTGATCGAGCAGCAGCGAGGCGAGAATTTGCCCGGCCATGGCCAGCGCGATAAACCCTGAGGCCCCTAGCTTGGGCAACAGCATCAATGCCAGGGAAATAAAGCACACACCGAATGCACCACCGGCCCACATCCACAGCGGCGCTTTGCTGATAAACGCCAGGCTCGGCAACGGCAGGCGCAGTGCCAGGATCACCGGCAGCAACACGATGATGCTCACCAGCAAGGAGGCCAGGGTGGCCCACAACGGATGGCCAAGCCCGCGCCCGAGGTTGGCGTTGATCGCGCTCTGAAACGGCACCACCGCGCCGGCGATCACTGCCAGCACCAGCAAACCCACCCAATGCAATGTCGTCATATCGAATCTCCCAGAGGTTTTGCTGGACTCTAAGGTATTCGTCGCGCACATTTAAATTCCAAGTTTATATGATGAATATGCAGCTGATGAATGATCTGCGTCGCATCGACCTCAACCTGCTGGTGATCCTCGACGCCTTGCTCACCGAGCAACACGTCACCCGCGCGGCCGAACGTGTGCACCTGAGCCAGCCGGCTGTGAGCCACGCGCTGGCGCGCTTGAGGGATTTGCTGGACGACCCGCTGCTGGTCCGCCAGGGCGGCAGCCTAGTGCCCACGGCACGTGCGC
Organism: Pseudomonas sp. BIGb0164; assembly: GCF_024810135.1. Lineage (NCBI taxonomy): Bacteria > Pseudomonadati > Pseudomonadota > Gammaproteobacteria > Pseudomonadales > Pseudomonadaceae > Pseudomonas > Pseudomonas sp. BIGb0164. Next base: position 46,174 of record NZ_JANUEA010000002.1, on the reverse strand, counting down.
TGGAGTTGGCAACTCCACTGGCCGAAGCGTTGGCCCAGGTGCAGGCACTGCTGGCGCCGAACCGGTTTGATCCGGCGTCGGCCAAGCGCCGGTTTCGGGTGGCCATGTCGGACTACAGCGCCGCGATTTTCCTGCCGGATCTGGTGCGCACATTGCGCCGCGAAGCGCCGGGTATTGACTTGCAGATTGTCCAGGCCAGCCGCGAAGGCATGGTGGATGGCGTGCTCAATGGCGACCTTGATCTGGCCGCGGGCGTGTTCCCCGACATGCCCGCTGAGCTGCGCACCACGCCCTTGTTTGAAGAGCACTACACCTGCCTGGTGAACCGCAGCAGCCTGCCGGTGGATGGCGCGCTGGACTTGGCCGCTTACCTGTCGCGGCCCCATGTGCTGCTGGAAATGCGCGGCAGCGGCACGCCGGAAATCGAGCGCGCCCTGAGTGCCATTCGTGAGCGTCGACATGTGGCGATCAGCCTGCCGCATTGGGGCGTGGCGCCACAGTTGATCCAGGGCACGGACCTGATCCTGACCGTGTCGTCCCGGGGCTTGCTCAGCATCGATCACCCGGCGCTGGTGACCGTGCCGCCGCCGTTTCATATTCCTTCGTTTGCCGTTGAACTGGCGTGGCATGCGCGGCGAGGAGGGGATTCGGGCTTGCAGTGGTTGATCGGGCAGGTGCAAGGCGTCTTGTATAACACCTCCTCACTGTAGGAGCTGGCTTGCCGGCGATTGCGCCGGGTCAGCTTGCCCACGTAATGCCTGACCGTCCCCAATCGCCGGCAAGCCAACTCCTACAGTGGATCGGGGGTGTTTTCAGGATTGCGCTCCTCGGCAGAACGTGCAGAATCCCTTGACCTTCCAACCGTCTGTTTGAGTCGCGCCCATGACCCCATCCTTGCTGCTCGCCGTCCTTGCTTCGGGTTTTATCTACGGTATTACACCCGGCCCGGGGGTGCTGGCCGTATTCGGTATTGGCGCCGCTCGCGGCCGTCGTGCCGGTGCGGGTTTCCTGTGCGGGCACTTGCTGGGGGATGTGGTGTGGTGCAGTACCGCGCTGATCGCCATTGTGGGCGCGCGGGAAGTGGGCAGCAGTGCGTTTGATGTGCTGGGCGTGCTCAGCGGTCTGTACTTGTTCTGGCTCGGCTGGCGCGCGATCCGCACCCAGCGTCGCAGCAGCGATGCGCCTCAGGGCGCGGCCCGCCACCCGTTCTGGCACGGGATCCTGTTTGGCCTGACCAACCCCAAGGCTTACCCGGTGGCGGTGGCAACCTTCACGGCATTGCTGTCCAGCCGTGCCGAATTGCTGACCTGGGCGATGCTGCCTTCGCTGATCTTCCTGAGCTTTGTCGGCGGCCTGCTGGCCTACGCCATCCTCATCGGCGTGGTCGGTGCCCAGCGCGTGCGCACGGTGTACCAGCGTCATGAAATCCTCATCACCAAGCTCTGCGGTGTGATGTTCATCGGCTTCGCCATCAATGCCCTGGCACACGCGTTGCCGGGCCTGTTTGGCAGCAAACCCGCCTGACGGACCGACGACCGTTCGTCGCACTGGCGAGTTTTTTCTAAACCTTTGCCGCCCTGAAAATTCGAATTCAGGGCGGGGCATATTCCCCCCGCACCTATTTTTGCCCTGGAGGAACCCATCATGAGCCGCTTGGCTATCCGGTTACGCACCGCCAGTTTCGCGATGCTGCTGGGCCTCGGCGCCAGCAATGCTTTCGCCCAGTCGCCTGCCGAATTCATCGAGCAGGCTTCGGCCAAAGGTATGGCCGATATCGAAACCAGTCGCATGGCCCACGCCAAAACCTCGTCCCAGGAAATCAAGGACTACACCATCGAGGTGATCAACGAACGCACCCTGGCCAACCAGCATTTGGCGGCGATCGCCAAGAAGCTCGACTTGCCCGTGGCACCCCGGGAAAAGATCGTCGACAAGGCCGAGACCTTGATGCCTGAACTCAAGGACGGTGATTCCTTTGATGCCGCCTACACCGCCCAGCAGGTCAAGGAAAACGAAGACGCCATTGCCCTGTTCAAACAGGAAGGCGCGGCGTCGGACGTGCCAGAAATAAAAGCATTGGTGGATGAGACGCTGCCCAAGCTCGAAGAGCGTCTGCAAAAGGCCCGTGCCCTCGCATCGACCTATGGCAAAGGTCATCAAGGCGACGGTTGATCACGTCACTTGAAATGAACAACGGCGGCTGGAATCTCTCCAGCCGCCGTTCTTTTAGGCCTGGTTCAAATCAGTCTTGTTCGGCGCCGCATCATCGGCAGCCTGCCCGCAGCTGCTGTTGAGGCTCACGGTGCCGGTGTTGCCGATGCTGCGGTATTCCTGGCGCAGTTTTTCCAGCTCCTTGCGGTCCAGGCCGTCCAGGCTCAACACCGCATTCTGTGCATCCTTGGTCACCCGCAGCAGTTCGTCGATCTTGATGTGCAGGATGTCGTTGTCGCGGTTCTGCGTGTTCTGGATCAGGAACACCATTAAGAAGGTGATGATGGTGGTCGAGGTGTTGATGATCAGCTGCCAGGTGTCGTTGTAATGGAAATACGGCCCGCTCAGGCTCCACGCCAGAATCAACACCACCGCCGCGTAGAACGTACGGGGGCTGCCTGCCCAGCGGGACAGGGATTGCGACACTGCGGAGAATTTCATGACCGTAATTCCTTGAACAAAGGGGTGATGAAAGTATGGACCGCAGGGTCGCTCTGAAATTTCTTTTTACATTTAGGCCGGTGGGTGGCTCAGAACGCCCACCGCGCCTGGCCTGTACCTTCCAGCGCGAGTAGATATTGCTTGGCTTCCAGCCCTCCGGCAAACCCGGTCAGCTCGCCTGAAGCACCGATAACCCGATGGCAGGGTGCGATGATCGAGATCGGGTTGCGCCCATTGGCCGCCCCGACCGCACGCACGGCCTTCGGGTTGCCGATTTGCCGGGCGATGTCGCTGTAGCTGCGGGTTTCGCCGAAGGGAATGGTCAACAATGCCTGCCAGACCTGCTTCTGAAAATCGGTGCCGGTGAAGTCCAGTTCTAGTTCGAAATGGTTGCGCGTGCCGGCGAAGTACTCCTTCAACTGACGCTGGGTTTCCAGCAGCACCGGGCTGTCATTCACCTCGTGCAAATCACCCAGGCGTACGCGGTTGGGCCGGTCTTTTTCCCACAGGATGGCGTTGAGTTTGCCGTCGCGTGCCACCAGGGTGAGCTGGCCGACGGGGGAGGGCATGAGCGTGTAGTGGAATAGCATGGTCGGGCTCCTGGGTGAGGTGTCCTTGCAGTCTAGGGCGACGGGCACATCGGCAAACTACGTTTCTTGCGGTTGAATTCGGTCTGGTCAGTTGCCCTGCTGAAGCACCTTGAGCGCAGCCGAAGCGAGGAAGCCCGAGCGGCTTTTTTCTTCGGGGTGGTGCAGTACATATTCATCAATGCGGTTGAGCAGATAACCCGGCAGCGTGATGTTGAGCTTTTGCGCCTTGCCCAGGTACTTGGTGACATCAATGTCTACGACAGCCCAAGTACAGCCCGCGTATTGCGGGTTGGCAGCATGCAAGGTGACTTTTTGCGCGGAGGGAATCGGTGCGCCATCTTCGGCAAGGATCTCGAAGTGCCCTTCGATTGCTTCGCGAGCCATGGCCATGGCGTCATCCAGGTCGTCACCCGCCGAGTAGCAGCCAGGGATGTCGGGTACTTCCACGCCCCAGGCGTGTTCGTCGTCGCCGGTTGAAATTGCGATGGGGTAAAGCATGTCTGTTGTCCTCCAGGGACGCTCAACTCAATAGCGCCTGTTTCAAAATACTCTTGGCGGTCTTGTCCAGCAGGTCCTTCTTTGGATGAGGGATCGTCACCAGCCCCGGTTTTGTCGGGTACTTGAAGTGGTGATGACTGCCTCGTATGCGCACCAGATACCAGCCGTCTGCAACGATGTGACCTATCAAATATCGGCTATCCACAACACCTCCTTGTGGTGTGTGTTGGTGGTGACTATAACCACTGAAAATAATTTATCAACACTCTACCTACCGGCGGTCGTTGGCCGGTATTTCGGTAGGGGGTCAATGCAGTGTATGAGCGCGCAGGAATGGCGCCGGAGAGAGGTATTGCGAGGTTTTTCGAAGGTATTAGCGGATGTGTAAGGCGTCGGTGATCACGCTGAGAAACGCATCGACTAACACACTTTTAGTCTTGGCTGGCGTCAGCACCAACAGCTGCGCACACGCATCGACCTCCAACAGCGGCCTGTACGTTACGCCCTTGTTCATCAGGCTCTGCGTGCATGCCGGCACCAATGCCACGCCTTGCCCGGCCGCCACCAGCGCAATGATCGAGGTGATCTGCCGTCCGGTCGGCCCTGGGCGCAGGGGCTGGCCGTGATGGCGGTAAAGCTGTTCGATGGACTGGTTCAGCCCCGAGCCGTAATCCGTTGGAAACAGGATCAAGGGGTAGGCACTGAGTTGCGCGAGATTGACTTCAGCGAGCTCGGCCAGCGGGCTGTCGGTGGACACTGCCGCTACCAGGCGTTCCTCGCCCAAGGATAGCGCCTGCACCTCGTTGCCCTGGGGTAGCAAGCGGCTCAAGCCAATGTCCAATCGGCCATCTGCGACCTGAGCACCCAGGCTGCCGGAGGCGCATTCCACCAGGGTCAGTTGCACGTCGGGGAAGCGCTGGGCAAACGCCTGGATGGCGTGGCTGAACAGGTCCGACAAGGCGATCGAACTGACATAGCCCAGCGACAGTTGCCCGGCCGTGCCCGCCGCCAGTTTGCCGGCAATCACCTGCGCCAGCTCCACTTGCTCCAGTACTCCGCGCGCGTAGGGCAAAAATGATCGGCCTTGCGCGGTGAGGGTTACCGTGCGGCTGGTGCGGTCAAACAGCTTGAAACCCAGCTCGGCTTCCAGCGCAGAAATCTGCCGGGTCAGCGGCGGCTGGGCCAGGTGCAGGCGAAGGGCGGCGCGGCCGAAGTGCAATTCTTCGGCGACCGTCAGAAAGTACCGCAGCTTGCGTAGGTCGAGCATCCTGGCCCCAGGGTATTGATCGGTCCGAATTCGGTATTGGTTCAGAACCTGCCCGCCATTCTATAAAGACCTCACAAAATAAAACGAGAGGTTTCATGAAACTGCGCCTGCATTGTGCCCGTCTGGCCCTGTTCCTCTGTGGCTGCGCGGCGTTTCTCAACCTCTATGCCACCCAGAGCATCCTCCAGGTGTTTGCTGCACAGTTCGATATCGGCGCCAGGGCGGCGGGGTGGAGCATCACCGTCACCACCTTGGCCGTGGCGATCACCGCGCCCTTTGTCAGCCGCCTGACCGGGCGTTTCGAGCAGCGGACGGTGATCAGCGTGGCCGCGTTGCTGCTGGCGGTTCCGGCCTTGATGACCGCCAGGGCCGACAGCTTTACCGAGGTGCTGGTGTGGCGGTTTGTCGAAGGCATGCTGATTCCGGTGGTGTTTGCCACCAGTGTGGCCTACATCGGTGATCGCTGGCGCGGCGGCACTGTGACGGAAGTCACCAGCCTGTACGTGGCAGGCACCGTATTGGGTGGGTTTGCCGGGCGTTTCGTGACCGGTGTGATGACCGAATACGTGGGCTGGCGCGAAGCCTTTGAATTGCTGGCAGTGCTGAGCCTGATGGTGGGCGGGTTCATTCAGTTCCTGTTGCCGCCCAGTCGTCCTCGGCCTGTGCAGGTCAAGGCGTCGGTTTCGAGTGTTTTTCGCAGGCCGCTGCTGGCCGCCTACGCCGTCGGTTTTTGCGTGCTGTTCTCCCAGGTTGCCGCGTTTACCTACGCAGGTCTGTACCTTGGCCTACCGCCTTTTAACCTTGGGCCTGCCGCATTAGGCACGCTTTACATGGTGTTCCTGCTGGCGCTGATCGTGATCCCCATCGCCGGCCGTCTCAGCAAAGCGCGGCCCCATGCCGAACTGCTCGGCGTGGCCGCCGTGCTGGGCGTCGTCGGGTCAGCCCTGACCCTGGTGCCATCCCTGTGGTGCATCGTGCTGGGCCTGGCCCTCAGTTCTACGGGTGTGTTCCTGGCCCAGGCGGCGGCGAATGCCTTCACCACCGCCACTGCGCGCGACAACAAGGCCGGCGCCGTGGGCGTGTACCTGACCTGCTATTACCTGGGCGGCAGTTGCGGTGCCATCGTCCCGGCGTTGATCTGGGAGCGTTGGGGCTGGGGTGGCTGCGTGGTGCTGATCATCACCTTTCAACTGTTGACCCTGCTGATCGCCCTGACCGGCTGGAAACCCCTCAAACCTGAACCGATTCCAACACCATGACCCTGACTGCCCGCGAAACAAATACCCGCCGTCGCCACTTGATCGCCGGCTGCGGCGCCCATGCCGTGCACGATGGTCTCACCGATGTGATCTACGTGTTGCTGCCGATCTGGCAAGCGCAGTTTGCCTTGTCCTACGCTCAGATCGGGCTTTTACGCGGCGCCTATTCCGGGATGATGGCGGTGTTCCAACTGCTGGCCAGCCGAGCCGCCAGGCGCTGGGGCCGCGTGCCGTTGCTGGTGGGCGGGACTGCCCTGGCCGGGGTTGCCTACATGCTGGTCGGGCAAGCTACGGGGCTGGTCATGCTGCTACTGGCGCTGCTGTTGGGCGGCTTGGGCGCCAGCACCCAGCATCCCTTGGCCTCTTCGATGATCACCGACGCCTATGAAGACGGCGGGGGCGTGAAGCAGGCTTTGTCCCAGTACAATTTTTCCGGCGACATCGGCAAGACGTTGGTGCCCGGCCTGGTGGGCCTGCTGCTGACGGTGATCAGTTGGCGTGCCAGCGCCACGTTGCTGGGCGTGCTGGGGCTCGCATCGGCCGGGTTGCTGTGGTGGTTGATTCCCCGCCAGTCGCGCACCGCCACGGCCCCAGTGGCCGCCAAGTTTCATGCTGGAACCGGCTCTGTCACGGGCCTGCGGGCCTTGATCGTTCTGGGGACTCTCGACAGCGCAGTGCGCATGGGTTTCCTCACGTTCCTGCCGTTCCTGCTGCAAACCAAAGGTGCGGGCACCGCCGGCATCGGCCTGGCCCTGACCCTGCTGTTTGTCGGCGGCGCGTTCGGCAAATTGTTCTGTGGTTACCTGGGCGCGCGCATCGGCATGATGAAGACCGTGTGGCTGACGGAAACCAGCACGGCCGTGCTGATTGTTATGGCGGTGTACCTTCCGCTGGAAGGCTTGATGCTGATGTTGCCGCCGCTCGGCCTGGTGCTCAATGGCACGTCTTCGGTGCTGTACGGCGCCGTGCCCGACCTGGCCGGCGCGGGTAAGCGGGAGCAGGCGTTTGCGCTGTTCTACACAGGCACCATCGGCGGCGGAGCGTTGGCGCCAGTGGTGTTTGGTGGCGTGGGGGATGCGCTGGGCGTGCCGGTGGCGGTGATGGTGTTGGCGGGGGTGTTGTCGGTGACGTTGCCGTTGGCGTGGGGGGTGGAGAAGGGCATAGAGATGGAAAGATGATGGAGCTTTTTCGGATTGAAAACTCAGTTCCGTCCTATGTCATGACACAGGTTGCCTGGAGGTAGAGTCTGCCCTTCATCAATCCCGGCGCATTTTTCGTATGCCTATCAATGAATGACGAGCGGCAGTTGCATGATAGGAAACGACCCGATTAAGCGTTGTGTGCGCCAATGACGTATAGGCGTGGGTATGATATTTATCGAGTCGCTCGCATTTACAGAAGACCTGGCAACGCTTTTGAGTGAGGAAAGCTACGGTGAATTACAGGCATTTCTAGCCGAAAATCCCACGGCGGGTGATGTGATTCAAGGTACCAATGGACTTAGGAAGATCCGCTGGGCTGTGCAGGGTAAGGGCGGTGGTGTCAGAGTGATCTATTACCACTTCTGCGTGGCCTATCAAATTAGATTGATTCTGATCTATCGCAAAGGCATCAAAGATGATCTATCTCCTGCAGAAAAGAGAATTCTGAGCGAGATAAACCGAAGGTGGGAGTGATGGATAAAAAGCTGTTCAACCGTCTGGTCGAAAGCATGACCCAGATGGACGAAATCGTAAGAGGTGAGTGCGCCCCCTCTCGCGAATTTTTTGTTGATGCTTTGAAGGTAAAAGAGATTCGACAAGCCACGGGACTGTCACAAGCACGGTTTGCTAAGGCGATCGATGTGCCGGTAGGGACGCTTCAAAACTGGGAGCAAGGGCGACGCGAGCCGGAGGGGCCTGCAAGGGCGTTATTACGTGCGCTCCATAATGATCCTGATCATGTACTGGCAGCCTTGAAATACAGGTAACCCTGGAATGCTGAGTTTCAGGTAGATAGAAACAAAAAAACCGGCCACCAAGGACCGGTTTTTTTATGCAGCCCCCGCCAAAACCAACCTGGCGCGAGAGCAGAATCTGAGTGGAGCGGGTAGAGGGAATCGAACCCTCGTCGGAAGCTTGGGAAGCTACTGTTCTACCATTAAACTATACCCGCTCAGAGCGGCTGACTTTGTACCAGATGTTCGCCGGGATTTGAAGTTTTTCTTCAAAAATGTGTGGGTTACAGGTGCAGAGGCTGACTTGTCTGCGATACCGGCACCTCTGTGTGTCAGTCACACTTCGGTGATGCTATCGCAGGCAAGCCAGCTCCCACACAAACCTGGCCCCTGCATAACCAGGTAACTTTCCGATCGTGCCTTTCAAATGGCAAAGGCATGCTGCGTCTGGCCCTGGTGGTAGCGCAAGCGACTGGCCGGGCGCTGCGGTTTCAGGAAACCGACGACCGCGTCCCGGCTATCCCGGCACGCCGCCTTGTGCTCCATGTCCAGGAAATGCCCGGTGGCCTGGATGGTGCTGAAGCTGCTGTTGGCCACATGCTGGCCAAACAGCTTGGCGTCCTGGGCGCTGGTGTACTCGTCCCATTCACCGTTCAGGAACAGCACCGGGATGTCGATCTGTTTGGCCGCCCTGAGGTAGCACAGTCGATCGCTGTTGAGCACGTGGCTGATGTGAAAGTGCATCTGCCCATACTCATGCTCGGCCAGGCTGCTCACGTGCTTGTAGTTGAACCGCTTGAACAGCGACGGCAGGTGCTTGCCGATGGTGCTGTTGACCAGGTGGCCGACGCGGTCGCGATCGAGGTTGCCGAGGTAGTCGACCCCACGCTCCAGGTAGTCGCGCATGGGCGCGTTGATCACCGGGGAGAACGAACTGATCACCGCCTTCTCGACGCGGCGTGGCCGGTGGGCGAGGGCGACCAGGGTGGCCGCGCCGCCCCAGGAAAATGACAGCACGTGTTCAGCAGCGAAGTGGTCGATGAGTTCCAGCAGAATCTGGCCTTCGACTTCCTTCGTCAGCATCTGCTCATGACGGTTATGGAGTTTGGAGCGGCCAGCGTAGGGCTGGTCGTACAAAACCACATTGAACTGCGGGTACAGGCTTTTCACGGTTTGGGCGAAGGATGCCGTAGTGGCCATCGAGCCGTTGACCAGGATGATGGTCTTTTCAGCAGCGTCCGCGCGATAGAACTCCGTGTAAACCCGATACTGACCCTGTATATCCAACACAGCGATTTCTGGCCTCATGTCGTAAGACTCCTGGCAAGCGGGTAGGGCGCGCAGATCACTCTGCACGAGCTTTGTGACAGGTAGGCATACGCCTGGAAAAGGAGGGCCCATGTCGATCCGATGACGGCTGGCCGACGGGTGTTGTTATGGCGGGCTGTTTGCCTGAGAGGCCCGTAGATCAAGCGCGGGCGGGGCAAGGTGTTTCTTGGAGGTTATGGCGACTCGCCAGTCATCATTTGGCTGACGGTTTGATTCAAGCAGCAGACCCGGGATGTCGCAAGTCACACAAATGGGTTTTTGCCATCACCGGCCGAACGGTCATCAGACCTGTCGTATTTCGTCGTCGGTCAATGCGCGGTATTCGCCTGGTGCGAGGGCGGCGTCCAGTACCAGCGGGCCCATTTGTTCGCGGTGCAGGCCAACCACCTTGTTATCAAAGTGCCCGAACATGCGCTTCACCTGGTGATAACGGCCTTCGACAATGCTCAACCGCGCCGTGGTCGGCCCCAGAACCTCCAACTCGGCAGGCTGGGTGGTGAGATCTTCGAAGGCGAAATAGAGGCCCCCGGCAAAGGTCGCGGCGTACTCGGCTCCGATGGCCTGTTCGGTCTCCACGAGGTAGACCTTGGGCAGCTTGGTCTGGGGCTGGGTCAGGCGGCGCGACCATTGGCCGTCATTGGTGATGACCATCAGACCGGTGGTGTTGAAATCCAGACGACCGGCAATGTGCAGCTCATCCTTATCCGGCTCATCGAGCCAGTCCAGCACCGTCGGGTGTTGCGGGTCCGACGTGGCGCTCACACATCCCTGGGGTTTATGCAGCATGAAATACCGCGCTGGCTTACCCGCCTGCAGCACCTCATCGCCCACGCACACCCGGCTGAACGCGCGCACCTCATGGTGAGGATCGCTGACCTCTACACCATCCACCGTCACCCGCCGCTCCACCAGTAACAGGCGCACTTGCTTGCGATTGAAACGCGGCAGGTTGCTGAGGAACCGATCAACGCGCATTACGAGCGCTCGGCCCCACGCAACTGTGCGTCCACCTGGGCACAGCGCGGGCACAGGCACGCTTTATTGCGCAGTTCATCGGGCAACGCTTCAAGTACCGCAGGGTCGATGGTGACGCTGTAGCACCAGCACGCTTGGTCGGCCGTGCGTGGGTCGGCCAGGGTGCAATCGTTGCGGGCGCCGCAGGCCGGGCAGAGGCTGGGTGTGGTCATGGGGGGTATCGTGCAGGACGGTTCAGAGCCTGCACGATACAGCGCCGGTCAGTCCCGTTCCAGCACCACGACCCGTTGGCCGGCGCCGATGCCACTGCCCGGTTGCACCGGGATTTCCCGCACCACGCCGGCAAACGGCGCCAGCACCGGGATCTCCATTTTCATCGACTCCAGAATCACCAGCACATCCCCCGCTGAAACACGTTCACCTGCCACCACCTGAACCTGCCAGAGGTTACCCGCGATAGGGCTGTCGATGCTGTGTTCATTGGCCTGCAACGGTGTGTCCGCAGCCTGCGGTGCCGCCAGTTCCTCGCTGTCGAAATGCGCCTGGCCGCTGGCGATCCAGCGTTCGCGTTCGGCGTTGAACGCCTGCTGCTGTTGCGTGCGGAACGCGTCAATGCCCGAGGCTTCGCGCGCCAAAAAGGCTTGGTAATCCGCCAGGTTCAATTGGCTTTGCTCGATTGCCAGGTCAAAGCGCCCCAGGGGAAAGTCACGGCGAATGCGCAGCAACTCATCGGCACTCACCGGGTAGAAGCGGATCTGGTCAAAGAAGCGCAACAACCACGGCTTGCCCTCGAACGCCGCCACTTCGCGATAGCGGTTCCACATCTGCAAGGTGCGCCCGACAAACTGGTAACCCCCCGGACCTTCCATGCCGTACACGCACAAATAGGCGCCGCCGATGCCCACCGAGTTTTCCGCCGTCCAGGTGCGCGCCGGGTTGTACTTGGTGGTCACCAGGCGATGGCGCGGGTCCAGCGGCGTGGCCACGGGCGCGCCGAGGTAGACGTCGCCCAGGCCCATCACCAGGTAGCTGGCATCGAACACCGTGTGGCGCACTTCATCGAGAGTGGCCAGGTCGTTGATGCGGCGGATGAACTCCAGGTTGCTCGGGCACCACGGCGCGTCCTTGCGCACGGTGGTCATGTATTTTTCGATGGCCAACTGGCACGCCGGGTCGTCCCACGACAGGGGTAGATGCACGATGCGCGATGGCACTTGCAGGTTTGGCGTGGCGCACACGGCGGTCCATTCGCTGGCGATCAGCGTGAGCAATTCAGCCAGGGGCAATTGCTCGGGCTGATAGTGGATTTGCAGCGAGCGGATGCCGGGCGTCAGGTCGATCACGCCGTGCAGGGCACGGGCTTCGAGCGCTTGCATCAAGGCGTGGGCGCGGAAGCGCAGCACCAGGTCCAACTCAGGCGCGCCGATCTCCAGCAGCAGGTGGGTGTCGCCGGCAACGCGCGCGACCAGCCGAGTGCTGTCTTCACCCCTATCGAGCACCACAGGTGACTCGGTCAACTGTGGGAGCGGGCTTGCCCGCGATGGCATCACCTCGGTGTGGCTGTGGGACCGAGTCGCCTGCATCGCGGGCAAGCCCGGCTCCCACCGTTGATCCCATTCCAAGGCCAGATCCCGGGCGGTTTTAAGATCGACCGGTTCGAAGCAAATTTTATCGCCGGCCTTGAGCTGGCCTAGTTGCCAGAGGTCAGCCTCGATCACGGTGACCGGGCACACAAAACCGCCCAGGCTTGGCCCGTCCGGCCCGAGGATGACGGGCATGTCTCCGGTGAAATCCACCGCGCCGATGGCGTAGGGGTTGTCATGGATGTTCGACGGGTGCAGGCCGGCTTCACCGCCATCCGTGCGTGCCCACAATGGCTTGGGCCCGATCAGCCGCACGCCGGTGCGGCTGGAGTTGAAATGCACTTCCCATTGAGTGGCGAAGAAGGTGTCGATGTACGCGGGCAGGAAGTATTCCGGTGCGCCGTGGGGGCCGTAAATCACCCGGATCCTGCGCACGCCTGCCAAGGGCTCTGGGACAATCTGGTGCCCGGCGCTGGTGTCCTGCAACGGCAGCAGGTGCAGCACATCCCCGGCCCGCAACGCGCGCCCGCCGTGCCCGCCAAACTGGCCGAGGGTGAAGGTGCTCTTGCTGCCCAGGTAGTCCGGCACCTGCAACCCGCCGCGCAGGCACAGGTAGCTGCGCGCACCGGCGCCGGCCATCGCGCCGAGGCTCAACACCGACCCGGCCGGGATCAGCAATGCGGTGTTCATCGGCACCGCTTGATCGTCCAGCAGCAGCGGGATTTCAGCCCCGGTGACGGCCACCACCGCCGCGCAATTGAAGCGCAGCAGCGGCCCGCTCATGGTGATTTCCAACGCGGCGGCGCCTTCGCTGTTGCCCAGCAGGCGATTGCCCAGGCGCAATGCGCGGCTGTCCATCGGCCCCGACGGCGGCACGCCCACGGCCCAATAACCGAGGCGCCCGGGGTAGTCCTGCACGCTGGTCTGGGTACCGGCGCTAAGTACCTCGAACGTGTCGGCGGCGTAGACCAGGCCTTCCAGGCAACGCGTCCATGGCCGGCCGCTGGCGAAGGGGGCCGCGAGCAGAATCTGGCGCAGGTAGTCGCGGTTGGTTTCCACGCCGTACAACTGGCTGTCGCTGAGTGCCTGATGCAGGGCCAGGCGCGCCTGTTCGCGGGTGGGTGCCCAGGTGATGAGCTTGGCGATCATCGGGTCGAAGTAGGGCGGGATCTCGCAACCCGCCTCCACCCAGGTGTCGACCCGCAAACCCTCGGCCAGCGGAAAATCCACCTGGGTCAACAAGCCGGGGCTGGGCTGGAAATCCCGACCTGGGTCTTCCGCGTACAGGCGCGCCTGAATGGCGTGGCCCCGAGGCGTCAACGCCAGCTCGCTCAGCGGCGGCATTTCACCCGCCGCCAGTTGCACCATCCAACGCACCAGGTCTACGCCCCACACCTGTTCGGTGACGCCATGTTCCACCTGCAGGCGCGTGTTCACCTCAAGGAAATAGAAGCGCCCGTCAGCACTGTCGAAGATAAATTCCACGGTGCCGGCACTGCGGTAGTTCACCGCTCTTGCCAGGGTGATGGCGGCCGCGCACAGGGCTTCGGCCATGCCGTCAGGCAGGTTCGGTGCCGGGGTTTCTTCGAGGACTTTCTGGTTGCGCCGCTGCACCGAACAGTCGCGCACACCGAGGGCAATGACCTCGCCTGCGCCATCGCCGAACACCTGCACTTCCAGGTGGCGTGCGTGCTCGATGTACTTCTCGATAAACACACCGGCGTCGCTGAAGTTGTTCTGCCCCAGGCGCTTGACCGCCTCGAAACACTCGCTCAACTCCGTCGCGCTGCGGCACACGCGCATGCCGATCCCGCCACCGCCGGCGGTGCTCTTGAGCATCACCGGGTAGCCCACGTTGTCGGCGGCCAGCAAGGCGGTTTCAAGGTTGTCTAATAGCTCGGTGCCTTCCAGTAGTGGGATCTGATGCCGTTTGGCCAAGGCCCGCGCCGTGTGCTTGAGGCCGAACACACGCAGTTGCTCCGGCGTTGGCCCGATGAAGGCAATGCCGGCGTTTTCGCAGGCTTCGGCGAAGGCGGCGTTTTCCGAGAGAAATCCATAGCCCGGGTGAATTGCCCGGGCACCCGTCGCCTTGGCGGTGGCGAGGATTTTCTCCACCGCCAGGTAAGTGTTCGCCGCCGCGCCTTCACCGAGGCAATAGGCTTCGTCGGCCTGCTGGATATGCAGGCTGGCCGCGTCGGCCTCGGCATACACGGCGACGCCTTTGACGTGCAGCTCGCGCAGGGTGCGCAGGATGCGGCAGGCGATGGCGCCACGGTTGGCGATCAAGACTTTTTCGAACATGGCAAAACCCTGCGGGCCGTCCCGCACAATGGGGCAAGCGCCCACGGTCGTCCGTGGCGCAAATTCCGAAAACAGTGGAGATCCAAATGTGGGAGCGGGCTTGCTCGCGAAAGCGGAGTTTCAGTCACAGATGCATTTGCTGACCCACTGCATTCGCGAGCAAGCCCGCTCCCACATTTTTGAACGTCATTGTTTTTTAAGGCACTGCCCGGCGCGGGCCTGGCACAGGGCAAACAGCCATTTACGCAACCGCTTTATCTTCAGTTCCATACCAGCAGCTCCGCAGGGGTGGGGTTGTACGCATTGCACGGGTTGTTCAACTGCGGGCAGTTGGAAATCAGCACGATCACGTCCATTTCCGCACGCAGGTCGACGTATTTTCCGGGGGCAGAAATACCGTCTTCAAAGGTCAGCCCACCGTCGGCCGTGACCGGCACGTTCATGAAAAAATTGATGTTCGGCCCAATGTCGCCTTTACCCAGCCGGCCGTCGTGGGCACAGGCGCGCAGGTAGTTGTCGCGGCAGCTGTGCATGTAGCGTTTTTCCAGGGCGTAGCGCACGGTGTTGCTCTCCTGGGCGCAGGCGCCGCCGAGGGTGTCGTGGCGCCCGCAGGTGTCGTCGACGATGGTCAGCATCGGTTGGCCGAGGTTGGAATACAGCACGCTGCCAGTGCCCAGGTACACGCTGTTCTGTCGGCGCAACGTGCGTTGCACATCGTAGCGTTCGCGCGGGTTCTTGAGGCTGTAGAACAGCGTGTCGACGGCCTGGTTGCCCTCAAGGTCGAGGATGCGCAGGGTCTGCCCGGCCTTGACCTCCATCAGCCAGGGTTCACCGGCGGGAATGGTGGCGCGGTACACGGCCGCATCCGGTTGCTTCAGTGCGATAGACATGGCAGCTCCTCAGGCGAACAAGCGGTCAGTGTTGATAAAACCGCGCTCGTTTTCCGGGCGCGAGGTGCGGCAGTGTTCTGCGACGCTGGGGTCAGCGTTCATCCAACTGAGTTTCAGCGGTTGGGGTGCGTAGTCGGGGTTGGGATCCATCGGGTGTTGCAGGGCGGTGAGCACCACCAGGGTGTCCATCGGTGCATAGAGTTCGATGTAGTCACCGGCTTTGGAATTGCCCGGCACGAAATGCAAACCGCCCTCGCTGTCCACGTTGACGCGGCTGAACAGGTTGAGGGTCATCAGCAGGTCAGATAGCCCCAGGCCCCACTTGCCCAACTCCACCAGCAAGTTGTCGGTGCCGTTGCGGAAGAAGCCGTTGCGCAGTTCCTGGTAGCGGCCCTGGCCATACTTTTCGGCGACTTCGGCGGCGCACAGCACGCCGCCAATGCTGTCACTCCAGCCGCAGGTGTCGGCGGTA
The DNA here is from genome assembly GCF_024810135.1 of Pseudomonas sp. BIGb0164. Lineage (NCBI taxonomy): Bacteria > Pseudomonadati > Pseudomonadota > Gammaproteobacteria > Pseudomonadales > Pseudomonadaceae > Pseudomonas > Pseudomonas sp. BIGb0164. The sequence continues at coordinate 30,422 of NZ_JANUEA010000002.1, read as the reverse complement.
ATGGCAGCCAGTACGCGGCCCATGTCCGAGTACAGGCAGTGGCCCGTGGTGAGCTTGGCGGTGTGCTGGCATTTGAGGCTGTCGGGCAGGTTCAGGCGCTCGGTTTTTTCGTTGGCGTTGAGCAAGGTCAAGCTCACGTTGGCGCCACCACGCAGGTCGGTCAGGCGCAACAGCTGGCCGCGCTTGAGTACGAAGGAACGGTGGCCGCCACCGGGGAGCATTTCCTCGGCGAAGGGGGGGAACAGTGGGGTGGATTCGGTCATTTGGACGTGGCTCCAAGTTCAGCGGCGAGCGCCTTGCGGCGTTCGCTGTTCAAAGGGATGTCGTAGGTGATGCGGGCGCCATAGGCACCGGGGGCGTGCGGGTCGACGCGGACCTTGTCGAACACCAGCAGGCGGGTGCCCAGGCTGAAACCCTCGCTGAGGTCGTGGGTTACCATGAACACGGTCAGCCGGGTTTCGCGCCACAGTTCCAGCAGCAACTGGTGCATGTCTTTACGAATGCCCGGGTCGAGGGCACCGAAGGGTTCGTCCAGCAGCAAGACGCGGGGTTTCATGATCAGTGCCTGGGCGATCGCCAGGCGCTGTTGCATGCCGCCGGAGAGTTGCGCCGGGTACTTGTCGAGCGCATGGCCGAGGCCGACTTTTTGCAGCAGGATTGCGGCCTGTTCGCGGGCGTCTTGCTTGGCCTTGCCGAATAGCCGCCCGAGTAAACGTGAACGCGGCAGTTCAAGGCCGAGGGCAACGTTGTCGAGCACGCGCAAGTGCGGGAACACCGAGTAGCGCTGGAACACCACGCCTCGGCTGGCGTCCGGTTCGACTGCGAGCGCTTTGCCGTCGAGCAGGATCTGGCCCTTGCTCGCGGTTTCCTGGCCCAGCAGCAGGCGCAGGAAGGTGGATTTGCCGCAGCCGGAGGTGCCGACCAAGGTGCAGAACTCGCCTTCGTTGACGTGCAGGTTGAGCCCTTCGAGCACCACCTGGTCGCCATAGCGCTGCCACACGTTGTTGACGCTGATAAAGCTCATGGCCGCGCTCCTTCGTACCAGGGGAACGCACGTCGGGTCAGGGCCTTGAGGCCCCAGTCCATCAGCCAGGCGAGCAGGGTGATCCACACCACGTAGGGCAAGATCACGTCCATCGCCAGATAGCGGCGCACCAGGAAGATCCGGTAGCCCAAACCGTCGGTGGAGGCGATGGCCTCGGCGGCAATCAGGAACAACCATGCTGAGCCCAACATCAGCCGCAGCGAGATCAGCAGGCGCGGCAACAGTTGCGGCAAGACCACGCGCAGCATCAGGGTCCAGGTGGAAGCGCCGAGGGTCTGCGCTTTCACCAGCAGCTCGACGGGAATTTCCCGTGCACGCTGTTCCAAATCACGGGCCAGTGCCGGGGTGATGCCGATCACGATCAGCATCACTTTGGACAACTCCCCCAGCCCGAACACGATGAACAGAATCGGCAGGATCGCCAGTGGCGGCACCATCGACAACACCGTCAGCAACGGTGACAGCGGCGCGCCGAACAGCGGCAAGGTACCGGCCGCGATCCCCAGGCACAGGCCGGCGAGGGCGCTGATGCCCAGGCCAATGCCCAGGCGGCGCAGGCTCGACGCACTGTCTTGCCACAGCACGTACTCACCGGTGCGCGTGTCGGCGCTGAACGCCAGGCGCTTTATGGCGTCGCCCATTTGCACGGCGCCTGGCAGCAGCTTGTCGTTGGGGTTGTCCGCCAGTCGCTCGGCCGAGCCCACGAAGTAGGCGAACAGCAGCAGGGCGAAGGGCAGCAGCACCAACAACAGGCGGCTGGAGCGTTCCGGGTGACGGTTGATCAGGCGCATGGCCGGGTCCTCTTACAGCGTGCCGTCGGCGGCCATCTGCACGTAGCGGGGGTCGAAATGCAGCTTGAGGTTGGCGGTGTCGCCGCTGGTCACACCGTTGGCAAAGCTCATGCCCACGGCGCTGGTGTCCTTGGCGCCTTCGCCGAGCAAGCCGTGTTCAAACGAGAACTCGGCGACCTTGCGCATGGTGGCGGGCAACTGCGCGCTGGTGGCAAACGCCAGGGCTTCCTTGGGCGTGGCGAACAGCTTGGTGGTGTCCAGTTGCGCCTGGAACCCCTTGAGGTCGGTGCCAGAGGCCTTGGCCATATGCTCGAGTGCTTCGGTGCTGGCGGTGCCCTTGGCGTTCATCAGCGCGACGGTTTCGAACCAGGCGCCGGTAAGGGCCTTGCCCAAGGCCGGGTTGTCCTTGAGGACCTGGGTGTTGACCACCATCATGTCCATGATCTCGCCGGGCACTTTGCTGGAGTCGAACACCTGGGTGACGCCAGGCTTGGCCTTGATCTCGGAAAGCATCGGGTTCCAGGTGGTCACGGCTTGCACCTGGTCGGTGTTGAAGGCCGCGGCGATGTCGGCGTCGGAGGTGTTGACCACTTTCAGGTCTTTTTCCGTGAGGTCAGCCGACTCCAGGGCGCGGGCCAGCAGGTAGTGGGACACGGAGAGTTCCACCAGGTTGACGTTCATGCCCTTGAGGTCGGCCACGGTCTTGCCGGTGCCCTTGATCACCACGCCATCGTTGCCGTTGGAGAAGTCGCTGACCACCAGCGCGGTGCTGTCCACACCGCCTGCGGCAGGAATGGTCAGCGCATCCATGTTGGTCATGGTGCAGCCGTCGAACTGGCCGGCGGTGTACTGGTTGATGGATTCGACGTAGTCATTGAGCTGCACCATGTCGATCTTGATGCCGTACTTTTTGGCCCATTTGTCGAGAATGCCCTGGCTGCCGGCGTACTCCCACGGCATCCAGCCCGCATAAATGGTCCAGCACACGCTGAAGTGGTCTTTGGGGGCGGCTTGGGTTTGAACACTCAACACCGCAGCAAAGGCGGCGGCGAGCAAGGCGGGTAAACGCAGTGAGGGCATGGGGCTTCTCCAGTTGATCAAGGGCGAGCAGGAGCAACGCGGCACCGTGAACGGTGGCTTGTCTCCCGGGCTTTTATCCCGCCGTGTAACCTCAACTGGAGGTCGCCAACTCTCGGACCAGCCACTCGCTTTTGGCGAGCCGGAACCCTAGTCGGCCATTGCAAATTGTGGTGCCGCGAACCTGTTTTCAATCCTGCACGCCAGAGGCAAAGCGAGAGTCGTGCCAAGTGGCAGGCGCGCCTGTAGATCGCGGGTTTGCGCGATACACGTGAACAGGCAGGGCTGGGTGGTGCGTTGTGCTGGTGCGCGGTCGCACTGAGATGAGGCATCCGTTTCGTCTGAAACAGATGTTTCAACCTGTGTCGGAAACGCACCAGATTCAGTTTTTGATGTCAGATATTTCGTCATTCAGTGAAAGACGAATGCCGCCCTCCAGCGTCGCTGGAGGTGCTCTTCCGCGGTCCAGGAGGCCGCCATGTATCGACGATTGCTTCTCAGCGCTTTACTCGGTCTGACCCTTTCTGCCTGTGTGCCCTATTACGAGGGCGGCCAGAGCTATTACCGTTCCGAGGTCTACACCGCACCGGCGCCGGTGTATTACTACGGCGGCGGCACGGCGTATCAATACGGGCGCAGTTACTACCCGGCGCCGCGTTACTACGCGCCGCAACCGCGCTATTACTCGGCGCCGCGCTACTACCAACCGGCGCCGCGCTATTACCCAAGGCCCGATTACCGGCCCTACCCGAACCAGGGCTGGGGCAACCGCTGGGGCAATGGCGGTGGCCACAACGGCGGTGGTGGCCGTGGCGGGCACGGCGGCCATGGCGGCCGCTAAATGTCGGACAAGTCCGCCAGCGGGTGGCGACCTTCCCAGGCCTTGTGGAAGTGCGCTTGCACCACGGCGTCGGGAATCGCGTTGATGTCCGGCCAATGCCAGTGAGGCTTCTGGTCTTTATCGATCAACCGCGCCCGCACGCCCTCGGCGAACTCCGGGTGGCGGCAGCAGTTGAGGCTCAGGGTGTATTCCATCTGGAACACCTGGGCCAACGACAGGTGACGGGCGCGCTGGATCTGTTCCCATACCAGGTGCGCGGTCAGCGGGCAGCCTTCGCTCAAGGTAGTACCGGCGCGCTTGAGCAGCGGATCGGCGTGCTCCTGGAGCAGGCTCAAGGCCCGCCAAGCGCAGCGCACATCGCCCACGTCCAGCCATTCGTCGATCTGCGCCCGACGCGGTAGCCACTGGGCCTCGGGTTGCTGGCCGACAGCTTCCTGGGCCAGGGCCTTGAGCAGGCTGTTGAGCTGCATCGCGGTCTGTTCCTGCCAGTTCAGTTGCAGCAACCCTTCGATCAATTCGTCTTGTTGGTCTTCGCCCAGGAAGCGGTCGGCCAGGCCCAGGTCCAGGGCGTCTCGGCCGTTGATATGGGCGCCGGTCAAGCCGAGGAACAGGCCGAGCTTGCCGGGCAGTCGCGACAGAAACCTACTGGCGCCCACATCCGGGTACAGGCCGATGCTGATCTCCGGCATCGCCAGGCGGCTGCTCGGCGTGACGATGCGTACCGCCGCGCTTTGCAACAAACCCATGCCACCGCCCAACACGTAGCCGTGACCCCAGCAGATCACGGGCTTGGGGTAGGTGTGCAGGCGATAGTCGAGACGGTATTCCGCCGCAAAGAACTGCGCCGCCAATGCCGGTACTTCACCGGGCTGTTCACGGCAAGCCAAGGCCAGGCTGCGCACCTCGCCACCGGCGCAAAACGCCTTGGCGCCATTGCCGCGCAACAGAACGCAAACAATGTTGGGGTCTTTGGCCCAGGCGTCCAGGCGTTCGCCCAAGGCCAGGATCATGGGCAGGGACAGGGCATTCAGGGATTTTTCAGCATCCAGGCTGGCGATGCCGAGGCGGGCACCGTCGCTGCCGGTCAGCTCTTCGAAGTGCAGGTTCATCATGACCTCATTCGGGGGAGTGAAGGATCAGTATGATCCCTTCGCAGGAAAGTGGCGGTTGTGTGTCAGATCAATTGACAAGCGGGGGCGGCTTTCCTAGGGTTCGCCTCATTCTTTTTTACAAGACCATTCAAACATGACCGACGGCGACCGTATCAAACTCGAACCCAGCTGGAAGCATGCCTTGCGCGATGAGTTCGAGAAGCCCTACATGGGCGAGCTGCGCGAGTTTTTGCGCCAGGAACATGCGGCCGGCAAAGAGATCTATCCGCCGGGCCCGCTGATTTTCAATGCGCTCAACTCTACGCCGCTGAACAAGGTCAAGGTGGTGATCCTCGGCCAGGACCCGTACCACGGCCCCGGCCAGGCCCACGGCCTGTGCTTCTCGGTGCAACCGGGCGTGCCGACGCCGCCGTCATTGGTCAACATCTACAAGGAACTCAAGCGCGACCTGAACATCGACATCCCCAACCACGGCTGCCTGCAGAGCTGGGCCGACCAGGGCGTGCTGCTGCTCAACACCACCATGACCGTGGAGCGCGCCAACGCCAACGCCCACGCGGGCAAGGGCTGGCAGTTCTTTACCGACCGGATTATTGAAGTGGTCAGCGAGCATCAGCCGCACTTGGTGTTTTTGCTGTGGGGGGCCCATGCCCAGGGCAAGCAGAAGCTGGTCGACGCCACCAAGCACCTGGTGCTGACCTCGGTGCACCCGTCACCGTTGTCGGCGTATCGCGGGTTCTTGGGGTGCGGGCATTTCAGTCGCACCAACAAGTACCTTGAGCAGAATGGCGAGACGCCTATCGAATGGCGGCTGCCGCCGGCATAACGGTCATCCGTGATCGAATGTGGGAGCGAGCAAGCCCGCTCCCATATTTGAATTGTGTCGCGTGTTTAACGTTTTTCCGGCTGGCGATCCCAATGCCTGAATAAAGGCTCCGCCAGAAACAACACAAACAACAACCGCATCACCTGCATCGCCGTTACCAACGGCACCGACAGCTGCAGGGTTTCAGCCGTGAGGCTCATCTCGGCAATGCCGCCGGGCATCATGCCCAGGGTCAGCGAGCGTAAGTCCAGGTGGGTCATGGCGCTTAGACCTACTGCTGCCAAAGTGGCCAGCGCCATGGTCACCGCTGTGCCGATCAAGGTGCGCCCCATGAACGACGGCGCCCGGCGAAAGAACTGCCGGTTGAAGTGGCAACCCAGGCCGCTGCCGATCAACCATTGGCCGATCTGGCTGCCGCCATCAGGCAAGCCGATATGCAGATCCCACACAACGCTGGCAGTCGCACTCACCAGTAACGGCCCGAACAGCCACGGGTTTGGCTGACGCAAACGCTGCCAACCCCAGGCCACCAGTGCGCCCATCGGAAACAATGCGAACAGCCAAGGCCAACTGACCGGCGCCGGATGAAACTGCGGCGTACCGCCTTCGAGCAGGTACTTGAAGATCGCCGGTACACACAGCACCACCACCAACACCCGCAGGCTCTGCCCCGCCGCGACACGGCTGAGCACGGCACCATTGCGTGCGCCGAGGTTGACCATCTCACCGGAACCGCCCGGCATGCTGGAGAAAAACGCAGTGGCGCGGTCTTCACCGCTGCGGCGCATCAACCACACGCCGACAATGCTCGACAGGCTGGTGACCAGCGCGCCGAAGAAGATCAGCCCGAAGTGGCTCATCACCTGTTCGATGACCACCGGCGTGAAGTGCAGGCCGATGCCAATGCCCACCACCCATTGGCCGCATTTGCGCCCGCCGGGAATCTCCGCCAACTGCCACGGCGTGAGGCAACGCACCAGGATGATCGCCAGCAACGAGCCGACCATGTACGGCAAAGGCCAGCCGACAAGGCTGGCCAAGTAACCGCCGGCCAGGCCGACCAGCGGTGTTCCCCACCAGTGTTTAAAGGTGACCTCAGACATCGGCCAGGGCACGACGCTGCAGGGCACGCTTGCGGTAGATGCGCACCAGCGGGAAGGCCAGCATCAGCGCCGTCAGTACCCACACACCAAAGGTGATCGGGCTCGACCAGAGGATCTGCAGGTCACCGTTGGAGATCGACAGCGCACGGCGCAGGTTCTGCTCCATCAGGCCGCCGAGGATAAAGCCCAGCAGTACCGGCGACAGCGGGAAGTCGAGCTTGCGCAGGATGTAGCCGAAGATGCCGATGCCGACCATCAGGAACAGGTCGAAGGTGGTGGCGTGAACGGCGTACACACCAATCGCGGTGATGATGGCGATCACCGGTACCAGCGCCCAGTTCGGCACGGCGAGAATGCGCGTGAAGATGCGGATCATCGGGATGTTGAGGATCACCAGCATGATGTTGGCGATGAACAACGAGGCGATCAGGCCCCAGACGATGTCCGGTTGCTGTTGGAACAGCAGCGGGCCCGGGGTGATGTTGTACAGCGACAGGGCGCCGATCATCACCGCCGTGGTGCCCGAACCGGGTACGCCGAGGGTCAGCATCGGCACCAGGGCACCGCAGGCGGAGGCGCCGATGGCGGTTTCCGGGGCGGCCAGGCCACGCATGTCGCCCTGGCCGAATTTGCCGCTGGCACCGGCCATGCGTTTTTCGGTCATGTAGGCAACGGCCGAGGCCAGGGTGGCGCCGGCGCCGGGCAATACGCCCATGATGAAACCCAGCAGGCCGCAACGGATGTTCACCACGAAGACCGCACCCGCTTCCTTCAGGTTGAACATCATCCGTCCGGTGGCTTTTACGGCTTCCTGGCCACGGTGGGTTTTTTCCAGCAGCAACAGGATCTCGCTGATGGAGAACAGGCCCAGCACCAACACCACAAACTGGATGCCGTCGGTGAGGTGGATGTTGTCGCCGGTAAAGCGGTACACGCCGCTGTTGGCGTCGATGCCCACTGCCGAGAGGAACAGGCCGATCAGCGCCGCCACAAACGTCTTGAGTGGTTTGTCGCCGGCCATGCCGCCGAGGCAGACAATTGCGAACACCATCAGCACGAAATATTCCGCAGGGCCGAAGGCAATCGCCCATTTGGCCAGCAGCGGCGCAAACAGCACCATGCCGCAGGTGGCGATAAACGCACCGATGAACGAACTCCACGCCGACAACGACAGCGCCACGCCAGCCAGGCCTTTGCGGGCCATCGGGTAGCCGTCGAGGGTGGTCATCACGGTGGAGGCTTCGCCCGGGATGTTCAACAGGATCGAGCTGATACGGCCGCCGTACTCGCAGCCCAGGTACACGGCTGCCAGCAGGATCAACGCCGACTCAGGCGGCAGGCCCAAGGCGAAGGCGATGGGGATCAACAGTGCCACGCCATTGATCGGGCCCAAGCCCGGCAACAGGCCGACCACGGTGCCGATCAGGGTGCCGCACAGCGCAGTCACCAGGTTGTAGGGGGACAGTGCAACGCCGAAGCCCTGACCCAAATAGCTGAAAGTATCCATGTCAGTTCTCCAGAACGTCGAGCAGGCCGAGGGGCAGCGGTACATCCATGGCTTTGTCGAACAGCAGGTACAAGCCGATAGCCATCAACGTGACGATCACCACGCTCGGCAACCAGCGGCCACCGTACAAGCGCGCCATGGGGATGCCGATCAGCATGCTGCTGAGGATGAAACCCAGGGGTTCGAAGGTGCCGGCGAACACGACCAGCAACGCTACGCAGATGCCGATCTTGATCAGGGTCTCGCGGTCCAGCGCCGGTTCGTCTTCGGTGTGCTTGGTGGGCTGTGGGCGAAACAGCATGTAGATCAGGCCCAGGCTCATCAGCCCGAGCATCAGCAGCGGGTAGGCGCGTGGCCCCACCGGCTCGTAGGAAAACGCGGCCTGATACGGCCAGGCCATCAGCGCGAGACCGGCACAGACCAGCAGCATCACGCTGGCGAAAATGCGTTGTAAGAGCATGTGAAACTCCTGGGCCACGCACTCAGTCGAGGAGGGCATGGCCACATTAGAGAGGGGCGTTTACTGAATCAGGCCGAACTCTTTGGCCAGCACTTTGTAGTCAGCCACCTGTTTCTTCACGTAGGTGTCCAGCTCCGGCCCGGTCATGGCGAACGGGAACAGCTCACGCTGGTCACGCAGCTTGGCGAACTCGTCGGAAGCCAGCAGTTTGTCGAACGCGTCTTTCCACCAGGCGTAGTCGGCATCGCTGACTTTTGGCCCCAGGTAGAAGCCGCGCACCACGGGCCAGACGATGTCGTAGCCTTGCTCTTTGGCCGTCGGGATGTTCTTCATTTCCGGCTCGTCCAGGCGCTGTTCGGAGAACACCGCCAGCAGGCGCATGTCACCGCTGAGGATGTGCGGCATGGAGTCGGAGATGTCGGTGCTGCCGACCTGGATGTGACCACCGAGCAGGGCTGTGGCGATTTCACCGCCGCCTTCGAGGGCCACGTAGCGCAGCTCGCGTGGGTTGATCCCGGCGGCCTTGGCGATCAGGGCGGTTTGCATCCAGTCCTGGCTGCCGACGGTGCCGCCGGAGCCGATCACCACGCCGCCTGGATCTTTCTTCAGGGCTTTGACCAGGTCGTCGAGGGTCTTGTAGGGCGAATCGCTTTTCACGGCGATGGCACCGTAGCTGGTGCCGACGGCCGCCAGCCAACGCACGGCGCTTTCATCGAAGCGGCCGAACTTGCCCTGGGCCAGGTTCAGCAGCGAACCGCTGGACCACGCCACCAGGGTGCCGGCGTCCGCAGGGCGCTGTGCGACCACTGCGTTGTAGGCCACCGCGCCCACGCCGCCTGGCATGTAGGTCACGCGCATCGGCTTGCTCAGCAGCTTTTCGTTGACCAGCGCGCTTTGCGCCAGCTTGCAGGTCAGGTCAAAACCACCGCCTGGCGAGGCCGGGGCGATGCATTCCGGGCGCTTGGGCTCGTCGGCGGCCAACAGTTGGCCGGCGAACATCATGCAGCCGGCGGCGAGGGCCAATTTACGCAGTGAAAAGGTCATCTGTTTATCTCCGTCTTTGTTGTTATGAGTGGCTACTTACCAGAGGGCTACGCTGTAGCTGACCAGCAAGCGAACTTCATCCGCATCACGGGCCGAGTAGTTGGTGCGGTAGGTGGCATTGCGCAGGCGCACGGCCACATCCTTGAACGTGCCGCTCTGTACCACGTAGCGGATCTCACTGTTGCGCTCCCATTCCTTGCCGGTCTCGCCGTTCTTGAGCTTGATGTTGTCACCCGACAGGTAACGGCTCATGAAACTCAGGCCGGGAATGCCCAGCTTGGCGAAGTCGTAGTCGTAGCGCGCCTGCCAGGACCGCTCTTCGGCGCCGGCAAAGTCGTTGATCTGCACGAAGTTGACCAGGTACGGGTCGCTGCCATCCACATAGGGGAAGGCGCTGTCACCGAACATGCGCTGATAGCCGGCGCTGAGCTTATGGCCATTGAGGCCGTAGCTGAACAGGCTGCTGAAGGATTTGTTGTCGATCTTGCCGCCACGGGCGCTGCCGGTGTCATCACTGATGGCCAGGCGCAGGTCGGTGCCGAAGGTGCCGGGGCCCATCGGGCGCGCGGCGACCAGGCCGAGGAAGTGCTGGCGGTACACGTCGTCGAGCTGGGCGAAGTGGTAGCTGCCGGTGATCTTGTCGGCGAATTTGTAGTCGGCACCGCCGAAGTTGAAATGCTTGCCGGTGGCAGCGGTCAAGAAGCGGCTGTTCTTGTTGTTGAGGGCGATGTCCTCGTAGTTGGTGTCGTCGCGGTCCTTGGCTTTGTCCAGGCGGCCGGCGGTGAACACCAGGTTCTTGAATTCTTTGGAAGTCAGCAGGCCGCCGTTGAAGGTCTGCGGCAGGATGCGGCCATCGTTGGGCTTGAGGATTGGCAGTTCCGGGATCAGGGCGCCGATCTTCAATTCGGTGGCGGAGATCTTCACTTTGCCGGTCAGGCCCAGTTTGGAGTACTCATTGGCGGCGCGGCCGTCGTCGTGGGTTGGCAACAGGCCGGTGCCGGTGCGGTCGGGGCTGGAGTCGAGCTTGACCCCGAGCATGCCCAGCGCATCCACGCCAAAACCGACGGTGCCGTCGGTGTAGCCCGATTGCAGGTTGAGCATGAAGCCCTGGGCCCACTCGTCGCGCTTGGATTGCTGCGCGCTGGTGCCGTCGCGAAAGTCGCGGTTGAAGTACATGTTGCGGGTTTCAAGGGTGGCGCTGCTGTCTTCGAAGAAGGCAGCCTGGCTGAGCGGCGAAAAGCCGGCAAGGGCAGCGGCACTGGCGAGGGCGGTCTGGGTCAGGCGGGAAAAACGAACAGGCGAGAAGGCCTGGGGCTGTGTCGACAGCATCGTGGTGTACTCCGTTATTGTTCTTATTTTGGCGAAAACGCTTCGAGGCGTTTTTCGGGCGCTACGGATCAGGTAGCTGGGCGGGCAAGACCCACCGTTACCCGATGCTAAAGGGCGAAGCTTTCACTAACCTTTCAGTTGCCTTTCACTGTTTTCGGGCTTCACAGGGCAGGTAGCGCCTGTAAACTGCCCGGCAAAGCGTGGCGTCGACCATGCCCGAATGAGGTAAAAAACCATGCGTGTCCTCCTGGTTGAAGACCATTTGCAGCTCGCCGAAAGTGTTGCCCAAGCGCTCAAGAGCACGGGTTTGACCGTCGACGTGCTGCACGATGGGGTGGCCGCTGACCTGGCCTTGAGCAGCGAGGAATACGCGGCGGCGATCCTTGACGTGGGGCTGCCGCGCATGGACGGTTTTGAGGTGTTGGCACGCTTGCGCGCCCGTGGGAAAAACTTGCCTGTGTTGATGCTGACGGCTCGCAGTGATGTGAAGGACCGCGTGCACGGCTTGAACCTGGGCGCCGACGACTACCTCGCCAAGCCGTTTGAGCTGACGGAGTTGGAGGCGCGGGTCAAGGCGCTGCTGCGCCGCAGTGTGCTGGGGGGCGAGCGCCAGCAGGCATGCGGCGTGTTGGTCTACGACCTGGATACGAGGCGCTTCACCGTCGGCGGCGAGCTGATGACGTTGACCTCCCGCGAGCAGGCGGTGCTCGAAGCATTGATCGCCCGCCCGGGCCGAGTGATGAGCAAGGAGCAACTGGCCTCACAAGTGTTTGGCCTGGACGAAGAAGCCAGCCCGGATGCGATCGAGATCTACGTGCACCGCCTGCGCAAGAAACTCGATGGCCAACCCATCGCCATCGTGACGTTCCGCGGCCTCGGCTATTTGCTGGAAGCCCGCGATGCATAAGCCCAGCAGCCTGCGCTGGCGGCTGCTATGGAACCTGGCGCTGTTGCTGGTGCTGTTGATGCTGGCCAGTGGCATGAGTGCCTACTGGAATGGTCGCGAAGCGGCCGACACGGCCTACGACCGCACGTTGCTGGCCTCGGCGCGCACCATCGCAGCGGGTCTGACTCAGGTGGACGGCACCCTCAGCGCCAACGTGCCGTATGTGGCCCTGGATACGTTTGCCTACGACAGCGCCGGGCGTATCTATTACCAGGTCAATGACATCAATCAGAAGCTGATCTCGGGCTACGAGCACTTGCCCGGCCCACCGCCGGGTACGCCGCGCACCGATGACTACCCGGCACTGGCGCGCTTCTACGATGCGGTGTACCAGGGCCAGCCTGTGCGTGTGGTAAGCCTGCTCAAGGCCGTCTCCGAACCGAACATGAACGGCATGGCGGAAATCCGCGTGGCAGAAACCGATGAAGCACGTGTGGCCATGGCTCGCAGCCTGATGGCTGACACTTTGTTGCGCCTGGGCATGCTAGCCATTGGTGCTTTGCTGCTGGTGTGGTTCGCCGTGAGTGCAGCATTGCGCCCGCTGGAGCGCCTGCGAACGGCGGTGGAAGAACGTCAGCCCGACGACCTGCGCCCGTTGCCGCTGGTGGAAGTGCAGCATGAGTTTGGCCCGTTGGTGCGTTCCCTCAACCACTTCACCGAACGCCTGCGCGGGCAGTTTGAGCGCCAGGCGCAGTTTATTGCCGATGCGGCCCACGAGTTGCGCACGCCCTTGGCAGCGCTCAAGGCCCGGCTCGAACTGGGCCTGCGCGCCGAAGACCCGGCGACCTGGCGCAGCACCCTGGAAACCGCCGCCCAAGGCACCGATCGCCTGACGCACCTGGCCAATCAGTTGTTGTCCCTGGCCCGTATCGAGAACGGGGCCCGGGCCATTGCCGAAGGCGGCGCCCAACTGCTCGACCTCAGCCAATTGGCCCGTGAGCTGGGCATGGCCATGGCGCCTTTGGCCCACGCACGCGGTGTTGCGCTGGCCCTGGAGGCGGATGAACCCGTGTGGTTGCGCGGGGAGCCGACGCTGCTCAATGAACTGCTGAGCAACCTGGTGGACAACGCCCTGGCCCACACGCCACCGGGTGGCAATGTGATTTTGCGGGTGACGGCGCCGGCGGTGCTGGAAGTGGAAGATGATGGCCCAGGCATCCCGCTGGACGAGCGGGATCGGGTGTTCGAGCGATTCTACCGCCGCAGTCAGCAGGGCATGGGCTCGGGGTTGGGCCTGGCAATCGTGGGTGAAATCTGCCGGGCGCACCTGGCACAGATCAGCCTGCACGATGGCGAGCAGGCGGGGCTGAAAGTGCGGGTGAGTTTTATCGCGGGTTGATCAATAGAACATCGAACGGGCTTCGTCCAACTCGACGCGCAAGGCGTCGCTGTAAGGATCGACCCGCAGTTTCTTGATCGCCGGCAGGGTAGAGACCGGCACGCTGGCCAATGGGTGATCGGTGCCGCGATGGCAATAAAGCACGGCGACTTGTACCAGGTCGATGTAGTCCAGGCTGGCCGAATCGCGCGCCAGGTCGAGGTATTGGCCGGGCAGTCGGGCGAGCATCTCCGGGAAATCCCAGCCGCTCAGCAGCTTATCGCCCAACAACGGGTGAATGCTCTCGATGACGTGGTTGAGACTGACCGGGTCCGAAAGCAGCTCGTAGTGGTCTTCGGCGTACGTCAGGATCGGCAGTACACCGATCTGATGCACCAGGCCACCGAGGGCCGCCTGGTCTGGCTTGAGTTGGCTGTGGCTACGACATAGGGCATAACTCACGCCCGCCACTTCCAGGCTGCGGCGCCACACTTCGCGCATTTTTTGTTCGACCACGTCGGAGCGGGCGTGGAAGATCTGCTCCATCACCAGGCCAATCGCCAGGTTGCTGCTGTAGTTGGTGCCTAGCCGGGTGATGGCGGTGTGCAGGTCGGTGACTTCCTGCGTTGCGCGCAACAAGGGGCTGTTGACCACCTTGATCAGGCGCGCCGACAGGGCGGTGTCGCGACCGATCACTTTGCTCAAGTGGCTGATGCTGATTTCCGGGTCTTCTGCGGCCTGGCGAATGTTCAGGGCCACTTCCGGCAATGTCGGCAGAACCAGGTCATCGTTGTCGATGGCCCTCACTAAAGCCTGTTGGACTTTTTCCGCCAGCTTGTTCATTCATGATCTCTAGGGTGTTGCAAAAAGGTACGGCGATTAACGCTGGATCTCTCGGTCACGGTCGAGCGTGTAAGGCAGGTCGAGCAGGTGCAGGCCGGGGCCTTCCAGTGTGCCTAAGTGCACATCGCCACTATCGGCAGCTTCGGCTTGCAGCACAGCAAGAAGTTCAATCGTCTGGTCAGCTTTTGCTGCCAGCACCACTTCGCCGATCGAGCTGGCATGGCTGGGGGAAAACAGCGGGGTGCCTGGCTCGGGCATTTGCGGCGCATCGAGGCTCAAGTGATACAGGCGACGCTTGAGTTTGCCCAGGTATTGCATGCGCGCGACGATTTCCTGGCCGGTGTAGCAGCCTTTCTTGAAGCTGACGCCGCCTACGGCTTGCAGGTTGAGCATCTGCGGGATGAACAGCTCGCGGGTTTGCGGCATGACCTGGCCGATGCCGGCACGCACTTGGCCGAGCAGCCAGTCATTCAAGTCGGCTTCGTTCAAGTGGGCGGCCAATTGGCCGCGCACGGCATCGGCCTGTTCGGCTGGCACCCAGAGCTCCGCGCGGCCGGGGGAGACGCGGATGGCGATCAGGGCATCGGTGCGTACGACGCTGTCGGTGTCAGCCGGCAGCTCAAGGCCGAGGCTCGCCAGGGCTTGATCGGCATCCGCCAGGCCAAAGCGTGCCCAGGCGGCGCTTTCGTCGGTGAGCTTGGATTTGGAGAACACGGCGTATTTCTTCAGGTCGGCCAGTTGCGGTTCGAGCAGCTCGGTGGCCATGGCCAGGAGCACGCCATCACCTTGCAACAGGATGCGAAAGCTCGACTGCATGCGCCCTTTTTGCGTGCAGCGCGCGCCGAGGCTGGCCTGGGTGTCGCTCAGGTAATTGAGGTTGCAGGTCAGTTGCCCTTGCAGGAACTTGGCAGCGTCGGCGCCGCGGACGGCGAGAACGCCTTCGTGGGACAGGGGGCAGAAGAAAGCAGAGTCAGCCATGGGTCATCGCAGGTCAAAAAGTCATGGGTGCATCATAGAGGGGCGCCCGGCAAATGGATAGTTTCCGTATGGGGCGACCAAAGCCGACTGTTCCGGTGCCGTCGGGCCTGTATACTTGCCGCCTATTTGAGGAGCGCTCCATGGTCGAAGATGTAGAAATCAATCGTCTCTTCTGGCACAGCCGTCGTGGCATGCTGGAGCTGGACGTGTTGCTGGTGCCTTTCACCAAAGAGGTCTACGCGACCCTCAACCAGGTCGATCGCGACCTCTACGTCCGCTTGCTGACCTGCGAAGATCAGGACATGTTCGGCTGGTTCATGGAGCGTTCCGAATCCGAAGACCCTGAGCTGCAGCGCATGGTTCGGATGATCCTGGATCGTGTCCAGCCCAAGTAATCGATTCGAATGCCGCTGGCAGGCCTCACGGCTATTGCTGGCGGCGTATCTTTTTGCCCAGCTGTTCGCGCTGGGCGCCTGTTTTCTTGTTGATTTACCCTATTCGAGCTTCGGCCTGCTCTTGTGCTTGGCGCATGCCGCCTGGGTTTTACCGCGACACATCCTGCTGACTCACCGTTCGTCGGTTTGTGGCCTGCGTCGCGACGAGGACGGTTGGCAGTTGTTCAGTGCCGAGCGTGGTTGGCACGGCGTGCAACTGCGCCCCGACAGCCTGGCGTTGCCGTTGATCGTGGTGCTGCGCTATCGGGTGCCGGGGCGGTGGTGGGTGCGCTCGATCTGTGTGCCGAGGGATTCGCAGGTCGCCGATGTACATCGGCGCCTGCGGGTGCGCCTGAAGTTCAGCCGCCGTAGGTGGTTGGCACCAGGATAGTGTCCCGGGCTTCGGGCAGCATCTGCGGGTAGTCGAGGGTGTAATGCAGGCCCCGGCTTTCCTTGCGCTCCATGGCCGAGCGGATCATCAACTCCGCCACCTGGGCCAGGTTGCGCAGTTCGATCAGGTCGCGGCTGACTTTATAGTTGCTGTAGAACTCGTCAATTTCGTCGAGCAGCAAGCGCACCCGATGCTGTGCGCGTTGCAGGCGTTTGTTGGTGCGCACGATCCCTACGTAGTCCCACATAAAACGCCGCAGCTCGTCCCAGTTGTGGGCGATGATCACGTCTTCGTCCGAATCGGTCACCTGGCTGGCGTCCCAACGGGGCAGGGCGGCGGGCACCGCAGTGCGTGGCAATTGTTCGAGGATGTCGGCCGCCGCTGAGCGGGCGTAGACGAAGCATTCGAGCAAGGAATTGCTGGCCATGCGGTTGGCGCCGTGCAGGCCGGTGAAGCTGGTTTCGCCAATCGCATACAAGCCCGGCACGTCGGTGCGACCGTGCTGGTCGACCATCACGCCGCCGCAGGTGTAGTGCGCGGCCGGCACCACGGGGATCGGGCCTTTGGTGATGTCGATATTGAAGGCGAGGCAGCGCTCATAGACGGTGGGGAAGTGGGTCTTGATGAAGGCTTCGGGCTTGTGGCTGATGTCCAGGTAGACGCAGTCGACGCCCAGGCGCTTCATCTCGTGGTCGATGGCGCGGGCGACGATATCCCGTGGCGCCAGCTCGGCGCGGGGGTCGAAGCGCTGCATGAAGCGCTCGCCGTTGGGCAGCTTGAGGTGGGCGCCTTCACCGCGCAGGGCTTCGGTGATCAGGAAACTCTTGGCTTGCGGGTGATACAGGCAGGTGGGGTGGAACTGGTTGAATTCCAGGTTGGCCACCCGGCAGCCCGAGCGCCAGGCCATGGCAATGCCATCGCCGCAGGCGCCGTCGGGGTTGCTGGTATAGAGGTAGACCTTGGCTGCGCCGCCCGAGGCAAGAATAGTGAAGCGTGCACCATAGGTGTCGACTTCGCCGCTGGCACGGTTGAGCACGTAGGCGCCGAGGCAGCGTTCGCCTTCCAGGCCCAGGCGTTTTTCGGTGATCAGGTCGACGGCGACACGCTGTTCCAGCAGTTCGATGTTGGGGCGCCGGCGGGCCTGATCGAGCAGAGTCTTGAAGATGGCAGCGCCGGTAGCGTCGGCCGCGTGGATGATGCGGCGATGGCTGTGGCCGCCTTCGCGGGTCAGGTGGAACTCGAAGCCGCCATCGTCACTGCTGGCGTGTTCGTCGCGGGTAAAAGGCACGCCCTGGTCAATCAGCCATTGGATGGCTTCGCGGCTATGCTCGACGGTGAAGCGCACGGCCTCTTCGTTGCACAGGCCGCCGCCGGCGTTGAGGGTGTCTTCGACGTGGGATTGCACGGTGTCGGTGTCATCGAGCACGGCGGCGACACCACCCTGGGCCCAGAATGTCGAGCCGTTGGCCAGGTCGCCTTTGCTCAGTACCGCAATCCGCAGGTGGCTGGGGAGGGTCAGTGCAAGGCTCAAACCGGCCGCGCCGCTACCAATCACCAGGACATCGTGTTGAAACTGTTGGCTCATTTGAAGGATTCCGCAAAAAGCGATCCGGAAGGGGGCGCAAACAGGACGCCTGGATCGGCGAATCAAAGGGTCACACGGGCTACTAGTATATAGAGGGGGGGAGCGGCACAATAGCCGGGCATTCGTGGCAATGTGAGATTGCGGTGCACGGCTTGGGTCAGATCGGCCAGTTATTGAAACGGAACTTTTTGCATAGGCCCGAACTCAATAGCAGGTTGCCCGAAAGCTGGGAAAACGTTGAGTTTATTGGCCCGTCGGGAGCATTGGACGCGTCAGAAAACCGGCGACAAGATTATTCGCGCAGCCGGCGATGCCCGTGCTGCGTTTTTCGTGTGTGCCAAATCAGTGCGTGCCGGAAACTTGCTTGAAGGGGGAGAACTTTTGCGAAAAGCCCGAGTCTATGTTTGCAAGCCTGATCGTTTAGTTATGCAAGCCTCCTTCAAGTACAACGAGGAGTGTTCATGCTAACCCAGGAAGAGGATCAGCAGCTGGTCGAGCGCGTTCAGCGCGGTGACAAGCGGGCATTTGATCTGCTAGTGCTGAAATACCAGCACAAAATTCTCGGGTTGATCGTGCGGTTTGTGCACGACACCCATGAAGCGCAGGACGTTGCACAGGAAGCCTTTATCAAGGCCTATCGTGCACTTGGTAACTTCCGCGGTGACAGTGCGTTTTACACGTGGCTATACCGCATCGCCATCAACACGGCGAAGAACTATCTGGTGTCTCGCGGACGCCGCCCACCAGACAGTGATGTGAGTTCAGAAGATGCAGAATTTTACGATGGTGATCACGGCCTCAAGGATCTCGAGTCGCCGGAGCGTGCATTGCTGCGCGACGAGATCGAAGGCACCGTTCATCGCACAATTCAGCAACTGCCAGAAGATTTGCGCACGGCGTTAACTTTGCGTGAATTCGATGGTCTGAGTTACGAAGACATTGCGAGTGTCATGCAGTGTCCGGTGGGGACTGTAAGGTCACGGATTTTCCGGGCCCGGGAAGCCATCGATAAAGCCTTGCAACCGTTGTTGCAGGAAAACTAAAGACAGCGGCGACAGCCAAGAGAGGAACCGCCATGAGTCGTGATGCCCTGCAGGAATCGCTGTCCGCAGTGATGGATAACGAAGCGGATGAACTGGAACTTCGTCGAGTGCTCAACGCATTTGACGACGCCGAAACCCGTGATACCTGGTCTCGTTACCAAGTCGCTCGGGCGGTGATGCACAAGGATCTTCTAATCCCTCGTCTGGATATTGCTGCGGCCGTTTCTGCTGCGCTGGCTGATGAAGCCGTTCCGGCAAAGGCTGCTCGTGGACCTTGGCGTAGTCTGGGTCGCCTGGCAGTTGCTGCCTCGGTAACTGTTGCAGTATTGGCCGGTGTTCGCCTGTACAACCAGGACGAAATCGCCGGTGCCGAACTGGCCCAACAGACCCAGCAGCCGGTGATGGCGGGTCCTCAGGTCAAAGGCCCTGCGGTATTGGCCGGCTACAAGGAAAGCTCTGACAGCACCGGCCCGATGGCCAATGGTGTACTGCAAGGGCAATCCGGCTGGCAGGACCAGCGTCTTCCAGGCTACCTGCGCCAACATGCACAGGAATCGGCTCTGAAAGGCACTGAAAGCGCTCTGCCTTATGCGCGTGCCGCAAGCCTGGAAAACCGCTGATTCGTAAGGAGCTCTATGCGCGCCATACCGCTCCTTACGCTTTTGCTCAGTGGTTGGTTTGCACTCCCCGCCCACGCCGATGAAGCCCAAGACTGGCTGACTCGACTTGGGCGTGCAGAGCAGCAGCAAAGCTTCGAAGGTACGTTCGTCTATGAACGTAATGGCAGTTTCTCTACCCATGACATTTGGCACCGTGTCCAGGATGGCCAGGTCCGCGAGCGACTTTTGCAGCTTGATGGGTCCGCCCAAGAAGTCGTGCGGGTAGATGGCCGAACCCTATGCGTCAGTGGCACCCTCGTTGCCGGCCTTGGCAACTCGCGGGATGGCTCTTCGCCCGCGCTTGATCCACAAAAACTCACTCAATTCTATGATCTGGCCGTCATCGGCAAATCCCGCGTGGCCGGTCGTAATGCCGTGATTGTCTCAATCACCCCTCGCGACCAGTACCGCTATGGCTTTGAGTTGCACCTGGATCGTGAAACCGCACTGCCGCTCAAGTCGTTGCTGCTCAATGACCAAGGGCAGTTGTTGGAGCGCTTCCAGTTCACACGCTTGAATACGTCCGTAGTTCCGGATGATCGCAGCCTGCAACCCAGCAGCGAATGCACGCCTGTGGCCGTTTCTGATAGCAAGGCCCCACAGGTGGCCGCGACCCAGGCATGGCATCTCGACTGGCTGCCCCCTGGCTTCCAGCTCACCAATAGCAGCGCGCGTAAAGACGCCGAGACCAAATCCACGGTCGACAGCCTGATGTATGACGATGGGCTCGCACGCTTTTCAGTGTTCCTTGAGTCGACCGACGGTGCGAGCGTCACGGAGACCCGCACTCAGCTGGGCCCGACGGTCGCGGTGTCTCGCCGCCTGAATACGGTAGAAGGCGAGGTGATGGTGACGGTCGTCGGCGAAGTGCCCATCGGCACGGCCGAGCGCATTGCGCTCTCGGTACGCGGTGAAAAGACCGCTGCAAAACCATGAGCCGTTAATCCTGTGTTCATCCTGATCTTTCAATGTCGTTGCATGCCAGGTCCGTTGCCGAGAGCATGAAATGTCCGGATCAGTATTTTCACTTGCAAAAATCCCCTATGTTTTTTATAGGTCAGGGCCTGTTGGCTCTGGCCTTGTTTTGTTCGCGGAACAAAGATGTCGGTGGCAGTTTCCGGCGTTTCTTGAACCCTGTCGCTCAACCCTGCTCGTCGTAACGGGAGCTGTATGTCGATACCACGTTTGAAGTCTTACCTATCCATAGTTGCCACGGTATTGGTGCTGGGTCAGGCCGTGTCTGCGCAAGCAGCCGAACTGCCTGACTTTACCCAACTGGTTGAGCAGGCCTCGCCCGCCGTGGTGAACATCAGTACCACGCAGAAACTGCCGGATCGCAAAGTGTCGAACCAGCAGATGCCAGACCTGGAGGGCCTGCCACCCATGCTGCGCGAGTTCTTCGAGCGTGGCATGCCGCCGCAACAGCGCTCCCCTCGCAGTGGTGGTGGGCAGCGTGAAGCGCAGTCCCTGGGCTCCGGCTTCATCATTTCGCCGGACGGTTACATCCTCACCAACAACCATGTGATCGCCGACGCAGACGAGATCCTCGTGCGCCTGGCTGACCGCAGCGAGCTGAAAGCCAAGTTGGTGGGCACCGATCCGCGTTCCGACGTGGCGTTGCTGAAAATTGATGGCAAGGACCTGCCCGTGCTGAAGCTGGGTAAATCCCAGGACCTGAAAGCCGGCCAGTGGGTCGTCGCCATCGGCTCGCCATTCGGCTTTGACCATACCGTCACCCAAGGCATCGTCAGCGCCATTGGCCGTAGCCTGCCAAACGAAAACTACGTGCCATTCATCCAGACCGACGTGCCGATCAACCCGGGCAACTCTGGTGGTCCGCTGTTCAACCTGGCTGGCGAAGTGGTGGGGATCAACTCGCAGATCTACACCCGTTCCGGTGGCTTCATGGGCGTTTCCTTTGCGATCCCGATCGACGTGGCCATGGACGTCTCCAACCAGCTGAAAAGCGGTGGCAAGGTCAGCCGCGGCTGGTTGGGTGTAGTGATTCAGGAAGTGAACAAGGACCTGGCTGAGTCATTCGGCCTCGATAAGCCGGCCGGCGCACTGGTTGCGCAGATCCAGGACGATGGTCCGGCTGCCAAGGGTGGCCTGCAAGTGGGTGACGTGATCCTGAGCATGAACGGCCAGCCCATCGTCATGTCGGCTGACCTGCCGCACCTGGTGGGTGCGCTCAAGGCTGGCAGCAAGGCCAAGCTTGAGGTGATCCGTGAAGGCAAGCGCCAGACCGTTGAGCTGACCGTCGGTGCGATTCCGGAAGAAGGCGCAACCCTGGATGCCCTGGGCAACGCCAAACCTGGCGCCGAGCGCAGCAGCAACCGTTTGGGCATTGCCGTGGTCGAGCTGACCGATGAGCAGAAGAAGAGCTTCGACCTCAAGAGCGGTGTCGTGATCAAGGAGGTCCAGGACGGCCCAGCTGCGCTGATCGGCCTGCAACCTGGCGATGTGATCACCCACCTGAACAACCAGGCGATCAACTCCACCAAGGAGTTCACCGACATCGCCAAGGCGCTGCCGAAGAACCGTTCGGTGTCGATGCGCGTCCTGCGTCAGGGGCGTGCGAGCTTCATCACCTTCAAGCTGGCCGAGTAAGCCGCCAGTAAAATAAAAGCCCCGCCTTCGCTAAGCGAAGGCGGGGCTTTTTTGTGGGCGATGGGTTTAGCTCATCATCCCTTTTACCAGGCGCTCCTGTTCGATCAGCTCACGTTGGCGCGCGTCAATGCGCGAAGACAGCGGGAAGTTGTTGCCGGCGCGGCGCTTGGCAAAGTCCAGTTGCTGAATGGCCTGCTGGAAGTCGCCCACCAAGGCGAAATACTCGGCACGCGCCTGATGCAGGCCGATGATGTTGCCGGACAAACCGCGTGTTTCGGCGACCTGGTACCACACGTCCGGGTCATCGGGGCGCGACTTGAGCAAACCATCCAATGCCTTCTCTGCATCGGCCGTGCGGTTCTGTTTGAGTAGCAAATCTACCCGTACCTGGTTCAACGGATAGTTGCCGGGGTACTGGGTGAGCATGCGGTCGGTGCGTTGCTGGGCGTCTGGCAAACGGCTGCTGGCGATATCCAGTTCGATCTGCGCCAGGTTGTACGTGATGTCGTTGGGCGCTTTCGCCAGCAGCGGCGCCAAGCTTTCCCGTGCCTCTTTGTACTGGGTGCCCTTGATCTGGGCTATGGCCAAGCCATAGCGCGCCACATCGTTTTTCGGGTTTTCATCCAGCTGCGCCTGGAAGCGTTTGGCCGCGAGCCCGGGCGTATCCTCGTATTGCAACTGCACCCGTGCACGAATCAACTGATAGCGCAGGCTGTCTTCCTTGCCGCCTGGCTTGGCCTGCTCCGCACGGTTGCGGGTGTCGGCAATCCGGGACTCGGTCACCGGGTGAGTCAGCAGGAATTCCGGTGGCTTGGCGTCGAAGCGGTATTGACGCATCAGGCGCTCGAACATGGTGGGCATGGAGCGCGGGTCGTAGCCGGCCTTTTCCAGGTTGAGGATGCCGATACGGTCTGCTTCCTGTTCGTTCTGGCGGGAAAACCGACGCTGTTCCTGGATGGCCGCAGCCTGGCTACCGGCAATCGCGGCAATCCCTGCATCGCCCGCACCGGCCGCCGCCGCGATGATGCCGCCGAGCAGGGCTGCCATCATCGGGATCTGCATGCGCGATTGTGCCTCCACGCCCCGTGCGAAGTGGCGCTGAGACAAGTGAGCCAATTCGTGGGCGAGCACCGAGGCGTATTCACCTTCGGTCTGGGCATTGAGGAACAGGCCGCCGTTGACGCCCACGATCCCGCCAGGTGCGGCAAAGGCGTTGAGCTGCGGGCTGTTGATCAGGATGAATTCCAGGCGCCGGTCATTGACCTGGCTGGTCTCTACCAGCTTGTACACGCTGGTTTCGACGTAGTCCTTGAGCTGGGGGTCATTGAGTTGCGAGACCTGGCCGCGCAGGTAAGCGAGCCATGCGCGACCCAGTTGGTATTCCTGTTGCGGCGAGACAATGGCAGAACTGGCGTCGCCAAGTGACGGCAGGTCGTCAGCAAAGCCCGGAGAGGCCAGCAGGCAAGCCAGCGTCAGCAGGGTAGGGCGCAAAAAAGTCATGCACAAAGCCTTTCGACAAAGAGCTTACTGTAGCCGGACACTGAGCTTCGGACCAGATATTCTAAGCAGCCCGAACCCACGCCCGGAGTAAATTCATGACCGACGCTGTAGCCTTTGATGCCGAGCTTGATGCCAGTGGCCTCAATTGCCCGTTGCCTTTGCTTAAGGCCAAACTGGAACTCAATCGGCTGGCCAGTGGCGCGGTTCTCAAGGTAACTGCCACGGACGCTGGCTCCCAGCGGGATTTCCGGACGTTTGCCAAGCTGGCCGGTCATACGCTGCTGCACGAAGAAGACGCTGGCGGTGTGTACCGCTACTGGTTACGCAAGGCCTGAACCGTTTGCCCCACCCGCCGAGGTTGATTGATGTTCAAAGTGTTACGAGACTGGATTCAGCGCTACTTCTCCGATGAGGAGGCCGTGGTGCTGGCTGTCCTGCTGTTCCTGGCCTTTACCGCAGTTCTCACCCTCGGAGGGATGTTGGCGCCGGTGCTGGCGGGGATGGTTTTGGCGTATCTGATGCAAGGCCTGGTCACCACGCTGGAGCGCCTGCGTCTGCCAGGCGGGGCGGCAGTGGGGTTGGTGTTTGCGTTGTTCATGGGCGTGTTACTGGTCTTCATTGTGGTGGTCGTGCCGTTGCTGTGGCATCAGTTGATCACCTTGTTCAACGAACTGCCGGGCATGCTCGCCAAATGGCAATCGTTGTTGCTGCTGCTGCCAGAGCGGTACCCGCATCTGGTGTCGGATGAACAGGTGTTGCAGGCCATCGAGGTGGCGCGCGGTGAGATCGGAAAGTTCGGGCAATGGGCGCTGACCTTTTCCCTGTCCAGCCTGCCGCTGCTGGTCAACATCATGATCTACCTGGTACTGGTGCCGATCCTGGTGTTCTTCTTCCTCAAGGACCGCGCGATGATTGGCCGCTGGGTACGCGGCTACCTGCCGCGCGAGCGGGCGCTGATCACGCGGGTGGCCGAGGAAATGAACCGGCAGATTGCCAATTACATTCGTGGCAAGGTCATCGAGATCGTGATTTGCGGAGGTGTCACCTACATCGCCTTTGTCGCCCTCGGGCTGAACTACGCAGCGCTGCTGGCATTGCTGGTGGGGGTGTCAGTGGTGGTGCCGTATGTGGGAGCAGTGGTGGTGACAGTGCCGGTGATGTTGATCGCGTTGTTCCAGTGGGGGTGGAGCGACCAGTTCATCTACCTGATGGCGGTCTACGGCATCATCCAAACCCTGGATGGCAATGTGCTGGTGCCGCTGCTGTTTTCCGAGGCCGTCAACCTGCACCCAGTGGCGATCATCTGTGCGGTGCTGCTGTTCGGTGGGCTGTGGGGGTTCTGGGGTGTGTTCTTTGCGATCCCCCTGGCGACGCTGTTCAAGGCAGTGTTGGATGCGTGGCCACGACAAGAGCCTGTGGTTGCGCCGCTGCTTTAAACGTTGTGGTGGAATTGAAGACGCTATCGCCGGCAAGCCGGCTCCTACAGGAGAATGCGTTCCACATGTAGGAGCCGGCTTGCCGGCGATGTGATCAAAAGGTTGCCGCAGCCATCAAGCCTTGTTCAAGGCTTGAGCCGCTGCCAAAACGGCATCCACATGTCCGGGCACCTTCACGCCGCGCCATTCCTGGCGCAACACCCCATCCTTGTCGATGAGGAAAGTGCTGCGGTCCACGCCCAGGTACTCCTTGCCGTACAACTTCTTCAGCTTGATCACGTCAAACAGTTGGCAAACCGCCTCGTCTTTGTCGCTGATCAGCTCGAAAGGGAATTCCTGCTTGCCCTTGAAGTTCTCGTGGGATTTCACGCTGTCGCGCGACACGCCGAAGACTTCGGTGTTGGCCGCCTTGAAGGCTGCGTACTGGTCACGAAAACCTTGGCCCTCGGTGGTGCAACCCGGGGTGCTGTCCTTGGGGTAGAAGTAGATCACCACTTGCTTGCCTTTGAGGGCTGCGAGGCTGAAGGTCTGGCCGCTGGTGGCCTGGGCTTCGAAATCGGCCACGGGTGTGTCGAGGGCTACCGGCATGGGGTTTTCCTTACATTGGGTTCTGTGGGCGCCATGGTTCGATCAGGGCGTCGAGGTTCAGCGCGTCGGCAAAATCCAGGAACTGGTCACGCAGCCAGCTTATCTGCACGCCGGGCGGCAAGGTCACGGTGAACGTGGCGTTGAGCATGGTGCCGCCGGTCTGTGGGGCCTGGTAGGTATCGCAAGTCAGGTTCTCCAGCTCGACGTTGTGGTCGATGAAGAACTGGCACAGCTCGTTGACGATGTCCGAACGGTAGGCCGAGCTGACGTAGGCAACATACGGCAGCGCCTGCGGGCGATTTTCCAGTGCGGCGCTGCGCACGACATTCACGGTGAAGTCGTGTTTCTTGGCCAGGCCCGGCAAGCCGGTTTCCAGGCGCGCCAGGGCGTCCCAGGTGCCGGAGATCTGCAGGACCAGCGCACTGCACTCGCCATGGCGAGTCAGGCGGGAGGTCACGACGGCGCAGCGGTTCTCATGGCTGGCGCGGCACAGGACGTTGGTCAGCTCCATGGGGTTGGCGCCGAGGGCACTGATAACAAGGAATTGTTCGCGAACTGTGGGGGTGGACATGCAGCCTTCCTAAAGCGATGAGCGGTCGATACCGTGTGGGCTGTATCGATCAAAGGATGAAGGGTAGCGAAAAGCGCCGCCAAGGGCTAGGAGGTGGCGTTTTCATTGCGTGATCGGTCGAATTTCATCCCGTCTGAAGTCATGCTTTGGCCCAATGATGGCATTGCCCATCGTTTACTTGCCCCAGAACGCATCCTCACGCGGTACTTCGCTTGTACAAGCATCTTGGCGCCAGTACCATTACGGCTCTCTTTTTCCGGCAGGAGCGGTTGCATGATTGCGGGCAGTATGGTGGCACTGGTCACACCCATGGATGCACAAGGTCATCTCGACTGGGACAGCCTGGGCAAACTGGTGGACTTCCACCTGCAAGAAGGCACCAACGCCATCGTGGCGGTCGGCACCACAGGTGAGTCGGCCACCCTCGATGTGGAAGAACACATCCAGGTCATCGAATTTGTCGTGAAGCGTGTTGCGGGCCGCATCGCCGTAATCGCCGGCACGGGCGCCAACTCGACGCGCGAAGCGATCGAACTGACCAAAAACGCCAAGAAGGCCGGCGCCGATGCCTGCCTGCTGGTGACTCCGTACTACAACAAACCGACCCAGGAAGGTTTGTACCAGCACTTTCGCGCTATTGCCGAAGCGGTCGATATCCCGCAGATCCTCTACAACGTACCCGGCCGCACCGCATGCGACATGCAGGCTGCGACCGTGATCCGCCTGTCCACCGTGCCGAACATCATCGGCATCAAGGAAGCCACGGGCGACCTGCAACGCGCCAAGGACATCCTGGCCGGCGTGAGCAGCGACTTCCTGGTGTACTCCGGTGACGACGCCACCGCTGTCGAGCTGATCCTGCTGGGTGGCAAGGGCAACATCTCCGTGACCGCCAACGTGGCCCCGCGTGCCATGAGCGAACTATGCGCCGCCGCCATTGCCGGCGACGCAGTGACCGCCCGCGCGATCCACGAGAAGCTGATGCCGCTCAACAAGACACTGTTCATTGAATCCAACCCTATTCCCGTGAAATGGGCGCTGTTCGAGATGGGCCTGATGCCGGACGGTATCCGTCTGCCGCTCACCCGTCTCAGCGAAGCCTGTCACGAACCGCTGCGACAGGCCCTGCGCCAGTCCGGCGTCCTGGTTTAATTGAGGAAGCACTACGCATGAAGCGATTGGCCGGACTTTCCGCACTTGCCTTGATTATCTCCAGCACCAGTGGCTGCGGTTGGATCTGGGGCCCGGAAGGCTACTTCCGTGACCGCGGTAGCGATTACCTGGAAGCCCAAGCAACCAAACCGATGCAACTGCCGCCGGACGTCAACGTCGCCAAGCGCCTTGACCCGTTGCTGCCGATCCCGCGTAACGTTGCCGACGACACCACCAAGGGTGAGTACGTGGTACCTCGCCCGCAGCCGATTTCGGCCGTGGCGGATGCCAGCGACTACAGTCTGCAAAAAAGCGGCGACAACCGCTGGATCATGGCCCAGCGCCCACCTGCCGAAGTCTGGCCGGTGGCCCTGCAGTTCTTCCAGGACAATGGTTTTCGCATTGACGAGCAGCGCCCACAGACCGGTGAGTTTACCACCGCCTGGCAGCAGGGCAGCGAGCTGTCCGCCAGCATGGCCAAGCGCCTGCAGGCCGGTGGCGTAGCCGCTGACAGCGAAGCCCGTGTGCGTGTGCGCATCGAGCCTGGCGTGCAGCGCAATACCAGTGAAGTCTACGTGGTCAGCGCCGAGCGTCCTGCCGGCAGCACCGCCAGTGTTGATTTCACCAACCGCTCGGTCAACACCGGTGTGGACTCCGCGCTGGTCGACGAGATGCTTGCCAGCATGAGCCGTATCTCTGAGAAGGGCGGTTCCGTGTCCCTGCTTGCCGCACGTGACTACGACACGCCAAACCGTGTCAGCCTCACCGAAGACGGCAGCGGCAACGTGGTGCTGAACCTGGGCGAAGACCTGGACCGTGCCTGGGCCAGTGTCGGTCGCGCGTTGGAGCAGGGCCCTTGGCGTGTTGAAGACATCAACCGCAGCCTGGGCCTGTACTACATCAACGTGGCTGAAAAGGCCGAGAAGAAAGATGAAGAGCCAGGTTTCTTCGGCAAGTTGTTCGGCAGCAAGCCGACCAAGGAAGAGATCGAGACCCGTGCCGAGCGTTACCAGGTTCGTTTGAGCAAGGTGGGCGACAGCGTACAAGTGACCGTCGAGAAGAACATCAATACCGTCGCGCCAGCTGAAACAGCGCGCAAAGTGTTGGGTGTGATTCAGGACAACCTGGGCTGATCCAATGCGTTTTGCCGTTCTCGGCAGCGGTAGCCAAGGGAACGGCACGCTGGTCGCACATGACGACACTTATGTGCTGGTCGATTGTGGTTTCTCGTTAAAAGAAACCGAGCGGCGCCTGCTGCGCCTGGGGGTTCACCCCGCGCAGCTGAGCGCGATTCTGGTGACCCACGAACATGCCGATCACGTGCATGGCGTGGGTTTGCTGTCTCGGCGCTACAATCTGCCGGTGTACCTTAGTCGTGGCACGTTGCGCGGGATGCGCAAGCCCATTGAACCTACTGGTTTCCTGGCCGGTGGCGAGAAACTGCAAGTCGGTGCCTTGAGTATTGATGTGATTGCCGTGGCGCATGATGCCCACGAGCCGACGCAATACGTCTTCAATGGGGGAGAGCGGCGCTTCGGTGTGCTCACCGACCTGGGTTCGTACTGCGCTAGGGTGCTGGAGGGCTACCGTGACCTCGATGCGTTGATGATCGAGTCCAACCACTGCCGAGACCTGTTGGCTCGCGGTCACTATCCGTACTTTCTCAAGCAGCGGGTGGGCGGCGAGCTGGGACATTTGAACAACCACCAGGCGGCGTACCTGGTGTATGAGTTGGGCTGGCAAGACCTGCAACACCTGGTCCTGGCCCACCTGAGCAGCAAGAACAACCTGCCGCAGCTTGCCCGGCAATGTTTTGTCGACACCCTTGGGTGCGACCCGGACTGGCTGCAACTGGCCGATCAAGATTCAGGGCTCGATTGGCGACACATCGCCTAGCCCACCCTTTAGTAAGCGGAGCCCATCATGGAAAAACGTGAAGAACTCTACCGCGGTAAAGCCAAGTCGGTGTACAAGACCGACGACGCCAACCGCCTGATCCTGCTGTTTCGCAACGACACCTCGGCGTTCGACGGCAAGCGCATCGAACAACTTGATCGCAAAGGCATGGTGAACAACAAGTTCAACGCCTTCATCATGCAGAAGCTCGAAGCGGCCGGTATCCCGACCCAGTTCGATAAGCTGCTGGGCGACAACGAGTGCCTGGTCAAGAAGCTGGACATGATTCCGGTCGAGTGCGTTGTACGTAACTACGCAGCCGGCAGCCTGGTCAAGCGCCTGGGCGTGGAAGAGGGCCTCAAGCTCAGCCCTTACACCTTCGAGCTGTTCCTGAAGGACGACGCCAAGGGCGACCCGTTTATCAACGAATCCCACGTTGTGGCATTCGGTTGGGGCACCGCTGAACAACTGGCTCGCATGAAGGAGTTGTCCCTCAAGGTCAACGACGTGCTGAGCAAATTGTTCGACGACGCCGGTCTGCTGCTGGTCGACTTCAAGCTGGAGTTCGGTGTGTTCCACGACGGCTCTATCGTGCTGGGTGACGAGTTCAGCCCGGACGGCTGCCGCCTGTGGGACAAGGACACCAAGAAGAAGATGGACAAAGACCGCTTCCGCCAGGGCCTCGGTGATGTGATCGAAGCTTACGAAGAAGTCGCCAATCGTCTGGGTGTACCGCTTTAATCGACGCAAGCATCTGATAGCACGGAAAAAAATCGCTTTTGGGGTTTGCTTCTGCGAAACACGCTGTTATGATGCGCGCCGTTGGAGAGATGCCAGAGTGGCCGAATGGGACGGATTCGAAATCCGTTGTACCTTCACCGGTACCTAGGGTTCGAATCCCTATCTCTCCGCCATACTTGTACTTAAAGGCCCCATTTATGGGGCCTTTTTGCATTCTGCGGTTTCTGTTTTAAGTCTGTTCTTCCCTTCATGCTGTTTTGCGAGATTTTGCTCTCTATAGCTCTTTAATAAGTCTGTGGATGCTGTGATGTGATCGCTCGGTGAGACGATGCCTGGCAGGTGCGCGATTTCACGCCCTATCTTTGGTTGCGACAACTATTGATTGGATGGCCCGCTGAAGCAGGCTTTTATAGCGACAATCTTCGGCTCTTTGATGAGTAAAAAGAATTTCTAAAGCGGGGTTGACCGCATAATTTAAATCTGTAGAATTCGCCTCCCGCCAACGAGAGATCGGAAGCGCAAGTGGTTGAAGTTGTTGAAGAAATCTTCAAAAACTTCTGAAAATAATCACTTGACAGCAAATGAGGCTGCTGTAG